>JBDHVW010000022.1:0-98081 GCA_039809865.1 Vulcanimicrobiota bacterium
CCGGCGCGTATAACCAAAGACACCCAGGAACTGTTTGAGGCCCAGCGGAGCTTCTTGCGAGGGCCGACTATGAAACAACTTAAAGACTTAATACTACGGTCGACTTCGGCTCCCTGCGTGCTGCGCTTGCCAGGGTTCTGGCCCTGGGGGCGGAAGCCTACCCGCCCGATGCGACGCTTCATCCTTCCCTTCATCCTGACGCTCGTGCTGGTGGCCCAGGCCCAGCGCGGGCCGCTGCTCATCGCTCCCTACCTGCAGGTCGGCCCCCGGCCGTCCCCGCAGACGATGGAGATCTGGTGGGGCGCCCGACCCGGAGTCTACCAGCTGAAGTATCGCTCCGGCACCGAGGAGTGGCGCCTGGCTCCCGCCCCCATCGCCCAGGGACAGCTCTTCCACACCAGCCTGACCGGTCTGAAGGAGACCTTCGAGTACCAGCTCGTGCTCGACGGCAAATCGATCTTCAGCGCCAAAGCCAGAACCCTCAAACCCCCCGGCGCCGACTGCCGCTTCACCATCGTGGGCGACACGGCGTGCGGCACCGACTGGGAGAAGCAGACCGCCTACCAGATGTCCGTGCAGAAAACCGACTGCACCGTCATCCTGGGGGACATCGTCTACAACGCGGGCCGCCAGAGCGAGTATCTGCGCTATTTCTTCCCGGTCTACAACAGCAGCCAGGCCGGCGCCTCCACCGGGGCTCCGCTGCTGCGCTCGGTGCCCTTCCTGGCGGCTCCCGGCAACCACGACGTGAACCCGCCGTCGGAGCGGGAGCCCTACACCGACGGCTACGCCTACTTCCTGTTCTGGTCCCAGCCCCTGAACGGGCCCGACACCGACCGGCCGGTCTACCAGCCGGCGTCGAATCGGGCCGCGTTTGCGAAGCTCGCGGGGCCGCGCTATCCGCGAATGGGGTCGTTCTCGGTGGACGTGGGCGACGTGCACTGGACCCTGATCGACAGTAACCCCGAAAACGACTGGAGCCGCCCCGCCCTGCGCCAGTGGCTCAAGGATGACCTGAAGGCGGCCCAGAAGGCGAAGTGGCGCTTCGTCGGCTTTCACCACTCGCCGTTCTCCTCCGGCGAGCACCACTTTCGCGAGCAGCACATGCGTCTGCTGGCGCCGGTCTTCGAGCAGGGTAAGGTGGACATCGTCTTCGCCGGGCACATGCACAACTACCAGCGCACGCGACCGCTGACGTTCGCCAATCCCAGGCCGCTCTCAGACGGGACCGTCAGCGGCCAGTTCGCGCTCGACAAAGGGTTCGACGGGGTGAAAAGCACCCGCCCCAGGGGCGTCATCTACCTCGTGGATGGAGGCGGGGGCGCCTACCTGCACGACAGCGAGGGGCAGCCCGTCCTGCAGCCCTACACGGTCAAGATGGAGTCGCACGAGCATTCCTTTACCGTGTGCGACGTTACGCCCACGCGCGTCACAATGAGGCAACTGACCTCGCTGGGCCGCGAGATCGACCGGTTTGTGGTCGAAAGGTAAGTGCGGGCGGTCCGCCCAAATATCCCGGGCATGGCCCTGGGAGACGGCAGAAATCCGGCTGACTACCTGATCAGCGAAACCGGCGAGGACGCAAGTTTCAGCGACCCCGACGCCAACCACACGCTGGTCGAGGAGGTGAACCTGATGGAGTGGGTGGGCGAGTCGTCGGAACGGCGCCGCGCCGCCCGCATCCAGCGAGTCATGCCGGCCGGGCTGATCGCGCCCGTGGCGACCCGGGTAGTGGTAATCGACCTCTCGGTTACGGGGCTCCGCATCGGCTGCGTCGACCCGCTCGAAACCCACTCCTCGGTGCAGCTCGAGCTCCCCGCCCAGCCCCCCCTGCGTCTGGCGGCGCGCGTGGCCTGGTGCCGCCTGCACGCGTCCGGCAACTACGAGGTCGGGCTGCAGCTCGCTCCGCTCGGCGGCGACCAGATGGCCGCCTACAAAGCTTTCCTGGCGAGCCCCGCTTGAGGGTTCTCCACTGTCTGTCCCAGCGGTTGGGACGGACGGGGTCCGGGGTCTACCTCCAGGAGCTCCGAACGCACCTCGATGCCGACCAGGCCGTGCTGGCCGCTGATCCCGAGGCCGATTTTACGGTCGAGCTCCCCTTCGGGCAGATCGGCATGAGCGACCTGATGCCCTACGCCAGCCGCACGTTCGCCAGCCTTACGGCCGACGAGACCGAGCTCTACCTGGGGACCTTTGGCGAAGCTTTGCAAGCCGCCATCGAGCGCTTTCAGCCCGACGTCATCCATTGCCATCATCTCTGGTTGCTCACCTCGCTGGCCAGCCGACTGCATCCGCGCGTGGTCGCCAGCTGTCACGGCACCTGCCTGCGCCAGCACGAGAAAGTGCCGGCCCTGAGCGCGCGCGTGGAGTTGAGCGGCCTCTGCGCCGCCTTCGCCCTGCACGAGCCCCAGAGACTCGAGATCCAGGCGCGCTTTCCTCATCTGCGCACCGAGGTGGTCGGAGCCGGATTCTGCGAGCGGCGCTTCCTCCCCCCGCCGGAGCGGTCCCCGGGCAAACCCCGGGTGCTGTTCGTGGGCAAGCTGAGCGAGGCGAAAGGCGTGCCCTGGCTGCTCGACGCGATGGAGGGCGTGGACGACCTGGAGCTCGTGCTGGTGGGCGGGGGCGACGAGGTCTTGCGTCAGCGCGCCGGCGCGCGCGCCCGGGGGCTGCTCGACAACGACGAGCTGGCCCGGGAGTTCCAGCGGGCCGACGTCTTCGTCCTGCCCTCGCTCTCGGAAGGGTTGCCACTGGTGGTTCTGGAGGCCCTGGGGGCGGGCTGCCGCGTCGTCGTCAGCGACCTGCCGGGGCTGCCGGAGATGCCCGCGGAGTGGCTGCGCAAGGTCCCCCTGCCGCTGGAGGTGGACGGCTTGCGGGCAGCGCTGCGCGAGCAGGCGCGTCACCCCCGCTCGCTGCAACCTGCTCCGGGCATTCTCGAGCACACCTGGCGCGGCCTGGCAAGGCGTGTCCAGGGTCACTACGGAGGTCTTCTTGGGCTATAAGCGCTGTCCCCGGTGCGGGGGGATGAACCAGGAGGAGGCCGGGCGCTGCTTCGAGTGCGAGGCCGAGCTTCCGGACCCGACCCACACTCCCATCGGCAACCCATTGCTGGCCTCGGCTCCGGTCGAGAAGGTCACCTGGGACCATTCGTTCCTGGGCTTCATCCAGGAGAGCGTGGAGCTCTATTTCCGCACGTTCTTCCGCCTGGTCTTGCTGCTGCTCGCCCTGTGCCTCACCGGTTTCGGCTACTTTTTCGCCTCTCTCGCGCTGGTGGCCCTATCGCCCTGGTTCCTGCTGCTGGTGGTGCCGGTCGGCATGGTGCTGGGCTGCTCGTTCTGGTCCTCCCACCTCTGCTTGCTGGTCGACGCCGTGCGCGGCAACAGGCGTCCCATCCCGCAACTGATCGGCGTGGGCTTCCTGCGCGGCATCGGCCTGACCTGGAGCCTGCTCTTTCTGGGCGGCGCCTTCATGGCGGCGAGCTTCGTGCTCTCGGCCGCGGCCGGTCCGCTGGGGATTCTCTTTCTCTGGATCGCCCTTTTTCCGGCGGCCATCTGGGCCTACCCCTATTTGCCGGTGCTGGTGCTCGAGAACCGCGGTCCGATCCAGTCGTTCTGGCGCGCGGTGGAGCTGACCGAGAACTTTCGCCTCAAGATCTTCTGCGTGCTCATGCTGAACTGCCTGGTCGCATTCCTCTTCCAGGTCGCCACCGTGGCCATTCTGGCCCTGGCCAACATCAGCATGGATCAGTATCACGGCAGCGACCTGCGCGCCCTCATCCCGCTCACGCTGGGCGCGGTGTTCGCCCTCTTCACCCAGGTACTGTGCTGGTCGCTCACCACCGTGATGGCCTTCGTCGTGTTCTGGAAGCGCACCAACGGCGACAAGGTCGCGCTCTTCCTCTAAACGAAAAAAGGCCCCGAGCCTTGCAAGCTCGGGGCCTCTCAGGGGCCAGGGACTAGCCGTTGCTCTTCGGGTCGCCGACCACGACGAGCTTGTCCATCGAGAAGCCGTCCTTGCTGACGGAACCGTCGGACGTGAGGCGGAAGCGGATCTGCACGTTCTTGCCGTCGAAGGCCGACAGGTCGGCGCTCTGGGTGGCCCAGTCGCTGGTGCCGTTGAACTTGGCGATCTCGTTCCACTGGGCCTCGGCGCCCTCGGCGGGAACCTCGGCCACCTCGAGGTGGACGTTGTCATAGCGACGCTCGAGGTCGAACTTGGCGTCGAACATCAAGGTCGGGTTGCTGACGGTGCTGAGGTCGATCGGCTTGGAGGTCAGCGAACGGTTCTCGTCGTTGCCATACTCGCCGTTCGGGCTGTCGCTCCACACCAGGCCGCGGCCCTCGACTTCCATCTGGCCCCAGGCGCCTTCGGCGGTGTAGTTGGCGGCATCCTTGTTGTCCTCGAAGGCCACGCTGGCGGCCGGGACCGTCACCTGGGTGGTGCGGATCTCGGACAGGTTGCCGACGTTGTCATAGACCTTCAGGCCGACGTAGAGGGTGCGCTCCTGGCCGCTCGGGGTCACCGCGATGGTGGCCGACTCGATCGTGCCGGTGGCATTGGCGGCACCGGTGGCGACAGCCTGAGCCTGGTCGAAGGAAACTTCGCCCTGGTTGGCCGTGCCGTCGACGATGGGACGGTCGGAGTAGACGAGCTTGTAGCCGCTGGCAGCGCCACCGCACCAGCCGTCGTCACCGGTGGCGGTCCAGTTGAGCTCCACCGACTTGGTGGTGACGTTGCCGCCACGCAGGTCGTTGGGAGCGGCCGGGGCCACGGAGTCGTTGTCCAGCGAGTTGGCGGCGTTCAGCAGGCCACCCGTGACGGTCTTGCCCTGGAGGCTCTCCAGCGGGCGAGCACCGTTCATCAGGCGGGACTTGATCTGCTCGTTGGTGGCGTCGGGGTAAACCGCGGCGATGAGGCCGGCCACACCGGAGACGTGCGGGGTTGCCATCGACGTGCCGCTCCAGCTGTCGTAGTTGTTGCCGGGGATGGACGAGTAGATGTCCACGCCGGGGGCGCCGAGGTCAACCGAGGTGGCGCCGTAGTTGGAGAAGTCGGCGATGGCGCCGTGACGGTCGACAGCCGCGACGCTCACGATGTTCGGGAGCTCGTAGGCGGCCGGGTAGCCGGGGTTGGCGTCGGAGTCGTTCGACTCGTTGCCGGCGGCGAAGATGTGGAGGCAGGGGCTGGCAGCCAGGGCATCCTTCAGAGCCTGGTTGTAGCCGCCGCCGCCCCACGAGTTGGAGGTGATGCGAGCGCCGTGCTCGGTGGCGAAGCTGATGGCCTTGACCGCGTCGGCCAGGGTGCCGCCGCCCGAGGCGGAGAGGAACTTGACGCCCATGATGCTGGCGTTCCAGTTGACGCCGACCACGCCGTCGGCATTGTTGCCCTCGCCACCGATGGTGCCGGAGCAGTGGGAGCCGTGGCCGTGGTCGTCCATCGGGTCGGTCGAGTCGTTGATGGCGTTGTAGCCGTGGCTGCCATCCGGGGCGGTCCAGGCGTTGTTCTTGAGCTCGCTGTGGGTGTAGTCGATGCCGGTGTCGATGACCGCGATGATCGGGCCACCGTTCTCAGCCTTCAGACCGGTGGACAGGTTCCAGGCCTCGGGGGCGTCGATGTCGACGTTGGGCGTGCCGCCGTCCTGACCGGTGTTGTTCATGCCCCACAGGCGGGAGTCGAGGTCGTTGGGGATGTTGACGCCCTCACGAGCGGTCTCCATCGTGTGCATGATGTCGTTGGACACGGCGTAGGCGACGCGGCTGTCCTTGCCCATCGCGGCCATGGCTTCGGCGGTGGTCATTCCGGCCGGCAGCTGGATGCGGAGGAGTTCGCCACCGAAGGACTTCATCATGCTCTCGGGCATCTTGATGCGCTCGGCGACCTTGGCGCCGTAGGCGCCGGCGAAGTCTTCCATCGCCTCCAGGCCCTGGCCGGGCTTCATCTTGACGAGGACTTCGCCCTCGACGTGCTCCGGCAGCTTGGTGTCCAGGCTGCGGGCCTCGGCGGCCGTGGCGGCCAGCACCGAGGCCAGGTTAATCGACGGAGCTGCCGGCGCGGAGCCGGACAACTGCGCCGAGTCAGCCGGCGCCGACGAGGCGGCGGGCTGACCGGCCGAGGTGGGCCGTTGCAGGGTGCTGAGGCTGCTGTTGCTAAGATTCTGAATCATCATGATGACGTAATTATTCTCCCTCTTCATATGCCCCCGTGGCGGTGGGCGGTTTCCGTGCCCGAATATATGCAGGGGGGTGTTAAAGAAGATGAACGGGATGTTTCCACGATATGAACTGCGGGATAGATGGTTTTCAGGATTTTTTCAGCCCGGTGCCGCAGGGCTCCCGCGAGCGGCAGCCGAATTTAAGCTGCTCAAAGGGGGATGTATTCAATGCGTGCGCGTTTTCTCGTGCTGGTCAGTTTGCTCAGTCTTTCCTCCTCGGCTCAGCCCCCGATGGATGGCTGTCCGACGGGCTCCATGCCCTCGGGGACGGCAGCGCCCTCGGGTCCGGTCGACGGAGGCTATCAGCCCATCATCATGACCCCGGGCAACGATAGCGGAGGCAATACCGACCCGATGCTCATGCCCACGGGCAGCGAGCCGCCCCTGCCGGCCCCCGGCACCACGACCGTGGAATGGTTCGTGGGCAACAATCCGAACCTCTCGTCCGCCATCGGCAAGGATCCTACCCTGGCCAACACCATCAACCAGCTGACCCCGTCGGAAGCGGTGCAGTTGGGCAATTTGCTGACGACCTATCAGCAAGGCATGGGCACCTACATCCAGAACAACCCGCGCGCCGTCGACGGCTATGTCAACGGCGGCGCCATGAACGCCTGGGAGACGTTGTCGGGCAACTCCAACATGGAGCGCGGCTGCGCCAACATGTCGGCGGCCGCCGAGCGAACGCTGGTGAACCAGATCAACGCCAACGGCTCGGAATGGACTCTGCACCATTACCAGTACGAGCCCGGCACTTTCCACCAGTTCGTCGCCCCCTTCGTCGCCGTGGGCGGCGGGGCCGTGGGCGGATCGGTCTACGGCGGCATTCCCGGCACCATCGTGGGAGGCGTGGGAGGCGCGGCCGGCTGGCTTTTGAGCGGTGGAACCGAGCACAACATGAGCGTGCTGGTCAACACCCGCGATCCCAACCTGCGCATCGTCCTCGACCCCCACGGCTCGCAGAGCGCCGGCCCCGAGTCGATCCATGGCTCGGATCACTACGGCGGCTCCAACATCGGTCCCACCATCAAGCCGTGAGGAGGCTCGCGCTGCTCCTCGCCGTGCTGGCGATCGCTGCGGCGGCCCCGCGGCTGAAGGTCCGCTTCCAGCCCCCGGTCGGCTCGGCCTGGACCACCACGGGCACGCTGACGGTGGTCACCCGCGGGACGGGCCCAGACGGCCAGTCGCACGAAGAGAAGAATACCCGTCCCATCGCCTGGACCGAGCGCATCACGGGTGGCTCGTCCCTGGCGGGCTATACCAAGGAGCTGAGCGTGGGAACCAGCAAGTCCGTCGCCCACATCTCGCCGCGAGCCCGCCAACAGGTCTCCGAGTTTGACGGCAAGCCCGTGGGGGACCTGGCCCAGATGTTCAACCAGCCGGCCCTCTTCCCCATCAACACGGTGACCGTGGGCGATACCTGGGAGATCCCACCCGAGCAGGGGCCCTCCTACGTCGCGGGGGAGCATTACGGCCTGCCCGGCACGCTCAAAACGCAGGGCACCGGCAAGCTGCTGGCGGCCGACGACAAGACCGCCAGGCTCGAGCTGAGCCTCCATTCCGAGCTCGACGCGGTGCGCCAGGACCAGCCCTTCCCGCACCTCGTGAGCAGCACGGAGACCATGTGGGTGATGGACGTCGACCTGGCCACGGGCTGGGCGACCGGCCACCAGGTCCACTCGGTCAGCCAGCTCACGCTGACCCTGCTGCGCGAGGGCAAGAACGAGACGCGCCAGGCGACCGAGGAAACCGACCTGACCCTGACGGGCAAGCCCGAGTGAGCTAGCGCTTGACCTTGGCGCTGGTGCGCACCTGCTCGTCCGGGTAGACCTCGAGCAGTGTCTCCAAGAAGTCCAGCTCGTCTTCGTCGCGCACCTCCTCGAGGGCGCGGTTGATGGCCGTGTAGAGCGAGCTCAGCAGCATCGGCAAGAGGCGGCGATCCTGGTCGAACTTGCGCAGCACGTCGCGTACGACCTTGTGCTCCAGATCGAGCCCCGTCGAGCGTGTGACCGGGTTGTGCTCCACGAAGTGAGCTGCGTTGGCCTGCCAGTCGATGCCCGCCAGGATTTCATCGGAGAGCCTGAAATCGCCCCGCTCGCGCAGCATGCGCAGCTCGCGCTTGAGCACCTGCAGGAAGCGCTCCTCGACGGGGCGCTCCGACTCGCGGAAGGGGTGCAGCGTGTCCACACTCAGGACGGTGCGGTAAAAGCTCTCCGGCACCGTGCGCCCGACCACGGCCACGGGATAAGCCATGTCCGGGTTCAGGCCGAACTCCTGGATGACGTGCAGCGTGCCGCGGGTGCGGGTCTCCTCCCAGAACGTGAAGAGCGAGCTGAGCGCGCCCCCGGCCGCGGGCAGGAACTTGAGATGGATGACCGGATCGTCCGGCCTGCCTTTGTCCAGGCGGTTCTTGGTGAGCGTGGGGAAGCCGTTGAGAAACTCGACCAGCGCCTCGCGTCCGCGGCGGAACTCCCTGCCCTGCGGATGCTTGTCGCCCATCCAGCCGGCCAGCTCCTCGTAGAGCCGCTCCAGGTGGCCCATCAGGATGTCTTCCTGCTCGTCGCTCCAGGTCGCCGCGCCTTCCTCGAGCTCCAGGTCGCGGTTGTCGGCCACCACGATCCAGCCCGTGACGGGCAGGTCGAACAGGTCGTGGCCCGCCACCTCGTGGCCGCCGTGACAGATGCTGACGAAATAGGGAGGCTTCTCCGCCAGGCCCAGCCAGCCCGCCAGCCCCTCCTGCGAGAACGAGATGCTGACCAGCGTCTGGGCCTGGTCGCTCTGGACCCGCACGGGGTCGGGCACGGGACTGAACTCGGGTGGCGGCAGCGGCTCGACCTCTTTGGAAGTCGGGAGCGGGGAGTCGGGAATCGGGAGCTCGGGCTCAGGGGGGAGATTGGAAAGGGGAGCCGGGGCCGGAGGGGCACTCTCGGGTAGAGCTGGCTCTGGTACGCTCTCCTCGATGGCCGCCTTCAGGGCTTCGCCGGAAACCTCTTCCTCGACGACCTCCGGCGCATCCACCTCGGCCAGCTGCGCCGGGTTCTCCGCGGCCCCCGACAACAACCGCTGCTTCTGGCGCTCTGGCAGCAAGGCCGCGCCCAGGGTGACCTTCTGAATCCGCTCGCCCCCGAAGATCAGGCTCAAGAACCGCGCCACGGAGGGCGAGCCGTCAATGGCGTGATCGCCCTCGAAGACCTTCCCCCCGTAAGCCAGGGTCAGCGACTCGAAGCTCCCCAGCCACACGGCCATATCGTTCAGGCTGGTCAAGCTGCCCGAGCGGGTGGCGAACACCTGCGCCTGCCAGATTTCCGGCCCCACGGCGTTCTGAGCGCTGATGACGCGCTCGCTGAACTTCCGGCTGCCCGGCCAGCCCGTGGGAAAGAGGCTGGCCCAGTAGGCCACCAGGTGCTCGAGAGCGCGCAGGATGGGCTGGCGGTGCTGGGCCGTGCGGTTGCTCTTCAACAGACGTAACAACAGGTGCTCGTAGAGTCGCCCGGCGTTCTCCTCCACCGCGGTGCGCGCCAGGCGCACCGAATCGGGACGCCACTTGCCGGTGATCTCCACCTGGATGGACAACCCGTTGAGCCACTCGGCGTGCCGCTGCCAGCTGCCCTCGGCCGTGGGCAGAAAGACCTCCACCGAGCCGGAAGGGTAGTCGTTGGGCACCCGCAACACGCACGAGAACTCGCCTTCGTTCACGGCCCGGTCGGCCAGGGGACTGCCGGTGAGAGGCCCGGCGGCCGGCTCGGTGCGGGAGGCCCCACTCTGCAGCCGCAGGATCTCCTCGTCCACGTTGCGGATCCGGTCGAAGAGCGCTTTCAGCAGCTTGTACTCTTCCTCGCTCGGGTTGAGCACCAGCCAGTCGACCCGGTGCGCATTGGGTTTGCGGGTGGAGCAAACGCTGACGAAGCCGTCCTTGCGATACTGCTTGACCACGTCCTTGAGCGGAAACAGCTGCCCTTTGCGATCGGTGAAAATAGGGATCGAAAGCAGCTGGTTCAGCTCCGGCGTGGAGTCCTGCTCGGCCGAGAGCAGCACCTCCGGGCTCATCCAGTCGCGCAGCAGGGCGGAGAGGAAGTTCTGCACCGAGAAGCGCTGGTAGCCGGGGATGTACTTGCGGCTGAACTCCAGCGCGAACTCGAACAGCACCTGCTGAACCTCTTGCAGCACCTGGAAATAGCCGTCGTCCTCGACCACGTCGGTCTGGGAGGCATTCTTGCGGATGCGGGGATCGTCGATCACCACGCTGACCGGCGGATTCAAACGATGCTCGAGGCGCCGCGCGATCTGCACGCCGTAGCGCAGGAAGGTAACGCTCGAGCGGGCCATCTCCCCATAGGGCAGGCCGATCCAGCCTCCCAGGCCGCCCCGGGTAAAGCGATAGTTGGGCCAGGGGCAGACGCCCGTCAGGCTCTTCTGGGTGCCGCTCAGCTGGTCGCCGTTGAGGAAGATCGGGATCGTGGCCAGCGTGCAATGACTGCGCAGGTGCTGCACCTCGACCCCTTTGCCCGGGCCGGAGATCTCGATGCGGCTGCGGGGGTTCTTGTCGGCCTCGAGAATCCGCTCCTTGAGATGCTCGTCCGGCTTGTCCGACACCGCGCGCTGCCAGGTAGCGCCGTTGCTGGTGAAGCGGATCACGTTCGGCTTGAGCGCCTGGCAGCTCATCAATCCCAACGAGATCTCGCGCAACCGGTCGCGTTGGCGGTCGGCCTGCGAGATGAACAGGAAGTCGTAGAGCCGCTCGAGCTCCTCGCGGACGTAGCCGGGGCCGTCGAACTCGAGCATCAGGGCGTAGTGGTGCACGGTCAGGTCGAGGTCGACCGAGATGGTGGTCTCGTGCGTGATCCGCAGCTCGCTGGCGCCGGAGGCGATGATCCCCTCGACGAGTTGCAGGATGTAGAACGTCGGATCGGTGAGCTGGAATTTCTTCAGCTTCTCGCGCGCCTTCTCGACCGCCAGCGTGAACGAGCCGTCGTAGCCCTCCCGTGTGCCCTCGAGGATTTCGCTGTTCAGCTTCATGCCAGCTTGAGCACCTGGCCGACCAGGCCCTCTTCGGTCTCGCTGGGCAGCCCGTCGTCGAGCAGCGCCGCCTTGGCCAGCACGAAGCTGGCCAGCAGCGGGGTGACCTCCGAGCGCGCCAGGGCCCTCTGCACCAGCGGATGCGTCTCGTTGAGCACCAGAATGCCGGGCTTGACGCGCAAGCTGCGCAGAATGCCCCGGTCGAACAGGCGGATCGGCACCTTCTCGCCCGTCTGGAGCAGGGCAGGCAGTTTCTGCACGACCGAGCCGGGATAGTCGAACGAGCCCAGGCGGATCTCGGACACGTTGACCTTGCCGCGCTTGAGCAGCGCCTTCAGCGAGGCGCCCAGGCGGTTCAGCTCGCGCCGCCCCGTCTGGGCGGGGCGCAAAATGGGCACCGCCACCGAGTGCGAGGCCACCATGGGCGCGCGTCCGGTCACCGCCTCGGCCGCCTGCGAGATGCCCGAGCCGGCCTCGGCCTTCAGCACCGGGATACCCCCCGCGTAGAGCTCGCTGGTGACCCGATTGGACTCGTTCTCGATGTAGACCGCTCCTTCGAAGAAGCTGGCCCAGCGCAGCTGGGACAGGCTCAACGGGGCGCCGTGCACGGCCGGGAACAGCGGGTAGCCGCGAAACTTCCTCGCCATGCCGTCGCGATAGTTGCCCAGGTAGGGTGCGGCCTCCCCCAGCAGACCGTCCAGCAGGTCGCCGCCATTCGGATCGTAGAGCAGTTGCTTGACCTGGGCGAAGAAATCGGCCGGCAGCTGGTTGCGCACGCAGTCCTTCAGGATCTTGAGCGCCTTCTTGTAGTTCTCGTCGGTGATCACGTTGTCGCGCGTGAGGGTATGCTCGAGGTAGCGCGACTTGATGCGAAAGCTGACCCCGGGGAAATGCTCCTCGGCCGCCTCCTTGAGCGTCAGGCCGCGGTTGTACATCCCGAAGGGTGGCGGCTTGACGCTGGTCAGCCCCGCCACCAGCTCGGTCCCGGGCTGCATGTGCCGCACCTGGCAGGGCGAGTCGACCTCGAGCGGCTCGTTGATGGGCACCCCGTTGAGCAGCACCTCGGTATCGGAGAAGCGGCACCAGAAGCTGATCGTGTCCCGCGATTTCTGCAAGAAGTGCTCGAAGTCGTCGGTCTTGAGCAGCTTGTAGAGGCGCACCCGGGTGCCCTCCACGGGTTGCTCGAGACGGCGCACCTTGAAGTCGGTGCCCCCTTCGAAGATCACCCGCCAGTATTCGCCGTCACGGCCCGTATCCACGGTGACGACCTGCGGGTTGATGGCGAAGACCGAGACGAAGCCGATCCCGAACTTGCCGATCTTGGTGAGATCGTTCTCCTTGCTCGAGGAGAAGAGCTTGGTCAGCTCCTGGTCGATGATGTGCTTGTTCATGCCCTCGCCGAAGTCGACGACGTCGACGACCACGCGCTGCTCCTCGGGGCGGAACTCGATGCGCACCTCGACCCGGTTGGACCCGGCGTCCATGGCGTTCTGAATCAGCTCGCGGTAAAACGTGAACGGATCGCTGAACTGGTCAACCAGGTTCTCGAAGACTTCCTCGATCAATCCAAGATTAACGTTCGGAGGGGGTCATCGCGCTCCCTTCGAAGCGGAACGGCGTGGAATGCCCCGGTTGCGGTTTCGACTACCCTCCCCAGGACAAAGTCTGCCCCAGGTGTCACAACACGCTGGCCAGCTTCTACTCGGGGCGCCCCCTGCTGCCCGAGGGCACCACGCTGCAGGGCGGGTCCTATCGCATCGAGGGCCGCATCGGCCGCGGTGCCTCGAGCATCGTGTACTCCGGGGTCGAGGTGCGGATGGGGGTCCGCGTGGCCATCAAGGAGTTCTTCCCCCTGAGCGGGGTGCGCGAGGGGCTGGCGGTGGGGCCGCGCAATCCGCGGCAGCGAAAGGCTTTCCTCCAGGAGCGCGAGGAGTTCCTCGAGGAGGGGCGCCTGCTGACGCGCTTCGACCACCCGGGTATCGCGCGCATGCACGCCACGCTGGAGGAGAACGAGACCGCCTACCACGTCATGGAGCTGCTGCAGGGCAATACGCTGCACGCGCTCACTACCGAGCGCGGCGGCCGCCTCTCGCAGGAAGAGGTGATGGTGCTGCTGGGCCAGGTCCCGCGCGCGCTCGAGACGATGCACCTGTACGGGCTGCTGCACGGCGATCTCAAGCCGGAGAACCTGATCCTGACCGAGGACGGGCGCCTCGTGCTGCTGGACTTCGGCTCGGCCCACCGCTACCTGACGGGGACGAACCAGTTGCGCCAGCTGACGCCGGCCTACGCCGCCCCCGAGCAGCTCACGGACCCGCCGGGGAAGTTGGGCCCCTACACCGACGTTTACGGGCTGGCGGTGACGCTCTACCAGGTGCTGGCAGGCGTGCGTCCCACTCCGGCTTTGCAGCGCCTGAACGGGGAGGGGCTGAAAAACCTGCTGGAACACCGTCCCGATCTGGATATCCGCCTGGCGGATGGTATCACGCAAGCTCTGGCGCTGGATCCACGCCGACGTCCCCAGACGATGAAGGACCTGATGCGCCTGTTGATGGGGGCGCGCGCCCGGGCGGCCGTGGCTGAGCCCTGCATCGAGGAGGTCTGGGCTCTGCAGGGCTTCGAGAGCGGCCTGATCGGGCTGGACTCCTCGGCCGACGGCCGCACCCTGGCCGCCGGCAGCGAGGATGGCGCCGTCTGGCTGTGGGACGTGGAGTTGAACGAGACGCACCGGGCCCTGCTGCAGCCGGGGCTGACGGCCCTGCAGATCGCTCCTGGCGCGAACTGGCTGATGCTGGCTTCGCTCGAGGGCGAGGTGCGCCTGTGGGACCTCGTGCGCGAGCGCGATTTGAAGCTATTGAAGCGCGGAATGCCCCGCGTGGAGGCGCTGGGGCGCACGCCCGACGGAGGCTGGCTGGGCGCCGCGTGCTCGGACGGGCGTGCCTGCTGCTGGAAGAGCCCGGGCAACACGTTCGTGATGCTGGTCGGCCACAAGCGGCCCGCCTCTTGCATCGCCTTCGCCCCGGACGGGATGACCGTGGCCACGGGCTCGGCCGACCTGACGATCCGACTCTGGGTGCCCGAGAGTGGCGAGATGCTGCGCATTCTGGAGGGCCACCAGAAGCAGGTTCAGGGCCTCGCCTTCTCGCCCGACGGCACCCAGCTGGCCTCGGTGGCCACCGACCGCACGGTGCGCCTGTGGGACGTCGCGTCGGGCACCGAGGTGCGCTGCTACGACTGCTCCTCCCCTCTCTGCGTCTGCTTCTCTCCTGACGGCGAACTGGTCGCCGTCGGCTCCCTGGACGGCTTCATTCGCGTCTTCCTGGTGCGCGAAGGCCGCAAGCTCGCCGAGCTGAAAGGCCACGAGGGCGGCGTGCGCGGCCTGCTGTTCCTGCCCGACGGCCGGATGGCCTCGGCCTCGGTGGACACGACCGTCCGGTTGTGGGAAGTCATACGCTAGTTGAGAGTCAAGAGTTCAGAGTCAAGAGTAAGGAGCCCGAGCCGCGGAGAGCGAATGGGATGGTCGTGCCGAAGAAGTTTGTGTATAACGTCGAGACTCCCGATGGGAAGCTCAAGACGGGGAAGCTCTACGCCGAGACCGAGGGTGACGCGCGCGTCTTGTTGGCACAACGTGGGTTGAAGATCAAGAGCGTCTACGAGGTAGAAGACCCCAACCCGCCTGCGCCGGAGAAAAAGCGGTAGCTTCGGCTTTTCCTGTCGACTGTTGACTGTCGACCGTCGACCCCTCGGAACCCGTCGTTAATACCGCCAGCGGCTCAGCCAGATGATGCCGGGGCCTGAGGTGGGGCCGTCCACGCCGATGACGTCACCCGGCATGATGTTGTCCAGGAACTCGTCCTGGGTGAGCATCCACTCCCGGTTCTGGTCGGTGTTCGGGAAGGTGCGGGCCCAGATGTAGTTGGTGCGGGGGACGAGCGTGAGGGTGGCGGGCGACTCGGTATGGTCGGTGACCATGTGGCGCGCGCGGCGATCCATCTCGTTGGCCGGCACCACGGCCAGAGTGCCCGCGCCGCGGTCGACGGAGACGACGCAAAAGCCGTCCTGCTCAGCCTGGCTGACGGTTCCCAGGGTGAGAATCATTCCGGCCGCCAGGGCGGCTACGCGCGCTTTCATCGTTGCTCAACTCCTCCGCTTGGTTTCTCCAGGCGTTCGTAGGCTGCTTGAGTTTTCCTCCACCCTTAAAAAATCCTGAAACGACGGGCGTGGCGGGCTGTTAACACGAGCTTCACGCCGTGCTGGCTGGGGTTGTTTAAACTGAGTCCGCAATGATGATTCAAGCCGCGATCTCTGCCCTCCCCACCCGCACCGCAGCTCCGGCCCGTGCCACCAGCGCCGAGTCTTCCCCGGCCCCGGCGGATCAAGTGCAACTCTCGGGGACGCCTCCGACCGCCAATCCCTGGCCGGAGTTGGAGAAAGCGGGAGTTCTGAGCGCCAGCTCGTCCATCGGCGGCTCCATCGGCTCGGTGATCACGCAGACCGTGCGCCAGGATCTGGTGAAGGCGCTGCAGCGCCTCGAAGCCGGCGGCGCCAAGCTCGAGTATCGTCGCCGCATCCCCCTGCCGTTTGGCTTGCGCGGTCGCTACGAGGAATTCTCGGCCGAGAAGGCCGCCGATTTCATTGCGCGTAAGAAGCCCGACGGTTTGAACCGTCTCGAGATCACCATGCCCGGCGTGGCCCGGCGCCAGGTGAGGAGCTTGAAGGACCTGCAGTTCGCCGACGCGGTGCTGGGCGCCAACGTGCTCAATGCGACCGACAAGCGCAACCTGGAGTGTATCCAGTCGCTGGAGAAGGCCGGATTCAAAGCCAGCAATTACAACAATTACTATTACGACGAGGCGCCTCCGCCCGCGGACGCGCTCGAGCAGCTCAGAACCCTCGATTATGGCCGCGAGACTTACTTCGAGGCGCCCGGCGGCGGTCAGGTCTCGGCCGGCAAAGACAGCCTGCCCGCGCTGGACTTCTTCCGCGGCTCGGGCCAGGACCGTGGACTCAAGAGCCCGGACTTCGCCCAGAAACTCAAGGACGCCGAGGCGGGCGGATTCAAGTTCCGCTACGACCGTAACGAGATCGACTCGTTCCGCGCCTACCAGATCGAGCTCAAGGACAGCTGGGTGCGCAAGGGCGACAGCGTGATGATCCCCGTTTCCAAGGACGATCTCTCCGACCTGGGCAAGTTGACCCGGGCCATCGATGAGGCCGACGAGGTCTTCGACGAGGTGCTGGCCGGGGCTTTCAAGGACGCGGGCACGGCCAAGGAAAACGCCTACTTCCCCGGCATCGTGCGCGAAGGTGCGCAGAAGTTCCCCATCAAGGTCGCCGCCGCCGTCTACGCCGAGATGTTGCGCGGCGCCAGGAAGGGCAACGACGACAGCTACCGCACCAGCGAGCGCGTCAACACCCTGAGCAAGAAGCTCTATGACGAGTGCAACACGCCCTTCGAGCTGGCGCGCAAGACCGCCCTGGTCAGCGACACCTTCGCCCGGCACGGATACGAGGCGGCCACCAAGATTCTCAAGCAGACCCAGGAGGTCATCACCTCGCGTGCGGCCAGCAATCCGCAGCGCCAGGAGGCTCTCGAGGACCTGTTCTTCACCCTGTTGTCCGCGACCGGCTCCATCGGCGCCGCCAGCGAAGGGATGGACCTGGTGCGCATCAGCGTCGGCTCCGAGACGCAGGAGGATCGCACGCGCCTCTTCCAGGCCCTGGCCCGCCGCCTCCCGGCCGGCTCCACCGACCAGACGGCTTTCTGTTATCGCACGGTGCTGGCCGAGCGTCTGCAGACCGAGACGCTGGCCGCCACGGGCGAGCGCTTCTGCAAACTCCTGGAGGGCATGGCCGTGGGGCGCCACCAGGATCGCGCCGCCGAGGTCTTCACCTACTTCCAGCAGTCCATGCGCGATGGCGGCGGCGATCCCAAGCAGACCGATTCTCGGGTGACGCAGTTCCTGCAGAACCTGGTCATTCACGACGACGTGGACAAGGCCCTGACGTCGTCGTTCGGTGGAACCACCTCGCAGGGCAGCGTGCAGCAGACCGAGGATGCCATCGTGATCGGCGGGGTCCGGGTGCCGCGCCGCGGATAGAGTCCGGGGAAACCGTGGGAGTTCCGTTCCGGATTGGTCAGATTCTTGCCTTTCGGGGACGACTCCGTTCCGGATTGCGCGGATTCTGGCGTTTGGGGAACGGAGTCGCGTAGGGCTACCTGTTCCACGCCACGGCCGGGGGGTCAGCCCTGAGGGCGGCGCCTCGTGGTTGCGGCGGCCCTCGAGATTGTGCGTTGGGGCGCACGGAATCAGGGCTCACGTCAAGAGGCGGAAGTCTGACACAGCCTCAATTCTGGCCAGCAAGGGCCCTGGCCGGGCCCACAGCAGGCTTGAACCCGACCCCAGATACTAAACGACGAAAATCTCGTCAAAAGCTCTTTTTGACACATTTTATTGCGCCGCAAAAAACCTCTTGGTTACTGCGTTTACAGCCGTTCGACGATTTGCTCGAACACCGTTCAAGTTGGTAAAATGAACCCATGTCCTCCCTCGAACTCGCCTGGCAACTCGAAGCGCTCGTCCGCATCGACGGCGAGTGCCGGCGCATCCTCGCCATCGAGCGCGTCGCCGAGGTGCGGCTCGGGCAAATCGGGCGCCAGCTCAAGAAACACATCCTCCCGCTCGGGTTCAGCCGCTTCACCGACTACTGCAACGACCGCCTCGGCCTCTGCTCCGCCACCGTCAACCGCGCCATTCGGCTCGTCGACGCCCTCGACAGGTTCGCCCACCTCAAGCAAGCCTTCTTGCAGGGGCGCATCCACGCCGAGAAAGCGCTGCAGTTCGCCCCGCACCTCGCCGGGCACCCCGACCAGGAAGAGGTCCTCGTCGAGCAGGCCAGTCGTCTCACCGTGCGCGCCCTGCGCGAGCTCCTCAAAGATCAGACCGAAGACCTCATCAAGCGCACCTACCACCTCACACCCACCGAATCCAAATGGGTCCAGGACGCCATCGAGCTCTGCAGCGCGATGGGCGGCTCGCAGCTCTCCCCATCCGAGGCCTGGGAACTCATCGTGGCCGACTTCCTGGGGGGCGTCCAGGCGCCCCAGGTGACCGTCTACGACGTCCGGCGCCGCCGCAACAAGCAAGTCGAGGAAGCCCTCGAGCGCACCTGGCGCGAGTGGGATTTCCTGGGACTGCGCCTCCAACCCGTCGAGCTCCTCGAGCGTGAGCTCCCCCGTGAAGCGCTGGCCCTGCAGCAAGAAGCGCTCGCCCTTCTGGAAACCCAACGCTGCACCCAGCTCGTGCTGGGCCAGCTCCTCGTCGAGATGGAAGGCACCCTGCTCCCCTGCTTCGCCAACATCAGCCACTACGGCAAAGAGTGCCTGGGCCTCTCCGGCTCGCAGACCCGCGCGCTGGCGCTGCGCGAGCGTCGCCTGCGCACTCGTCCCGCCCTCCAGCAATCTCTGCGAGACGGGCGTATCACCGTGAGCAAAGTGGACATCCTCTGGCCCGCCTTCGAGCGCGGCCTCCACACCGAGCCCTGGGTCGAGTTTGCCGGCAAGACCAGCTGCAAAGTGCTGACCCGCTGGGTCAAGCACCTGATGGGCCTCGAAAAGCATCTCTTCGAGACCTGGGTCGACCAGGCGCCGACTCACGCCAAACCCGCCCACTGCGCCCCGGCCTGGCTGCGCCTTATCCGGCTGCCCGGCACCATTCCCGCGCTGGCCGGCACCGACCCCGTCGCCTGGGCCAACGCGCAACTCGTGGAAGTGCTCACCTGCCAGATGTTTTTCTGCCCCGCCGAAGAGCTCATCCCGTTCCGGGTGCATCTCACTCTCGACGTCTTGAGAAACGTCCTCGCCGCCGAAGCCGCCGTCGAGCAGGCCGCGGGGGGCGAATTTGGCCACGTGGCGGCAGCCCTCGCCCTCACGTTCACCTACGCCCACCAGGACAAGCACCAGCTCAAAGGTCGGCAGAAGCGGTTGCTCTTCCGCGACGAGTTCACGTGCAGCGCGCCCGGCTGCACCGCGAAATGCAAGCTGCACGCGCATCACGTCGTGTTCCGCTCCCAGGGCGGCGATAACGGCGACGAGAACCAGATCGTCCTCTGCATGGCCTGCCACCTCAAGCTGGTCCACCAGGGCTACCTCATCGTGAAGGGCACCGCGAGCGACCTTATCTTCGAGCGAGTGGGCGAGCGCTGGCGCAACGAGATGCTGGTGGCGGCCTGATGCTCCCGCATGGTTTGCCCGAATTGCGGAACCTCCGTCCCCAGCCTGGAAGGCGACTGCATCTCCTGTCACCGTCCCCTGGGCGGCCGGCGGTCGCTCCCCGAGGACGTCGTTTCGTACCGGCTGGCCTCTGGCATGGGCTCCCAATCCACCCTCGCGTGGGTGCTCGGCATGCTGCCCTCAACGTGTCCGATATCGAGGTGACATCCCCGACGACCATGCGCCGCTCGGCCGTGCGCGCGAGATCGGCAGTACCGGGACCGCCGCGGCCGTTGCCATCGCGGTCTTCCACGCCACCGGCCAGCGCGTGCGCGACCTGCCGATCACGCTCGGCAAGCTACTCTGAGCGTTTGGGCAGCACGACCCCGCCCACGATGACCCCCTCGCGGGTTTCTTCGATCGAGCCGGTCGGGCGGCCGGCGACAAGTTGCAGGACGCCTTGCTCCTCGAGCTGGGCCAGCTCTTTCAGGCCGGCGACGAGGTCGCCCGTTTTCAGGCGCTCGAAATACCTGGCAAGAACGGGGCTGGAGCCCCACTGCTCCTGCAGCAGGCCGGTGACGACGTCCCCCACTACCTGCTCCTGCTCGGGCTCCTGGCAAGTCTCCAGGGCGCGAACGCCCGCCTTCAGCACCGATCCCGCCTCGTCCAGGGCGGCGGTGGCAGCGCGGACGCGGGTCCACGGGGTGGTCTCGGCGGCGGCGAGCCTGACCACCAGCGGATTCTGGCTCGTGCTCAGCACCGCCAGCTTGTCCTGGGCCCTGGCCAGGCGCCCGAGCGCCAGCTTGATCGCCCTTTCCGGGTTGTTGGCGCGCAGGCCATCCAGGGCGGCAGAAAGGGCGAACTCTCCTTCGGGAGTCGAGGGGAGCGCCTTCAGGGTCGCATTTCCAGCGTAAGCCTCCAGGAGCAACGCGTGGAGCTTGTCCGGCTCGGCGTGCTCCTCGAGGAGAGCCGCCAGGTCGCCTGGCGAGCTGGCCGCGCTGCCACTCAGGAAGGTGCGCTCCACCGCGCGGCTCGCCTCCGGGGCCACTCCGCACCGCTGAGACATCTCGCGGAGCTTGCTCAAGCTTTCGGCCAGCTCCGGGCGGGCCGCCAGGACCTCACTCACGGCAACCCTGTGGGCCTTGTCGGCCAGCCCCGGATCCAGGGCCAGGGACGCGGCCGCGGCCAGATGGTCCGGCGCCGACAGCAACGCGTCGATCCACACGCCGCGCTGCCCGTCGGTCAGAGTTTCGTTCAGCCAGGCGTCACAGCCCAGGCCCTGCAATTGCGCGAGCTGCAGCGGCGCGGCGCGATGCACAGCCAGGGCCACGGCTTGCGGGTTCTGAAGGTCGGCCTGGAGGCCGGCCCGCAGAGCCCGAACCTCGGAGAATCCCCTCAGCCACTGCGCCGCCGGGCGCCCGTCGCGCTTCAGCTCGGCGTGGGCGATGGGGACCATCTCGGTCTCCGGTAGCCGAGTCCAGATGGTGCTGGGCTCGGCCAGCATCGCCAGTTTGGCGCCGGCCTGCGCGCTGGTGCCCAGAACTTCACTCTCGAGTGTGGTCCCGGCGGGCAATGCCTCCAGTGCGACTGCCTGTGCCGCCGGCAGACCGTCCGCGGCCCGCAGGGCGATGGCAGCCACGTAGCTCGTCGGGGAAGCGGCCTGCTCCGCCGCCAGCGTTGCGATCGCCTCCAGCCCGCGCCGGCTCAGAGCTTGCTCGGAATCGGCGTCGGCCGCCACGCTGCGAGCCATCACCTGCAGAGCCCGCGCCGACGAGGCCAACGGCTCTTCCTGGCTGGCGGCCAGCAGCTCCAAAGTCTCGTGGGCCGCCGCCAGACGCTTCTGCTGTCCTTTCCAGAAATACCGGTCGTCGATGCGGGCCACGCCGCGCCGGGCGATCTCCTGGCCGGGCGTCACTGGTGGGCCTCTTCATAGATCGGGAACTTGCTGACCTTGATCACGGCCAAGAGCATCGGCAGAAAGACCGGTGAGCCCGTGAAGCGCGAGGGGGCCTCGCCAGTAATCTTGAAGTCGGACTCGAAGCGGTCCGCGCCGCTGTCGATCATCTGCAGGTCGATCGCTTCACCGTTGAGCTCGCCCGTCAGGTGGAAGTTGTTCTGGTAGGAGGTCTTGCCGGAGTTGTCGATCTTGAGACGCAGCTCCTCCCCCGCCAGCTGACCGGTGACATTGAAGTCGTTCTCCCATTTGGAGTTGCCCGAGTTCTTCATCTCCAGGTGCACCTCGCCTTGCGGCATGGTGCCGTCGACATGGAAGTGGTTGGTGTAAGCCGTATCCCCGTAGTTGTTGAAGAAGACGTTCATCTTCTCGCCGTCCACTGTGCCCGTGACCAGGTAGTCGTCCTCGGCGCTGCTCTTGCCGCGGTTGTCCATCTCCAGTTCGACGTGGCCGCACGGGAGCTCGCCGTTGATGGTGAAATCGGCCTCGTTCCAGTGGGCGCCGTGATCCGTCACCTCGAGAGCGAACTCGCCCGAGGGCAGGCCGAGCTTGACGTGAAAATTGTCCTGGTAGCGTTGCTTGCCCCAGTTGTCCAGGTGCCCCCGGAAGCCTTCTGCGCGCATGTGAGGAGCGTAGCCGAAGGCCCTGAAAATGTGCTGACGAAGGGGATCCGCATGGAAGAATATCGCTACGACAACGCGGGCTCCAATGCGCGGCGGGTGGGCCTGCTGGTGCTGGCGCTGCTGACGCTGGCCGCCGAAGGCGCCGTGCTGTTCACCGACCTGCAGTTCCGCTTCCAGCCCGACTGGTGGGTGCTGGCGGGGCCCATCCTGGTCGCGCTCTACGTCTACGACCTGTTTCGCCACTACCGGCACCGCGACGACCGCATCGTGCTCGAGGGCGACACCGTCACCCTCTGGCGCGGCGGCAGCGCCCGCACGCTGCAGCGCAAGCAGATCAAGCATGCCTATCACACGGGCGCGCTGCTGCACCTCACCCTCGAAGGCGAGCAGCCCCTCCAGCTGCCGGCGTATTTTCAGCGTCAGGACGAGCTCTGCAAGAAACTTTCCCAATAAATTTGCCCGTTGTCGATCCGGGGGGTCTCCCGTTCGTCGTACGGGTAGAAACGAAAAGGAGACTGAACGAAAATGCGTTTTATGGTGCTGGTGAAAGCGTCCCAGGATTCCGAGGCGGGCAAGCTGCCGAGCCCCGAGCTCGTGGCCGAGATGGGCCGCTTCAACGAGGAGCTCGTGAAGGCGGGCGTGATGCTGGCCGGCGACGGCCTGACCCCCAGCTCGCAGGGTTGCCGCCTGCGCTACAGCAAGTCCAAGCCGCCGGTGGTAACCGACGGGCCCTTTGCCGAGACGAAGGAGCTGGTGGCCGGCTTCTGGATCTTGCAGGCGAAGTCGCGCGACGAGGTGGTCGAGTGGCTCAAGAAGGCGCCCTTCCTCGAGGGCGACGAGATCGAGATCCGGCGGCTGTTCGACATGGAAGACTGGCCGGCTGAGGAGTACGGCGACGAGCTGGCCAAGGAAGAGAAGCTCCGCGAGGAGATCGAGCGCCAACAGAAGGCCACCCGCTGAAGAGCACGGTCGAAGCCGTCTGGCGCGTCGAGTCCGTCCGGATTCTGGCCGTATTGAACCGCATGGTCAACGACGTCGGCCTCGCCGAGGAATTTGCCCAGGAGGCCCTGGTCAAAGCCCTCGAGCGGTGGCCGGCCGACGGCGTGCCGGACAGGCCCGGGGCATGGCTGACCACGGTCGCCAAAAACAAGGCCATCGACTATCTGCGCCGGCAGAAACGCCAGATCCCGCCTCTGGAGACCGCTGAGGAGCCCGCTGACGTGCTCGACTTGATCTTTGCCGCCTGCCACCCGGCGCTGAGCCGCGAGTCCAAGCTCGCGCTCACGCTGCGCGTGGTGGGCGGGCTGTCCACGGCCGAGATCGCCCGGGCCTTCCTCACGCCCGAGCCTACGATCGCGCAGCGGATCGTGCGCGCCAAGCGCACCCTGTCCGAGCAGAAGCTGAGCAAGCTCGACCCGGACGAGCTGGACGCTCGGCTCCGCGACGTCCTGGAGGTGCTCTACCTCATCTTCAACGAGGGTTACTCGGCCACGGCGGGCGATGACTGGATGCGCCCCGAGCTCTGCCAGGACGCCATGCGGATGGGACGCATGCTGGCCGTGCTGGCCCCCAACCACAGCGAGGTCCACGCGCTGGTGGCTCTGATGGAGCTGCAGGCTTCCCGCATGCGCGCCCGCACGGACAAGAACGGCCGGCCGATCCTGCTGGACGAGCAGAACCGCGGGCGCTGGGACCACCTGCTCATCCAGCGGGGCCTGCAGGCTTTGAAGAAGGCCACCAAGCCCGGCAACTACCAGCTCCAGGCCGCCATCGCCGCCTGCCACGCGCGGGCGCGCACGGCCGAGGAAACCGACTGGCCCGAGATCGCGCGCCTCTACGGCGAGCTGGCGCAACGCACCGGCTCGCCCGTGGTCGAGCTGAACCGCGCCGTGGCGCTGTCGCGCGCGGGGCACCCCGACGCGGCCCTGCAACTCGTCGGGGAGCTCGAGGAGGACCTGAGCGACTATCCCCACTGGTCCGCCGTGCAGGGAGACGTGCTGGAGCTGCTGGGAAGGCGATCCGAGGCCCGTCAGGCCTTTCTGCGCGCGGCCGAGCTGACCCGGAACGAGCGCGAGCGCGAGGTGATGCTGGCCAGGGCGCGAAAGAGCGGCGTCCCATGAGTTTCCTGGACCAGGTGCGTCAGGCCATCGAGACGCTCGAGAAGATCGCCGAGGAAGGCAGCCTCTCCGACGAGCTGCCCGAGGAGGAATGGCAGCGCCTCAAGCAGGCCGTGGCGCGGGTGCACTATCCCGACCGCACCGTGCGGCGCCAGCGGCGCAAAGACCGGCGCCAGAGCCGCAAGTCGGAGCAACTGCGGGCTGACGACGCCGTGCTGCAGGAGACCGGGATCCGCGTGCTGCGGCGCACTCCGCTCTACACCACGCCCAACGCCTTCCCCCCGACCGAGGAGGAGATCCAGGCGCGCGAGGTCCAGGGTCCACGCAACTGCTACGTCTGCCACCAGGACTTCACGCAGCTGCACCACTTCTACGACCAGATGTGCCCCGCGTGCGCCGAGCTGAACTTCTTCAAGCGCACCGAGATGGCCGACCTGACGGGGCGCACCGCCATCGTCACCGGAAGCCGGGTCAAGATCGGCTACCAGGCGGGCCTCAAGCTGCTGCGCTGCGGCGCCCGGGTCATCGTGACCACGCGTTTCCCCCGCGACGCGGCCCGGCGCTACTCGCAAGAGCCTGACTTCGGCGAGTGGAGCCACCGTCTCAAGGTGCACGGGCTGGATCTGCGCCACACGCCCTCGGTCGAGGCCTTCTGCTCGCAGATGCTGGCCACCGAGGAGCGACTCGACTTCCTGATCAACAACGCCTGCCAGACCGTGCGCCGGCCGCCCGAGTTCTACGCTCACATGATGGAGATCGAGCGCCAGGAGCTGCCCGCGCCGGTGCAATCGGCCTTTCCGGGACTGACCCACTCGGCCGAGCTGTCCCAGCTCGCGCTGCTGCCGGAGGAGCTGGCGCCGCAGCACCACCTCTTCCCCGCCGGCCAACTGGACGCCGACCTGCAGCAGGTCGACCTGCGCGGGCGCAACTCGTGGCGGCTCTTGCTGGCCGAGGTCTCGACCGTGGAGCTCCTGGAGGTGCAGCTCGTCAACGCCATCGCTCCCTTTGTCCTGAACGCGCGCCTCAAACCGCTGATGCTGCGCACCCCCGAGCGGGACAAGCACATCGTCAACGTGTCCGCCATGGAAGGGCAGTTCTACAAGACGTTCAAGACCACGCGGCATCCGCACACCAACATGGCCAAAGCCGCGCTGAACATGATGACGCGCACGTCCGCCACCGACTACGTGGCCGATGGGATCCACATGAACAGCGTGGATACAGGCTGGGTGACGGACGAGGACCCGGTGGAGATCGCCCAGCGTAAGGTGGAGGAGCACGGCTTCCACCCGCCCCTGGACAGCCTCGATGGGGCGGCGCGCATCGTGGATCCCATCATCGCGGGGATCAACACGGGCGAGCACGTGTGGGGGAAGTTCCTGAAGGACTATCGGCCTACCGACTGGTGAGCCGGCGGTATTCCAGCAGCATTCCGAGCCGCCAGCGCAAGATCATGCCCAGGGCCAGCAGGTAGAAGAGCGCCCCGGTCTGCATCGGGGAGATCAGCGTCTCCAGCTCGGTTCGCAGCGCGAGGCGCACCGCGAAGAGGCCCAGCAATACCCAGAGGAAGGCGCGGGAGCGCTCGAGCTTGACCGAATCGCCTTCCACCACCAGGCGCGAGGTGCGCACCAGCGGGTAGCTGAAAACGGCCGCGCCCAGGGCGAATGCCAGCAGACCCCAGTGAACCGGCACCTGGAACTGCGGTAGAGCGAACATCACCAGGCCGCTCAACATTCCCAGCGGCGGCATGATGATCTTGAGCAGCGACACCGGTCGCTGCGTCTCGCGCATGCGCCAGAGCAGCACTCCCGCTGCGCCGACCACGGTGGCCATGAGGGGGACAGGTCCCATTACCGGGTCATCATAGCACATGGGAGACAGCAGATGGGAGACGAAGGTCGCGGAATGATTGAAGAGCTTGGACGCCGCCTGATGGCCTACTGCGCCATCGATACCCCCAGCGACCCCGACACGCCCGAGGAGCGCGTGCCCTCGACGGACTGCCAGTGGGACCTCCTGCGACTTCTGCGCGGCGAGTTGGAGGAGATGGGAGCGCGCGATGTGACCCTGACGGACGACGGCTACCTGGTGGCGACCATCCCGGGCACTCAAAAGGCGCCGGTCCTCGCGCTCTGCGCCCACGTGGACACCAGCGCGCAGTTCAACGCCACCGAGGTCAAGCCGCGGCTGCACGCGCAGTGGAACGGGCAGCCCCTCCAACTGGGAGAGTTCGTGCTGGACCCGGCCGATTCGCCTTACCTGGCCTCGCGCCGGGGGCACGACCTCGTGACCGCCAGCGGCAACTCCTTGCTGGGCGCGGATGACAAAGCCGGCGTGGCGGTGGCCATGACCGTGGCCCGCAAGCTCCTGACCGAGGGCAATCCAGGCGGGGACGTGCGGGTCTGCTTCTCGCCCGACGAAGAGATCGGGCGCGGCGCCGTGGTGCTGCCGCTGGACGTGCTGAAGGCCGATGTGGCCTACACGCTGGACGCCTGTGAGGTCGGCGAGCTCTGCTACGAGACGTTTTCGGCCGACAAGGCCGTGGTGACCATCACCGGCGTGAGCATCCATCCGGGATTCGCCACAGGCAAGCTGGTGAACGCGCTGCACACCGCGGCGGACATCCTCAACGCGCTGCCCCGCGAGCTGACACCCGAAGGAACCTCGGGGCGCGAAGGCTTCCTGCACGCCACCAACCTGACCGGGTCGGCCCACCAGTGCACGCTCACGTTCATCCTGCGCGCCTTCGAGCTCGACGAGCTCGAGGCTCATCGGCAGCGGCTTCGGGAGGCCTGCGCGCAGCCCACGAAGTGCCAGGTCGAGGTGGCCTTCACGCCCCAATACCGCAACATGCGAGACACCTTAGAGCAGGACATGCGCCCGGTCGACCTGGCCGTCGAGGCCTACCGGCGGTGCGGCATCGAACCCCGCTTCATCGCCTTTCGCGGGGGCACGGACGGCTCGATCCTGACCGCCCGCGGACTCCCCACGCCGAACCTCTTCTGTGGCATGCAGAACTTCCACGGGCCGCTGGAGTGGGTATCGCTGCAGGACATGGAGCAATCCGCGCTCGTCTGCATGGAGCTGGTGCGGTTGTGGGGAAAGCAGGCTCCGCTCAGCGGGAAGTAACGCTGGCCAGCAACACGCGGTCCACGCCGGCGCGCATCTTGTGCACCAGCTCCTCACGATCGGTGATCCCGTGCCGATGCGCGATCGCAACCGGGTCGGTGGCGGCGATCCAGACGCCGCTCTCAGAAGAGTAGACCAGCGCCCGCAACGGCAGATCCACGGCCACCGCGGGGTTCGAGTACATGAGGTGCGTCCCGGCGGCCGGGTTGCCGAAGCTCAGCGCCACGGTCGGCGCCAGCGCCAGCTGGGCCCGGGCGGCGCCCGCAGCATGATCGACCTCGCCCAGCAAACCGATTCCGGCCGCGGCCAGGGCCTTCTCCAGCCGCTCGACCGTGGTCGGAACGTCGTAGGGGCTCTGCTGCACGCGCATGCCGGCGGTCTCGACGGGCGGACCCAGGCGCACGTCGTAGGCCCCCGCGATCTGGCGCGCCAGCTGGGTCAGGTCCAGCCCCTCCCGATTGCAAAGCAGGGTCACGCAGACCAGGTCGGACGGGTCGGTGAAGCGGCTCAGGAGGGTCGAGAAGCCCGGCCCGGTGCCGGTCACGACCATGAGCCCCGGGCGACCCGGGTAGACCCAGGGGCCGCTGGTCCAGTCGGGACCGGGCTTGTAGAGCAGCGCGCGCAGCTCGGCGCTCTTGATCAGGATGTCGCCAGCCAGGGCGATGTCCCAGAAGCTGACGTCCGACGCCGAGGCATAGAGCCCGTCGAAGCTTCCGGCTGACTCGGTCGGATTGATATAGAGGTGCTCGTGCAGAAACTGCTTGTGGGCGTCGTCCACCGGCGGCCGGTCCCCGGCGAAGAACGTCTGGCGCAGCCCCAGCGGCTCGATCTGGCGGGCGCGCACGAACTCGCGATAGCCGACTCCGCTCGCTTCGGCGATTCGGGCCTCGAGCGCCGGGAAGTCGCGCGCTTCGAGCAGTATTGGACGCACGTCCTCCAGGGCCAGTTGGCCGCCCTCGACCAGTTGCATGACGGCCACGGCCGTGTAGGCGTCCGCCAGCTGACCGAGGGGAAAGACCGTCTGGGTTCCGACCAGGAACTGACGCGCCGGATCGCTGACCCCGTAGCCGCAAGCGCGCGAGATGTAGGGCGCCTGGACGATGGCCAGCGCCATCCCGTCCACCTTGTGCTCGACCATGAAATCCGATACCAGCTGGTCGACGTAGACTCCGCCCATCTGTAGACCGGGGTTTCCTCGCGCCATCGAACCTCCCCAAGAGTGGACAACCGAAAGGTTTTCCTGTATGCTGCTCCGGTTACCAGAAAGGAATCGTTCTTTGTCTTTTGCCCCTTATGACCTGCTCCCCGGCAGCTTGAAAGCGCTCGAGCGGATGCAGATCTCGACCCCCACCCCCATTCAAACCGCCACGATCCCGCTGCTGCTCGAGGGCCGCGACGTTCTCGGCCAGGCCAAGACCGGCTCCGGCAAGACCCTGGCGTTCTGCCTGCCGATGATGGAGTTCCTCGATCCCCAGAACAACTGGGTGCAGGCGCTGATTCTGGCCCCCACCCGCGAGCTCGCAGCCCAGGTGGCCGGCATCGTGGACGAGCTCGGCCAGGCCGACGGCATCAAAACCGTGCAGGTCTTCGGTGGACGCTCCATTACGGCGCAGGTTTCCCAGCTCAAAGGCGCCCACATCGTGGTGGGCGCGCCCGGACGCGTGCTTGATCTGGCCAAACGCGGCTCCCTCAAGCTGGATAGAGTCGAGCTGCTGGTGCTCGACGAGGCCGACGAGATGCTCGACCGCGGCTTCGCGCCCGACGTCGAGCGCATCATCGCGCTCCTCCCCAAGCAGCGCCAGACCGCCCTGTTCTCGGCCACCATGCCCGAGTGGGTGCTGCAGGCGAGCAAGAAGCACATGTACCAGCCCGAGCGGGTGGCGGTGGATACCGCCGAAGTGCCCGCCAACATCCGCCAGATGGCTTACTGGGTGGCTCCCGAGCAGCGCATGGACGTGCTCAAGAAGCTGCTCGACGGCCGCGGCAACGGCTCCACCATTGTTTTTGGACGCACCAAGCACGGTGTCAAGAAGCTCGGCAAGCTGCTGGCGCGCATGGGATATCCCGTGGGCTGCCTGCAGGGCAACCTGAGCCAGAATGCCCGCGACCGCGTCATGGCTGACTTCCGCGAGGGACGCATCGAGATTCTGGTGGCCACCAACGTGGCCGCGCGGGGTCTGGACGTGGACCACGTCGAGCTGGTCATCAATTACGAGCTCCCTGAAAGCAGCGAGCTCCTGACCCATCGCGTCGGTCGAACCGGCCGCATGGAGCGTGAGGGCACCGCCATCACCCTGCTCACCGAGGCCGAGTCGGCCAAGTGGCGCAGTTTGCAGCGTGGCCTGGGACGCAAAATCGAATCCGTTGCCTGGAGGGATCATGGCTAAACCGAACCCGTCTTTCTTGAAGCGTCAGAAAGAGCAAGCCCGCAAGGAGAAGGCCGAAGCCAAGCGCGCGGCCCGGGCTGACAAGAAGAACCGGCCCCCCGGCGAGGAGGAAGAGGAAATGAAGCCCCTCACCGGCCCCGCCCCCATCGAGGACGACGACTAGAACGTCCTTTCTATAGGGAAACCTGTTCTGGAGCCGAAAAGGCCGTCTCCTAGAGCGACGACAGGAGCGGTTCCAATGGGTTGGGAAGAAATACTGGGTGGTTTGAACGATCCTCAACGCGAGGCCGTCGTCACCACCGAAGGTCCAGTTCTCATTCTGGCCGGCGCCGGCTCGGGCAAGACGCGTGTCTTGACCCGCAGGGTGGCCTACATCCTGGCCCAGAAGCTGGCCTGGCGCAACCAGATCCTGGCCGTCACCTTCACCAACAAGGCCGCCAAGGAGATGAAGGAGCGCGTCGAGGAGCTGTGCGGCCCGGGGCGCTTCGCCGATCTGGGCACCTTCCACTCGGTCTGCTCGCGCTGGCTGCGCACGCACGCCGAGGCGCTGGAGATGTCCTCGCGCTTCGCCATCTACGACACGTCCGAGCAGACGATGGTCATGCGCGAGGTCGTGCGCGAGATGCGCCTGGACGAGAAGAAGTTTCCCCCCACCGCCTTCCTGCACCAGGTCTCGAGCTGGAAAAACGGACTCGTGCTGCCCGCCGACGCCAAACGGAAGGCGGCCTCTCCCTACGAGCGCGACGTGGCCACCGCCTACGAGCTCTACCAGAAGAAACTGCGCGCCAATCAGGCCGTGGACTTCGACGACATCCTGGTCTACTCGGTGGAGCTGTTCCGGCACAATCCCGAGCTGCTGGCGCAATACCAGGAGCGCATCCGTTACATCATGATCGACGAGTATCAGGACGTGAACGCGGTGCAGTACGAGCTGGTGCGGCTGCTGGCGGGCAAACGTCGCAACCTGTGCGCGGTCGGCGACGACGATCAGAGCATCTACGCCTTCCGGGGCGCCGATGTCAGCATCCTGCTCCGTTTCGAGGAAGACTTCCCCGAGGCCAAGATCATCAAGCTCGAGCAGAACTATCGCTCCACCAAGTTCATCCTGGACGCTTCCAACGCCGTGGTGGCCAACAACAAGGGCCGCAAGTCCAAGGCTCTGTGGACCGACAAGCCGGGCGGCGAGAAGCTGCAGCTCTACTCGGCCGCCGACGGACGCGATGAGGCGCGGCAGATCGCCCGCAGCATCCGCGAGCTGGGAGGCGGGTCGCGCCGGCCCTACGGCGACTTCGTGCTGCTCTATCGCACCAATTCGATGTCCCGTCTGCTGGAAGAGGCGATGATCCAGAACGGTCTGCCCTACAAGATCGTGGGCGGGTTGCGCTTCTTCGAGCGCAAGGAGATCAAGGACGTCCTCAGCTACATGCGGTTGCTCGTCAACCCGTCCGACTCCATCTCGCTGCGCCGCGTCATCAACGTGCCTCCGCGCGGGATCGGCGATTCCACTCTGCAGAAGCTGGAGCGCTTCGCGCTGGACAAAGACGTGCCGCTCTACGAAGCCCTGCGCCACGCGGGCGAAGCCGGGCTGACGGGCAAGTCCAAAGAGGCCATGGAGGGCATGGCCGGTTGGCTGGACGCCCTCCGCCATCGTCTGGACTCCGTCGAGGTGAAAGCGGCCCCGGCCGAGTCGCTCTTCGACGAGCCCGAGGTGGTCAACAACGAGCCCGTCAACGTAACCCAGGCGCTGCAGGAGATCCTCAAGCAGAGCGGTTACCGCAAATGGCTCGAAGCGGACGGCAAGGTCGAGGCCCAGGCGCGCCTGGAGAACCTCGACGAGCTCGAGAACGTGACCGCCGAGTTCGACCGCAACGCCGAGGAGAAGTCCATGGACGCCTTCCTGGCCGAGGTCTCCCTGCTGAGCGATCAGGACACCTACAACGACGCCTCGGCCGCGGTCACCATGATGACGCTGCACGCGGCCAAAGGTCTGGAGTTCCCGGTGGTCTTCCTGGCCGGAATGGAAGAGGGCACGTTCCCCCACCAGCGCTCCGTCGACGATCCGACCCAGCTCGAGGAAGAGCGGCGGCTCTGCTACGTGGGCATGACCCGTGCCCGCCAGATTCTGCGCCTTTCCCGGGCGCAAACGCGCGACATTCACGGCACGCGCATCCCCAAGCTGCCCTCGCGCTTCCTGGCCGAGATCCCCGGGGAGTTCTTGCTGGGCAAGCTCGACTTCGTGGTGCCCGAGCAACGGCGTCGCGACGACGACGGGCCGTCCATCGGCTCGGGCAACTGGAAGGGGTGGGGCAAATCGGCCCCTCCCCAGAAGCCCAAGACCGCCCCCATGCCGCGTCCTGTGATGCCGCCCAAGTTCCGCGAGGGACAGCGCGTGATCCACAAGCTGTTCGGCGAGGGCACGGTGGAGAAGACCGAGCGCGACCTGGTCACCATCAACTTCGACAAGAAAGGCGTCAAAACGCTGCAGGAGAACTTTCTGGCGCCCTTGGCCAACGACCCGCTGGGCGTGGGTGACCGCGTCTTTCACTCGCGCTGGGGCTCGGGGGTGGTCAAGACGGCCGACCCGGGCGCCGTGACGGTGGTCTTCCCGGGCATGACGCTGCACCTGTCGCCCGAGGAAGCCGCCAAGACCCGCAGGCTTTAGGTCGGGAAAGGGGCTCTCTCCACTCGCTGGAGGAAACCCAGCCGGCACAAGAAGGCTGTTCGCGTGCGCGGCCGGTCGCACGCCCGAAAAACGGGCCTGAGCTCGCGCTTGAGATCCAGGCGCGGATAGGCCTGCAGGACGCGCTCGCGGAGGGGCCGGTCGATCTGCCCGAGGCGCGCCCCGATCACGTCGCAGGCCGAGCCCTGGCGCAACAAGTGGGCCTCCACGCCATCCTGGACCGAAACGACGGAGTTGAGATGCAGCGTGATCGCCTCGGCCACTCGGTCGGCGCTGCGCTCGTCGAGGTGTTGCCGGCAGACCCGGTGGGCCGCCAGGCCGCCGGAAACCGCGAAACACGGCATCTCCGGCGTCGGCGCGTGCTCGGGGGTGAACCCGAGGTCGTGCAACAGGCAGATGATAGCCAGGAGCTCCCGGTCGAACTTCAGCCCGTCGCGCTGGGCCAGCAGCGCCCCGAACGCGTAGGAGCGCAGGCAGTGGTTCACCAGCCAGTCGGGCGAGAGCTGCTGGCAGAGCTGGAAGGCCCAGGGCACCTCGGGGGGAGCGAATTCGCCCACGCGAATTCTCCGCGCGAGCCCGAGCCGCTTTCGCCAGGTCTGGGCCGTCATTCCCAGCAGCGAAACCAGGGTCTGGCCGACCAGCTGGACCTGGTCGCCGAACGAGAGGCGCCCGCCGGTCGCGCGCGACCACTCCAGCGTCCCGACTTTCAAGCGCTCACCTTCACCCGCCGATCTTCGCCGAGGCTCCTGCCAGGAACCATGTTGACAGTGCCTACATAGCGTGCTATGTTGTCGCCGCAAACATTCTCGAGAGGTCGAATCGTCATGACTCGAAGACAACCGCTGCTCGCCTGGACCGCCCTCGCGATGATTCCCCTGGCCCTGCTCTGCCTCGCCGGTCTCACGCTCGACACGCGCGTGCTGGCGGGCGCGCCCCTCTGGCTCAAACCGCTCAAATTCAGTCTTTCCGTGCTGCTCTACACGGCCACGCTGACGGCCATGCTGCAAACGCTGCCCGAGAGTCGCCTGGCGCGCTGGCTGGGCAATACCATCGGCGGTATGTTCGTGATCGAGATGGTGTGCGTCGTCACCCAGGCCGCGCGAGGACGCCACAGCCATTTCAACATCGTCATGCCGGACCGCATCATTTTCCAGTTGATGGGCATCGCCATCCTGATCGTGTGGCTGCTGAGCGCGGCGTGCTCCGTGCTGCTCTGGCGCCATTCCCGTAGCCACACGCTCAAGCTGGCGCTGGCGCTGGGCGTGGGCGTCAGCGTGCTGGGTGGCTCGCTGGGCGCCCTGATGCTGGCCCCCTCCCCCGAGCAACGCGAAATCCTGCAGCGCGGCGAGATGCCCGAGCTGCTCGGGCACCACACCGTGGGCGCTCCCGACGGCGGCCCGGGGATGCCCCTGACCAACTGGAGCATCACCCACGGCGATCTGCGGGTCGCCCATTTCGTCGGGCTGCACGGCATGCAGGTGGTGCCCTTTCTGACCTGGTTGTTGTTCATGAAAGCGAGGCGCCCCAGGAGCGGGGTGGTCCTTCTGGCCGCCTCCTACACGGCCCTGACCGGGATCATCCTGTGGCAGGCCTACCGCGCCCAACCGCTCATTCACCCCGACACTCTCACTCTCAGAGCCCTGGTCCTGTGGGCCAGCCTGAGCATCATCGCCCTCGTCTGGGCCCGTGGAGGTAATCGTGAGTCCTGAACTGATCTTTGCCGTCGCCAACAAAGTGGCCATCCTGGGCTGGATCGTCCTGGCCCTCACGCCCAGGAAGACCGCCAGACTCCTTTCCGGCGTGGCGATTCCCGCCGCGCTCGGCCTCAGCTACGCCGTGTTGCTGGCGCTCCACTTCGGCAGCGTGGAGGGCGGCTTCGGCTCGCTGGAAGACGTCGTGAAGCTGTTCAGCGACCGCTGGATGGTGCTGATCGGCTGGATCCACTACCTCGCCTTCGACCTGTTCATCGGCGCCTGGCAGTCGCGCGACGCCCAGAAGCACGGCATCTCGCACCTCCTGGTGCTGCCCTGCCTCTTCTTCACGCTCATGTTCGGCCCGGTGGGACTGCTGCTCTACCTCGCGCTGCGTGCCGTCAAGACCCACCAGCTCGCCCTGGAATGAGCAAGCCCTACCACCACGGGGATCTGCGCCGGGCGCTCATCGAGGCCGCTCTCGAACTGGTCGTCGAAAGCGGCTACGAGGCGCTCAGCCTGCGCGCCGTCGCCCAGCGGGCCGGCGTGAGTCACGCCGCGCCCTACCGCCATTTCGAAGGCAAAGCCGAGCTCTGGGCGGCGGTGGCCGAGGAGAGTTTCCGCGGGCTGCTCGCCAGCATGCGGGCCGCCGTCGAGGGCGTGGACGACCCGACCGAGCGGCACATCCAGCTGGGTCAGGGCTACGTGGACTACGGGCTGGAGCATCCCCATCAATACCGGGTGATGTTCGGGCCCACGCCTCCCGAGGACAGCGAGGCCGCACGGGCGTGTTTTCAAATGCTGGTGGAGAGCATCCAGTACGGCCAGAAGAGGCGGGCCTTCCGCCCCGGCGATTCCATGGAAATGGCCCTGGGCGCCTGGGCGCTGGTGCACGGGCTGACGCTCCTGGCCCTGGATGGTCGCCTGCAGGACGGGCGGCAGCTCTTTCGCCGGCTGGGACGCCTGCAGCTCGAGGGCTACCACGCGCAGGAGGATCCTTCCCGCGGATACAAAGGCGATACATTGCCCGACTGATCGGACAGGTCCGGCGGTTATAAAGGAGAGCAATGGGTCTTCGCGGGCGTTTCTTGCTGCTGGTCGTGGGCATCTACCTGGTGGTGGGCGCTCTGGCCGTGCTCGGCTTTTTTCAGGTGGCCGGCAAGATCGTGCGCAGCCTGGGGGCTTCCTACGCCACTCAATACGCCCAGCAGCAAAAGGGCCACATCCTCGCCAAGATCGATCGCGAGCTGGTGCTGGCGCAAAAGCTGGTCGACTCTCCCCTGCTCCAGCGCTGGGCCCAGAACGAGAGCGACCCGGCGCTGCGTAAACTGGCCCTCGAGGAGCTGGACAGCTTCCGGCGCCTCTTTGCCGACAAGAGCGTCTTCTTCGTCATCGACAAGAGCAAGAACTATTACTTCAGCGACGGCAAGCGCCCGCTGGAGTTGCGCTACACCATCAAGCCGGGGGATCCGACCACCGCCTGGTACGCCGCCACCATCGAGCAGGTGGATGACTTTGCGCTGCACGTCGATCACTCCGAGCAGCTCGGCCTGACCAACGTCTGGATCAACGCCATCGTCAAGCAGGACGGCAAGAAGGTCGGACTGGGGGGCAGCGGACTCGATCTCACCGAGTTTCTCAAAGAGGTCGTGCACTCGCCCGAGCCGGGCGTGCAGACCATCCTGGTGAATGGCCAGGGCTTCGTGCAGGGCCATTCCGACCAGCAGCTGATGGAGGCCAACGCCCGCATCAAGGAAGAGTCAAAGCGCCTCAAGATCGACAACCTGGTGGACGACCCGGGCGTGGTGCAGGCGCACCTGCAGAACCTGATCGAGGGCCGCACCCAGGTGGAGACTTTCGAGCTGGTGGTCGACAAGCGGCCGATGCTGGCGGCGGCGACCTACATGAAGGAGATCGACTGGATCGCCGTGGTGCTCGTCGATCCCGCCCAGGTGGTGCGCTCGCGCCAGTTCTTGCCCATCCTGGGGCTGCTGGCCATCAGCTTCCTGGCCACGATCCTGCTGGTCTCGATGATGATCGACCGGCTCATCCTGAGCCGCCTGGCGCGCCTCACCGGTCAGACGCGCGAGATCGCCGCCGGCCGTTACGACGTTCTGCTCACCGTGGACCGCGAGGACGAGATCGGCCACCTGACCGAGTCGTTCAACCACATGACGGCCACGATCCGCGATTACACCCACAATCTCGAGCGCAAGGTAGAGGAGCGCACCGAGGAGCTGACCCGCTCCAAGGCGCAGCTGGAAGCGATCAACACCAAGCTGATGTCGTCCATCCACTACGCGCGCCTCATCCAATCGGCGCTGCTGGCCAAGCCGGCCGAGCTGGCCCGGCTGCTGCCCCAGCACGTCGTCTACTGGCGCCCGCGCGACGTGGTGGGCGGCGATTTCTACGCCATCTACGAGGACCCCGACGGGGGGCTGCTGCTGGCCGTGGCCGATTGCACCGGACACGGCGTGCCGGGGGCGTTCATGACGATGGCCACCAAAGCGCTGCTCGACAGCGCCGTGGCCCAGGGCAGTAGCGACGATCCGGCAGCGCTCCTGGGTGACCTCAATCGGACCCTGCGCGCTCTCTTGCTGCAAGATGGCTCCAACGGGGTCGATCTGGCCCTGCTGCGCATCGCGCCCGATCGGCGCAAAATGGTGTTCGCGGCCGGCAAGATGTCACTCTGGGTGCAGTACGGCACGGGCTTCCAGCTCGTCCGCGGCGACAAGATGAGCCTGGGCTACGATGACTCGGACCAGAGCTTCCGCTTCACCAACCACACTCTGGACGCTTCCCCGGGCATCCGCTACTTCCTGATGACGGACGGGGTGCTGGACCAGGCGGGCGGCCCCAAAGGCTACGGACTGGGCGTGCGCCGCCTGCAGGAAGCCCTGGCAGGCTGGAAGGGCGAACCAATAGACCGGCTCGAAGCACTGCTGGACAATTTCGTGCGCGAGTGGCAGGGCGCCCTGGCGCAGCGGGACGACATCACGGTGGTGGCCTTCCAACTATGAATCTCTTCGAGCTCAAAGAGAATCTGAACGATTCCGGGTCGCTGATCACCTTCAGCGGCTCTTTCAGCCACGGCATCATCGAGGAGCTGGGCACGGCGGTGCGCGCCTACCTCGAGTCAGAGACCGTGCAGAAGTCAGCCATGATGGACGTCTTCTCGGTCTACATCGAAGCGGCCCAGAACGTGCGCAATTACTCCGGCTCGGCGCCCGACGGCATTCTGGTCATCGCCAGGCAGGGCGACCACTACGAGGTGCACTCGGGCAACGTCATGGACGGAGCCCACGTGGCCGAGCTGACCGCACGCCTCGAAAAGCTCGTGGGCCTGGACAAGGCGGCGCTCAAGGCGCTCTACAAAGAGCAGCTCCGGCAGGAACGCCCCGCCGACGGGGGCGCCGGCCTGGGTCTCATCGAGATGGCCCGCCGGGCCTCGCAACCGCTTTCCTGGCAATTTCGTCCCCTGCCCGATGGGCGACAGTTCTTCAGTCTGCGCGTGGTGGTGTGAATGAACGTCTTGACGCTGGTCCCGACCGCATCGACTCCCGAGGTCCGCTTCGACCCCGAGTCAGGAGTGCTGCTGCTCAAAGGCGAGTCCTACCCGGAAAACTCGCTCGAGCTCTTCCGGCCCATTCTTTCCTGGGTCGAGGACTTCCTCAAATCGACCACGCTGCCGGTCAAGCTGGAGATCGGGCTGACCTATCTCAATACCAGCAGCATCAAGAGCTTGATGGATCTGCTCGACCTGCTCGAGGACGCCCACCGCGAGAACCGCGAGGTGACGGTGACCTGGTTCTACGACGAGGAAAACGACCGGGCGCTGGAGATGGCCGAGGAGTTCCGCGAGGAAGTCACCCTGCCATTCTTCGTGGTGCCGCAGAAGTAACGTGCCCAGCGACGTCGAGGCCCTGCTGGCGGACCCGGCGCACGCCGACAATCCGCTGCTGGCGGTCTGCCGCAAGCTCCACGAGGAGCGCACCAGGCTGCATCGCCGTCTCGAACGCATCGGTCGCATTTCCGACGGCTACCAGTCGCAGCTGCGCGAGCTCAACCGCGAGCTGGTCGCGGCCAACGACCGCCTGGGGACGGCCCTGAGCGAGGTCCGGACCCTGCGAGGCTTCGTGCCGATCTGCTCGCGCTGCAAAAAGGTGCGCGACGACGAGGGCTACTGGGACGAGGTCGAATCCTACCTGGGACGGCACTCCGAGGCGGTGCTCTCGCAGGGTGTCTGCCCCGACTGCTCGCGCGGAGTCGACCCGCAGCGCCGCTTCAAGAGCGCCGACGAGAACGCCGAGGAGACGCGCCGGCTCAACGGCGTGCTGCAAGAGCACACCGGCAACCCGTTGCTGCCCGAGCACGTGCGCCTTTCCAAACGCTACGCCCGGCTGTCCCGGCGCCTGGACAAGATCTCCAAGATCTCCGACGGCTTCCAGAGCCAGCTCAAAGATCTCAATGCGGTGCTGCAGCGCGATTCGCTGACCGACCCGCTGACGGGCATCGCCAACCGGCGCGGGATGGTCGATCGGCTCCAGGCCGAGACCAACCGGGCGGCGCGCGGCGGCAAGACGTTCTCGCTGCTGATGGTCGACCTCGACCACTTCAAGCGCATCAACGACAATTACGGACATGAAGCGGGCGATCAGGTCATCAAGGAGGTGGCGCGCCTCTTGCGCGAAAACCTTCGGAGCTTCGATCTGTGCGCCCGGTGGGGCGGGGAGGAGTTCCTGGTGCTGCTGGCCGACACGACCTCGGACCAGGCCACGTCGGTGGCCGAAAAGCTGCGCGGGCTGGTGGAGAGCCAGCCGGTAGCCTATGCCGGGCATCAGCTGATCGTGACGCTCAGCGCGGGCCTGGCCACCCACGATCCGGAGACCGCTCTGAGCGAGACCCTGCGTGAGGCCGACCGGGCGCTGTACGCCGCCAAACAGACCGGACGCAACAAGCTGGTGACGGCCGAGACCTTATAGCATGTGGCCCTTTGCCAAGAAAGTGCCGGGCAATCCGGCGCTGCTCGAGGACCTCGCCGAGCTCGGAAAAGACGCTCCGGTCGCGGTGCGTTTCGTGCTGTCGGGCAAAGACGCGGCCGTGCTCTCGCGCCTGGGAAACCATCCGGACATCCACCGCGGGGAGAATCGGCGGGAGTATCTGGTGGACGAGACGCAGCCGGCCGTCATGTGGCGTCTGGGGCAATTGTTCGCCGCCTGCGGGGTGCTCGTCAGCTCCGACTGGGAGCCCGGCCTCGAGCCGCTGGAAGCCTATCTCAAGTCACTGAGCGGCATCGGCAAGATTCGCGCCCGGGTCGTGGTGTGGATGCTCGAGAGTGGCGGTTTCAAGCCCGAGGCGCTGGTCCGCTCCTACCTGAAGATGCTGGGCACCCCCACCGGCGAGCTGCTGGAGGAGATCGTGGCGTTCCAGGAGCTCGTCCTGGAGCATCCCAAGGTCTTCCTGCAGTTCTTCGAAAAGCCGCGTGCCGATTTCTTGCGCCATCTGAAGGCCCTGGGCTACTCCCCCGAGCCCTGGCAGGACGAGCTCTTCCTGCTGCTGGGCAACGGCGTCAACAGCACCTCCAACGAGGTCTATTCCTGGCTCGAGCGCCTGGGCCCGCATTTCGAGCCCGTGATGCAGCGCAACCTGGGCCATCTGACCCGCCCCCAGCGCCTGGCGGCGGTGGTCTTCGTGAAGAAGTTCTACGGCCCGGCGAAGGCGGCCGAATACCTGCAGCGGTATGCCAACGAGCCCGGCATGCCCGAGGCGATCCTGGAGCTGAAGAAGGAAGACGCCCGCAGCCGGCTGACCTGAGCCTCGTTCATCTGACCAGCCGAAACGATCGAGGAGCAACTCGACGAGATCCGCCAGCGGCTCGACCGCCTGGAGAACCCTCCCGCCGCCTGACCCGGGCTAGATGCGGAACTCCCCGGTCAGCCCGCCTTCGGAGCTCGTGCCGACGGTCACGGTGAACACGCCCGGCTCGACGCGCCAGTGCATCGAGCGGTCCCACAGGGCCAGTTGCTCCGGACCCAGCGGGAAAGTCAGCCGCTGCTGCTGGCCCGGACCCAGGGTGACGCGCTGAAAAGCCTTCAGCTCCTTCACCGGCCGGGTGACGCTGGCGGCCACGTCGTGGAGGTACACCTGCACGACCTCGTCCCCCGCGCGCAGGCCCGTATTGGTCAGAGTCACCTCGACCTGACCGGGGGCCACTTTCAGATTCGAGAGCTCGAAGGTCGTGTAGCTCAGTCCGTATCCGAACGGGAATTGCGGCTCGTTGCTGACGTCGAGGTACTTGCTGGCAAAAGTGTGGTCCGGGGGTAGATTGCTGCGTCCCGTGGCCTTGTGGTTGTAGTAAATGGGCACCTGGCCGAGGACGCGCGGGAACGTCATCGGCAGCTTGCCGCCGGGGTTCTGGTCGCCAAAGAGCACGTCGGCCACGGCGTTGCCGCCCTCGGTGCCGGGATACCAGGCCTCGAGCAGGGCCGGGCAGTTCTCGGCCACCCAGCCCAGCACCAGCGGACGGCCGTTCATCAGCACCACGCAATAGGGCTTCCTGGTGGCGTGCACGGCCTGGATCAGCCTGACCTGGTCGGCCGGCAGCGAGAGGTCGCTGCGGCTGCGGGCCTCCCCGCTCCAGCGGGCGGGCTCCCCCACCACCAGCACCGTGTAGTCGGCCTTCTGGACCAGGTCGAGCCGCGGCCCCGGGGCGTACAGCACTTTGCCGGCCGCACCCAGACGCCGCTGGATGCCCTCGCGCACGGTCACGACATCGGCCGCCTTCCCGTCCGCCTCCCAGGAGCCAAGAAGGTCCACCTTGCTGTCGGCCAGGGGGCCCAGCAGGGCGATCGTGGAGGCCTGCGCGGGGATCGGCAGCCGATTGCGCTCGTTGCGCAGCAACACCATCGAGCTCACGGCCACGCGCCGGGCCGCTTTCCGGTGGTCGGCGCTCAGGAACCACCGATCCGCCAGCCCTTCCTCCGTGTAGGGACGCTCCCACAGACCGGCGCGCTGCTTGACCAGCAAGATGCGCCGCACCGAGGCCTCGATCTGCTCGGGCGTCACCTTGCCCGCAGCCAGCAGCGCCGCGCCGTGCTGGTTGTAATTCTCGCTGACCATCTCCATGTCGACGCCCGCGTTCAGGCCCAGCTCGGCGGCCTCGGCGCCGTCGGCGGCGATGCCGTGATGGATCAGCTCCTCCACCGAGCTGTAATCGCTGACCACGAAGCCGTCGAACTTCCACTCGCGGCGCAGGACCTCGTCCAGGGTGAAGACGTTGGCGCTGCCGGGCACGCCGCCCAGGTCGGTGAAGGCGCTCATCAGCGTGCCCACGCCCGCGTCCACGGCGGTCTTGAAGGGCGGCAGGTAGACCTCGCGCAGCGTGCGCTCGGAGACGTCGGTCGAGTTGTAGTCGCGCCCCGCCTCGACCGCGCCGTAAGCCACGAAGTGCTTGGCGCAGGCCACCACGCGGCCGGGCTGCGAGTAGTCCGTGCCCTGGAAGCCCCGCACCCGCGCCCGCGCCATGGCCGAGACCAGCACCGGGTCCTCGCCGGCGCCCTCGACCACGCGGCCCCAGCGGGGGTCGCGGGCGACGTCCACCATCGGGGCGAACGTCCAGCGCAGGCCCGCCGCGTAGGCCTCGCGGGCGGCTACCGAGGCCGAGAGCTCGGCCATGGCCGGATCCCAGCTGGCCGCCTCCCCCAGCGGCACGGGGAAGATCGTGCGGTAGCCGTGGATCACGTCAAAGCCGAAGAGCAGGGGGATCTTCAGCCGCGACTCCTCCACCGCCACGCGCTGCAGGCGATTGCAGCGGGCCGCGCCCAGCACGCTCAGGGTGGAGCCCACCCGTCCCGCGCGCACCAGCGCCACCGTGGCGGGCTCATCGGTCAGACGCTGCTGCAGCTGCCCGAGCTTCTCCTCCAGGGTCATCTGCGCGACCAGATCGGTGGGCGCCGCCAGCGCGATGGCGCCGGTGAGCGCCAACAGGAGCAACCGCTTCAATCGTCGTCGTCCCAGCCCATGCTGACGGAGGCGGTTGTGGCCAGGGTCGGTTTCTCCGGATCGCTGCTCCCGTAAGCGATTCCGGAATTGTAGGAGGTGTGCCAGTCGACCTCGCCCTTCGCTTCGTCCCATACGCCGGCGATGCCGGTCTTGTAGTCGGTCTTGACCACCCAGCTGCCGTCGGGGCGCTGGCACCTGGCCACGCCGTCCTTGTAGCCCTCGGGCCAGGACGCTGTGCCATCGGGCTGGAGCACCCCCACGATGCCGCTCTTGTAGGACTCCTTCCACTCGATCTTGCCGTTCGGCATGCGCAGCACGGCCACGCCCGACTTGTAGGACTCCTGCCACTCGACCTTTCCGGTATCGGGGTCGTAGATGCCCGCCACGCCCGACTTGTAGGACTCTTTCCACTCCATCTCGCCGGTGGTCGGGTTGTAGACTCCGCCGATGCCGCTCTTGTAGGCTTCCTTCCACTCGCCCCCGACCTGGATGCCCGGCTCCGGAGGCGCGTCCAGCTGCAGGGCGACGGGAGTGACCTCGGGCTCCGGCGCCGACGCCTGCAGGTCGTTGAGCGGCACCGAGCCGACCTTCTTGTCCAGGCGCACCCCGCCCACCAGCACCTGGTTGCCGCGCTCCCCGATGGCCACGTCGGCCTTCTCGTTGCGCAGAATGCGGTCGTCGAGCACCTGCGTCAGCTCCACCAGCACCTGCTGGTTGGCGTGCTCGCGCAGCTTCCTCGCGAGTGCCTGGGACATCGGATCCTGGCTCTCGGCCAGCGTGGCGCCGAGGAAGTCCGACATCGTCTCGCGCCACGCGGGACCCGCCCAGGTGGTGCCGGCCTCCAGCACCACCTCCACCACGGAGCGCGTGCCGGCCTGAGGGTTCTTCTCGATGGCCCGCAGCGAAGCCAGCGCCAGCGCGGCGCGGCACCAGGTCTCGTTGGTGCCGTTCAGCTCGGTGAGCTGCAGAAAGGTGTCCCGCGCCGGACAGTCGCAGGCCTTCAGCGCGGCCCGCGCGGCCCAGAGTTTCTCGTTCAGGTCGCCGGTCGCGCGCGCCATCGCCAGCCCGATCGAGGCGGTCGAGGCGCCCGGCTTCTCGGTCGCCTGGTAACCCGCCACGGCCAGCTTCGCCTGCGCATCGGGGCGGCTCCACGTCTGGGCGAGGAGCGCTCCGAGCAGCGGGTCGGTCGTCTCGATGTTGCGCAGGGTCACGTCCGGTGGAATCGTGGAGAGCATCTTGCCGAGCACGCTCGCCGGGGTCAGGCTGCCCTCGGCATAGTGAGCCAGCGCTTTTGGCTGCTCCGGCAGGCGCGCGACGAGCTGCAGCGCGGCGTCCCTCGGGCGCACCTCGGCGAGCCTCCGGGCGGCGTCGGGGTGCCCCGCCAGCAGCTCCGCTGCCTGCTGCGGGTCAAAGGGAGCGTCGACGCGCAGCAGAGCCATCCGGTCGATGCCGGGGAGCTTTTGGGCCAGAGTCTTCCATTCGTGCTCGGGCGCTTTGCCCAGGCCCCAGGTCGCCACCGCCACGCTCTCGTCGACCTGCAGGGCCCACTGGTGCGCGGGCAGGGTCTGGTCGGTGAGCGCGAGGGCTTTGCGCTCGATCTGCTCGAGGCCGGCATGGTCCTTCAGCTCCTGCAGCCAACCCTTTGTTTCGTCGTCGCAGAGCTCGTTCAGGGCGGCCTGCACGGAGGCCCTCGGACACCCTTTCAGCTTCTCGGCCCATTCCTGGCCGTTGCGGGGAGCGACCTGGGCGGCGCTGTGCAGCAGCCAGTCGTCCGTGGGGGCGACCTTGCCCAGCAATCCCGTGTCCGGCAGGCACTCGACCAGCTGGTGGTCCTTCTGAAGGCTCCTGGGGACGGGCTCCTTCAGGGCCAGCGCGATCGCCGCCATCCCGCTCAGGTCTCCCGCAACCCGCTGCGTGAGCCGGGACATCGCCTCGCGGAGCACGGTCAGCCGCTGCCCGGGCTCCACCTCGGACGAGGCGGCGATGCTCGCCATCTTCAAGACCGCGGCCTGCTCTGGGGTCGGCTCGCTGTGCGAGATCCGGTCGATCGCCTGCTCGGCCTCCTTCAGGTTGAGCGCCGTGCGCTCCCAGAAACGCCAGCGGACGGCGCCCGACGCCCTCAGTCCCTCCCTGGCCTCTTCCGGGATGTTCATGCTTTCCAGCCTATCGCAAGAGGCTGAAACGAATCTGACGCGAATCCTACTCCCATGAACCCTTATGTTGCGGCGGTCGTGGGGGCTTTGCTCGGTCTGGCTTACGGACAGGTGATCAAGATGTTCGGCTTTGGCTGAGGGCTGATGTGCAATCCGTGGATTGCTTCGACCTATGGCGCCCTCCTCGGCTTCACTCTGAGCCGCTTCTGATCAGCCCGAGCACCCCTGGAGCAGGTGCTCGATGCGCTGGCTCGTCTCCGGGTGGTCCCCGTGGCCGCCCCCACTGGTGGCGTGGCCCAGCCGGCGCTCGACCATGGCTTCGACTTTCTGCAGCGCCGAGGCGGCCTTGGCGGCGGGAATCCCTTCGGCCCGCAGCACGCCCAGGGCGTAACAATCCGCGCCCGTCTCGTTGCCGCGGGCGTGGTGCAAGAGGTCATTCTCCATCGCCTGATCATAGCCCGGAAGCCATGAGAGCATGTTGAACTGACGGCTGATCGCCTGCTGTTGAAACGACTGCAGTTTGGCGTGGTCGCGCCCCTCGACGTGGCCCTGCTCGTGGGCTGCCACGAAGAGCAGCTCCTGCTCGTCGAGGCCGCTCACGATCTCCTGGTCGAGACCGATCATTCCCCCCGCGCAGGACTCGGCGTTGGGCTGCTTCATCTGGCTGATGACGAACCGGTAGTTGATCTCGGGGCGATGCGAGTAGTGCTGCAAGGTGCTCTGCACGCGCTCGAGCTTGCCCCGCTCGGCGGGCGTTCCGGGGATGATGCGCCCGCTGGGAGCGCAGGCGCTGTTGGCGGCCTGGTCGACCTGGACCGAGATCTGGGAGGCGTCCGGCTGGATCGGATCGAGGTGGTAGGCTAGCGGCCCCGCGAACTTCACGGCCAGGACCACCGCGGCCACCATGCCGAGCTGGCGCCACGGACCGGGCGAGGAGCGCGGGCGGCTCAAGGTGACCATGTCCTGGACCGCGGCCTCCGGGTCGGCCGCTTTGCGCAGCTTGCCGGGACGTATCCAATCGAGCACCTTCGAGCCTATCGGGGTCAGCATACACCAGCATTTTGCCGACCCGGCCTGAAGCATCCCTGAAAGAGGATGAATCAACTTTGCGAAAGAAAGCTTCATAACATCACAAAGGGGGATTCTGAATCATGCATCGGTCGCTCGTCGCGATGGCACTGCTTGGTTTGCTGGCGGCTCCGCCCGCCGGGGCCGAGCCGGGGGTGGCCATCGTGTTGGATAGTCGCCAGCCCGGCCAGGCGGAGCTCGCTGCCCATATCTGAAGTGTAGCCCGCCACGATGACGCAGAGCTTGTCCTTCGAATCCGCGCCCGGCGGCTCTGTTATGTCCTGATCAAGCAGAACCACCTGTCCTCGCTGGAATTCAGCCTGCAGACCATCGACCTGTCCGAGCCACTCGGGCGCGAGTTCGCCCGCGAGCTGCGCCTGACCGGCCGCGAATTGCCGGCCCTGGGCTATTACCAGCGCGAGGGCAACCGGGTTCACATTCGCAACCTCGTGCGCAACTTCCAGGATCCCCGCAAGGCGGCCGAGGACGCCTTCCGCTGCGCCCAGCGCGAGAACCGCGACCTGGTCACGAGCGTCGAGGTCGTCACCGGAGTGCGTGTCGCGTCCGACCCGTCCGGCGCCAGCGTGCGCGAGGGAGATGTCGAGCTGGGCGTCACGCCCTGTCAGGTCCTGCTCCCGGCCGGGCGCCACCAGCTCGATCTCGTGCAGCCCGACTGCGTGCCCTCCCAGCGCACGGTAACCCTGAAACTCGGGGACAATCCCGAGTGGACCGCTTCCCTCGCGCACGCCCCCAGCGTTCTGACGCTGGAGTCGGCCGGCGAGCCACTGGAGCTGCAGCTCGACGACCAGCCGGTGGGCTCCACGCCCGTGACCCTGAACGTCGACGCCGGACGTCACGTCGTGAAGGCGACCGCTCCGGGGGTGTTCCCCATCGTGACCGAACTCCGGGCCCTCGCCAACGAGCGCATGGTGGCGCGCCTGTCGCCCACCCCGGCGCGCGTGCGCGTGGGTTGGCTGGGCCTCAGCGCCCGCGGCTACGAGGACGATTACGACCTGAACATCCCGTTCATCACCGACTGGCCGAGTTGCGCCGCCAGCAACACGATCCTCAATCTGTGCTGGGCCACCCCCACGGTCTACTCCCTGCCCATCCCTCTGCGCACCACGGTGGACCTGGGCTCTGACCAGCTCAACGACCGCGTCCTGGGCCGTCTCACGCCGGGCGACCACTGGGATTGCGCCCTGAAAATGGAGCTGCGCTCCAGCGAGTACTGGGTCATCGGCGATCTGACCGTGGTCGGCCCCGAGGGGCAGCCGCTGCAGAAATTCCACGTCCGGCGGGATATGCCGTCGCTTACCTTCGACAGCGAGGGAGCTGCCCGCAAGCGCGCCGACCAGGTGGTGGACGAGCTGCTCGCTCAGAGTCTGGCCTGGATCTCCCAGAACGTCGAGCCCGCGGGGCTGACCCCGGAGGAGCAGAGCGCCTCGCTCGACCTCCAAGGCTCCGGACCGGGGGCGTCGAACGGACGGGAATGACTCTAGACGATCACCCCGTCTGGCTCTACGACGGGCCGATGGAGACCCGCATCCAGTTCGGCACGAAGCTGAAGGTGGATCCGGAGATGTGCATCTTCACCCTGGTCGACGTTCCCGAGGGTCGCGCAGCCCTGCAGGCGCTGTATGCGCGCGACGCCCGGGCGGCCGACGGCTTTCCCATCGTGCTCAACGCCCCCGTCTACCGCTGCAGCCCGGCTCACCTGGAGCGGCTGGGTTTCGCAGACGACGACCTCGTGCGCTTCAATCGCGCGTGCCTGGACCTGGTGCGCGAGGTGGCGCCCCCGACCGCCCTGATCACGGCTCCCATCGGTCCGCGCTACGCGTCCTACCGGCCCGACCGGCAGTCCACTTTGAAGCAGGCCGTCGCCTATCACACGCCCCAGATGGAGGCCGTGGCGGGCTGGGGGGTCGAGCTGATCTCGATCGCCGCCATGCACGGCGGCGTCGAGACGGTGGGCGCGGCCACGGCCGCCGCCCGCACCGGCGTGCCCTACACGGTCGGCTTCGTGCTGAACGCGGACGGCACGATGCTGGACGGCACCCCCTGCCGCTCGCTGATCGCCGAGATCGACGCCAGCGTTTCGCCGCGCCCCGAGTTCTACGTCATCGGCTGCACGCACCCGAGCGTGTGCGCCGAGGTGCTGGCCCGGGGCGGCCTGGAGCGGGTTCAGGGCGTGAAGGCCAACGGCTCGAGCAAGCCTCCTTCCGAGCTGCTCGCGCTCGACCACGCCGAAGCCGACCCGCCGGACGAGTTCGCCCAAGCGCTGCTGGCCCTGGGCGACTTCCGCCTCTACGGCGGCTGCTGCGGCACCGACACCGCGCTGATCGAGTGCCTGCGGCGGCGCCTAGGGTAGCGGCTCGCGCGCCCGGGTCCAGGCCGGCGGGGGGAGCACGCCCCCGGCCGCCACGATGCCGCCCACCATGGCGCAGGTCGTGTCCATGTCTCCGCGGGCGCGCACCGTGTCCCACAGGGCCTGCTCGTAGTCGGCCAGGTTGCGCGCGGCGCTCCAGATGACGAAGGGGACGGTGTCCTCGCAGGTCACGCGGGTGCCGTTGCCCAGGTGCACGCCGGCCGCCAGGGGCGGCGCGTCGGGACCGAGGTCGCGCGCCAGCAGCAAGCCGCGCCGCGTGGACCCCGGCGGCGTGTGGTCGATCACCGTCTGGAGGAAGTCCTCGGGCTGCATGGACGCCAGGGCCGCGGCCACGGCCACCGCGATCGCTCCGGCGACCCCGTCGGGATGGGTGTGCGTGACCTCGGCCGACAGCGCCGCTTGCTCGACCACCCTGTCGAGGTCGGGCGCGAAATACGCGCCCACCGGCGCCACGCGCATCGCCGAGCCGTTCCCCTGCGAGCCCTGCTGGTGAAAGAGCTTCGGGGCGTGCACTCTCCACGCCCCGGGCTCGGCGATCAGAGGCAGCAGCTCGCGCATGCCACGTCCGTAGCCGCGGTAGGGGTCGCGCTCGTAGACGACGTGAAACCGGTGCGCCAGCGCGTCCTGGTCGATTCGCCCGTGCTCGCGCAGCACGTCCACGATGGCGAGGGCCATGGCCGTATCGTCGGTCCAGGCCCACGGGCCGGGAATGGTCGGCGGGGTCGGCAGGTCGAGCAGGTGCCGCCGGGGGAAGAACTGCTCCCCGTAGGCATCCCCCACCGACAGTCCTTCCAGGCAGGTCAGCGCGCGCTCGATCATAGCTCGATATCCTCCGGTGAATGCTCCGTCTCCCCCAGCAGCACCTCGTGGCGCAAGCGGAAGCGAAGCAGCGCTTCCACGAGCCTGGCGGAACGGTTGGGGCTGGCGGCGGCTCGCGTCAGGTCGGCCGGGCAGGCTCTGGACATCGGCAGCTCCAGGCGCACGGCGAAGACCTGCGATCCCACCAGCAGGCGCGTGCCGTCGGGAGTAAAGCGTGGCCGGCCTTCGGCTTCGACCACCTGATCCGGGAACTCGGATCCGGGGTGGAAGAACTCGACCTTCCGTCCATCCGACGCGACCAGAGCCGCTCGTTGCGGATGGAACTCCAACACTTTGCCACTGCGCTGCTGGCGCCAGCGGGCCTGATACGGGTCCGGGCCACCCCAGTGCTGCACCGTGGTGGACGTGGCCGCGAGCAACGAGCCGTCGCTCCGCCAGCTCCAGCCGGCGCAACCCGGGATTTTCATCACGGCCAGCTCGCCCAGCTCGGGCAGCCCGTAGAGACGCAATCCCGGCGGCGTCTCCAGCGCCAGCACGTCGCCCTGGATGGCCGCCTTTCCAACCTGGTCGAGCGAGGCCACGACGTCGCCCGTGACCGGGTCCCAGGCCTCGAGGTGCTCCGGGCCCAGCACCACCAGCACGCCTTCGCCGATCAGCAACGTGCGGGCCCAGCGGGCCTGGCTCTGCCAGACCAGCTCCCCGCGGGTCAGATCCCAGCACTGCACCATCGGGTCTTGCAGCACGTAGAGCCGGTCGTCGGCGCCGACGCCCACGAGCGGCTCCTCGAAGGGCAGGAGGACCATCGACCCGTCGTTCAGGTCAAAGGACCGGCTGGGCTCGAGATGCTCCTTGGTGAGGTGCGGGATGTCCGGCAGCGAGAACCAGCGTGGCTGCACCACGACGCGGCGGCGGCCGGCCACCACGACGTGGGCGTGCGGGTAGCCCTGCACGAACTCCATGATCAGGCGCAGATCGTCCAGGGCCAGGATCGCCTCGCTCGGCACGACCAGAAAATCCTCGCCCGCGTAGAGCTCGGGCGTGTCGAAACGGGCCATCGGCTCGAGCGGGGTCGGGTGCGGCACCAGGAGCTTCCGCACCTCGTCGTCCTGCAGCGGGTCGGTGGAGCCACCCAGGGTCAGCTCGGCCCACAGCGCATCGCCGTCGCGCCCTTCCAGCACGCGCTCCAGACTGGTCCGCACCAGCAGGTGCCCCCGGCCGCTCTTGCGCAGCCGCGAAGCCAGCACGCTCCGCTGCTCCTCGGTCAGGCGGGGCGTGATGCGGGCCACCTCGTCCGGGTCGGGCGTGGTGCCCGTGCCGGCCACCCAGCCGAAGACCTGGCCGAGGTCCTTGTCGGCCGGCGCGAAGCCCGCCTGAAGCACTTTGAGCCGGGTCTCGGCGGACCATTCGGAAAGGGCGGCCACGCCGAGAGCGTCGGCCCATTCGGCGGACAGGCCGCTGCCGAGGAAATGCGCGGCCGCCTGGCGCACCTCGTCGTCCGGGTCGCTGAGGGCGCGCAGCAGCAGGGGCGCATCCGGCGGGACGAGGCGGCCGACACCGGACTTGAGCTGCGTGACGACCCGCGCGCTGTCGGGCTCGCGCGCCGTCAGCTTCAGCTCGCGCACGACCCGCCCCAGGTGCTCGTTGCGGCTTTGGAACCAGCGCAAGGCCAGCTCGTGGCGTAGCTGGGGGCCGGCGTGCCGCACCAGAGGCCCCGGCCTCTCCCCGCGCTCGAGCCCCCGGATGAGAGTCTCCATCGGTCCGAAGTCTTCGACGAAAAAAGAAGAAACCCGACCCTTGGGCGGGTCAGGCTCGAACAGGGAGATATGATGATTCTGGAGGGTTCCGTTGGGTCGTCGCCGGTGAGGCGACTTCCTGACGTCAGGATACCCCGCTCCGGGAGCTCCCTGGAAGATCCAGGGGGGATCTGCTCGGAAATTTTCGCCACCAGGGAACCTCTGGCCCGGGAGGAACAGTCTCCCCCCAAAACTGTATCCCTGGGGAGGGAATCGTGCCCAAACGCTCGTTGCTGCTACTCATCCTGTTCTGCCTGTGGGGTTGTGGAGGCTCGGAGTCTCCCACGGGCTCGAGCCCGGCGCCCGCGCCGGCGCAGCCGCGGCTGGTAGGTCGCGTCTCGGAGCATCCTCCCGTGGTGGGGTCCCCCTTCGAGGTGCAGGACGATCAGGGCCGGGTGCTGGCATCCGGGAACATCCTGCAGGGCGGCGCCTTCTCGGTGCCCGCGAGCGATTTCCCGGCCGCCTTCTCGGTCGTGGTAGAGGTAGCTCCCGACCGCCACTACGCCATCCGCGTCGAGAACTTCGCGGTCGGTCGGGACGCGGTGCTGATCAACATCCCGACCACGCTGGCGCGCGCCGCCCGGCAGGCTCATCCGGAGTGGTCTCAGGCGGAGGCCAACGAGCGCACCGCGGCCTTCCTCGGGCTGCCCGCCGGCATCGACCTCGGCGGTCACGGCAGCAATCCCGAGTTCGGCTTCGACTCGCGCGATTTCAACGAACAGGTGCAGGGCGGCAGCTTCGACGCCCAGATCCAGGACCTGGCCTCGCTCCAGGCACCCCAGGCTCTGGGCGCCGACGTCCCCGACGGGGAATCGGGCTTCTCGCTGACGAGCGCCGGCACCGGTCTGGCCTCGGGCCTGGGGAAGGGTCTCTTCAACTACGTCGCCAGCGCGGCTATCGGGTGGGCCTTCACCGAAATGGGCATCCCGCTGGGCAACACCGCCTCCCTGATCGAGATCCAGAATCAGCTGACCGCCATCAAGCAGGAGCTCGACCAGATCAACACCGAGCTGGGCACCATCCTGACCGCCATCCAGAACTCGCTCACCGCCGAGCTCAAGCAGTCGCTGGCCGACAGCCTCTCGTTCATCGACACGAACAGCGGCGTGATGGAGAGTGCCGACTCCAACTTCGCCGACGTGAGCAACGCGCTCAAGAACGTGCTGGCGCGCACCGAGATCATCGGCGAGATCTCCAACGCGCAGCTCGGCACCAACGGCGGGCCCGGACTGATCCAGCAGACCATCGATCGCACCGGCGACGGCGGGCGCTTCATCAACTCCGACAATGACGCCACCTTGCAGAAAGAGCTTCAGTATTACCAGAACTACCAGCTGCGCGCCCTGAACCTGCTGGTGGAGGCCTGCCACCAGGCCGATCCGATGCTCCTGGGCACCGCCAGCAACGCCCTGGATCAGTTCCATCGCTCCTGCAAACAGCAGCAGCAGCTGCTTCCCCAGCGCACCGTCTACGCCGACCAGGGGGTCGAGGTCGTGCATCTCGACCCCAACGTCCTGATCGACCTCAAGTCGGGGCTGATGTGGTTCCGCCCCGTGCAGGGCGCGATGGACTATCCCTCGGCCCTGCTGCTGGCCGGCGAGAGCCACGACGGCTACTCGGGCTGGCGCCTGCCGACCCGCGACGAAGTCCTCGCGCTGCGCCAGGCGTCGGTGTTCCAGGTTCATTCCGAGGCCGACGAGGAGAATTACCTGAAGAACCAGGTCGGCCTGACCGGCCTCGGCGACACCCGCGTCTGGACCAGCGACGCGGAATTCGACTTTGCCCTCGGCGTGCGCCTGGCCGACGGCGACGTGGAGCTCGAGCCTACGGGCGGATACTACGACCCGGCCTATGAGAGCGTGCTGCTGGTGCGCGAGCTCGACTTCCCCCCGGTGGAGCTCCTGGTCGTTCCGGTCACGGAGGCGCCGGGCCAGTTCGGCTTCAAGTGCGTCCAGAAACACTACCAGCTGGTCGACAACATCGAGATCGTCTACTACGAGGAGGACGTAACGAAGCGGGCTCTCTGGAGCCTCACCACCACCAATTGCGCCGCCACCATCTCCAACGGGCCCGACGATGCCGGCGTGCTGCGCGTGAGCGACAAGCAGGCCGGGGCCAGGATCACCGTCACGGCGACCGTTCCCTACGGGCCCCAGACTTCGGCCGACTTCCTTCTCTCTTCCGACCCGACCGAGGCCATCTTCGCCCCGCCCGACCCCGATCCGAGCATCGCGTCGCTGCTCGTCTCTCCCGCCAACAAACGCCTCTCGCCCCTGGACACGGAGTTCGCGCTGACCGTCTTCGCCGCCAAGGGCTCCGGTGGGACGCTGCAGAACCCCGCCGGCACGACCTTCACCTCCGATCGCCCGGATTTGCTGTCCATCGCGGCCAACGGCAAGGTGACGGTTCTGGGTCCCTCGCCCGGCACCACGGCCAAGATCACGGCCACCAACAACGGAGTGAAGGGCTACGCGACGGTGATCTTCCCCTGAAGCAGGAGTAGGGACAGACGTAAACGCGCCGAAAAGGACAGTATGATTCCGCCCTATCAAGGGACGACCGCTCCCCCACCGCAGGCGGCCAACGGCCAGACGGTGCAGAAAGTCGAGCCGGACGGCTCCACCAGCACGACGACCACGGGCTCGGCCCGGGCGACCACCACCACCGAGGATGGCGTCGAGATCTCGGCCGGCGCCAAAGTCCAGGAGACGCGCAAGGTCGAGGAGCGCAAAGTTTCCGGCGAGGCGTCGGTCAAGGTCAAGGGCCCGGACGGCAGCGTCAGCGGCCAGGCGCGGGCGACCGAAACGACCCGTCCCGGCCAGGAGCCCAGGCGCAAGATCGACCTGACGATTCGGGGCGATTACGGCGTATCCGACGGGGCCATCATCGTGGGTCAGGTGTCGCAGGGCGGCACCCGCGGAACCTGCGGCTCGGCGGGCGTCGAGGCCAAAGACGGTCACGTCGGGGCTCGGGTCGAGCACTGCGAGGGCGACGGCCGCCAGGAATCGGGCTTCTACATCTTCGGCACGTTCTGAGATGGCCGATGCGACCATCGGGCTGTCCTACCTGGGAGCCCCCCGCCTTCAGCCGACCGCGCGCACCTCGACCCTGGAGGCTCTGGAAGCCGGCCTGCCGCTCGTCCAGGAGCTGCCCGAGGGCCAGCAACGGCAGCATCTGAGCTATTACCGCGAGGCGCTGGATGGGATCCAGGCGCTCCGGTCCCTGCCTCTCTCCGAGCTGCCGCCCGTGCCCGCGCGCTATTCCGAGACCCCCGCCGCGACCGGAGGCGCCGTCTGTCGGGTCGAGTCCTCCCCGACCCCTTCCGACTGGTCCAGCCGCAAGAAAGGCTCCCGGCACAGCAACGAGTTCGGCTTCGCGCTCGAGCAGTGCTTCGACAAGCTGGATGCGGATCGCGACGGCCTCCTGACCATCGGAGAGCTGGACGCGGCCATGAGCCGTCCCGACCTGTCGCCGGAGGATACGGCCGCCGTCCGCCTGGCCTGGAAGTATTTCGAGCAGCTGGCTCAGCTGAGCGGTCCCGCGGCGGGCCAGGGATGCAAGCCGAAGGTCGGGATCAGTCGCCAGGATCTGGCTTCATTCTCGTCCTTTGCCCGTCACGACGAGACGCACACTCGACCGGAGGACCGCGACCACGACGGGCCGCCCTGGTATTCCGCGGACGAGTATCGCCAGGAAGTCGAGCACGCCCGTCGCGAGAAAGACGAGCCGCGCCTGCTGACCGGCAAGCCCACGAGCTTCACGAATTCGTCCGGCAAGAAAGCCCAGGTGACGGTCACACGCCTGCATGAGGAAAACGGGGTCACGCTCTATCGGGTGCAGCTCGACCGGCAGCAGCTCGAGATCAGCGCCCCCACCAACCTCCCGTGCGTGGCGGGGCTCGTGGACATGCTGCTGGACCTGCCACCCGAGTCGCGGGCCCGGGTCAAGCGCATCGAGATCGTGCCCGGCAAGTGTCCCGAGAACGAGCTGGCCAAGGCCGTCGACCACGGAGATGGGACGATCCGCTTCTTCCAGAACGGTCGCTACCTGGATCGCCTGACGTTCTTCCACGAGGTGGGACATGAGGTCGGGCGCGCCTCGGCCGTGCGAGAGTCGCAGGCCGCCGCCGACGGAGCCCTGGCGCAGGCCGGCGCGAAGGGCGCGGCCGGCTGGCAAGACTGGGGCGTGAAGCAGGCTGAAGCCGCGCGCATTGCGGGCGATACCGATTCCGCGCGCTCGTGGATCCCTCCGGGCTGGGAGAACGCCATGAGCCAGGATGGCGGCGAGAACGTGGGCGGCAACGCTGTGCGCGGGCCGGGCGAGGACTTCGCCGAGACCTGGTCGATCTTCTTGGCGGTGGCCCGCAACCCCGACGCTCTCGCCCACCTGCGGCGCAAGATGCCCCACCGCGTCGCCATCCTGGAGCGGCTCTACCAGCAGGAAGGTTGAAGCCCGGGGAGCGGGAAGACCCTGCCCCCCGAAGGCCCAGGCCCGGGAGAAAGGCCCTGACTTTACGATGTCGGTCCCGTTTGCGGAGCTGTTGCTCGATCATCTGGCCTGTTATCACCGGCCTCTGGACTCACGGCACTGGGAGACGATGCTGCGGCGCACCGAGCGCGACATCCGTCACGACTTCCTCTACAAGCTGATCGGAAACCATCCCGGAGTCCTCACCTCCCCCACCCCCAACAGCCTCACCTACGTCCTGGAGCGCTCCGCCGCCGACGCCCGCCTGCGCAAGCTGGAGACCAAGCGTCTGGAAGCGCTGCTGGAGCTGCTGTCGCCGAGCTGGTGGGGCATGAAGCTCGACGACTGGCAGGCGCGCGCTCGCCTGAGCGCGTTCCTGGGACTGGCCAGCGTGCTGGACGGCTGTCTCGAGCGCCTCACCCCGGAAGCGGTCGACGAGCTGTTCTTCACCCCGGCCGACGCCGAGCTGCCCGAGACCACTCGCCGCGTGCTGCTGCGCTACGAGATGAAGCGCTCCATGCTGACCCTCAGCCCGCTTCGCACCGAGGTGATGGCCCCCAAAACGGTGGCGGATCTGGCCCTGCAGTGCGACTACAGCCTGGTGCGCGAAGGCCCCGAGGCGGTCGCGAAGCTGCTGGCCAGCTTTCCGAAAGCCGAGCTCGGGCAGCGCTGCTGGCCCGAGGTGTTCCAGAGCGTCGAGAAGGCGCCCGCGCTCATGGAAGCGGCCCTCAAGGAGCATCGCAAGGCGGTCGGAGGACGCCCGTTCTTCTTCGACCTGAACGGCCCGATCTATGCGCTCACGCTGATCCGCGCCAATCAGCTGGACAAGCTCAAGAAGCTCACGTTCCGCGACAGCCAGTATCCCCGCGCCATGGAGGCCCTGAAGTGGCCAGCCCGCATCGGCGAAGAGGGCGGAAGGGCGGCGGTCCTGCAGGAGATGCAGGTCGGTCTGCCCCCGGGCTTCGATGCGCTCTTCGTGGCGCTGGGTATGTTCTGGAGCTTTCCGGACGAGCTTCCGGGCCGGCTCGAGGAGATCGCCCGGCGGCGCGACGCGGCGCGGGAAGCGGGACTGACCTGGACCGCCGATCAGCTCGCGCAGCTGCTCGAGCGCAGTCAGGGGCGAAGCGGTCCGCCTTCCCTGGTCGATTGGGGCCGCTCGCAGGCCCCCTGGCAGCGCGCGCTGGAAGAGCTGGCCGGTCTGAAGGGCACTTCCGGCAAGGAGCCCGAGGGGCTGGCCCGGCTGGCCTGGGAGTACGCCGACGGCAAGCTGGAGGCGCGCGAGCAGCGGCGGCTGGCCTCGGGCGAGTGGGGCGGCGGCAAGACGATCCCGCTCAAGAAGCTGCGCGAGTCGGCCCCGAGCTACCTGATCGAGCAGGACCATCGCGTGCTCAAGCACACGCAGCCGGGCGGCTCGCGCTACACCACCCTGGTGCTCAACGAGCGCGCCTGGGTGGACCTGGTCGGTCACCCGCACGTGGTGGATGCAACCGGCGCGCTCCTTAGCGTGGAGCGCGGCGAGAGCGCCGTCGAGGTGCGCCGCGACCGGGACGACTGGGTGATCTCGGTGACGCCCGAATTCACTCTCAACCGCAAGATCGCGCTGGACGAGCAGCCCGGAAGGCTGGTCGTGTACGAGAAGACGGCCGCGCTCGAGCGCCTGCTGGCGATCGTGGGCAGCGGGCTGGTCATTCCCCCCGAAGGGACCGAGCAGCTCCAGCAGGCGCTGGGCACCGTGGCCAGCCAGGTCGAGGTGCGGGGCTGGAAGGGGCTGGGCGCGCAGAAGATCCAGGCCGATTGCCAGCCGCGCGTGCTCATGCGCCCCTCGGGTCCGGGGCTGCGGGCCGAGGTGCGGGTGCGTCCCCTGGGCAACGAGACGGCGTTCCCGCCCGGCGAGGGCCCCCCGCGCGTGGGGAACGCGCAGGTGGAGACCGAGCGCGACCTGGCCCGGGAGCGAGAGCTGGCGGCCACCCTGCGCCCCTACCTGCAGGGCGCCGAGCCCACCGCCGAGTGGAGCTGGCGCACGCACTGGCTGGAGGATTCGCTCGAGCTGCTGGAGGCGCTGCGCGACGTCCCGCTCGAGTGGCCCGAGGGCGCGGCCCTCAAGTTGCGCGCGGCCAAGGAGGCGCTCGAGCTGCGCGTCTCCACGACCAACGAGGACTGGTTCTCGGTGCAGGGCAACCTGCAACTCGACGACGGCCGCAGCCTCTCGCTGTCCAAGCTGCTCGAGCTGGTTGCCAACGCCCGCGGGCGTTTCGTGGCCCTGGGCGAGGGAGAGTACCTGGCCCTCACCGAGGAGCTGCGCCGGCAGCTCGACGACCTGCGCGCCGTGACCGACGGCAAGAAGGAGCGCGTCCACCCGCTGGCGGCCCAGGCGCTGCAGGACCTGCCGGGCGACGAGGCCTGGGAGCGCCACAAGGCCCGCATCGCCGCGGCCCGCGCGGTGGAGCCGAAGATTCCCCGGACGTTGGAAGCCGAGCTCCGGTCCTACCAGGAAGACGGCGTCCGCTGGATGCTGCGGTTGGCGGCCCTGGGCGCGGGAGCCTGTCTGGCGGACGACATGGGCCTGGGCAAGACCGTCCAGACCATCGCCGTGCTGCTGGCGCGCTCTTCGGGAGGGCCGGCCCTGGTGGTGGCGCCCACCTCGGTCTGCCCCAACTGGTTGGACGAGGCGGCCCGCTTCGCGCCCACGCTGGTGGTGCACCAGCTGCCCGCGCGGGACCGGGCGAAGTTCCTGGCGGGCCTGGGGCCGCGCGACGTGCTGGTGGCCAGCTACGGGGTGCTGGAGGAGCTGGGCAAGCGGCGCTGGCACACGGTGGTGCTGGATGAGGCGCAGGCCATCAAGAACGCCTCGACCCAGCGCTCGAAATCGGCCCAGAAGCTGGAGAGCGACTTCCGCGTGATCACGACCGGCACGCCCGTCGAGAATCACCTGGGCGAGCTCTGGAACCTGTTCAACTTCCTCAACCCGGGGCTGCTGGGCACGCACCAGAGCTTCCAGCGCCGCTTCAACACCGATGACCCGGCCGCGCGCCACCGGCTGCGGCGTGTGGTGGGACCGTTCCTCTTGCGGCGCACGAAGAGCCAGGTGCTCAAGGAGCTGCCGCCGCGCACGGACATCACGCTGCACGTCGAGCTGCCGCAGGAGGAGCGCGAGCTCTACGAAGGGCTGCGCCAGGACGCGCTGGAGCGGCTCAACGAGCAGTCCGACCCGATGAGCGTGCTGGCCGGCCTGACCCGCCTGCGCCGCGCCTGCTGCCATCCGGAGCTGGTCGCTCCCGGTTGCGGTCTGCCGGGCGCCAAGCTGACGGCGGTGCTGGAGCTGATCGAGGAGCTGCGCGACAACCGTCACCGCGCGCTGGTGTTCAGCCAGTTCGTGGACGTGCTGCAGATCGTGCGCAGCGCTCTGGAGAGCGCGGGGGTCACCTACCAGTATCTGGACGGCTCCACCCCGATGCCCGAGCGCAAGGCGCGCGTGGACGCGTTCCAGGGCGGCGAGGGCGACCTGTTCCTTATCAGCTTGAAGGCGGGCGGATTCGGGCTGAACCTGACCGCGGCCGATTACGTGATCCACCTCGACCCCTGGTGGAACCCGGCCGTGGAGGACCAGGCCTCGGACCGCGCCCACCGCATCGGCCAGGAGCGCCCGGTGACGGTCTACCGCGTGGTCGCCCAGGACACCGTGGAGGAGAAGATCGTCGCCCTGCACGCCCACAAGCGCGAGCTGGCCGAGCATCTCTTGGAGGAGGGCTCGCAGGCGGCCGGCCTCTCCACCCGCGAGCTGATCCGGCTGTTGTCGGAGTAAGAATGCTCGTCGGCTGGGTCGAGCGGCTCTTGCACCGGGTCTACGGGACGCGCAAGGAGGCCCTGTTCGGGCCGTTGCGCGGGAGGGTGCTGGACATCGGTGCCGGGACGGGCGTGAACCGTCGCTACCTGGCGCCCGGGGTCGAATGGCTGCCCCTGGAGCCGGAGCCCCGTCTGCACCGCTATCTGCGCGCGAAGGACCCCGCCGCCACGATTCTGGCGGCCCGCGCCGAGGAGATCCCCCTGCCGGACGCGAGCGTTGACGCGGTGATCGGCAGCCTGGTCCTGTGCTCGGTGGACGACCCCGCGCGGGTGTTGGGCGAGATCCGCCGGGTGCTCAAGCCCCAGGGAGTGTTCGCCTTCGTCGAGCACGTGGCCGCCCCGCCGGGCAGCCGGGAGCGCTGGTGGCAAGACCGGGTGCAGCCGGTCTGGAGCCGGGTCTGCGGCGGCTGCTGCCCAAACCGGGAGACCCTGGCTTCCGTGGGGGCGGCTGGCTTCGTGGGCGAGACGGAGAGGTTCCGCGTGCGCCTGCCGCTCGTGGGGCCGCACGTGGCGGGGAAAGTTGCGAGGTGAGCCTTCATGCCGGGGCGCACGGCCCAGCGGGCCGGGAGCCCGACGCTGGCATCGGGAAGCCGCCGGCCCGAGATGAAGTCGCTCTCGCCAGTGCGGCGAGGCGCGGCCCATGCAGGCTTCTCCGGGTAAGAGCGACGAGTCCCTCTCGGGCTTCCTGCGGGTTCGGAGAACCGTGACTTTGTGATCAACGCGATCAACCGGCCGCAGGCTGAACGCCCTGGAATTAAGACAGGACTTCATTCTCTTGCTCTATGTAAGATCTCCGCGTGAGAACAATGTTCCGAATCTCCCGGTCCTTTCCCGGCGCCAGACATTGACCGAAAAGACCAGTGGCGGTATCATGATGTGGCCATGAGAACCACAAAGGGGCCGCGAGGGACTCGTCGTTGCGGAATTCGCGAAGCGAAGACGAACCTCAGCATGCTCGTGAAGGAACTGCGCACCGGTAGAGAGATCGTAATAACTGATCGCGGCCGCCCGGTGGCCAAGCTTGTCCCTGTCGAGGCCGATGAACTCAGCCTCGCCGAGTGGCTGGTTGACCTGGAGCGAATGGGCTGGGTCGAGCCGGGTGCAAGCCAGAAAGCGCAGTCCCGGCCCATCCCCGAGCCGATCAGGGGTGTGCCGACCGGACGGGCCCACGCGATTCTCCGCGAGGATAGAGACTCTACTTGAGCGAGCTGGCAATTCCAGTCTATTGGGACACTTCGGCTCTACTTTCGGCCCTTCTGGAAGATGCGCACACGGCGGAGGCTCAGGCCTGGTACGGCACCGAGGGGGTCCATCTGGCCTCGTCGCTGGGCGCCGCAGAGCTCTACGCCGGATTCTCCCGCCTGGGACGGGAGGGTCTCGAAGCTCAAGACCTGGCTCGCGCTACTGAAAACTTCAGAAATGGCTGGATCTACACATCCGTGAGTCCGGACCCGGCACTGCTCCTCGAATTGTCTCAGCGATGGCCACTGCGAGGAGCGGACCTGTGGCACCTCGGTCTTGCCGCCACTTTGCGGGAAGAGCGGGCCGACCTGGTCCTACTGACTTTCGCCGAGAACCTGCGCAGAGCGGCCGAAGGGGAGGGCCTGGACGCCAGGGCCTGATCCGCTTTGATGTTGCAAGACCCGCAAAAAAAGCGCGTGACTCACTTCGACATCTGGGTGGCCGAGCACAACCCCGACCACAAGCTGTCTTACGGGAAGGGCTGGTGGGACTTCGTCGAGATCATTCGCCGACTAGCCTATAAGCTGGAGATCGCGGATGTCAGTTCTGCCTCGACGTTTGTCCTTCGCACTCCCCCGCCCAGGGAGGAGCTACTCAGTCCTGTTGCCTGCCTCCGGAGTGAACGTGGCACGTTTTACGTGAAGGAAGACTTCGGCTTGATGGTGGACTCCTGGACGTTGAGCGTGCAAACCTGCGTCGACGCTGACTTGCGCCCCTTCTTGGGCACCCAGCTGCTCGACGACCGGGCACTGGAGGGCTTTCTTCCTGGATGGACCTTCCCTCCCTACGAGTCCTCAATCCAACCTTTCACGGTCAGGCTCGCCGACGAACTCGATCTTTACGCCATCCTCCGGCTTGTGTCGTAGCCATCCGATCGCGTGAGGAGTCACTTCATTCTGCTCAAGATCGTTTCTGCTATCGGAGAAGGGAAGTTGTCCCGGACTGTCTGGGGTGAGTTCCTGAGGGAACCTGCCTCGTGGTAGTCCATCACGGAGAACTCCTTCTTGTCCATCGCTGCCAGGACTACTGCCCCTTCCTCCAGGACCGTGTCACCTTCAAGGACTCTGACCCAGACGAAAAACTTGGGGTAGCCAATGCCAGTTTGGGTCGGTCCGTCGCGCAGCATCTCATAATCCACCGTTACTTGCTTGCCCGCTCGCTGCTTGAAATAGGCGGCCAGGTCGCGCTCCAGGAAGGCGATAAAGTCCTTCTCGGCGGGGACGTTTCCCTGGATACATCACTTCGGCTCGTTCCCGAAGCTCGGCGTATGGTGGTGCTCCCGGTGCCAGCCCGAGTAGATCGAGATCCCCCAAGTCGGTGCTGAGGGTGAAGTTGAGGCCCAGCTCAAGGGTTCGGCTGTCCCAACGGAAGGGCAATTCCGCAGGTGCTCCGCGGAGCAGCGGACGAAAAGGCGCCAGCGAGCTAACCAATGCTTCCAGATTCGACTTGTCTCGCGCGTAGACGAAGTCGATGTCGCGCGTAAGATGTGCCGACCCGTGCAACGCCATTGCGACCCCGCCGATCACGACGACTTCCACGGAATTCCCTAGCAGAATCTCGATGATCCTGCGAAACTCAGGCGGTTCTGGCACGGTCGATCTCGAGCAAGAACCTCGCTCCGGCCTGAAGATTCTCCAGTCGTTCGTCAGGCGTCAGGGCGAGGTTATGCCGCAGGAGGGAAAGGTCCACTCCATCCTCATTCTGGTGGGGAAAGCCCTGCGTCAGAGACTGGAACAACTCGAATTGCTCCAGTGTCATGCCAAGCTCTTCGTGCTCTTTCATCGTAGGAATCTTCGGGCTCGGCCCTACGACTCCCGCGTGCGCCCTGAATGGCTCAACCGTTCCGATCCGGAACCGATGACCACTTCAGCCCCCAGCCGCCTCACAAACCCAGTCGGAACTCCATCCTGGAGGCCCCATGAAGGTTCTCCGGGTAAGAGCGACGAGCCCTCTCAGGCTTCGTGCGGGTTCGGAGAACCATAGGCCTATCTTACGCGAGCCGGCCGCGACGGGTCAGTGAGCTTTTCCCCGAACGCTTCGTAACTGGGCTCCCTGTCTCGCGAGAGACGCAGACTGATCCCCGTCATTGGAAGTCGCTCGCCAGGCCTCTAGAGTCAGGCTGGAGGTGACCGAAGATGTCTGCTCGCCAAGGTCTTCTTCTGCTGCTCATCCTGACGCTTCTGGCGGTCCCATGCCTGCAAGCGGGCGGGGATGAGATCCAGGTCCTGGTGATGGCGCCCGGCTACCAGAAGGACTGGGCCCTGGGCAAGGACCGCGACTCCATCGCCGCCAACTTCGACTTCATTCTCGAGCCCAAGAGCTGGGACCAGACGCTCTCGGAGTTGGCCAAGGTCGGCAGAGGAGGTCGGATCCGCCGGGCGGTGTTCCTGGGTCACGGCTACCAGACCGGAGGCAAGGGCGGGATCATCGACTTCGGGCAGGACGTCAACGCCGCTACGCTTCGAACTTGCCGGATGCGGGCCTACAACCGGGGTGACGCCGCCGTCCTGGACGCCTTTGCCCCGGATGCCGAGGTCATCTACTACAACTGTCATGCCGGCCAGGACCCGGAGTTTCTGAACGAATCGGCCAACCTGTTCCTGGCCTTCTCCGGGGGAACGGTGTACGGCAGCGACGACTTCGTCAGCTCCGATGTGTCGGCCGTCAACAAGGTGCTCTACTGCCTCTCATGGCTGCCCTTCGTGGAGGTCAGCTTCAAGTCGCCCAGCAAAGTGGACTATCACAAGTTTCCACAGGCCACGCTGCCCTCGTTTCTCTGGCGCGCCACGGTCAAATTGCCCTGCTCGGTCCAGGGCGACAGGGAGGTCAAACCCCTGACCCGGGTCTTCCTGGAAGCGGTTCTCCCCGAGGAGTACGCCCGGCCCGGGCTGCAGGCCCATATTCGCTGCTGGTGGTTCGAGGAATTCGGGAAGGGCAAGCGGACTCGGATCGGCCAGGGTCCCCGGCTGGCCGTCGAAATGGGGAAGACCGGCAAGCGCAACCTGACCCTGGAGGTGCGCCTGGACAACGACCTGGGCGCTCGCCTGCTGGCCAGCGTCCCTCACAGCATCGAGGTGAAGGAAGAGCCTCGGACCCCCTCCCCGACTCCCACCCCCACCTCCACGCCCGAGGCCCCGGTGCTCAAGCCCACCATCCTCGCTCCGCCGGAGGTGCTCCAGACCGACGAGTTCGAGCTCACGGTCAAGCTGCCCGCGGGTATGACCGCCGGCCGCTATGAGTGGTTGCAGAAGGGCTACCAGGGCGGCCAGAGCGTGGAGATGTCGATCGCCACGACCGGCGAGCCGAGCCTCAAATACCAGCTCGGCTGGAACGAGCCGCGGAGCTTCCTGGTCAAGGTTTACGACGCCGGGGGCAAGTACCTGGCGACCTCCGAGACCACCGTCGTGAAGACTCTGGCTCCGCACTTCAGCTTGACGCTCTGCGGCGAGGGCTGGCAGGGAGGAGAGCGGGAATCGGGCGCTCTGGCCTACCGTCGCCCGTCCAGCCTGACCGTGGACGAGAAGATGGACAACGGGAATGGCTCGGCTCACGCCACCGGCTCGGCCGGCGAAGCAACCTTCAGCGTGCGCTGGATGGACTCCCAGGAGTTGGGCGACGCGGTCGAGGGCAACGTGATGGTGGCGGGTTTCCGCGGCAACGGCAAGCGCTTCATCAAGGGCAAGTACGGGTTCATCGTGGAATCTCAGGCGCAGGCCTACTTCTGGACCAACACGGGTGGACCCGACGGCAGCAAGCTGGCCGACTCCCTCCGCAGCAAGCATCAACCCTCCATCGATGCGCGGCGCAAAGCCACCCAGAAGGACCTGGACGCGATGCTGGCCAGCCTGACCATCACGGGCGTGCACGAGGAGCGCAAGGCCCCGGGCCATCCCGACGAGCCCGTCCCGGCAACGCCCGAAACCACCCCGACCCCGGCCACGACACCCACCACGACGCCGCCCGACAAGACGCCCCCGGACACGGTCGTCTCCTCCCCCACCACCCCGCCGACGAGTGGAGGACCGACCGCGGCCGACGCCCTGGAGAAGAAGATTCGTGCCCTGGTCGGCCAGGGCAAGCACGAAGAAGCTCTGGAGCTGCTCGAGACGGCCGGCAGCCGACCCGCGGGCCTGACCGACTGGCTGGTCTTCGAATGCAAGAAGCTGGCCTGGGAGCTGCTGGGCCTGTCCCCGCTGCCCGAGTTCGATCGCTCGATCCGGCTGCTCGACGGGTGCGTTCGCCTGGCTCCGTCCGACCAGGACGCCGCGGCCAAGCTGGCCCAGGCCCGCCAGGCCAGGCAGAGCTACCAGCGCATGCTGGAGCTCCTGAAGACGTTCCGCGAGCAATTGGCCGCCAGGAAGACCTTCACCGCCTACGAGACTTTGAAAGCGATGTACAACAGCCAGCAGGGGATGCGGGGCAGTCCGAAGATCCTCGAGCAGGCGAGCCAGGAATACAACGAGGCCAACCTGGCCATGAACGCCTTTGTCACCGAGCACCAGACCGCCTGGACCCGGTGCTTCAAGAGTCGCGATTGGGCCGAGGGAGTGCGGGTGCTGGAAGAGTCCCTGGGCGCGTGGGAGCTGGCGCCGACCACCGAAAAGGACTTCCGCGGCAGCCTTGCCCTGGCGCGTACTTCCCTGGCCGAGCAAAAGAGCGCGGTCCAGACCTACCGGGAAGTCCGGGCCGCCTGGGAGGGCGGCCAGCTGGCCGAGCCCTACAAGCATGCGGGAAAGATCCGCCCCGACCTCATGACCGAGGGGGATCCGGAGGCGCCCGACATGCACGCCTTGATGACGGCTCTGCAGAAGAATCTGCAGCCCGCCTGGCCGGTCGGCAAGGCCGAGCGGCGTCCGACCCTTCTGGCCGCCTACGGACGCCAGGTCGACACGCGGACGGTGCGCGTCTCCCTCGACGACCAGGACGTGACCGCCGCCTCCGAGATCAGCAACTTCGGAATCCGCTACGTCCCGCTCCAGGATCTCTCCGGGGGCACCCACCGGGCCCGCGTTACGGCAGGCGGCAAGTTCGAGCGCGCCTGGACCTTCACGGTCGCCGGCGGCTCGGCGGCCCAGAGCTCGCTCAATGCGGGTAACAAGCTGTTGGCCGACGGCAAGCCGGCGGAGGCGGAAGCTGCCTTCACGCAGGCGATTACGGCGGCCCCGGACAATGGCCGAGCCTACGAACGCCGCGGCGACGCTCGCCGGGTGCAGGGCAACCTGCCCGGGGCCATCGCGGACTACGACCAGGCGCTCGTGCTCGACCCCAACAACTCCGCGGCCCTGGTCAAACGCGGCTACGCGAAGAACCGTTACCTTGACCCGACGGGGGCGGAAGCCGACTTCACGCAGGCGATCGCCCTGAAGCCGGACGACGCCAGCGCCTACCTGGGTCGGGGCAACTCCCGCATGAAGTTGGGGAACCCCGCCGGGGCCAGATCGGACTTCGACGAGGCCATCCGGCTGGCGCCGAAGTCGGCCCCTGGCTACCAGAACCGGGGAGTCGCCAGAGAGGAGCTCGGAGACTTCAAGGGCGCCCTGGCTGACTACGAGCGCGCCCTCGAGCTCGATCCCAAGCTGAAGGCGGCCACCGAGCGACGGAACAGCCTGGTGAAAGCTCATCCCGATCTGGTGGGAGGAGCTTCGACGACTCGTCCGCCGTCGCCGCCCAAGAACCCGGCCGCCGGGCGCATCACTCGGGGCACTGTCACCTGCGAGAGCCGCTACGACGCCAACTGCCAGGGCAACGTCTTCACGGGCGGGACCTGGTGCAACGCCAAGAACGGCTCGGACTGGCTCCAGTTCACGTTTGACGGGACGTATCGCGTGACCGCCGTCCGCATCCTCGAGGCGGGCACGGACGTCACCACCGACAACAGCGCGATGGAGATGCTGCTGCTCACCCCCGACGGCCGATGGGTCCGCCTCGATCGCCTCGAGAACACGAACATCAACAAGGTCCAACTGAGCGGCGGAGGACGCAGCAACTCGGTTCCGGACTACAGTCTCTCGCTCAGCCAGCCCATCGAGGCCACGGCTTTCCGGCTGGCTTTCTCCGGAAACGGATGGTTCGGAGCCCGAGACGTCGCGCTCTACGGCACGGCCGTCAAGACGACTCCCCCGCCACCTCCGGCCGGGGCCACCGAGGTGGTCGCGATCCTGGAGAACCGCTCGAGCCAGAACGTGCACATCTTCGCTCAGGGAGACGACTTCGGCCCTCAGAACCGGCTGACCCCGGGACAGAAACGCGAGGTCAGACTCACCCTGCCGCGTGACGGGCGGATCCGCTTTACCTGTGGACGAAACGGCCAGGTCCTGGGTACGGTGCGCTGGGACGGCGACCCGTCCGACCCCTCGCGCTATCCCCGGGTCACCTTCACGCCGCAGGAGAAGCTCGTGGTGACGACCGGGCTCCGTTGAGAGAGGAAGCTCGCTCCCCGTTTGCCTTTGGAGCGAGGAGTTTGGTGGCATGAGTATGTCCCCAGGTCGTCCCGAGGCAGGCTTGTTGACACGCATCAGAAATGCTTATTACGAGGGTTCTGAGGCTCATGCGGGTTCTCGTAGCGAGAGGTGGACCCCCACGAAAGAGCGGTGTACTGCCAACGCTATCACGCTCTTGGAAGGACAGATTCCGACCTGAGCCGTTGGCGCCAACTCCTAAGTTCGTCTCTGATGCAGTCGCCCATCACCTTCAGTAGCGTGTCGGTCAAGGCTTCGTCGCGTGGGGCATCCCTGGCCGTCGGAGCAGCACGGCGCGCGAGTCGACATTGAGCACTTGCACCCGTCCGGCGAGCTCGGCCACTGGGCGGGGCCAGTAGCAGTGGCCGCAGACCACCAAAGTCTCCCGGTCGCTCAGGAGCCTCCTTGCAAGCTCTTCATTGCCCCTCAAATCGGCGGCTGGGCCGAGCGGAGTTTCGTGGAGGATGAGAATGTCCGGCTTCTGGGCAAGTAGCTCTTGGATGAGATGATAATAGGCGTCGGGGGATCTGCGCCAGCGACGACCCGCTTTTCCGATGATCCCCGAGATTCCAGCCAGCCGAAGCCCGTCCAGTTCGACGAGGTTGCCGTCCAGGAAATGAATGCCGGGCTCTTTTTCGAGGTCACCCGGTGAGCCGACCAGGTCGTGATTGCCAGCCACGCCCGCAACCCAGCGAAAACGCCGGGCAAAGTGGCGCCATACGCCGCTTACATCTCCGGTGGCTCCCATGCGATCGGCCGTCTCTGAAGCGTAGAGATCACCGGCCAGGATCACTCCAATCTTGCTCGGATCCAAGATCGATTCCGGCCACTCGTCCGCTAGAACCTGCCCCAGCAGGCGAGAGCTGTCGCGATCGACCCCCTGCAAATCGGCCGTGCAGAGGAGCCCCGCCACGGGACCAGCCGGCCACCCGCTTCCCTCGCCTCCCAGCACCTGAAGGAGCCGTTCCCGAACTCCACCGCCGGGCGCGGCGCACCTGTAGGGCCGCTCGTAAAGCGACTCGAACTCAGCCCGGACACGCATGGTTCTTCATCGAGTAACCAACTCGAATTCCCGTCAGTAAAAGAGTGGCCGAATGCCCTTCTTCTGGGCCTGCGCTTCATGGCCCATGCTAGTGATCCTGTCGCTCAGTCCCGGATTACTCTTCAGTACCAGACTCCAGAAATGGTCTGAACGGATATCCGCGAGGACTTCCTCGAAGACACTGTCGGCATGTCTGCGGTCGATGGGTTTGGGTTCGCCGTTGCTTGAGGACTGCCCAGACTTAGCCATGATAACCTCGTTTCCAGGACCTGAACCTCAAGTCCTCTGGTGGTATGAGCTTGATGCTTTGGATGACGCTCGGATCGCGAACCGCCAGCTGGATATGGCCGAGTGTGTAGATAGGCGACCCCTCGAACAGCGGACGACCGGTCATACAGGGTGCTCGTACGGACTTGAACTCAATACCTCGTTCCTTGTATTGCTGCACCACAAAGTTGAAGAAGGCGCAGTCCAGGAGATTTTCTCCGGTCTCAGGATTGTTACGAAGACCTCTCGGTGCAACTTCGTCCAGAAATTCAGAACTCGCTGCGTCCATCTTCTGACTCCAGTAAGAGTCACAGAGGTCCAAACAGTCCCTCAGTGACACCTCTGCCGCAACAACAGCGATCTTGCCGCCTAAGCCCTCTGCTTGGCGACGGCTCTCCGCCCAGACGGCGGCCCAGTTAAGGGCTTCCTGCCAGAAGTAGATGCCTGTCCCCAGCCACTCGATGGCTTTCACGCTGGGCTTGAAGCCCTCGCGCAGGATTTCATGCGCCAGGGCCAAGGATGTCCCGTGATAACACCGGACGGTGTTTTCGAAGCTGGACATTGAGTGCTGTTCAATTCAACAAACTTGGCCCCGATCCTGGCAGAGCCTCTCAAATGCCTGCACAACATCGCTTGGGGGGCCGTGGGGGGACGAAATTGCCGACACAAGATGAGTCCAGATAAGACGCGTGCCCGCTGCCTGACGTGAAACGCCCTTAGTGTACTCAACACATGAACTTTACGAGAGTTCTTTGGGCCATGCTGAGGCATGGTGGGGCATGGTGGGTCGTCTTATTTCATGCGGGTTTTCGTGGCATCGCATGGTGGGCAGGATCGGGGGGTAGCGGCGATCTGGTCCCCCGCTGGTCCCCAGAGCCGCGAATCGCGTCGTAGCGCCTTTGCTTGTTGATCACGGCGACAATGGGTTCGTTGCGGAGAAGACGTTGCGGATTCCCGCTGTGGCCCCGACCACCAGGTCGGTCGCGTCCGAGGAGAAGACGATCAATCGACCATCCCCGGAGATGTCGGGGTTCTGACTGGCCCCGTTGCCTGTGCTGGTCACGTCAATATTGAGACTGACGGTCTGCGTGGTCCCGGTCTGAGTGTCATGGACGAAGACATCGGCCAATCCGTTTTGGTCGCGTATATCGAGGTTGGTCGCCAGGGAGCCGAACACGACGAACCTCCCGTCGCCCGAGACTTTCGGGTTGATCGAGCGTCCGTCGGCTTGTCCATCTCCCGTTGCGACGCTGACCCGTGTCGTCACTCCGGTCTGGGTGTCGTGGCGGAAAATGTCGGTGACCCCGTTTGTATCACCTGTCACGAGGTTTGTGGCATCGGACTGGAACACGACGAAGCGCCCGTCGTCCGAGACGTCGAGGACGCGGAGGGCGAGCAAGCCGGTCCCACCGCTGTCCGCATTCCCCTGAGTTCCGTCACTGGCCACGCTAACACGGGTCGTCAGGCCTGTTTGGAGGTCGCGGAGAAAGACGTCGCGTACGCCGTTAGTATCGTTCGGAACCAGATTGGTCGCGACCGAGGCGAAAGCGACGAAGCGCCCGTCCGAGGAGATGCGGGCTGCGCCGCTGTCCCCATTACCGGGGACGGCCGCTGAGTCCAGACTGACGCGGACCGTTGTGGCGGCCGCGACGTCTCGCAAAAAGACATCGCGGAATCCTCCTACGTCTCCGGGAATGAGGTTGGTGGCCACAGACTCGAAAGCGATGAGGTTTCCGTCGCCGCTGATCGAGGCCGCGCCGCTCAACCCGTTCGCCGGGCCGCCATTGTTTGCTATGCTGACGAGGATGGTCTGGCCGGCCTGGTCGTGCCGGAACACATCAACTTCATTGTTCGTGTCGTTCGGAACGAGGTTGGTAGCGTCAGAGCCGAAGGCGACCACGCCCGCTAGGGAGGTCACCGCATCCCCGCTGTCGCCGTTGCTCTCAGCACCGGCCGAGTCCACGCTTGACCGCTGGGTCGACGACGTGGTGCGGTTCCGGAGATAAGCGTCGAGTATGAAGAGAAGAGACTTTCCGGGCACCAGGTTTGTTGCGTCCGATGCGAAGGTAACGAAAGTGCCGTCCCCGGCGGTGCCCGGGAACTGGTTAGCACCATCGGAAGGCACGCCCGCTGAGTTGACGCTCTCTAGCCCGATCCCATTAGTCACCGGTGGCGGCGGCGGTGGCACAGGAGGTGGCGGAGGTGGCGGCGGGGCCGGAGACACGAAGGGGAAATTGGAGGGGGGAACGGTCGCATTCTCGCCGCCACCGCAGCCGGGAAGTGACAGACAGGTCGCATTGACGAGGCTCAGGATGGTGGTTGCGACGAACTTTTTTCTCTTGGTCATCTGGAAGGTTGCCTTTCGTGAGTGAGATTAGAGGTCGCGCCAGAAGACGACACGCATCCTGTCGCTGCTGTTCAGGAACTGGTTGAGGTCCAAAGAGAACTTGCCATGGAACAGGGCGGGCGACGAGCGCGCCTGGTTCAGCTTGTCCATGTAGGCGAGTTGAGCGCGATACCGGTCGTGGCCCGCCTGGAAGAAGGCTTCCCAGGACGGGTAACGTCCACCCGAGTTGTCGGGCAGTTTGGGCGGGGACGCGCCATCTTGGCTGGAGACGGCTTCCTCGAGTGATGAGTAACTCGCTCCCAAGTAGGAGTACGGCACTCGCTCCGAGTCCACCCGGGTGGAGTCAAAATGGCCCGTTGTCTTATCAAAGAAGTCCGATGCCGTCAAACCGTCAGCGAGCCTGGCACCTCCCTGGAAACCGCCCCCGCCAGGCCCAAACCCGGGGATCTCCCACGCGATTTGCACAGCCGCCGGGTCATACACCACGTCGCATCCGGTGAGCTTGATCTCCCCCGACCCCGAGACGCTGCGCTGCACGAACGCGCCTACGAGCGTCAAATAAGATGCCTCCAAGCCGGTCTCGCTGTACACGAGCCCCCGGAAGTAACCCCTCGACCCGCTCGTCCCGTTCAACGTCACGCGGCCCTTTGCCACAATGGCCGCCAAGTTTGTAGTTGAGAGCGTCCCGCCACCATTCACCGTGACGTCGCCCGTGCACACGATAGCACCAAGCCCACTTACCCCGCCGTTAACAGTCAGGTTACCGTCCACGTACAACAGCCCGTTCTGCAGTTGAAGCCCGCTAACATTCAGAACCAAACTGCCAGCGCGCCGGGCCAGGCCGTCCACTGTCAGGCCGGGGTAGGAGGGGTCAAGCGTGCGAACGATAGCAGGGTCCGTCCCCGGATCATAAGAAGTCACTGGAATCGACGGCAGGGCCACCTCAGAGTGGTGTTCCTCGATCTGTCCCTCGACGACTGCCCCAGAGCTACTTACTGTCCCTACCGCCTTCACGTCCCCCGTGATGCGGGTTGAAGGTCCGGCCAGAGACACGCTTCCGTTCGAAGCCACATGACCGGGCTCAAGCTCACTCTCCGGCGGCAGACTCGACCCGGACAGCTCTTTCACACCTGCGACCAGCATGGGCCCGGAAGCAACTAGGGCCCCGCTGGTTGCAATCGAGTATTCGAAGGGCGGAGCATGCAGCACGTTCTCCACCGTGAGAGTGGTCGGCCCGACTTTGGCTCGGGCGAACAGCTGCACCGAGTTCGGCGGCAGTAAGCGTCCCAGGCTTCCTTTGGTAGGCGTGGTTGCATCGAAGAGGTTGACGGAGACCGGGACGGCGGACGAACTGGCAACGGACGGGTCGAATGTGACCACGGCCCAGGCGCGGTCGTGCCCCACCCGAACTGTTCCCCGGAAGCCCGGCTCCTGCTTGAGTTTGTAGAAGGCCTGGTTCAGCGCGGATGTGGTGAGTTCTTCGCACTGCCCCTCCTGGTCGCGCTTCTTCGCGAGGGCGGTGGGTGAGAAGGACATCAGCGCGATGGTCGAGGCCAGCACGAGAGCGAGCAGGGCAAAAAACATCACCCCGAGCATTGAGAAGCCTCTACGCATCTTCGTCCACCACCAACGTGGAGTAATCCGCGTGGCGGGGCAGCCCTAGTTCGGTCCACTCGACGTGCACGCGCACTGCCTTAAGAAGGGGCTGTCCCGGAACTGCCGCGACCTCACAGGAACCCCGTAATGCCAGTGTTCCCTGCGTGCCGCTAACGGCATAACGTGAACCGATTCTTAACTCTTGAAATGGCCGGCCATTCGCCTGGGCCATCACCGAGTCTGCGAACATGGCGACGCAGATCGAGTTCCTCTCGTGAGTTTGCCAGCCCAGGTACCCGAGCGAGACGACGACCAAGCCGAGCACGGTCCCGATCACGATTGCGACTGCATCCTTCATTCCTGTGCGCCTCCTTTGTCGACCGGCGAATTCGGTCCTTCTGGTAACAGTGTATTCCGGCTGCACATCGAACGCGGTGATGTCGGAAGCTCTCGATCGGTGATCCTGATCACCGTTGCGCGGCTCACGGTTGAATCGACGTTTTAACCCATTGTGATGACACAGTGAGACGCCATGCGAGCCGGATCAAGCCGGGTCGGGGTAGAGGAGTCTGGTCCTCGGCCGGTCCCCACCGCTGTCCCGGGTGCGCAGCGGGACTTGGTCGTGCACCGGATAGATCTCTCCGGACTGTGCTTTCTACGATGACATTACCTGTCACCAACTCGTGGTAGCCTCCAGAAGTGGGCTCGACATTGCAGACAAGCTGCCGCTCGACAGATTACGTTGGAGAGATTCCATCGTGCCCGCTCGGCAAAGTCGGGAGGCATGAGCGAATTCTTCTCCGAAGTCCGAGTCTCCGCAGCTTTAGAGAATTGCAGGAGGTCAACATGGAGGCACTCGATACGCGTCGGACCGATGGGGCGGCTGCCGGGCCAGGAATCCAGAGTCTCGAGTCGGCCCTATCGCAAGCCGAACGGCAGGCCACCGAGACTTCCGCAATTGTGGCCAAGCTTCACCAGGCAGTGAAATCCACCTTGAAGGCAACGAAGAGCGGCGACCTGAAGTCCTTGCACCGCAACCTGGACGCGGCTCTTGAGCAGTTGCGGCGTGTCGAGGAGTCTGTGCTTGACCTCCGACGCCGCTGGCCATACTCTGACTCCGAAGAAGAAGAATACTTCGCCAGACATTACGCCGCCGAACTCCTCGCCGCCAGTCGAAGTGCTGGCTTGAGCGTCTCTGATCTGGACGGAACAATGGCGTGCTACCCGTCCTTGCTGAAAGTCAGCGCACGTGAGAAAGCTGTGGTCGTCGATAAGAAGACGGTCCGCGAGGTGCGTCCAAGCCGCCTCGTCGCCCGGTTGCTCGAGAACCAGAAGCGTCCATCCAGGCTGAAGCTCCAGCCCTTTGTGAGTGCCCTCCACAGCGCCTATCAGTTGTTGGCAGGCAAGCCCCGGGCAGGCATTCAGAAGCTCACGGAACTTTACGACGCCCTGACTCTCCTCCCGGGCTCGAAGAAAGACTACACGCGCCAGGAGTTCGCTCGGGACATCTACCTTCTGGACGCCAGCGACACGCGCGAGACTCAGGAGGGCGTGTCCTTTCGCATTCATCCTGGAGCCACCGCGTCCAAGAACCGAGCGAATCTTCTTGTCGTCGTGGCCCGAGACGGCGTAGAGAGAACCTACTTCGGCATCGAGTTCATCTAGAGGAGGCGCCATGCACGTCGAGTTTGTCGAATGGTTGCAGTTGCTTGATCAAGAGTATTTGAAGGACTTCGTCCGTCAGGGCGGCGCGGCTGTCAAATTCGTTGTCACCGATTCGGAGGAACTGGCCGCGCGCATCAAGGCAAGCGTCGAGAAGGCCGCGCTCGGAGACGACTACCTCGTCGCTCAGGTCGACTCTGCGTCGGTTCGAATCCATCTGATGCAAGAGCTCTTTCACCAGGTCGCCAGGCAGATTGATTGGGAAGCGCTGGCACGCAACGTGGTCCGCAGCCGCTACAAGGAGCTTGGGAACGACGACGTCCCGGCAACGGACCTACGCATCGAGTCCGTCGCCGAACTGAATCGAGTCAACCCCAAATTCTTGCGGGCGCAAATGCAGCGTTCCCTCGAGGATTTACTCGGTCGGCAGCATGACCTTGCTCGGGACTTTCGTTATGCGATGCTCTGGATGTGCGTCGCCCAGATCACCCGTGCCGAAGGCGGTGGTCCCGACGTTGAGACCGTGTTGTCCTGGCTGCGCGGCGAACTGAGGCTCATCTCGCCAGCCAAAAAATTGCTCATCTTCGAGAAGATTGGACGACACAACGCGCGGGCCATGCTGAGCTCGCTCGGCGCGTGGTGCCGATTGGCAGGGCGCACCGGCTTGGCGCTACTTTTGGACGTCCGGCAACTGGCCGTGAGCCGTCGCGCAGATGCGTCAGAAGGGACCCATCACTACTCGGCCCCGGCCGCGATGGATGCCTATGAAGTGCTCCGCCAGCTCATCGACAGTACTGACGATCTGGTTGGGGTGCTGGCAGTTGTCGTCGCCAAGCCCGAGCTGTTCGACGATGAGAAGCGAGGCGTAAAGGCTTATAAAGCGCTATATGAGCGAATTTGGCCGGACGTACGGCTGCGCAGCAGGCCCAATCCCCTTTCTGCCCTCGCCAGTCTGGTAGGAACCGAGGTCAAGCGATGAACAGTCAACTCGATGCCCGTCGTGCGATTGAGTCCATGCGGTCGGGCGTGCCAAGCGCCCCGGCGGTCCGGAGCCTCGGCTCGGGGCAGGAGCCCCTCGATGCCCGCTTCTCCGAGCTCCTCAATGCTTCCGTAGTCAACACGGCGGAGGGAAAGCAGGTCAGGGGCCTGATGTTTCGAGCCGGATTTGGAGAGGGTAAGTCCCACCTCCTGACTTGCTTTGAGCACAACGCTCTCGACTGCGGATTCGCGGTCAGCCGGGTGGTCATCAGCAAGGAGACTCCGTTGCAGGTCCCGGGCAAACTCCTCGCGGCTGCAGTAGAGAGCCTTCGGGTCCCGAACCGGGTGGGCCGAGGCCTGGAGGAGGTCGGCGCGAGCCTGCAGCAGCGGTTCGAGTCGTTGGAATTTCGCGAGTTGGCGCAGTATCTTGCCCGCGAGGACGGCCTGAACTCACGATTCGCAGCTACCCTTCACCTCTACGAGAAGGAGGCCGCGCGAAACGAGGAACTGGGCGACCGGATCCTGCGATTCTGGTCAGGAGACAAGCTGAACGTGGCCGACCTGAAAAGAGACCTTCGGGAACTCGGTGACGCTGTCGGTTTCCGCCTTGAGCCAGTGCGTGCGCGCGAGCTGGCCCTACAAACCATGACCTTTCTTCCCCGACTGATCCGTGCGGCCGGGTTCAAAGGTCTGGTTTTACTGATCGATGAGGTTGAGCTGATCGGGCGGTACACGCGGCTCGGGCGCGCTCAGTCCTACGCGGAGCTGGCACGGTGGATGGGTGCCATCCCCGAGGACTCGAGGCCAGGACTGATCACCGTGGCGGCCGTCACCTCCGACTATGATCGCGGTGTTTTACTCGAGAAGCAGGACCTGGATCAGATCCCGGCGTTTATGGCAGGCCGAGACCCCGGGCTGGCTGAGGCCTCCGAGGAGGGGATGCGTTTGATTCAAGTAGCCTCTCTGTTGGAGCAGCCCAGCAGGGGCTTACTGGACAAGACTTACTCTCAGCTAAAGTCGCTCCACGGTGATGCTTATCGCTGGACCCCGCCGGATGTAACCTGGCCCGAAGCTGGGGCGGCGACCCCGATGCGAAAGTACGTGCGGGCCTGGATCAGCGCTTGGGACGTGCGTCGCCTGTATCCCGACCAGCGGCTCGACCGGGACGGCTACATCTTTGATACGATCGAGACGGGCTATACGGAAGAGCCGGACCTCGAGCCCGACGGCTCGGATGAGACAGCTTGAGGCATCTCTCTTCCCTTATCAGAGGGAGGGCGTATCTGCTCTCCTTTCACAACCGGCTCTGCTACTGGCCGACGACATGGGATTGGGGAAGACGCTCCAGGCCATAACCGGAATTCAGAGGCTTCTCGAGCGTCGAGAAATCGGATCGGCGCTCGTCGTTGCGCCGGCCGGCCTCCTGGGTCAGTGGCGTTTCGAGCTCGACCGTTGGGCGCCGGGCCTGTCCGTCATCCGGCTTGACGGGGACTGGCGAGAGCGAAACTGGAAATGGGGCCTGGAGAAGCAGCTGTACCTGATCAGCTACGAATCCCTTCGCGGTGATCTGGCAATGGCTATGAAGCGTCCCTGGGACCTGGTCGTTCTGGACGAGGCCCAGCGGATCAAGAACAGGGAAGCCGGAGTGAGCCGAGCCTGCAAGAAGCTTGTGCGGTCCCGGGCCTGGGCCCTCACCGGGACTCCGCTTGAGAATCGGGAGGACGAGTTGGCATCGGTCCTCGAGTTCGTACGGCCCAATCACCCTGCAGAGCGCCTGGCCTCGCTACGGCCGGGACCACGATTGCGCTTGCTTCAGTCTCAGCTGCAATTGCGCCGCCGCAAAAGCGATGTGTTGAAGGACTTACCTCCAAAGACCCTGGTCCGTCTGCCGCTGACCATGACGGCCGAGCAGCGGAGCTCATACTCCCAAACCGAGTTGGGTCTCAGAGCCGAGCTCAGCGCCATGGGTCAGAGGGTTACGCTGATCAATGTTCTTGAGGTGATCTCGCGCCTCAAGCAGATCTGTAACTTCTGCCCTGTGACCGGCCGCTCGAGCAAATTAACGGACCTCAAGGACCGACTTGAGACCATCGTATCGTCCGGCCATCGCGCGCTCGTCTTCTCCCAATGGACCAATGAGCGTTTCGGAATCGACCGGTTGGCCCGTGAGCTGGCTGGCTTTCGCCCGCTCACGTATTCAGGGTCTCTGAGCCTGCCGGAACGGGAGCAGCGCATCCAGTCATTTCGGCAGGACTCTGCGCATAAGGCATTGCTCCTCTCCCTGCGGGCGGGCGGGCAGGGGCTTAACCTTCAGGAGGCTTCCTACGTAATCCATTTCGATCGATGGTGGAACCCTGCCGTCGAGAATCAAGCAACGGACCGGGCTCACCGGATGGGCCAGATTCATCCTGTCACCGTATACAATTACACAACGCTGGATAGCATTGAGGAGCGGATCGAGGAGATCCTCGAGCGCAAGCGAGCCCTGTTCGCGGCGGTAGTCGACCAGGTCAGCCTCGATGTACGCAAGTTACTAAGCCCGGCGGAACTGTACGGCCTGCTCGGCCTCTCGGCGCCGCCTCCTGCCCGACGCGCAGAGGGTAACGCCCGCGACCTGGAGCAACGAGTGGTGGCACTGCTTAAGAGCAATCAGTGGCAGGTTCGTGTCGAAGGTGGTGGCGTGCTCAATGCCGAGCGGACGGATGAGCTTGGACTGCCCCAAGTGCTCGCGATTCTCTGCCTGCCGGGGAGGATTCGTCCGATGGCCTTGTCTGACTTTCTGGCCCGTTCCTCAGCCGCGAGGCGCGTGATCGTGGTGACGCGTGCGGCAAGAGCCGAGGCTGAGGCCCTGGGAGGCTCTGAGGAGATCTACTGGGACGAGGAAGCGGTGCTCCAACTGGAGAGAGCGCTGGGGACGGAGACCCTGTGAGCGAGCTGAAGAAACAGGCGCGGTTGTTCTTGCGCGCAATGCTGGCCGAGCTCCACCCGCCGCCGTGCAGGGTATCGGATCTGACCGACTGGGCCGAGGAAGTGGGAGAGGGAATCGACGAAATCCTGAGCTTCGTCGGGGCTTTCATCATCACCCACCATAGTTGGGGGGACGTTGTTGTTTCTTACCACAGGCGACCGGATCTAGCCGAGCAGGCTGCAGCGCTGGTGTTTATGTTCGAAGAACTCGAGGCAAAGCTGCTCATGTCGTTCCTAAGCAAAACATTTCCCAAGTCGGTTTTTACAGAGGCGTCTCTCTCGATAGCTCTGGCCCTGGATTCGCGCCTGGCCCGGCTCCCCGGCGGAGAATATGCTTGGCAGGACTCCGCAGAGGAGGAGGAGCCTGCCGAGGACGCGCTCCAAAAGAGCCTTGCTCGACTTGATATCGCGCCACTGGAACTCAAGAACGAATTCGCGTGGGGTATCCTCGGCTCGGACGGCATACGATGGATAAACGCGCCAGGTGCTGCAAGAGCTCCTGACCCACAGCGGTTGGAGAAGTTCCTGGCCACGCCGCTCTCCTCTCTGAACCTGCGGGGTCGAACCTACAATGCCCTAACTCGCAATCGCATACATACCGTCGGGGAAGTCCTGGCGCGCTCAGGTTATGAGATCATGAAACTTGACTTTTTCGGCCAGCAGAGTTGGCGGGACTTGCTTGAGCACCTGCAATCACTGGTCTCGGGCAACCATCCCGGGGCTCGCTATTTGCAGGCCTTCGAGGAGTCGTTGGACGACCCGATCAACTACGTGCCGCCCAAGCCTGCATGAATCGAGTCTAGCTTCGCTCGCCAGGATCGATCTCGTCAGATGCTCGAACACCGCCCGAATCTGAACGTCCAGGGCCTCTCGGCTCTGGCCCTCCAGGGCGTCCAGGCATTTCTGGGCGTGCTTGCGGGCACGTTCTAAAATAACAGGGGGGTAGCGGCGATCTGGTCCCCAGCTGTCCCCAAGCCTTTGGACCAGGATTCAGACCTCGACTTCAGTCTCAAGCTGGGTCAACACCGGAGTGTACAAGTCCACCTCTACCTGCCTGGTGCGGATGGTGACAATCAACGAGTACCGCGCCGGTTTGAGCCAGCCCCCGTGACGCGGGTTTTCCTTCCACCAGCCAGACACGGGAAACACGGCCAGCAACTCCTTGTCAGCCAACTGGGCGGCCGTTCCCGTCCATCGGTCAGAATGGAGCGAGCCACGGCTGCGCAAGTCGGGGCCCAGATACCAACGGTCCGAATCCCCAACATATTTCTTCCCGGTTCCCGCTTCTTCTTGCCTGGCGACAGAGTTCACTCTGCCCCGGAAGGTCTGTCGGTCTTCTGTTGGCGTCTTAACTTCGAACCTGATTCCGTGAGAGGAATAGGAATACTTGCCCTTCCAACTGCGGCGAGCCGGGTTGGGCTCGATGAAGTACGAGAGCGTCACCCGGAGCTCCACCGGGATGGCACCCAGGTCCCTCAGAGCCTCTTGGGGCCAAGGCAACGTATGAAGATGCATGTCCCTCAACACGATGTCGGAATCAGATCCCCCCTTCGCGTACGGATAGAGCTCATCTTGGACAACGAGCGTGAGCGAATTTCCGGCGCTCCATAGAATGTCCGAAATGCTGGGGACGCCAAAGCCGAAACACTGCAACAACTTAGCCCTGTCGCCTCGTTTGGCGAGTGCGGGAAACATACGCTTCATCGCCGGCGTCCAGTCGGCGCCGTGCGCCAGAAAGCCTCGAATTGTTTCCGGCCAGAAGTCTGGATAGAGACTTTGAAGGAGAGCCGCCATTCGAGCTGCCTGGGCGGCAGCAGCACTCGTGTCCCCGGTTACCACCAGGGGCTTGACGAGCGGTCGGAAGTAGGTGGAGATAAGCTGGAGATCGTCTACATAGTCAACCTGGCCAGTGCTCGGCTCTCGGGCCTGATTCCCGCCCTCCAACACGATGTCCGGCTTGATTGGCCACTTAGGCGCCCAGCCAAGAGACGTGCAACTGGACGGGCTGAGCCCTCCCTGGTCCGCAACAGGTGACCACCCTCGGTAACGGCCCGGATCGAGGGCAACTTTCGCCGTGTAAGCGCCGACCACCAGCGCATTCCAGGCTTGTCCCGGATCGTGGATGTGGTCCGTCTGATTGCTGTCTGGGTAAAGATGACGGTCCTGGTCTCTGGTGTTGCCCGCTGCCTGAATGAACAGCCGTTTCACTCCGTCATAGTCACCCGATGTAAGGCTATCGATCGCGCCCGACCAAGATGACGGCTGACCGCGGTCGCGCGAATCGATAGCTGTTACAGCGCTGACAAGAATGCGTGGGGAGCCGGGCGCGGTGACCTCGAGGCGGTCCACCGCCTGCTGAATCACGGCGCCATAAAGCTCAGGCTTGTTGACCCCGTCCGGCGGCAGAATCTTGACCGATTCCAGTCGGTGGTCAAGTCTTACGGGCCCCTGCAGAGTCAAAGCCTCCGTCAAGTCGCCATAGAGGCTCAGACCTGCCATTTCGGTTCCATGACCATGGTGGTCGCTCAGACCCCAGGCGGGGTCAATCGCATGCAGATCCCCAGCTTCCAGGGCCGGGCTCAGTAGGGGATGGCCCCGAGTTACACCCGTGTCCAGCAGAGAAACTCGTGGAGCCTGCGACGAGGGGGGGTGAACACGCCCAGCCAGGTCGGCCACCCATTCGTACTGATCGGCCGGTCCCAACGCGCTGAAAAAGCCGGCGAGTTCCTTGGAACGCCTCAATTCGGCAATCGGATAAGTAAGGCTCGGGGACTGCGACAACCTGCGCAACGGACATTGCACTGTTAACACCATGCGTCCAGGAAAGAAGAGGACCGAGTTAGAGACTTCAATCCCGGCTGCTTGCGCCGATCTCCGGAAACCCTCAAGAGTCGCCTCGGTTTGGGGGCGTTCTCCCTCCGCGCGGAGCCAAACTTCAAACCGACAACCTTCATCCGCCGGCGGAAGCTCGTCTTGCTCATCTGTCCAGAGACTTTGGAGATGGGCAAGACGGATGCTGCTGATCGTATCAACCAGTGCTTTGCGCTTGGGCTCCCCAGAGGGGCTTTCCTTGGAGAGGTAGCCCGTCACAATACGCTCGAAGTGCTGAAGCTTGCCATCGGGCACGAACACCGCCGCCATTGTCACACCGTTGACCTCACGCACATTAAGTAACTCAATTCCAGAGCGTATTGCCTCGAGGCTGAGAGCCCCAAGCTCAAAGCCCGGCTCTCCGGTAAATTCCAAGACCAAGCCTTCAGGCCCGGCCAGAGCCAGAACCTCTTTTGCGTCGGGTTGCTTACGGCTCTCCTCGCGGACAACGCGCAACTGTTCCAGCAGCTGTTTGCCATGTGTTTGACGCTCGCGCGCCGGTAAGGCAGGGCCGTCTCCCTGGCGCGGAATCGGTCTATAGCGCTCAGTTTCCGAGGTCCCGGTGAGGAGCAAGTGGCGGAGGTTCTGCTTCGTGGCCAAGCCGGTTACTCTCCGGTTGGGGTGCGGCGGAGAAAGGCCTTCCGCTCTGCCAACGCCCTTTCGATCTCGTCCCCGGTCAGAAACTCCCGATCCTGAATGATCATATCCTTGGCCGACTCTTCGCACGCACGGGTGATCTCGGCATAGCTCAACCCTTCAGCTGCAGCTATCAGCCGAGGCCAGTCGGGATCTTTCAATTGGAAACCGGCTAGCCTGGCCTTGAGAGCTTCGAGAATCAGCTCTGTATCGGGAAGGCGGAATTCCAGCACGTCGTCAAAGCGCCGGTACAGAGCAGCGTCCAGGAGCTCCGGATGGTTGGTGGCAGCCACGATCAGGCTGTCCGAGTTGTCCATTTCCAAGAACTGCAGAAAGCTGTTGAGGACGCGACGAATCTCCCCAACATCGTTGCCCGCTGCTCGGCGCGATCCGATGGAGTCGAACTCGTCAAAAAAGTAAACACCCCGAGTGCTGGCCAGGGCATCGAAAACCATCCTGAGCTTGGCCGCTGTCTCACCCATGAACTTCGTAATCAGGCTGTCGAGTCGAACAACGAAAAGCGGCATTCCAAGCTCTCCAGCGAGAACTCCGGCGGCCATTGTCTTGCCGGTTCCGGGTGGGCCCAGAAGTAGCAGGCGCCGACGAGGACCCAGGCCATGCGCGCGGAGCTTCCCCACCAGCCTGTGCTCTTCAATCAGGCGCATCATCCGCATGAGGATGCTTGACTCCAACACCATGTCGGACAACCTCACCTTGGGATACGATACGGAGAACAAGGCGGCCAGCTCCCCGCGCGGCTGGGCCAGTGACACGAGCTTGGCGCCTCGAGTTCCTGGCGGTCTTGCTCGGGCCTCATCTACAAGGTCGCGTAGCTCCTGGGCCAATTTCCCATGCCCACGCCGCGCCTCGTGGGCGGCAAGCTGGAGAGCGACGGCGTAAAAGTGGTCGTCGTCACCCAACGCGTGACTTCGCAATAAAGCCTTCAGTTGCTCGCCGCTCGCCATAGTTTCAAGCCTCTTCGACCAGACTTCTCGCACCGAGCAGGGGTCTCTTGCCAGAAGGGCCGCGAGAGATAGGCGGCCTTCGGACTCTCTACTCCGCAAACCTGTGGAACACGCATGCGAGCTTGACCTCAACGGGACCAGCACAGAGAAATTCTCAGGTTCCTTCGGCGTGCCGCAATTGGCTCCGTTCCTTCTCGCCCTTCCCGCGGAGCTCCATAAACTTGTTTGAAACTTTCGGTCGGGTCCGTCAAAAGAGCCTCCTCACTTCCTGCGCCGAGTTCGCCTGGGGGTCGAGTCAGGGGTGATGTATCGCACCGGATTGGCCGCGCCTTTGCGCCGATAGGCGTCGGGTATCCGCTTCCCCAGGTAATGATCGCGCTCGGGCCTCTCCGCCTCGACACCCTCGAACCCCCATCTTCCCGGGCGGTCCCAGTAACTTGGGAAATTTCCGCTCGTCGCTTCAAGCCATCGGAGCGGCCGAAAGACGCCTTTTACGAGTCCGCGCACATGGGCGAGAACCAGCGGAACTTTCCTCGCCTTCTTGACATCCAGCACCCACGCGAAGCGAACCGCTTCGTAGGCGTTCTCCCTCTGATCGATGCTGCCCGCGATGGAGATAGCCAGGAGAGTCTCACGAGGAACAAGCTCGGCAGCACCATAGAGCGCGATAATCTCTCGCGTGTGGGCCACACCGAAGTCGTCCGTCCCGTGGCCGTCCACACGGTTGGTCAGCCCGGGGTAGCAGTCCATGACCGCCGCTTCAACCAGCAGAGCCGTCTTCTCGTCTTGAATTCCGTGCCGGTGAATGATTGTCTGAACCCGGAGCCCACTCGCGTTGTTGATCTGGCGGATGCGCTCCAGCTTGGGATCGGAGAGCTCGGTCCCTCCAAGTTCGGCAGAGCCGCTTGCATGTTGAAATACACGGTCTCCCTTGCCCTTGCCGACATAGAACGTTTCCCCATTGCGAGGGTCAATCAGGCGGTACACATAGTATTGAAGACGATCGGCCACGCCGGGTGGAAAGCGCTCGCGCATGCTCACGAAGCTTCAAACCCATGGCTGCTGAACTTGAGCGTCCGGCTGTTCTCCGTGACCGTGCGCACGACGTGCTCCGAGGCTCCCTCGGGCATCTCCGCCTCGATCTCGAGCGTGACCCGCACGCGGGAGCCCACCAGGCCGGCCAGGTGCGCGACCACTTCGTCCGCAACCCGGCTCGCATCGCGCCCGACCCGAGCGGGGTCCAGCTCGATGGTGCCATGATACCGTCTGGGTTGGGGCTGGACCTGAGGAGTCACCGCCTCAGGCTCCCGCCCGCCGGTCGTCGGGCCGCCCCCGGCGGTGGTCTTCGGGGTCTCTGGAGGGACTGGAGGCGGAGCGACCTCCGCTTGGGCGGCGGCAGCCTCTGCTCTCACCACGAGCCCGGGAGCCGTATCGCTCAGGCGCACCTGCCTGCCGCACCGAAGAGCCTGGTATTCGTCCTTCGCTTCATCGTAGGCATCGGCGTAGGCGAAGGCGTGGTTCGCCCAACTGAGGAGGCCGACGCCCTCCGCCACCGCCTCCACCAGCACCTCAGGACCGCTGACGCGGGGGAGGTAAAGATAGCGGCCGAAGTCCTCGATCAGCTGCCGGAGCGGGACATGGTTTCCGCGCCACAGCGGCACCTCGTCCAGGTGCTTGCGCAACACGGTCGGGGCCAGCGTGGCGATGAGGAGCTCGTCCTTGCGCAGCTTCTTGCTCGCCCGCTCGGCCAGGGGCCCCGGCTCGCTTAGCCGCGTCGGAGAAAGCACGATGGCCGCCTGCGGATTGGCCTGCTCGGGCACAATCAACCACTGGTAGGTCTCGGGCAACCGGGCCACCACGGTATCGTTGGCCGCCCGTTTCTGCGTCTCGGCCTGTCGGGTCTGATGCGGATCGAGGCTCAGGGCCTCTTTCTCGGCCAGAATGGAGTCCCAGGCCAGATACTTGCAAACCGCCTCATCCAGGTCCTGCAGGCGCACCCGATCGGCCGCCAGGAACACCAGACTGTTGCGATAGAGGCGGGGCGAGCTGCCGCGGGAGTCCAGAATCTCTCGAATCCTGGCCTCGGCCGGACTGCCCGGCTCCTTGGAGTACGGCTCGTCCGGGCTCAGCACGACCAGTCGGGCATCCAGGTCGTCCGGGACGTCGGCGCTCCCTCGCGGCAGGGCGTGGATGCGGCCGAACTCGCCCTTCCTGGACAGGTCGGCCCGAAGCCTGCGCTCGATCTCGAGCACCACCTTGTCCGAGTCCCGCTTGAGCTGTTCGGCCCGATCCTCGGCCAGCTTCGTGACGGTTGGTTGGGTCGAGTACCAGACGCGAGGACCATCCTGGTAGAGATAGGTGGCGGCGCCCGCCAGCCGGCGCAGAGCGTCGCTGAAGATAGCCGTGGACTCACCCGGCATGGCGCAACCCAGCTTGACCTGCCGGTCCTCCAGGCCCTTATGGGCGGCCGCGGCGGTGGGAGCGGAGCCGAGGTAGACCGTGCGGGCGACCCGGCGGCAGGCATGGAGCTTTCCCAGGTTGGAGAATTCGCTGTCGATGCGCAGGGGCAGGGAGCTCGGCCCGTCGACGTCCTTGCCGATGACCGGCAGCCACTGGTCCGAAAGGTAGCGCGTCAGCTCGAACTGGACCCGCTCGTCGTCGATGGGGATCATCGAGGGCATGATGATCGGATTGCGATCACCCTTCTCCCAGAGACTGTGGATGACGGCCGCCATCAGGCGCAGAACGCCGCGGGTGCGCTGAAATTTAACCAGGGTGGACCAGTCTGTGTAGAGGCGATCGAAGACCTCGGGATGGATGGGATAGGCGGCCCGGATGCGTTTCTCGTAGTCGGTGGTCTTGCACTCGAGGGGGAACTCCTGCGGTTGGCTGCGATAGAAGTCGCCGAAAGCGCGCGCGATCACGTCGCAATCGGTAAACTGCTGCGGGTCCGTCATGGGCTGAAAGAGCCGGCGCCGCACGATCTCGAATCCCTCCTCGGCGCTGGCGGGCCGCCAGGAGGATTCCACCCGTCCCACCACGTTGCGCAGGCGGTCAAGCGCTTCGCGCCCGCGGACGCCTCCGACTTCCACGTCGTCGGCCAGAGCGTGGGGAGAGGTGGCCGTGTCCGAGGCGGGAAGGCTGACGACCAGGAGGCAATTCGAGGCCAGCTTGGCCGACTCGGTCAGGGCCTGGGCGAAGGTGAACTGGGTCTCGAAGGGACCGCCGGGAAGGTCGCTCTGGTCGTGCAACTGCCGCGCATAGGCCACCCACTCGTCGATCAAAATCAGGCACGGGCCGTGCTCGTTGAAGAGCTCACGGAGCACGTCGCCGGGGCTGGTGGCCTGGGCATCGTCGGCGGCGATGCGCGCGAAAGCCTTCTTGCCGCCGAGCTGGTAGGCGAGCTCGCCCCAGAGCGTGCGGATGGTCGTCCCGTCCGGCTTGACGGTGGGGTTGCCCGGGGAGATCTTGTTCCCCACGAGCACGACCCGGTTGGCGGTCGGCAGGTCCTTGAGCCCGGCCTCTCCCAGAACCGCGTCGACCCCCGGCAGCCTGCGGCTGTCGATCCCGGAGAAGAGGTGGTAGAGCGCCAGCATGGAGTGCGTTTTGCCGCCCCCGAAGTTGGTTTGCAGCTGCACCACCGGGTCCCCTCCCCGGCCCGAGAGACGTTGGGCCGCGCCCACCAGAAGGCGCTTGAGGCTCTCGGTAAGGAACGTGCGACGAAAGAATTCCGTCGGATCTTTGTATTCCGGCGCCCCCTCGCCCAGGTGGACCTGCCACAGGTCGGCCGCGAACTCGGCCTGGCGGTAGTTGCCTTTGGCCACGTCCTCGTGGGGAGTGACGACGTCGCGCCAGGCCTTCAAGCTTCCCGTGACGGTCGTCTCGATGGCCGTGCCGGTGGTCGTGCGCTTCTCGCTGCGGGCCTTCTCCTCGAAGCGCAGCCGCAGCACCTCGGTCTTCATCTTGTCCAGCTCGTCGGCCTCGGGCGCGGACACCGCCAGGAGCAGCCGGTGGGTGGAGTCGAGCACGCGGTAAACGTCGTCGGAGGTCAGGCGCTGCTGGTGGGCCCACTTGTTCCGGCTGTCTCTGAGCTCGCTGACCAGGGTGCGCTCGGAGTGCCCCAGAGTCTTTCTGAAGACGTCGTTCCAGGTATCCCACATGAGCCGGAGGATGGCGGCCACGTCCCACTCGGCCACGGGTTTCTGGCCGATCATCGGGTCGTCCACGAAAGGCTTGAGGACCTGGGGCGAGAGGCCCGACTGAAAGGCCGCCCGGATCTCGCGCTCCACGAAGGGCCCGAGCCCTGCCTGAAGCATCTCCATCGCTTTGCTGACCCGATCGAGATTGGTGACGGCCATTTATCTCTGACTCCTTCGGTGCATCAGCGCTTTCCCCACCAGTGAAAATCGGAATAGCCCCTCATCTGGCGGGTCAGCTCATCCTGCACCGACCTGGGCAGGTTGGACCAGGGCCCGCAGCTGGTGCTCCGTGCCTGGGCGGGGACCTCGTAGCGGTTCCCGAGCCCATCCTTCACCATGAAGGAGCCCAGACCGGCGTCTTTCGTCTCGAAGCTGGGCCAGAGAAAATAGGCTGCACCCGGCGGGATCATCTCGGCGCGACCGCCGTTCTGCAACAGGGAAAGCGGAAAAGAGCCCCGGCTGCGGTTCATCAGCATGACGCTGTTGCAGTCGAGCTCAACCGGCTGGTCCGAGAGATTCTGCACGCAGGCCCAAACGGTATTGAAAGTGCCGCTGCGCTCGATCCCGGTGACCACGACGATCAGCGGCAGGGAGCCGCTCAGCGTGTAGGAGATGGACCCGACTTGACCTCCTCGCTCGACGCCCAGCTCCAGCTTGGTACCGGCAGGCCCGGTCAGGGCCTGGACCATCGCTGCGGGAGTCAGGTCCTTGAAGGCCCTCCCGTTGGCCGAGACGATCACGTCGCCGCGCCGCAGGCCGTTCTGGGCACCCCAGTTGGGATTGGTGGCGCTGATCAACAGTCCCTGGCTGACCTTGGAGCCCCAGACGCTGAGGCTCGGGACGTAGAATTCCGCCGCCTGCGCCCTGTCGGCGCACAAGACCAGCAGCGCCAGCAAAAGGATTTTGATTCGCATGTTCTCCTCCCCTGATTGTTCCCTCTGGCTTCGAAGACCGTGCTAACCCTCGCCACCGACAAACAGCTCGGCCTGCTCCGGTTGGCGCCTCTCCCGCGCCAGGCGGGCGATCTCGGGCCAGCTCTGCACCAGGGCATTGTAGGAGAGGGCTTCGGAAGCCCGCTTCTTGCGCTCGCACAGCGTGTAGAGCCGGTAGGCCAGCTCGCGGGCCACCTCCGCCTGTGACCCGAGCTTGCCCGCCAGTTCGGCTGCCGCCGCCTCGCCGTTCGACTCCAGCACCCGGATGAGGTGGTGGACCATCTCCCAGACGGTGAGCCGTTTGTCGGTGGCCGGATCCCAGTCGGGTGGGAGCTCGGAGGGCTTGAGCAGGCGGACCTTGCCGCGATGCGATTGCAGGATGCCGGCTTCGACGAGGCCGCCGATGCTGGTGTTCTTTGCCTTGGAGAGCGTCTCCGCCGTGCCGTATTCCCCCTCGGAGAACCCCTGCTGCTCGAACCAGGCGAGCGCCCAGCGCGTGTCGGGATCGAAGTCGCCTTCCTGCTCGGTCAGGATCTCGTCCAGGGTCTGGTTGATGAGAGCCAGGGCCTCGCGCACCGAGAGGGGTTTGCCGGCCGCGTCCAGGACCTGGGCGTACCGGGTGTAGATGGCCATGCCGGGGCCGATGGCCGACTGGGCCAGGTCCACCGGGGCGATGTTGCTCCTCTGCAGGTGGGCCAGCGCTTCCGGGAGCTCGTTCTTGAGAGCGGTCATGAATTCGCGCCTTGTCGCCGTTGGGGCGGCGCTGGGCCGCGCCCGGCAGGCCAGAACCACCGAGGTCGCCAGCGAGTTGCGGCCCACGTTCCGCAGTCCCCCGGACTGCTCGGTGCGGATCGGCCAGGTTCCGACGATGGAGAAACCGCCTTCGACGAGGGCCGAAAGGAACGTGTCCCAGCCCGTCGAGGCCACTCCGCCATCTTGCGACTCGCTTTGCTTGAACGCGTAGAAGATGCTGACGGGGACCTCCGGCAGGGCCCGCTGCCGCAGGCGAACGATGACCTCCCGCATGCCCTCGAGAAAGTAGCGCTCGGCCGCTTCCTTTGAGTTGTGCCGGCTCGGGTCGGCCACCAGCTCGTCGGCCTTGGGGACCAGGACGGTGGACAGGAGCTCGGGAAAAATCGGCTGGAGCGCTCGCCGCAGCCAGACATAGAAGAGGTCGGAAAGATCGGCGTAGGGCACGTTGTCGAAGTAGGGCGGGTCGGTAGTGACCACCGCAGCCCCGTCGGTCGCAAGGGCCCGGGCATCGCCCTGCTCGGCCCGCCCGGGCGTGCCCTGGCCCAGGGGCTCGACGGCCCTGGCGGTCAGCTCGACCCCGTCGTAGAAGTTGCCCGTGCTCTCGCAGAATGGGTTCCCTTCGGCGAACTCCCAGGTCATCGGGAGTGCCGATAATCGTATTGAGCTCTGCAGCTTTTCCCCGCCAGTGTACCAAATGGTAAATGCGTTCCATCGATCCTGTCTGCGGCTCACGGCCAGCCCGAGCCCGACCGCGACGGCGTCGGCATAGGCGACCGCCCCGGTTCCCCCGTCCTTGAGCCTGCCGCCCTCCTCACGGTCGGCCGCCCGCGCGTCGGCCAGCACCTTCTCGCGGGCATCGGAGACCAGAGAGGACAGCGTATCCAGGGCCACCAGCTGGCGCGGGGTAAACAGGCTCGCGTGGGTGGTGTAGCCGTAAGCGACGGGCGTCAGATGGCGGGTGTTCGTGCCAAGTTCCGTCGCAGGCACCCAGCAGGGGCGCGCCTGACTGACGACGTCTTCCTGTGCTTGCGTTGGGCTGAGGTAAACTCGAGAGCGCGGCCCTTCGGCAACGATCGCGACCAGACGTGCACCGATTGAGCCACTCTGGCCCTGCTCGTGCAGATATTTTGTCGTTAAAGGGGCTCCGGTTAAAAGACAACGGAACGTGCCGCGTCCGGTCTTGGTCCCAGCGTCGATTGGATCTTCACTCTCTGGGATGCCCGAGTGAACTTCAAACCGCCAGGAGCGGACGGGCCCATTCACTACTGGCTCGACCCAGACTCTTTTGCCGGGCTTCTTGCACAACCAGTAGCTCGCGATGAGCGGAACGTGCGCGCCCCCCATGGCAGGGTCAGGGCTCGCAACCGTTCGGGCCCACATCCAGGCGATCACGTGCAGCTTCTGTCCCGTCAGCGGCTGCAGGTCCGGCCTCTCACGAGCCATCTCCTCGGTGACCTCCACCTTGGGGTAAAGGTGCCCGATCCGCTTCTCGGCCTCGTCCCGCATCCACCGACCGTACCAGCGCACATCCTCAGCCAGGCCCTCGGCCCCGCGCCATGTGCGCTCGATGAGCTTCCTATCGCCCCGAGCCTCCGGATGCACCGGGGGCAAACCGGCGAACCTGGGGGGGATCTCGATCATCGCCTTATTGATCAGCACCGCCACCGGGTTGAGGTCGCTGGCGCAGGCTTCCAGCCCCAACCGCTGGGCCTCGAGCGGAATGGAGCCACCCCCTGCGAACGGGTCATGGAAAGCCGGCAACCTCTGCCGGTTGAACAACTCCTTGGCGCGAGGATGGTCGGCATTCTCGGCGCAGGTGCGCCGCCAGCTGCGCCAGATCTCGTCGCGAGCCGCCTGGAGCACCTCTTCGTTGTTCGTGTTCTCCCACTGCACGAGGTCCTCGATGATCCGGAAGAGGCGCTGCCGCTCCTTCTCCTGTGCCTTCTCGGTGGGGAACAGATCCGGGTAGGAGGACGGGTCGTCCACCATCTGGGCGAACAGCACCGCGCGGGCCGCCGCCAGCGGACGACGGGCCCACCAGAGGTGCAGGGTGCTCGGGTGCCCGTGGCGGATGGACTTCTCCCGAGCGCTGGCCTTGTTGATCGCCTCCAGGGGCAGAGCCACTTCGATGAGCTTTCTCTTGTGGGCCATGGATCAGGCTCCCTCCTCGGTTCGATCGGTCGGGACTTGTGCGCGAGTCAGCTCGGCGACACCTTCCGGCCCCAGCATGGCGAGCAGGAACGTGCGCCAAGATTGCCGATTCTCGTGCGCCTCGGGCCGCATCAAGCCGCGGACCTGCGCCGCCACCCGCTTGCCCACCGAGCCCGGCAGCATCTCGCCGTGCTGGTTCGTGACGTCGCGCATCGCCCCCGCCACGGCGCTCTGCACCAGCCGATAAAACCGGTCCCTGGCGGCCCCCTCGGTCACAGCGAAAGAACCGGATGGACACCGCGAATCTCGTATCCGTCCTCATCCTTCATCACGTAATAGCTCACAACCAGAGTGCGCTGGCTCTCGTGCTTGAACCACATCTCATGCATGTCCAGGCACTCCTCGGGGTCATCGTCCAGGAGTCGCACTGCGTCCAACTCCGCTAGCTCCTTCTGGTGGCTGACGACTTCGGCCTCGTCGGCCGGACGGCCCGTTTTCTCAGCCCAGAGAGCGGCCAGGCGCGCGGCTGCCTGGCGGATACCCGATCGGTTTCGACGGTGGCGCGTCGACCACGCTGCAGTCTCTCGCACGGCCAGGAGAAGCGCCGGAACAACCGACTCACCCTTTGATTCTCGACCCCGCTCGAACTCGTGAATTTCATACTCGATCGGCCGGATCCACTCTTCTTCCACGGCCGACTCGAGAAGGAGCGAGTCCGGCTTGTGCCGCTGGATGGCGAGATACACCTCGTAGGCTTGCCGCCGCTCTTGCTCCGATCGGGCCAGCGCATTCACGCAGAGGCCGCCGTCCGAGGTCCAGAGCCCGCTTGGAGGCGGCACGTCCCGGAGCCACGCATTCACTCCCTCGTCCGGCTCAGGTTCGTCCAGATGCACCTCGTAAAGCCAGGCGCCGCCAAAAGGACGGTCCTTCCACAGCACATAGATCTTGTGGTCATCTAAGCGCAGGCCCAGCTGAGCCGCCCGCCCGCGGATGTCGGCCGGGGTGGACTTGAGGTTGCCTGAGACGATCTTGCTCACTGCCTCACGGTCCGGTTCCGGCCGGGAAACCGAGCGGGCCCGACACTCCCCAGCGCGTGATAGCAGCGCCGAATGTTGTCCTTTGTGGCGCCTGGCTCGCTCTCTCGGGCGCTTTGCTCAGCCAACCCGCGAATCTCCTCGCGAGCCTTCCGCATGCGAGCGGCCCACTCACTTCCTTGCGGACGAAGAAGCAGAAGCGCGTCGCACGAATCGGGCTCCACGCGCATGATCGTCTCCCGTTCTCCCCAGGCCAGAGGCTCGTAGACGCTGGGAGCAATCCACTCCAGAGTGGCCGGAGAAAGGGCCAGGCAGGCAGAGGCGAATCGCTTCCGGATGCGCTGGAAAGCCTCTTCGACTTGCTCACGCTCCTGGTCGTCGGCTGCGAGCAGATCGACGAGAGGAGCGTCGGACTTGCGATAAAACCAACCTTGAGGACTTACTCCGTCGAAGAACAGCCTCAGTCTCGAGGCCGACAAACGCTCCGGGAGCCCGATCTCGGCGTGCCAACAGCTTCCGGCCTGGTGCCGCCACAGAATGTAAATCCGGCAATCCTCGAACAGGAGCCCGGCACCGGCGGCCAGCGCGCGAACCTCGTCCTCATCCGCCCCCTCGAGTCGGCTCGACACGTGGCACGAGAGCATGTCCTCGTGGCCGAGCATTTCCGCGAAAGCGCCGGAGCTCACCGCATCACCTCGGCCCGAGCCATCAGCTCGGCAAAGTCGTAGTTGACGCTGGTGACCCCGAAGTCGGGCTCTCGCTGGAAGGGCCTGCGCACGTAGTGAACCCGATGGGTTTCGTCAGGGAGGAACTCAACGATGGCGAGAATGAAGTCGTCGGGCTTATTGAGCGAGTAGAGAATCTCGTTGCGGGTTACCGTGATCGTGGTCGCTCGGCTGTCGCGTCCCTTGACCTCGAGGAAGCGCAGCTTGCCCGAGGCGCCGTGGCGGCTTTCGATGTCGTAGCCGAGCCTCTCAAGCTCGCGGTCGATGGGCTCAAAACCAAGCTCACGCTCGATCTCCATGACGATGGCCCGCGCTCGGGCCGCCACCGCCAGACGGTCGGCGGAGGGCGGCTCTGCCTGGAGGCCCGAGATCCGGGCCAGTAAGCCCGCCGGCACCACGACCAGGCCGCCCAGCACGACCGGCGGCAGAGCGGAAAGCTGCGCCTCTCGATCGAGCTCGACCAGGCGGCGCTCGAGTCGCCCTTGAAGCTCATCCGCGCGGCGCCGCGCTTCGAGCGAGTTCAACCGGGCATTGGGCTTGCCGGCCTGCTCCTGCAGCTTGAGCTCCTCGGCCCGGTGGTCCCAGTAAGTGATCTCCTTGGTCAGCCGATCCTTGACCGCCGCGCGGGCCTTCTCGATCCAGCCCAGGCGACGCGAGCGCACCTCGTCCAGGTGCCCCGGAACAATCTGGGCGATGGCGTGCGCCTGGGCCTTCTGCTCCAGCTCGCGGACGATCCAGGCCAGCTCGGGTCGCGCCAGCAGGCTCCCCGCGTCCGGCTCGTCACTGCTCAGAGGCCGGTAGTCCAGGTAGGGCGCATAGTGAAGGTGACGGACGTGTCCCGAAGGATCCTGCTCCACGTAGAGCATGCGCTTGGAGATGGTGCGGCGCTCTCCGCTGGGCAGCGTGCTGGCGTCCTGGATCGAGTGCTCGAGGTAGAAAAGGACGCGCGGGGTGGTGCCGCTGTCCCGGTCGTCCACCAGGAGCGTGCCGCGTCGCAAGAGGTCACGATGACGCTCGAGCGTCAGATCGAGCGTGGCGTCGAGCAGGGGATGGCCCGGACAGATGAAGGCCGCCAGAGGCACACCGGCCGGGGTCAACAGGCTCTTCTCGAAGGCGATTCGCTCGTAGCGGGCCTGCACCGGAGCCCCCGCACCCAACAGACGGTCGCGATTGCGGATGGGCGCCGGCACGTGGGTCAGCTCGTATCGCCGCGTCTCTCGCTGGCGCACGCTCCCGCCAAGCTGCTTGAAGGCTTCCAGGAAGAAGGACTCGATGTAATGAGGCTGCAGGCGACGCGCCTCGGCGCGCTCCATGTCCTCGCGGATGCGAGCGACGTTGGTGGCATCCATCGCATCCTGGGCCAGTGCGCGCTCCTCCATCAGGTCCTGGATATGCTCGCGGTCGATGGCATGCTCGATGGCCTGCTCGAGTCGCATCCTTACCTCCGGCTCCTCGCCGTAGCGAATGGCCTTGAGCAACAGATCGCGTAAAGGTTTTCCCTCGAACTGGAGCTTGCCCAGCACGTCGAAAACCTGCCCTCCCAGCGCCTTGCGAGCCTCCTCGAGCTTCTCGAGGAGTTTGCGGTAGACGTCGCCTTCCCGCGTCTCGTCGGCCACGAGATTCCACAGGTGGCAAACCTCGGTCTGGCCGATGCGATGGATCCGGCCGAAACGCTGCTCGAGCCGATTCGGGTTCCAGGGGAGATCGTAATTCACCATCAGGTGAGCCCGTTGCAGGTTGATCCCCTCCCCGGCCGCATCGGTGGCCAGAAGCACCTTAACGACCGGATTGTGCAGGAAGGCTTCCTGCGCCTTACGCCGCTCCTCTCGGCCCAGTCCGCCGTGGATGGCCACGACCGCCTCTTCTCGGCCCAATAGGGTGGTGATTCGGGTTTGCAGATAATTGAGGGTGTCCCGGTGCTCGGTGAAGAGCACCAGCTTCTGGTGCGGCGAGGCTTTGGGTGGCTCGATGGGACCGGCTCCGTACGGCACACCGGGCTCCGCCGTACGGTCGGCGATCGCGCTCGAGGTCAACAGGGCTCCCAACAACGACGCCAGCTCGCGCCATTTCGTGTCCAGGCCGCTCCGGCGCAGAGTCTGAGCCATGGATTCGAGATCGGTGAGGGTTCCAATCTCCGCCTTCAGTTCGTCGATGGTGCGCGCGGCCGTGGCCTGGTCCAGGATCTCCTCCTCGGCCTGCTCGACCTCGGTCTCCGGGGCATCCTCGAGATCTTCGATGTCGTCGGGGTCGAGCAGAGAAGGATCGGCAGCCAGAGCCGCCGCCACCGCGCCTCTTTGCAGAAGTTGCAGCTCGCGCAGCTTCTTCTCCAGCCGTTCGCGCCGTCGGTGCAGAGACTGGTAGATGGCTTCGGGCGAGGAAGCCAGGCGACGCTGCAAGACGGTGAGAGCAAAGCCCACGGTGCCCGAGCGCTTATCGTTCTGCAGCGCCTCGGCCCGGTTGAACTCCTGGCGCACGTAGTCGGTCACCTCTTTGTAGAGCTCGGCCTCAGGCTCGGAGAGCTTGTAGGGCACCGTATAGGCGATGCGTTCGGGAAAAAGCGGCCGACCGTCGAACTTGAGAAGCGACTCCTTGACCATCCTCCGCATCAGGTCGGATACGTCCACCTGGTGCACGCCGTCTCGAAAGCGCCCCTCGAAGCGGTCACCGTCGAGAAGAGCCAGGAAAAGCTGGAAATCCTCTTCCTTGCCGTTGTGGGGGGTCGCCGTCATCAGGAGAAAGTGCCGCGTCAAGCCGGAGAGCAACTGGCCGAGGCGGTACCGCTTGGTGTACTTGACCTCGCCGCCGAAGAACGTGGCGGACAGCTTGTGTGCCTCGTCGCACACGATCAGATCGTAGCGTGCGTCCGGGGCCGCCAGTCGGGCCTGCACCTCTTCGCTGCGCGAAAGCTTGTCCAGGCGGGCGATCGCCAGGTCGTTCTCCAGGAACCAGTTCCCCGTGCGAGCCGCCTCCAGCTTGTCGTTGGTCAGGATCTCGAAGGGCAGTTGGAACTTTCGGCTCAACTCGTCCTGCCATTGCTCCACCAGGCTGCCGGGGCAAACAATAAGACAGCGCTGCAGGTCACCACGGGCAATGAGCTCTTTGATGAGCAAGCCAGCCATAATCGTCTTCCCGGCCCCGGGATCGTCCGCCAGAAGAAAGCGTAAAGGCTGGCGTGGAAGCATGGACTCGTACACCGCGGTAATCTGATGGGGAAGCGGGTCGACAAGCGATGAGTGGACCGCGAGAACCGGGTCAAAAAGGTGGGCCAGGCGGATGCGATGCGCCTCGGAAACCAGACGGAATAGGGCGCCATCCCCGTCAAAACTCCAGGGCCGCCCTGCCTCAACTACTTTAAGACGCTCTTCGTCATGGCGATAAAGGAGCTGATTGGCGACGCGCCCGCCGGCGTCCTTATAGGTCAGCTCGACCGCCTCGGAGCCAAACCACTGCACGCTGACAACGCTGACGACCCCATCTGGAAGAATTCCATGAATGGAAGCAGTGGGCTGGAGCTCCTCGAGCTTCATCTGTGCGGGGCTCCTAAAATGAGAACATCGTCACACCGGATCAAATGGTCCTCCCCAAACGGCTCCACTACTGGGCCGCACCAACCGCAGTTCGAATGTATTTGCGACTGTCCCTTCTCGCTCGACCGGTTCCGCTCTACTGAATATGACAGGCCCTGGTGACACGTAGCGACATCGAGGACCCGGGCCCATTTGGAGAGGCCTTGCGCAGGCGCCTCTGATGTTGGCAAACAGCAGGCGAATGGTCTGGCTACGCGAGGGTCAAGAATGGACCAGACTCACGTCAGCAACTTGAATCAAAGTTTGCCCTTCTGTCCGGAGTCCGGTGGGGCAGCTTGGGGAAACCCCGTGTCGTTCCGGACCAAGCGCTCAATGTAAGCCCTGGAGCCTTCGGGGCGGGCCTGGATATAGAGGTAGACCTCGGGGTCGAGCCGCACGCTGAGGACTGGCGCGCCATCGTTGGCCAGATCCTTGGGATACTTTCGCGGTCTTCCGCGGCCTCGCTTTTCCTCGCTCACTGCCCCATAGTAGCAGCCCTGAAAATATTTGTAAACGGATATTGACATGCATAACCGTTTACGGTATATTATTTCCGTAAACAGTTTGTCGGAGGTAGCAACCATGTCGACCCGTGAAACCGTCCCCGAGAAAGCCACCCGTCTCAAGAAGAACTACCGCGTCATCCAGGTCACCGAGCGCGCCTTTATGGTCATCGGCGACACCTCGACCTACGAGGTCCGCCGTTTCAACGGCGGCTGGTATTGCAACTGCCGCTGGACCAAAATCAACGGCACTCTTAAGCCCTGCTCGCACATCCGGGCCGCCGAGCAAGCGCTGCTCGACCCGGCCTGCCAAGAGGTCGTCAAGCCGCTGGCCCAGATGCTGGCCAGCACCCTGAACTAGAACCGGAGGAACCCACTATGCCCGAACCCCTCACCCGCAAGACCATCACCGTCGACGAGGCCGCCGTCTACCTGGGCGTCTCGCGCTACTCCGCCTACCAAGCCGTCCACGCCGGGTCCATTCCGTCGATCCGGATCGGCCGCCGCATCCTCGTCCCGGTCCAGGCCTTCGAGGCCCTGCTCGCCGCCACCAACTTCTCCAACAACTAAATCGACCGCCGGCACCGACCCCCGCAAAGCCAGTGGGGCCCGTCACCCCACTGGCTTTGCTCATGAATGAATCAGGAGGAACCACATCATGAGAGGCCACATCACCAAGCGCGGCGACAACTACCGCGTCGAGATTCATCTGGGCTACGGCGACGACGGCAAGCGCGTGCGTCACCGGAAGACACTGTCCACCAAGAAGGCCGCCGTGAAGTATCTGCGCGACAAGCTGGACGAATTCGAGACCGAGGGCGGAATCAGGGAACGCAACCTGCAGACCCTTGGGGACTACCTGAAGCGGTGGCTCGAGGGCGCCAAGCTGCGCGTGCGCCAGCGCACGCACGAGGAATACTGTGCCAACGTCGAGCGCTACGTCGGCAAGCACGACATCGGGAAGAAGCTGCTCACCACCGTCAACCCGATCGACATCCAGGAGCTCTACACCGAGATCACCGCCCGGGGCACCGGCCCGTACGCGGTCCGGAAGCTGCACTCGATCTTGCGCCAGGCGCTGCAGCAGGCCGTGAAGTGGCGCGAGCTGCACCAGAACCCGGCCCTCTTCGTCGACCTACCCCGGGTTACCCGGAAGCGCGAGCTCAGGGTGCTGCACTCGAGCGACCTGAGCAAATTCGTGCAGGCCGCGCTGCAGGAGCTGCGCCTGGGCGCGATGTGGGTGCTGGCCCTGGCCACCGGGATGCGGCCGGAGGAGTACCTGGGCCTCTTCTGGACCGACTTTAGTCTGGACTTCCGCAAGGTCACCGTCAACCGGGCCCTGGTGCGCTTCGTCCGCAAGGTCGAGGGCCTGCCCAAGTGGCGCTTCGAGCCGCCGAAGACGGACAAGAGCCGCCGCACGCTCGCGTTGGAACCGGAGATGGCCGAGCTGCTGCGCCAGCACCGCGACCAGCAGAGCATCGAGAAGGAGTATGCCGGGTCGGCCTATGAGGATCTCGGCCTGGTCTTCGCCAACGAATTGGGTGGCCCGCTGTACCTCGACAACCTGCGCGCCAGGAACTTCAAGCGGGTGTTGCAGCGGGCCGGCCTGCCCAGCAATTTGACAGTTTATTCATTGCGCCATTCAGCGGCGACGGCTCTGTTAAAGGACCGCGAATCATTGAAGGTCGTGAGCGAATTGCTTGGCCACAGCACAATACGATTAACAGGAGACGTCTACTCGCACGTCTCCGACGACATGCTCGAGGAGGCGTCGGCCAAACTGGGCAAGCGGATGTTTCAGTAACCCAACCCTGCTACCGTTTCCTTCGTCCCCCCGGTCCCCCATTTTATTTATAAAATGGTCCTGACGAAGGTCTCGCCAAGTCGAGGCTACCGCGTAGCCGTGTAACGCCTCCGCGGTAAAGCCCCTTTGCCGCGCCAAGACGAGGCCCCCGTGCCTGTGGTAAAGTGGGAGACTCGCCCGACCTTTCACAACGCGAGTCTTCCACTTTTCCATAGGCCGCCTACGGCAAAGCCTACCCCTACCCGCCCCGCACCCAGCCTGGTCCCCCGCGGTGGTCCCCCAGACGCGAGGACATTACCACTTCGACCTAGCCCCCTCCGGACCCCTAAAACCTATTTGTACATTACGGATTAGAGGCCCTGTCTGAAGCCGCTCGGGTCGCCCTACCCTTAGCGTGCCCCACAAAACATACCCAACGAGGCTCGACCCGGGTCGAGGATAGCGCGTTTTGTGGGGCAACCGGCCGCCCAACTTATTCACGACGCGGCCGAAGAGGCTTCCCCTACCGGCGCGGGGCTTGCCCGACACGAAGGGTAAGTCCGTCCGGACGCGAAGTTACCCCAAGTCGGCCCCCACCCAGCCCGCCCACGCGGATGGCTCCACGAAAGGCCTCGACGCCCACCGACCCAGAAGCCCACAACCACGCCATGCGCCAACTGGTCCCCCAGCGGTCCCCAGAACCGGAAAACGCCTGATCTCGGCCCCCGAGCCGACAACGAAAAAAGCCCACCGTAGCGGGCTTTCAACCTGGAGCCGGGGAGGCGATTCGAACGCCCGACCTGCTGGTATGATGCCCTCAGGCGGCCAGCGATGGCGCCCCAGGTGAAGAATCG
>JBDHVW010000023.1:0-95963 GCA_039809865.1 Vulcanimicrobiota bacterium
GCGGCTTGCCCGGGGACGGGCGCGGCTGCGCGGTCTCGACTATCCGGGTGGGGAGTTCGACCTCTGGGTTGCCTACGGGCTGGCGCCCGAGTCGAAGGAGGCGCTGTTATCTCTGGGCTCGCAGGCGCTGGAGAGGGGAGAGCACGCGCGGGCCTCCCGGCTATTGAAAGCCTGCTTGGCCGAGTCACCCGTGTGGGGCGAGGCCTGGCGGGAACTGGCCTTGTGCAGCGCAGAGCAGGGGCGCTATGCCGAGGCTGTCGAGCAGTTGGAGCGGGCGCGCGAGTTGCAGTTCGAGTCGGCTGACCAGGTGTGGCACGAGGGGCAGGTGGCATGGCTGGCGGGCCGTTTCGCCGACGCGCGGCGCGGGTTCAACCTGGCCCGCAAGTGGGCTCCCGAGCAGCAGCTGCCGCACTACTCGCTGGCCTGGTGGGAGCTCTGCCTGGGTAGCCGCCGGACAGCCGCAACCTGGTTCCGGCGAGCGTGGATTCAGGAGCCGGCCTCGTTCACGGGGCGGGCGGCGAACGCCTGGCTGGCAGCGCTGGACGGCGATTTCGTTGTGGCCAGGAAGCGGTGTAAGCCACTGTTGGAGCTGGTGCCGCGCAACGCCTCGCTGAACCACCTGATGCTGTTTTGCGGGCTGAAGAGCTACCGCGCGCGGCTTCTGAAGCTGGAGCCGAATCACCCCGTCGGGAGTCGGGGCTAGTGGAGGAGGGGGAGACGATCGGCGCGGATCTTCAACGGCTGTCGCGGCTGACAACTTCCGCGGGCAGCAGCAATTCGGAGGGACTCCGTGCCAGGCAGGGCGGAACCGTCATTAAGAGTCGGCTCCCCTGGCAGGAGTTGAGCTTCCAGACCTGGCCGTCCATGCCGGCCGGAACGGGGACCTTGAAGAAGGCCGGATTGTTCTCGAAGCTCAGGGCCACGGTCCCGGACGGGTTGAGCAGCTCGCCGTCGGCGGTCGAGTAGCCTCCGATGACTTTGGTGCCCCTGGGGACATAGAAGTACATCGTCCAGCGCCCGAACATCTCCACCGGGTGCTCCGGATCGGACCACACGGTCATCGGCAGTCCCTCGGGCCAGGTGAGCAGAGTGCCGTCGTAGTTGTCCTGGATCTTGAGCCTCGCCAGGCCGGAATAGGGACTCGTGAGTCCCAGCTCGCGGTTCTGCTGGTCGGGCACCAGGGTGTAGCTGCTGGAAGCCTCTCCTTTGGCGTCACCGCTGGGGAAGAGCTCGATCTGGGCCGGCCCCAGGTTGCCGTAAACCAGGCCCGCCTTTCCGGAGATGGGCAGCGGCTGGTTGGCCTGGGTCCAGGTGAACCAGGTCCGGTCGCCCCGGCTGAACAGGCCCGCGTCGCCGGTGGGCTGGTTGGGCAGGTTGAGCGGCGCGGCGCTGACCAGATTCTGGCTGAAGGCCACGGGGGTGAAGTCGAGCAGCTTGTTCTTGGCGATCCCCTGCTGGAGGAATGCCAGCGTCTGGGCTTCCGTGTAGGGAGTGCCGGGGTTGAGGTTGTCGGGCAGGTGCACGGCCGAATCGCGGTCGGGCATGTCGCGCATCTGCGCCAGGGCGTGCACCATCATGAGCGGCCCGATCTTGTAAGAATGCCGCATCATCTGCTCGAAATTCTGCTGACGCTGGGCGCCCCCCGCCTCGGTGTAGGCCATGTAGAGCTCCACGTAGCGGGTGTAGAGGATCAGGTCCTCGATGCGTTTGCGCTGGGCCGGGTCCTGGGTCAGGCTCAGCGCGTCCTGCAGGTTGCGGTACATACGGCCGACGGTGTCGTTGCTCAGCATGGGCTTTTTGGCGCCGTCGATCAGCTGGTAGAACTTCGCCATGGGCGCTTTGGCGGGGCCGAAAGCTTTCGTCAGGAAGTCGTCGGTGAGCTGGGGGATGCGGTTCGCCTCGTCGGTGTCCCACAACATGCGACTGGCCAGGTAGTAGCCCAGCCCGTAGGGCCCCCAGTTGTCCCCCGCCTCGCTGTTGAAGAAACGCACGCCCTGCTTGGAGAACTTGGGGATGGTCGACTTGAGATAGTCGGTGTTGGCAGCCTCGGCGGCGCCCGGCAGGTCTTTGTCCCAGGCGATGACCGAGTAGTACTCGCGCACGCCCAGCAGCGTCGCCCCCGCGCCGCGCCAGCCGGACATCAGCTGGTCGGGCGTGTAGCCGCCCTTGACGAACTGCGTGGCCACGCTGACGATGAGGCGCGGGTCCACCTTCGTTTTCGTCGGGGGAGGGGAGTGCTCGTTGTAGGCATACATCCCCGCAAAGATGCCCGCGGGCAGGCTTTTGATGACCTCGTTGGCCAGCAGCACGGCGCGGTCGGAGGGGCTTCCGAGGGCCTTACACGGCCCGCATTCGCACCAGTCGCCGCCGTCGCTCGGCTCGACGCTGACGCACCGGGCGTTGGGGTTCTCCTTGAGCCAGCGCAGGCGATCCTGCACCACCAGTTGCCGCAGGCCCGGGTTGGAGATACAGAACTTGTCTCCGCTCCGCTTGCCTCCCACCAGGGCCAGGTATTCCGGGTGCTTCTGGAACTCGGCCTGGTTGCGGGCCAGGATCTCCTCGTAGGCGTGTCCCGTTTCGAGCTCCACCGCGCTGCCCATGCGGTTCTTCAGGCGCCAGTCGAGAGCGGGCTTCTTGGCCCAGTCGGCCTCGCCCCAGCCGTACCAGATCTCGCGCGCCACGAAGTCGGGGTGGGCCTGCACGTTGAGGCTCAGCTGCAGGTCGGGGCTCTTGGGGATGACCTCCCAGTCGGGTCCGGGGAAGAACTGGCGGTAGCCGGCGCGGTACAACAGGTCCCACACGGCTCGCTGCACGCCCAGCTCGCTGGCGCCCACGACGTAAACTCCGCCGGGGTGGGTCTGGAGAACGTAATCCTCGCGTTTCAGCGGGTCTGTCGGGGAGGCCATTCCGGCCTGGGGGAAATCCTGGGCGGTGCCGACGGCGATGCCCGAGCTGCCCTCCCCTGGTTGGACGGCGACCTGCCGGCCGGTGATGCGGGTCAGGTAGCTGGCCAGCGTCTGGGCCTGCTGTTTCGTGCCGGCGGAGGCGTTGGGGCTGATAATCACGGGCATTCCGCCCAGGTTGACTGTGGGGTTGGGTCCGGCCGCGACGCACGCCAGCAGGGCCAGGAGGAGGAGACATTTTCTTGCCATGGTTGTCCCTTCGTTCATCCTTTTTTAACAACCTGGCAAGCAACATGTTACATGCGTGATGCCCCCGGTCGGCGGGGTTCGTGCTACCATCGTCCGGAGAAGAGTTTCAGGAGGCCAGCGCTTATGTGTCACATCACAACCATGGGTTCCAACGGCCAGCCGGTCTACACGGCAGCCACTCCGGCTCAAAAAGCCGCCTTCGAGTCCAGCGACGCCGGCCGCCAGGCCAACGTTCCCAGCGTCGCCAATGACCGCGTGACCTTCTCGCCCGAAGCGGCGGCCTCCCTGGGCGGCCAGTAAAGAGCTCGACGGTCCTGGAGATGGAGAGGCCGGCCCCGGCAAGGGTCGGCTTTCTTCTTTTGTCTGCCAAAGAGCCATGAGCAGGCTTTTTTCAGCCCCCGGGCCTAAGCTGGGCTCATGGTCATCGGGCAGGTCGCGACGCAGGCTCTCCACGCGCGGCCGCGCCATGCCTCTTCGGCTCCCGCCGAAATGCCCGCGGCCGACCGGGTGGATCTTTCGACCTGTCCCAAGCAACGCTTCAACCCCTGGCCGGAGCTGAAGGAGCTGGGACTGGTGGCCAGCACCCAGGTGGTGCCCGGGCCGCTCGGGGGGGTGCTGACCAGGAGCGCCCGGGAAGGCCTGCGGGCGGCCCTCGAGCGCATCGGGAAAACGGGAGCCACTTTCCATACGCAGAACTGGGACAACCCCGACAGCCTCGACACGGTGATGAAGTTCGTCGAATCCAATCCCGCCGCCAAGCTGGGCAACTCCCTCGGGATCCTGATGCCCGGATACGGCAAGCTCAATGCCTACAACCTTGACGACGTGCGCACCCTGGACGCCACGACCGGTTTGGGCGAGTCCGTCCTGACCCGGGACGAGCAGAAGGCGCTCGACTACAAGAAGGAGCTCGAGCGCGGCGGCGCCTCGCTGAACGCCGACAGCGACGACGCGACTGTGAGCACGCACGACGGGGCCGTTCTGGGCAAGCTGCGTCGCAAAGAATGGCTCTACGTCCACGCGGACGGCGAGCACAGGGGCGTCAAGGAGGCGGATGACCTCTACGCCAACGAGTTCTTCTACGGCGCGGGCCGCGACCTGGGTCTGCGCGAGCCGCAGCTGGCGGCCGATCTCAAGCGCTGCGGCGAACTGGGCATCAAGCTTTACTCGGGCGAGAAAGAAGTGCTCTTGCGACGCTGGTACGCCCTGGCGGACGACGATGATCGCAAGAACTTGAAGACCAGCCTGGCGGACAACCGGCTGGTGGCCACCGGGGTGGCCGAGCTGGCTGATCCGGAGGCTCTGAAGGCGCGCCTCGAGGCCGTCTCTCAGGGCTATGAACGCTCTCTCGGGCCGGTGCTGCGCCAGTATGGCAAGGACCCCGAGCTGACGACCCAGTGTCTGGGCGCCGCGGTAGGCCCCCCCGACGACAAATTCCCTCTGGCGGAGCGGATGGCCATTTATGGCGCGTTGCTGGAGGCCATCATGCTGGGCCGCGGCCACGAGGAATACCAGATCACCCGCCTGAACGAGCTGTTCGCCGGCCTGACCGAGAGGGCCGGCGATTCGTTCCAACTGGCCCAGATCGCCGAGGCCATCATCCCGCGTCTGCGCGACCAGGGCACCGCGGGAGTGCGCCGCGCCCAGAAGGACCTGGCCCTGCTGGACGGCCGGCTTGGCCCCCGCTCGCAGGCTCAGGAAGAGAAGGCGCTCGGTTTGATGAAGCTGACCGGCTCGGGCTCCACCGCCCTGGAGGCGCTCGACACCATCCGGCTTCAGGAGCCCGACCGCCGCGACCAGCACGAGCGCTTGATCGCGGACCTGGCCAACCGCCTGCCGGCGGGACAGAAGCGCGAGACCATGCTGCACTACCGGGCGATGTTGACCAACCGGCTGGAGGACGACACGCTCTCCTCGGTCAGCCAGCGCTATCTGGGCCTGCTGGCGGGCGTAGCGCCCTACGAATTGCAGGCCGACCTGCGGGGCGTATTCGGCGAGTTGCAGGCCCGGGCCGAGGGCGACCCGACGAAAGCGGACCGGCTGGCTCAGAGCTTTCTTTCCCATCTGGCCCTCTCGGGCGGCATCAAAGAAGCGCTGGACCGGGCGTCCGGCTCGGCCGCATCGGGCGTGCAGACGCAGGGTGATGTCATCGTGGTGGGCGGCATTCCCATCCGGCGGAAGGCGTGAGCCAGCCCGTCGGCTCGGTGGCGGAGCGCGAGGTCGACGACTCCGTGGTCGGCCCCGGAGGTTGGCTCTCTCCGCCCCCTCCCGCGCCCCCCGTCTCGCCCGAGGCCGTACGTCCCATGTTCCGCTACTGGCGCCTGCGCTTGCTCATGTCGACTTTCGTCGGCTACGCCGTTTACTACATCGCTCGCAAGAACATGCCGGCCGCGATGAAGGTGATGGGCGGCGACCTGGGCATCGACAAGTCCTCGCTGGGATTCATGCTGACGGTCCACGACATCACTTACGGGGTGTCCAAGTTCGTCAACGGGATCATCGCCGATCGGACCAACCCGCGCTTCCTGATGTCCATTGGCATCTTTGGCTCGGCCCTGGCCTGCTTCTGCTTCGGCCTCGGGAAGACCGTCACGCTGCTGATCTTTCTCTGGGCTCTCAATGCCTGGTTCCAGGGGATGGGCTTCCCCCCCGTGGCCCGCATTCTGAGCCACTGGTTCAGCCCCAAGGAGCGCGGCGTCAGCTGGGGCATCTTCAACACCTCCCACATGGTGGGCGCCTTCATCGCGCTGGGTCTGTCGGGCTGGTTGGTGGAGCATTACGGTTGGCGCTCGGCCTTCTTCGTGCCGGGCGCCATCGCGTTCGTCACCGGATTCTTCTTGCTCAACCGCCTGCGCGACACGCCCGCCTCGCTCGGCCTTCCCTCGGTGGAGGTCTACTCGGGCGAAACCGATCTCAAGAATCCCGAGGAGTCGGAGCGCGAGTTGACGCCGTCCGAGTTCCGGGCCTTCGCGATGGAGCATGTCTTCCTCAATCCGTACATCTGGCTCATCTCGCTGGCCAACTTCAACGTCTACGTGGTGCGCTATGCGTTTCTGAACTGGGGGCCCACTTATCTGCAGGAGGGCCGGCACTATTCCCCCTTGCTCAGCGCCGGGATGACGGGCGCGTTCGAGATTTTCGGCCTGTTCGGCTCCCTGGCCGCCGGCTACATCACCGACAGGTGGTTCCCGCATCGTCGCTCGGCCGTCTGCGTCTTCTACATGCTGGGCGCCGCACTGTCCGTCTGGCTGTGCGCCTACACCGACTACACCAAGCTCGCGTTCTGGCTGGCGGGCTTCACGGTTTACGGGCCGCAGTTCCTGGTGGGAGTGCTGTGCGCCGACATCGCCACCAAGCGCGCCGCTTCCACCGCCATCGGCCTCACGGGGCTGTTCGGCTACCTGTCGGGGGTCGTGAGCGGCTATGGGATCGGCTATCTCAGCCAGCACCACGGCTGGAATTCCGCGCTGCAGCTCGTGATGGGCTCGGCCCTCCTGTCGGCGCTGCTCTTCGCGTTCTGCTGGAAGGCGCGCGCTCGCGAGGCCTAGGTGGAGTTTCGCTCGGAGTACCTCAAGCTCGGCTCGGACCTTCCCGGCCTGGCGCGCGATTTCGACTGCCACATGGACCCGCGCGACTGCCACGACACGCTCGTGCTGGCGCTGGCGATGGACCGCATCGACGAGCGCATCGACACCCTGCCGGTGTTTGCGGACCGTCAGGTGGTCTACCGCGAGGTGCTGCACTTCCTGGCCACCGGCCAGGGCGATCTCTCCGGCCAGTCCGAGTCCTACCAGTATGCCCTGCGCGAGGTGCGCCAGGCGGCCATGCGGGTGGGGCGTCTGCATTTCTTCGTCAAGTCGGTCGAGCGGGTGATGATGCTGGGCGAGGACCTGCGCCTGGTCCGCTCGCCGCGCGACTATGCCGAGCTCTGCGAGCAAGAGGGCGACGCCACCGTCGCAATGCTCTTCGAAATCCTGAGCGCGGCGCGTCCCAGCGAGCGTTTCCGCAAGTTCTTGCGCCACTCGGGGATGGTCGGCCACATGACCGACAAGCTGCTCGACCTGGACGAGGACCGGCGTGACGGCATCACGTGCGTGGGTCCGGGGGCCTGGGTCTACATCTTGCCGCGCATCCTGCGGGCCGCGGTGCAGGTCCCGTTTCTACATCCGCGCCCCTTCTCCATGCTGCGCTGGTCCTGGACCTATTTCACGTTCGGCGTGCGCTACGTCAGCAAACGCGAGCCCGCCATGCGCTCCTGGTCCCCTCCCCCGGCGCCCGCGGGGTCGGGCGCCGTGACGCGCAACCCTCCTTTGCTGGCCGACTAGGCAGGGCCACGACTGGGCCGACCCTCCTCAGCTTGCAGCGAGGCTCTTGAGCTTGCGCTCGACCGCGAGTGTCAGCTTCGGCTCGACGACCCGGTGTCCGCACCCGTGCTCACCCTCCGCCGAGCGCCCTCTCTGCCCGCAGCGCCGCCCGCGGGGGGGACGTTACGCTAACGGATGACTGTCGAGGTTCTTGTAGTTCCGGTCTTGCAAGCCGGAACTTCAGCTTTGCGACGAGGCGCTCGTCGTTCGGTCTCTCATCCGGCCCTATTGACAGGTGGACCTGGCTCGCCCGCTGCCAACGGCCGCGTCGCCAGCACTGCTGAATGCACGCGCTTGTGATCGACGAGGCTTCGTCGTCCGGTCTCACCTCCGGCCCTATGGACCTGTGCTCACCCGCCGCCGGGCTAGCGATGCCTGTCGAGGTTCTTGTCGTTCCGGTCTTGCGAGCCGGAACTACAAATTTGCTGACGGCCGCCGAAGTGGACCTGGCTCGCCCGCTGCCAACGGCCCCGTCGCCAGCACTGCTGAATGCACGCGCTTGTGGTCGACGAGGCTTTCGTCGTTCGGTCTCACCTCCGGCCTATTGACCTGTGCTCGCCCGCCGCCGGCCGGTCTGCCCGGTTCCCGCCCGCGGGGAAGACCCCAGCGCTAACGATGCCTGTCGAGGTTCTTGTAGTTCCGGTCTTGCGAGCCGGAACTACAAATTTGCTGACGGCCGCCGAAGTGGTCCTGGCTCGCCCGCTGCCAACGGCCCCGTCGCCAGCACTGCTGAATGCACGCGCTTGTGGTCGACGAGGCTTTCGTCGTTCGGTCTCACCTCCGGCCCTATGGACCTGTGCTCACCCGCCACCGGCCGGTCTGCCCGGGTCCCCGCCCGCGGGCAAGACCCCAGCGCTAACGATGCCTGTCGAGGTTCTTGTAGTTCCGGTCTTGCGAGCCGGAACTACAACTTTGCACACGGCAACGAGGTCGACCCGTGCCCGAGGATTAGCGGGTGATCCGCCAGACCCGGTGGGCTTTGTGGTTGCGGAAGTCCGGGGGGATCGTCCTCTCGGTGAGCTCCTGGGCGTCGCAGTAAGTTTGCAGCTTGAATTTCTGGTCGTTGGTGCTGAAATAGAGCTCTCCGCCGGGGGCCAGGCGGTCGACGCAGTCCTGGATGAGCTTGGTGTGGTGCTGCTCGATGTCGAAGTGCTCTTGCATCTTCTTGGAGTTCGAGAACGTGGGCGGGTCGCATACGATGAGGTCGAAGAGGCCATGCCGGCCGTCCACCCAGGTCAGGATGTCGGCGCGCTCCAGGCGATTCGTCTCGAGCGAGAGCCCGTTGAGCTCGAGGTTGCGCTGGGCCCACTCGAGGTAGGTGTTGGACAGGTCCACGCTCAAGGTCTCCCGCGCGCCCCCCGCGGCCGCGTAAACCGAGAAGCTGCCCGTGTAGCAGAACAGATTGAGGACCCGTTTCCCGGGCGAGAGGTCGCGGATCAGCGCCCGGGTCTGGCGGTGGTCGAGAAACAGCCCGGTGTCGTGGTAGTCGTGCAGGTTGACGAGAAACTTCAGGCCGCCCTCTTGCACGGGGAACTCGTGGCTCCGAAAGCCCTCGGCCTTGTACTGCCCCCCGGGCCGCCGGTCCTTGAGGAAGACCTCGGACGGCTCCAGGGCCTCCCGCACTTCTCCCGCCACCTCTTGCAGCCAGGCTTCGCGGTCGTCGGTGCGTTTTTGCGCGCACTGCACCAGGGCCCTGCCCTCGTAGAAGTCCACCGTGACGGGCTCCTCGGGGATGTCGCGGTCATAGACGCGCCAGCACGTCACCCCTTCACGCTTCGCCCACTTGACCAGGTGCTTGTGATTCTTCCGGAGCCGATTGGCCAGCATTCCCATCCGCAGAGGGTGTGCTCACGCGAGGGGATAATCCTTCTCTTATGCCGCGCCGAACGGTTCAGCCACCTTTTTGGACGGAGAAACGGCCTCTGTCCGCTGCGACGGTGCTGTATTGGACGGAGGCAGCGCAAAACGGTCGCGCCTGGGCGATAGGCAACCTGGGGGGGCCAGACGAGAGCATCGCGGCCGTCGCCGGCCAGGCGGTATAAGGTCAAAATACGGCCTCGTCGGGCCACGGCCATCAGTTGGCGGCTCGCACTCAGGGCCACGTCCGCGCGGGGGGCGCGCACCGGGAAGACGTAGCGACCGGTATCCACGCGCTGCCAGAGCGCGGAAACGGATTGGATTGCCGGCGGCCGGATTCGTGGATCACGAGGCGCTCTTCGCTAAAACCAAACCAACCGAATGCGGCGCCCCGCTGGTTGGCTTCGCCGAGGAATGGCGCCAGGACTTGCCGTTCCCCGCGCAGCTCGCGATCATGCGCACGGCCACGCACGACCTGAGCGCCGAGCTGAAGCCCGAGGATTTGCCGAAAATTGCCCGCACCGCCCTGGACGCAGCTCCCCCGGAGCATCGCCAGGCCGTGCTGGACGCCCTCTGCCACGCGGTCGGCGACGAGGACTTCGCCGCCGACCTGCGGAGCAAGCTCAGTTCAGCTGCTTGAGTAAACCGACGCGCGCGTTGAACTCGTCGATGAGCGCGTCCAACTCGTCCAGGCGGCCGTGGATGCGGGTCCAGTAGTCCTTCTGGTACCACTGGGCCTGGATCTCGTCGTGGGTTTTGCCCTGCTGCTCGACCCAGGTGTAATACTTGAGGTTGTGCACGCGTTTGCGGGCCCAGTAATCGAGCTCCTCCATGTCGTCGGTGCCCAGGCCCAGCATGTAACGGGCGTGGGCCGCCGCCGCGTCCACCTCGGTGAAAGCTCCCCGGGCCTGGTTCATTTCGCGCAGACGGCTGCCATACATCTCGAGCGAGTCGGTCAGGACCGTCAGGATGACGTCCTGCGGGCCCATCTCATACCACTTGGCCATCTTGATCGCGGCCGCCAGGTTGCCCAGGCCCGAGATGCCCACCCAGGGCATCTGGTCCATCACTTCCTGGCGCACCCCGCGCATCTTGAGGTAGGCCTGGCCGGCGGGCTCGTTGAGGACACGCAGCATCGCGACCGGCGACTCGTCGTCGACGGCGATGACCAGGTCGGTGTTCTTCATGTTGTGAATCCAGGGCACGTGCTTGTCCCCGATGCCCTCGATGCGGTGCTCGCCAAAACCGTTGCGCAGCAGCGTCGGGCACTGGGTGGCCTCGCTGGCTCCGATCTTGGAGTAGGGGTAGATCTCCTTGAGGTAGTCCCCGGCGGCGATCGTCCCACCCGAGCCGGTGGCCGAGACCAGACCGCGGAATTCGTCGCCCGGGCGCATGGCGTTCTTCAGCACCGACTCCATGGCACGGCCGGTGATCTCGTAGTGCCAGAGGTAGTTGCCGAACTCCTCGAACTGGTTGAAGATCGACAGCGACTGGCCGCTCTTGCGCAGCTCCCAGCACTTGTCGAAAATCTCCTTGACGTTGGACTCGCTGCCGGGCGTCTTGATGACCTCGCCCGCCACCTTCTGGAGCCACTCGAAGCGCTCCGAGCTCATCCCCTCGGGCAGGATGGCGATCGACTCGCAACCCAGCAATGCGCTGTCGTAGGCTCCGCCGCGGCAGTAGTTGCCCGTGGACGGCCACACAGCTTTCTGGGTGGTGGGGTCGAACTGGCCGGTCACGAGACGCGGCACGAGGCACCCGAAAGCGGCGCCCACTTTATGCGCGCCGGTGGGGAACCACTTGCCCGCCACCGCCAGGATGCGCGCCTTGACGCCCGTCAGCTCGGGCGGAAACTCAACGTAGTTGACCGGACCGAAGCCCCCGCCTTTCTCTTTGGGCTGGTTGTGCCAGGTGATGCGGAAAAGGTTGAGCGGATTGAGATCCCACAGGCCGATATCCTTGAGCTGGGCCTGGATGGTCGAGGGGATCAGGCTCGGGTCGCGCTGCTGCTTGAAGGTCGGAATGATGATGTTCTTTTCGCGTGCGCGCTCGACGGCGCGCTTGAGGGGTTCTTCGTGAACGGTAAGATCGAGCATGGGCCGGACTTTCGAGGCGCCAGGGGGAAAGCCCCTCTCTTGGGGACGGGAGATGGGAGACAGGAGATGGGAGTGGAGTTTCTGTGGAATGGCCCGAGTAAGGGGGCCAGGCTGATCCTGGCGCACGGCTCGGGGGCTCCGATGGACTCGCCCTTTTTGACGAGCCTGGCCGAAGGCCTGGCCGGCAAAGGTTTACGGGTGGGGCGGTTCGAGTTCCCCTACATGCAGAAGCGCCGGGAGACGGGGGGCAAGCGACCCCCGGACACGCGCGAGAAGCTGCTGGCCTCGTGGCGGGAGGCGTTCGCCAGCGTCAAGGGCCCGGTGGTGATGGCGGGCAAGTCGCTGGGAGGCCGGATCGCCAGCTACCTGGCCGACGAGCTGGGAGCGCGGGCGCTGGTCGCCTACGGCTATCCGTATCACCCCCCGGGGCGACCGGACCAGCTGCGCATCGAGCACCTGGCCAACCTGAAAACGCCGGCGCTCTTCCTGCAGGGCACCCGCGACGTGTTCGGCTCGCCGGAGGAGATCGAGAGCTACCCCCTCGCGCCGAGCATCCGGCTCGACTGGATCCCGGATGGCGACCACGGCTACGTTCCGCGCAAATCCTCGGGCCGCACCGAGGCCGACAATCTGGCACTGGCAGTGGACAAAACGCTGGACTTTCTGCTACAGTGTTAAATATACACTAACAGGGGAGGGCAAGATGATACGCTGGATGTTGCTCCTGGGTCTGCTGCTGGTGGGGTGCGGGATGGGTCCGACGACCTACCCGGGTGATAGGGTCGAGGAGCGTGCCTGCCGCTGGTGCGGCGGGACGGGGGAGGCGGGCCAGATGCAGGAGGGCGGTCCCGTTTCGGACGGGCCCTGCCCGGGTTGTCGCGGCGCCAAGAAGCTGAAGGTCGTCGTTCCGGGTCCCAACCATCCCGCGGTCGTCAAGGGAACGGTGCGTGACCTCGCTGCGCTGGGTGACATCGCCGGCAACCCGGACGCGATCGCCTTGATGACGATGCAGGAAGGACAGAATCCCGGGCCGGTCACGGGTGCGGTTCCCAACGCCACCGTGGTCTTCGAGGGAAGCGACAAAGTCACTTACGCCGTGCCGGCCACGGGCCGCATCAAGACGATGCTCAAACCGGGACATTATAAGGTTACGATCACCGCGCCGGGCTTCGCGGAGGGCCATCAGGAGATCGACGTGGCCCAGCGCCGCGAGCCCATCTGGAGCGAGAGAGCGCGCCTGGTCACCGAGGAGCAGGAGGCGGACACGACCTACGTCGACTTTACCCTCCGCCGCTAGCCCGGGGCCACCACGGGAAGTGGAGGCCTTCTTTTTGAGCGCGCCCGGCGTCCGTCTCGAAGACCGAGAGCTTGTGGATGCACTCGCTGTTGAACCCGCACTGGCGTCCGGCGCGGACCGTCTCGAAGATGAGGCCGGGATAGTAAAACGGCCCCGTGACGAGGCTCTGGATCGCGTGCTGGTTCTCGTGGTCCATCACGCGGTCGCTCAGCTTGCGCGAGGCGAATCCGATGGGGCCGGGCGTGAACGCGGTCGTATCGCCCAGGAAGTTCTTGCCGATCCAGCGGCCCAGGCCTTGCGTGTTCTCGTAGAGAGCAAAGCCGTATTTGCCGGTGCGTCGCTCGCCGGTGCTGCCGAACGAGATGGCCAGGGCCACGGTGTTCTGCACGATCGTGGTGGGATTGACGCAGGTCACGGCCACGGCCAGGGCGATGTCTTTCGTCTTGTCGACGGCGTAGCTCAACACTTTGTCCTGCGTGGAGCGCAGGTCGGGAAGGGGGTCCGAGCGCCAGGTCTGGTCCACCTCGTCCGAAGTGGGGGCCGGCCTGACGTTGGGCACGAAGCCGCGGGGCATAGCGGGGGCAAGGCTCTGTATTTGCATCGCAGGCACTCTAATCCGGGGCGAGGGCTCAGAGGTTAGCGTCAGATGAACTTTCCCACCAGCAGCGACGTCAGGTGCGGTCCTCGGGTTGGCAGGTGGGGCACCAGTAAGTGACGCGGGCCTCCGGGCCCCAGATGCGGCGTTGGATCTTCTCGCCGCAGAGCGCGCAGGGGCGGGACCCCATCCCGTAGACCCAGTGGATGGCCTGGCCGGGTCGCCGCGGCTCTGAGCGCCGATCCCACGTCGTGGTGCGATCCCAGCCGCCCATGTTGGCCAACAGCGAGTCGCGTCCACGCGCCAGGAGGCTGCGCAGTCTCTCGTAGCCGATCTGCCCGATGGGCGTCCAGGGATACCAGCCCTGGTGCGGCTCGTAGAACCTGCCCTGGAGCGCGTTGTCCGGGTAAGCGCCCTGAAAGCAGAGCTCGCTCTTGTACACGTTGCCCAGCCCGGCGGCCACTCGCTGGTCCAGGATGACCTCGGCCAGGGCCCTTTGCGGGTCCCGCATGCCCCGCACGGCGGCCTCGTCGAGGTCGGGCTCGGGGGCGAGCAGGTCGGGGCCCAGCGCCGTGATGGGCTCGAACAGGGGCAGCTCCCGGGCCCGAAAGACGTCCGCGTTCTTGGGCGTGAAGCACACGAAGACGTGCTGGTCGGTGTGCAGCTCCACGCGCGCATCGATCGCGGGCGCCTTCCACTTCTCGCCGGGCGCGTACGAGTGCCAGCTTCCGTTCATCCCGAGGTGGACGCGCAGCATCATGTCGTCCAGAGTGATGAGGAAGTTCTTCCCCACGGCCCGCAGCTCTTTGACCACCGAGCCCGCGAGTCGCTCCGACCCCACCGTGGTCTGCACCCGCACCTTGCGCAGGGTCTGCCCCACCAGCAGCGGCCGCATCACATTGGCCACCTTATGCACCGTATCGCCCTCAGGCATCCCCAGTGCTTGGATGACCGCACCCGCCCGCCCTTTGTTCCGCCTGGCCGACGTCGCAAGAACGCAAAAAGGCCTCCTCGCGCACGAGGAGGCCTTCCCAGACAGCAGTGAAGCTTACTGGCGCGAGCCGGCGATCACCATGTTGTCGAGGTAGAACCCGTCCTGGGTCTGGCTCGAGTCGCTGTTCAGGCGGAAGCGCAGCTGCAGGTTCGGTTCGCCGTCGAACTTCGAGATGTCGACCGCCTGCGAGCTCCAGTCACCGCTGCCGGTGAAGCTCTTGAGTTGCTCCCAGCTCTGGCCGTCCGCCGAGCCCTCGACGAACACGTTGTCGTAGCGGCGCTCGAGGTCGTGCTTTTCGTCGAAGATGAGCGTCGCGCCGGCGAAGCCGGACAGGTTGATCGGCTTGGTGGTCAACGCGGTGTTGGCCTTGTCCGAGTAGTTGCCGTTGGGGCTGTCGGTCCAGACCTTACCGCGACCGGCCACGTCCACCTGGCCCCAGGTGCCTTCGGGAGTGAAGTTGTCCGGGGCGCCGTCCATGTTGTCCTCGAAGGCCAGCTGGGCGGCCGGAATGGTCACGCTGCCGGTGCGCATCTCGGAGGTGTTGCCCACGTTGTCCTTCACCTTGAGGGCGAAGTACTTGGTGCGCTCACTGCCGCTCGGGATGACCGAGATGCTGGCCTGCTCCAGGGTGCCGGTAGCGCTCGGCTTGGCGGTGGCGACCAGCGAGGCCTCGCTGAACGAGACGCTGCTGTCGTCGGCCTGGCCGTCCACGATGGGCTTGTCGGACACGCGCAGCTCGTAGGAGCCCGCCTTGCCGCACCAGCCGTCGTCGCCGGTGGCGGTCCACTGGATGGTGGCGCCGTTGGCCTGGGCCGAGATGGCCTTCAGGTCGTTGGGGGCGGCCGGAGCGACCGAGTCGTTCTCCAGAGCGTTGGCCGCGTTCAGGCGGCCGCCGCTCAGCACTTTGCCGTCGAGCTGGGCCAGCTTGTCCGAGCCGTTCATCAGGCGGGCTTTGATCTCTTCGTTGGTGGCATTGGGATAGGCGGCCGCGATCAGGCCGGCCACGCCGGTGACGTGCGGGGTGGCCATCGAGGTGCCGCTCATCGAGTCGTAGCTTCCCTTGGAAATGGGCACCGTCGAGAAGATGTCCACGCCGGGCGCGGCGATGTCCACCGTCTGGGCGCCGTAGCACGAGAAGTCGGCCAACTGGTCGTTGCGGTCCGTGGCGGCTACCGACACGTTGTTGGGCATGTCGTAGTTGGACGGATAGTGCGGGCTGGCGTCGTTGTCGGAGCCGGAGTTGCCGGCCGCCATGATGTGCAGGGCCGGGCTGTTCGTGAAGGCATCGGCAATGGCCTGATTGTACTGGCCGCCGCCCCAGCTGTTGCTGGTGATGCGCGCGCCCATCTGGGTGGCGTAGTTGATGCCGCGGATGATGGCGGCCGCATCGGTCGACCCGCTGTCGGAGAAGATCTTGATCGGCATGATCGTGGCCTGCCAGTTCACGCCGACCACGCCCTGCCCGTTGTTGCCGTCGGCGGCGATGGTGCCGGCCACGTGGCTGCCGTGGGAGTGGCCGTCCATCGGGTCGCCCGTGTTGGCCAGCGCGTTGTAGCCGTGCACGTCGTCGATCACGCCGTTGCCGTCGTTGTCGATGCCGTCTCCGGGGATCTCGCCGGGGTTGGTCCAGATGTTGTTCTTGAGGTCGGGGTGATTGTAGTCCGCACCCGTGTCGATGGTGGCGATCAACGGACCGCCGTTGGCGACCTTGGCGCCCGTGCTGACCGTCCAGGCCTCGGGAGCGTCGATGTCGGCGTCAGCCGTGCCGCTGTCCTGACCGGAGTTGTTCAGGCCCCACAGGCGGCTGTCGAGGTCGTTGGGAAGATTGACGTTCTCGTCCTTCGTGCCGGCTTTGCCGCCCTGAAGCGTGTAGGTGTGGTTGGGCACCACGTAGGCCACGCGCTCGTCCTTGGCCATCGCGGCCATCGCCTCGGCGGTGGACATCCCGGCCGGCAGCTGGAGCTGCACCAGCTCGCTGCCGTCGCCGCTCTTGAAGAGCGTGGGCAGGTTGAATTTGTGCAGGGTGGAGGCGCCGAAATCCTGGGCGAAGGCGTCGCTATCCATCAGGCCCGAGCCGCCCTTCAGCTTGACGAGGACCTGGCCCTCGACGTGAGCTCCAAGCTTGTCCTCGAGCGAGGCCGCTTCGACCGCCACGGCGGCTTTCATGGCAGCCAGGTCATTGCGCGACGGGAGGCCGCTGGCCTCCACACTGGCGCCGCGGCCATCGGCCGGGGGCGCGCTCGAGGCCGGAGCGGCGCTCTGGGGACGGCTCAGGCTGCTGAGACCGACCTGCTGCTGTACTGACGAAATCATGGAAGTCCTCCCGCGTGTTTAAATCTGGCGGTATCCTAACCGCTCGGGAGGATCGGGTCGTAACAGACTTATGAACTTTAAGCTTTCTTTAAGTGTGTACCATGCGCAGGGCGCGCTTGCGGACGAGGTAAGAGAATCCCGCCACCACGGCGATGAGGAGCAGGTTCTCGACCAATCCGCCCAGGAAGCTGCAGGCGCCCAGCATCAGCAGCATCAGGCCCGCGTAACCGAGCGCGAAGGAGCCGGCCTGGGCCCGGCTGCGAGCCGTCGTGGAGGCCAACACGCCCAGATAGGCCGCGGCGTAGCAGGCGCCCAGCAGCCAGCAGTAGGCCGGCACAATGGCCAGCGGCGCCAGCGAGCCGAGCTCGAGGCTGACCACCGCCGAGTAGAGCACCAGCAGCAGCAGCTCGCTGACGCGGTAGCGCCATCCAAAGGAGGCCCAGCCGTCGACGAACTCCTCGGCCGTCATCTGGGTCAGGGCCAGCGATTCGAGCGTGCGGCGCTCGCGCTCCTCGACCAGCGAGGTCGAGACGCTCATCGAAGCCATCAGGGGCTGCACCACGAAGAGCGCCGGGAAGGCGTACCAGGCGATCTCCAGGATATGCTGGGGGAGGAAGAACGCCAGGAGCGCCAGAGTGAGGAAAAACAGGCCGTGGTGGTAGAGGAACACGGTGAAAACCCCGCCCCCGGCCAGCTTGCGGGCCAGGCGAGCGCTTTCGCGCACCACGATAGGGTTCTCGTTGAAAGGCGTCTGGGAGCCGTTGCTGCTCGGTTTGCGCGCCCCCTCCGGGATGGCCGGCGTGGAGTCGCCGCGCATCAGCCACTCCACCGCCAGCTGGCGGCAAGCCATCACGAACGAGAGCACCGCCAGGCCCATCAGGCAGAGCCCGAAGTCACCCCGGCTGGCCAGTCCGTAGACACCCAGCAAGAGGGAGCTCATGCCGAAAGTCACCGCGACCGGCGAGTCCATGTCGATGCGGTCGCACACGGCGCAGAGCAGGAAGATGTTGCAGGAGACCAGGTTGATGGCCAGGCAGACCAGATACCAGACCGCGGGCACGATGACCAGCAAAGTGGGCTCGAGCCGGCCTCCCTGCTGTACGTGCAGGACCAGCAAGCCAAACACCGCCAGGCTGAGGAGAGCCGAGCTCCTGGTGGCGGCGCGCAGGGAGAACATCGTCACCGAGTCGATCCACTGCGAGGAGGGCATCTTGGTGGTCAGAATCTCGTCGAGGCTGCGGCCGAAGCGCAGCATGCCGATGATGGATGCATCCTGATAGGCGGAGAGGAACGGGTACACCAGCGTCACGATCGCGGCCGCGATCAACCACAGGTAAGCGCTGTGGGGGTAGAGGAAAGAAATTCCCGCGACGGCGGCGCTGGCCAGCACGGTGAGGAAGAGCGACCAGCTCCGGTATCGCCTGCGCGAAGGGCTGGACAACATCAAGGCCAGCGGTGGAGCTTCTTGCGCTTTCAAAGCGATCGCTTCAGGCACTCTGGGAAATTCGACCGATCGAGCCGAACGCCTTTCGGGCATGAAAAAACCGCCCCTCGCGAGGCGGATTTTCAATCGGGGCGCTACTTCGTGTACGCCGGCAAGCTATAATACGGGCGGAAGAGCTTTTCTTCGAACATGGAAGCGAAATCCACACCGTAGCGCGTCCAGCCCCAGAGGTGCCAGTCGCGGCCCATACCCCGGCACTGGAAACGATAGATGGTGTGCTCGTTCTCGCGCAGGAAGCCGGCCACCTCTTGCTTGGTCAGCTCCTGACCCGGAGCCTGGGCGCTGTAGCTGGCGTGAATCTGAGCCATGACCTCTTGCATCACTTTGCGGGTCACGATCTTGTCGGGCTGCCAGCCGGCATTGGGCGTGATCTCGACCAGCGTCAGCCTCTCGATAGCCGACTGGGGCGTGTAGACACGTTCCTCGTCATTGGGGCCGGTGGAGTCGAGGTCATACAACTCGGTCGCCAGCATCAGCGCGAAGTCGGCCTGGGTGCACAGGTCCTTCTTGAGCTTGCCGGGCTGGGCCCAGGTGGGGGCGGACAGCAGGCCCGCTATCAACAGCGTGGTCACCAGGCGTTTCATCGCGTACTTGACTCCTTTTCCATGGTACCCCGCTGTTCGCGGAACAAGTTCAAGCTTCCTGGCGGGCCGAGCGTTCCCCCTCGAAAGTCGCTCCAATCTACCGTCGCGGCTGGTAGATCGATCACTTCCTTGAATCCCCCGGGCCCTGTATCCTGTGTCCAGAAGATTCGACTTGAAGCCCGACGGATGCCCCCCCCGACCGTCGGGCTTCTCTCTTTCTCTCAGAGACTCCAACTGGCGCTGAGCATTCCGCCGGGAACCAGGTCGAGAGGGCGCAGGTTCGTTCCGGCCGCGTCGCACACGTGGAGCTGGCCATTGTGGTCGAGCACGATCTGCGTGCCATCCGGGCTCCAGGTCGGCTGGCCGATGTCGTCGCCAAAGGAAACCGGCAGGTTGGTGGCCGGACCCAGCAACCCCGGGCTGTAAGCCGCCGTGGCGATGGTTACGCCGGTGGCGTTCAGAAACAACACCCGGTCGCCAGCCGAGTTCAGGCGCGGGGCGTCGGCCTCGATTCCGAACGACTGGACCGCGCTCGTGTCCACATTGGTCTCGGTCAACTCCCAGCGGAAGGTCACGCCTCCCGTATCCACGGGATGGGAGGCGAGAAAGCGCCGGTCGGAGCTGCTGGGCACCCAGTTGGCCTGCATGCTGCGGGACGGATTCAACCCATCCACCACCGGGTCGGGGCAATAGTTGGAGTAGGACAGGAGGCCCACCTGAACGGGCGCCGCCCCGGTGAGGCGCGTCACCCAGTACTCGAGCTGGCGCGGCGTCTGGTTGAAGGTCGTGTAAACGACCTGCGTGCCGTCGGGCGTCCAGGAGGCTCCCACGATGGGCCCGGTGGCCACCGTCATGGGATGGCGGCCGTCGGCGTCCACGACGATCACGTCGGTTCCGCCCGGGCGAACGCTCAGAAAGGCCAGTTTGCTACCGTCCGGTGAAAATTCCGGATTGCACACCGAGGTGTAGCGACGCCGCGTGAGGCTGGTCCGATCGCTGCCGTCGGCATTGATCAGCTCGATCTCGGTGCCGTTGGCCCCCTGGAACGCGATGCGGCCGCGCGGAACCACGAGCACGCGCCCCCCCGCGCCGATGGTGGCCGGAACCGAGCCGCCGCGCTCGTCCACCACCCGGCAGGTGAGCGTGAAGATCTTTCCCTCGGATCCGGGTGGAGGAACCCATTCCCAGCGGCTGAGCCAGTTCCCGGCGGACTCGTCCCACACCATCCGCTGCGAGCCGGGATGCGAATAGGCGCCACCTGGCTCCCCGGGCGGGCCCTGAACGCTCCAGAGGCAGGCCAGGCGGTCTCCGTCCCTGTCGCTGGCGCGCACCACCAGGCTGAGGTGGCCGCCCGCCCCGACCGTGGCATCCACGCCTCCCGGCAGTCCACTGACGATTGGCCTGGGCTCCACCTTCACGGGGCCGACCAGGGTCGGGTTCGCGTTGGCTCCCGCCAGGCTCAGCGAGGGGGGCGCCCCGGGCGGCGTGACGAGAGGACGGGTCACGAGCTCCACCGGGCCTTGCGGGAGCAAACCGGAGCCCGTGCTGACCTTTCCCTCGGGAGACACGCTCAGCGTGACCGGGGCCTGCACGCGCGTCAAGAGATGGGAGGGACGCCCCAGCGCGCTGCCCGCGCCAGCCTCGAGGGACGCACAGACCACCAGTCGAAAGGCCCCATCTACCAGCGGCTGCGTGGACAGGGCCGAGCCGTTGGGCAAGAAGACGATGACCGCGTCGCTCGCCTGGGGGCGGTTCCAGGCGGTCACGTCCAGCCCGGAGCCGGCGCAGTCGCGCTGGGTGTCCAGCCACTCCTCGGTGGTCCCGCCCGGCCAGTAACCCGCGAACAGGTAAGCGTTCGGGAACTCGCTGGCGAAGCTCCAGCGCTCCACGAAACGAGCCTGACCAAAACCACGGACCTTGTAGCAGCCCGTCGCGTGCCCCAGGGCTCCATTCTGGCTGGGGAAGGCGATCCCCACGGGCTCGCCCAGCCGCATCGCTTGCTCGCGGGCGGCGCTGAGGCGCCCCGCCAGGGCTTCGGACAGACCTTGCGTGTCGGCCTGGGAGCGCTGGTGTTGCGACGCCTGCAGCCCGAGGACTACCAGCGCGGCCAGGATGGCCACCACCAGCATGGTCTCGAGCAGCGAGGCTCCGCGACGTCTCACCAGGTGCCCCCATCCTGGAAATGCACGAGTTGGAAGAGCGTGGGGCGCGCCGGGGAGAGGTCGAGGTCGGCGCTCAGTTGCACGCGCGCGGTGGGCTGATCGAGCGAGCCCAGCAGGCCCACCGAGGTGATTCGCATGAGGTCGTGGCTGTCACGCCAGCTCGCATCGAGCTGCACCTGGTAGAAGCCGAGCGGGCTGCCGTCCAACTCGGGGAGCTCCTCGCTGTAGCAGAACCGGGGCTGTCCGGCGGCCAGGGTAGGCGGGAAATCGGGATCGAGCGCGAGCTTGAGCCGTGCGTCCTCGAGGCCCGCCCAGGCCAGGGCTCGGGCCCGCTCGCCGGCCGTCAGGTCGGAGGCTCCGCGATAGCACTCCTTGCTCTGCTCGAACAGCCCCATCGCCAGCGAGAAGATGCAGACCGACATCAACAAAGTCACGATCAGCGCCGAGCCGCGTCGCGTCACGGGCGGGCCACCTCGGCCTGCAGCGTGACCACGCCGGCCCCTTCCTGCACCGAAAGGCGCACTTGCATGAGGCCCGGCTCCAGCCAGGCGGCCGAGAGCCCGACCGACTCGGCCACCACCGAGCGACGCCCCTCGATCTCGCGCACCAGGTTGCGGTCCGGATCCACGTAGAATCGCACGTTGTCCAGCGCCACGGCCGAAGGGTCGAAGCCCGTCCCGGAGGCCGGCAACCATTCCTGATTGGGCCGAGGGCGCAGCAGCTCGATCCGGCTGGCCGGAGCGCCCGTGGGCTCGAGGATCTGGTGAGCCTCCTGCAGCTCGAGACACAGCTGCGAGAGAGCGCGAGTCGATTCCAGGCGGCGATCCTGGCGCGAGTTGAACCGGAGAAACTCGGAGTAGCTCGCCAGCAGATTGGCGAGCAGGGCCATGACCAGCCCGAACAGCAGCATCGTAACGAGCGCCTCGGGGATCGTGAAGGCTCTACGGCCCAAGATCCACCACCGTCGTGCCAGAGAAGGTCCGGCCAAAGTAGCTGGTGCTGGCCATCAGGCGTACCTGCCCGGGCCACACCTGCCAGCCACCGGTGCGCAGCACCTTGAGCGCATTCTTGACGCGGACCTGGCGCCCGTCGCGGCTGATAGGCGGCAACAGGGTCGCGTTGCCGGTCATGGGCACGACCGACCAGAAGAACATCGCGTCCACGGGCGCGCCGCCGGGCAGCAGCGCCGTGGCCCGGTAGTCGGCTTCCTGCTGTCCGCTCAGGGGGTTGGGCCCGCTCACCCGGTCGAGTCGGATGGTGAGGTCGTCGGCCGGGTCCAGACGGTTGGGCTCACTGATGAGCGTGGTCAGGCGCACCCGGTCGCGCGGACCGTTCGCGCTCCAGGCCACTTCGACGGCGACCGGAAAGGCGGAGGCGGGGAAGCGCCGGGGATCCCCGGACGGGACTTCCAGGGAGGAAGCCGGGGAGAGAAGCTCGCGGGCGGGGCCGCGCTCGGTGAGGACGGTGAATCCAGGATGGTCAGGCCGTGTTTTGGAGCCTATCTTCGTCGACCAATCCGAGCTAAAATTCGTGGAATTACGTGCCCAGAGCCGTAATTGGTCGAGCTCGGACCGCGCCAGTAAAGTCGCCTCCATCTGCCTTTGGGACCATCGGCGATAACCCAGAGCACGATGGAAAGTGCCGACGAACATCAGCACAACGGCGGTCAAAAGGAAGATGGCCAGCACAACTTCAGAAAGCGACATCCCCCGCCATCGCCGCAGCATTGCTTCAGGTTAGCAGGCGGAATACCGAAAATCAAGCTGTTTATGGCATTGAATATCTCGCTTGGCCCCTGGTGGTAATCGACCCGGAAACCCCACCGGGTACAGTCAGAATCGAGGCGCCGACTCACGCATAGCTCGTCCTGGCGGTTTTCCGAAATCCCGATTGAGGGCAGCTCAAGCAAGAAATCACACAATTCGAACAGGGTTTCGAAATTGCTCGAGAAAGGCTTTTCCACGGCCCTCGGTGGACATGAAGGCCCCCGAAAGGGAGCGGACGAAGGAACTTCCACTTTCTCCCGGAGGACTACGTCTCATGGCGGCCAGCCTTGCCGATCTTCAGACCTATATCAGCGAGCAGGTGAGCGGAGAGGAAGCTGCGTTCGTGCGCGGCTTCAGTGAAGTGCTGTTCGATAAAGCTTATCCGGAGTTCTTGGAGCGGTTCCAGCCCGACGGACTTCTCGCGGTCACCATGGGAGCGCTGAAGTGGATCGAGCAGGGTCCGCCCGAGCAGATCAAGGTGCGCGTCTACAAGCCGGAGGCTGCTCAGCACGGCTGGACGTGGCCCGGCAGCGCGATGGAGATCCACCTGGGCGACCGGCCCTTCCTGGTCGACAGCGTCCGCGCCGAGATCCGCCGGCACGGCTACGAAGTCGCCCACAATCTGCATCCCATCCTGCAGATTCACCGGGACGCCGACAGCAAGATCGTGCGCGCCGGCGGCAAAGGCAAGCCGAACCAGGAGTCTTATCAGCTCTTCTTGCTCGACGAGGCGCTCGAGCCGGCCCGGGCGGCCGAGCTGACCGAAGCGGTGACCCGTGTTCTGCAGGATGTCGTTCTGGCCACCGACGACTACCCCAGGATGCGCGAGAAGGCCAACGCCATGGGCGAGTACCTCGAGCAGCAGCGCGCCGGGGTGCCCGAGGCGCGGGCCAACGAGCTGGCCGAGTACGCGCAGTTCCTGAAGTGGCTGGGGGAGGGCAATTTCGTCTTCCTCGGCTACCGCGAATACTCCATCGAGGACGCCAAGCTGAGCATGGATGAGGGCTCCAGCCTCGGCATCCTGCGCGGCACCGTGAAGACTTCCAACTACCGCGATCCGGTGCCGCTGGCCAAGCTGCCCGAGAACCTGCGCCAGCGCATCACCAGCGGTCCCCTGGTGGTGGTCACCAAGTCGAACGCCGAGTCGACCGTCCATCGCCCTGTGCGCATGGACTACGTCGGGGTCAAGAAGCTCGAGAACGGCCAGGCGGCCGGCGAGCTGCGCCTGCTGGGACTGTTTACCAGCACGGCCCTGGCCACGCCCTGTAAAGACATTCCCATCCTACGTCTCAAGCTCGCCATCGTGCTGGAGCTGGACGGCAGCCCCGAAGGCTCGCACGACTTCAAGCAGATCGTGACCACGTTCAATTCCCTGCCGCGCGAGGAGCTCTTCTGGGGCGAGCCGGAGCAGATTCTGGCCGAGATCCGCACCATCATGCAGCTCGAGTCCGAGAATCGCGTGCGCCTCACCCTGCGCCGCGATCCGCTGGCCCGAGGCGTGCTGGTGATGGTGGTCATGCCCCGCGAGCGCTTCAACGGCGAGGTTCGTCTCAAGATTCAGGAGCTGCTGCACGAGCGCTTCAAGGCCGAGCACGTGGACTACCAGCTCTCCATCGGCGAGGACATGTCCCAGGTCCGCTTCCACTTCTTCTTGACGACCGAGTTCGGGGTCGAGGACACCGACCTCAAGTCGCTGGAAGCCGACGTGGCAGCCCTGACCCGCACCTGGGACGACCTGTTGGAGGAGGCCCTGCGGGCCCGATTCGGGGAGAGCAAAGGGCAGCTGCTGGCCGATTGCTATCGGGGCGCCTTCAACGACGCGTACAAAGCCTGCAATAGCCCCGCCTGGGCCGCCGAAGACGTGGGCCGCATGGAGGAGTTCGACGGGCGTGATTACCTGGTGGGCGTGCACTCCGACGCCGACGTCACCTGGCTCAAGATCTACCATCGGCGCCACAACCTGACCCTGTCCGACACCATGCCTTTCCTCGAGAACCTCTCGCTGGTCGTGCTCGAGCAGCTCTCCTTCGGGGTGAAGTGCAAGGACAAGTCGCCCTGCGGCGTCGACGTCTACCGCGTGCTCAATCGCGCCCGTCAGCCGCTGCCCGAGAAGGTCCACGCGCCCCTGTGCGAGGCCCTGGTGGCCCTGCTCGACGGCCGGGCGGTGGACGACCGTCTCAATGGCCTGGTCCTGGCCGCCAGCCTGGATATCCGGCAGGTGTCGCTGCTGCGGGTCTACCAGCTCTACCTGGGGCAGATCCAGTCGATCAGCCGGCGCTTCATCAACGACACCATGCTCAAGCATCCCAACTGCGCCCGGCTGCTCTACGACCTGTTCGAGGCCCGCTTCCAGCCCGGGCTGGCCAACCGCGAGCAGGCGGCGGAGGCGGTCAAAGAACGCTTCATGTCAGCGCTGAACGACGTCACCAGCCTGGTCGAGGACCAGACGCTGCGCGCCCTTTCCAACCTGATCGACGCCACGCTGCGAGCCAGCTTTTACCTCGGCCACGATCGCATCAGCTTGAAGATCAGCAGCCACCTCGTCTCCTCCATGCCGGAGCCGCGTCCGCTCTACGAGATCGTGATGGCCGGCCCGGGCGTCGAGGGCATTCACCTGCGCGGCGGCAAGGTCGCCCGCGGCGGACTGCGCTGGAGCGACCGCCCCGACTTCCGCACCGAGGTGCTGGGCCTGATGAAGACCCAGATGACCAAGAACGCGGTCATCGTGCCGGTCGGCTCGAAAGGCGGCTTCCTCCTCAAGGACCCGCCCACCGATCGCGCCGAGCTGGCCGTCTACGTCTCCGAGCGCTACAAGACGTTCATCCGCTCCCTGCTCGACCTGACCGACAACATCGTGGACGGGAAGGTCGTCCAGAACCGGGATCTGGTCATCTATGACGAGCCCGATCCCTACCTGGTCGTGGCTGCCGATAAAGGCACGGCGACGTTCAGCGACACCGCCAACGGCGTGGCCCACGAGTTCGGCTTCTGGCTGGGGGACGCGTTCGCGTCGGGCGGCTCGTATGGTTACGACCACAAGAAGGAAGGCATCACCGCCCGGGGCGCCTGGGAGTGCGTGAAGCGCCATTTCCGCGAGCTCGGGATCGACCTTTTCAAGCCCTTCACGGTGGCCGGCATCGGCGACCTGTCGGGCGACGTGTTCGGCAACGGCCTGATCTACTCCGACCAGATCAAGATGCTGGCGGCCTTCAACCACCTGCACATCTTCCTGGACCCCGATCCGGATCCGGCCAAGAGCTACGCCGAGCGCAATCGCATGTTCCGGCTGCCGCGCTCGACCTGGGACGACTATGACAAGTCGCTCATCAGTGCGGGCGGCGGCGTGCATCCCCGCCACGCCAAGAGCATCAAGCTCACTCCCGAGGTGAAGAAGGCCCTGCGGATCGAGGCCGACGCCCTCAGCGGCGACGATCTCGTCAAGGCAATCTTGCGCTCCCCGGTGGACCTGCTCTGGAACGGCGGCATCGGCACCTACGTGAAGGCCACTTCGGAGCGCAACGCCGAGGTGGGCGACTCCAACAACGACCAGGTGCGCATCGACGCCCACGAGCTGCAGTGCCGCGTCATCGGCGAAGGCGGCAACAACGGCCTCACCCAACTGGCCCGCATCGAATACGCGCGGCTGGGCGGGCGCATCAATACCGACGCCATCGATAACTCGGCCGGCGTGGACATGTCCGACCACGAGGTCAACATCAAGATCCTGTTCCAGCCTTTGCTGCAGAGCGGCAAGCTTACGCTCGAGGAGCGCAACACCATCCTGGGCGAGATGACCGACGAGGTCAACAAGCTGGTGCTCTACGACAATTTCCGCCAGTCGATGGCGATCAGTATGGCGGAACGACGGTCCAAAGAGGACATCGGGCTGTTCAGCACCCTGATCGACTACCTCGAATGGCGCGGCCCCCTCAAGCGCGAGGTGGAGTTCCTGCCCGACCAGAAGGCTATTCTGGAGCGCCAGCGCAACGGCGAGGGCCTCACCCGGCCGGAGCTGGCCATCGTGCTGGCCTACAGCAAGATGGGCCTGTATCGGCGCCTGCTGGACACCGACTTCCCCGAGGAGCCGCACTTCCAGCACTACCTCACCAACTACTTCCCTACGCTGATGCAGCAGCGTTTCCCCGAGGAGATCAAATCGCACCAGCTGCGGCGCGAGATCATCGCCACCCAGTTCACCAACAAGGTGGTGGACATTCTGGGCATCACGTTCGTGCACCGCACCATCCGGAACACCGGGGCCACGCCCGTGGCGGTGGTGCGCTCGGCGCTGATGGCGCTGGAGATCCTCAACTTCGACTCCCTGCTCGAGGACATCTTCGCGCTGGACAACAAGGTGGCCGCCGCGGCCCAGTACGACGCGCTCTGGAGCGCGCTGGAGACGGTGGAGAGCGTGGTCAACCAGATGCTGCTCATCCACGGCGTCACCGGCTCTGTCAGCGGGTTCGTGCAGGCCTATCGCGATCCGCTGATGGACATCCGCAACCGTTTCCCCGACCTCTTGCCGGCCAACGAGCAAGAGCTGTTCAACGCGCGTCGGCGCGAGTTCGAGACGCATGGTTTCCCGGCCGAGCTCGCGCGGCAGATCGCCACACTGGCTTACTTGCCCAGCGGCCTGGGCGTGGTGGACGCCAGCCGCAAGGCCCAGGTCGGCATCGAGAAGGCGGCCCAGCACTATTACGCGCTGGGTGACCGCCTGGCGCTCGGGTGGCTGCGCATCCGCCTGGCGCGGCTGGCCGGCACCGACAAATGGGAGACGATCGCGCTCGAGGGTCTCATCATGGACCTCCGCCAACTGCAGCTCCGGCTCTCGTTGGGCAGCTTGCGGCACGGCAGCTCGCCCCAGGCCTTCCTGGACAGCCTGGGCGAGCGGGTGCGCCGCTACGAGATGGCTCTGACGGAGATCCGTGAGAGCCAGAAGCTCTCGCTTGCCTCCTGCGGCGTGCTGGCCCGGCAGCTCTCGCAAATGGCCCAGACCCTGGCATGAAGGCGCCTACGCTGCAGTATTCCCTGGCCTGCCTGGGAGTGGACGAGCGACATGGCCCGCCCAGCTTCAACTACGTGTTCTACCGGCTGCCGCTGGCGGGCTTCCCGTATCGGTTTCCGGCCGACGCGGGCTTCTTTCTGGTCAACGCGTGGTGTGACGGCGAAGGCACCTTCAAGCAGCGCTGCGTGATCAGCTCGCCCGAGGGCCAGACGTTGATGGATACCGGCCTGCGCGAGTTGTCCCTGGACAGCCCTCACGCCATCGACCAGCAAATCTACTTCTTGCAGGGCTTCACGTTCCCCAGCGCCGGGTTCTACCCGGTCCGGGTCTATCTGGACGAGAAGCCCGTGCTGGAATATTTCCTCGAGGCTTACGAGGCCCCGGAATAGAGGAGCGGTACCGGTATGAGCCTGCCAGACTATCTCGGGGACCTGGCGCGCGGGATCCGCGAAGGTCAGGAATATGACGCGCACGAGTTGGCCGTTGTTTCTCTGCGGGTGACCGAGCACATCGAGAACCTGTATGCCGAGCTGGAGGCCGATCCCGCGCCCGAGGGGCTGGAGAGCCTGGACGACGCCACCCAGGAGGCGGCGAACCTCTTCGCCGAGGCGGCCGAGCTGATCATGCGGGCCAACCAGGAAGGCGACCCCTCTCTGGCAGAAAAAGCACTGGAGTGCGTCCAGGAGGCCTCGGACACGTTGCGGCTGGTGCGCCAGAAAGCCCTCGAGAACAAGACCATCCTGGACGAGGAAGTGGGGGCGAGCTACTGACATGGATGCGATTGGCGAGCTCAACGTAAGGGTCGGGCTGAACCTCTGGGGCGGCTCCTCGATGGCCCCGATGGCCTTTCGGCGGCCGGCCGCCCCCGTGGAGGGGATTCACACCATCGAGCGGGCCCGGGTGGCCCAGGAAAACCTGTCCAAGATCCTCTTTGGCTCCGATCTCTCGGCCGACGAGCTGCAGGCCTACCGGGCGCGGCTGATGCGCGCGATGGACCTCTCCGACAACCTCGAGGATATGGACGATCGTCTGCCCGAGGTCAAGGAGAAGCCCGTCGGCGGTCCGCGCGGCAGTTATCATGTCGGCAGCGTGCGCTGGACGCCCGCGCCCGAGTTCCAACTCAAACCGCCGCCCGACTCGATCACGACCTCGCCCCTGCAACAGGTTCATTCGGTCAGCCTGCTGGAGCGGATTAACGCTTGCTCCGATTGCGGCGTGGCCAAGGGTCCCGACCGCACCGAGTGCGGCCAGTGCGGCGCAGTCGAGCGACAGCGCGTCTCGCGTGTCGGCATTTTCGTGGCTGCGGCCGGCGAGATGGAGGAAGCCGGCGAGGATGCCGTCGACCTTTCTTATGCCGGCCTGCAGAAGCTCACCGAGCCCCGCCACGGCGCCGAGCTCGTCAGCACCCGCATGCCGCCGCGCCACATGCGCCGCTTCGAGATGCTGAAGCTCGGTCAGGACCAGGAGCAGAGAGCGGCCTGAGGTTCCAGCCTTAGCGTTCCTACTTCGCGGGCTCGGCGGCGCGGGTTGTCTTGCTCGCGGGCCTCGGGTGGCTAACTCAGGTTTGCATTAGCCGAGGTCTACCGGTTCATTGCTCTGGTGGCTGACCGGGGAATCTGCCTTTGTCGGGTCTCTTTCGTCGGCCGGTTTTGCTCGGGTGGCTGACTCAGATTTTGCCCTTTGGGTCGGTTTTCGTCGGCCCTTTGCTCGGGTGCTGACTCGGCTCGGGTGCTGACTCGGGTTTGCCTTTGTCGGCCGGTTTTGCTCGGGGGCTGACTCAGGGTTTGCCCTTTCGGGTCTGTTTTCGTCGGCCGTTCTGCTCCGGGTGTCTCGGGGGGCTGAGTCAGGGCCTGGTGGCGTCGGGCGCGGGGGTGCTTTCGTTTCGGGGGGGTTGGCGGTGGCAGCTCGGCCCCGGCGTATTCCGGGAATTTGTCGAGATACTTCGTGCGCTTGACCCACGGTTTGTGCGGCCGGAAGGGCTTTCTTGGACGGATGGGGCACGGCGTCAGCTTGGGCTCGAAGGTCGCGAAGGCGACCCGTCGAGGCTGTCCGGCCAGGACCCTTTGCAGCAGCCTCTCATGGCTGCGCCGGGGGATCGGGCACAAGACCCGTTGGGCCTTCTCTTTCTCGAGCTCGGTGAGACACAGTCTCACCTGTAGGTCTTCATTCAAGCAGGTCAGGAAATCGCGGGCCTCGGAGGTCCACAGGTCGCCCGCTCGGTCCCAGTAGGGCGAGTTCGGCCGGGCCAGCTTGCGGTCGCGAGCCAACCCGCGCAGCAAGGGGATCAACGCCGCCCTGCCGTTTCCCGCTTGCAGCCAGGCCGCCCCCTCGTGATAATGGCGTTCGGCTCGGCCCATCGGAACCTGTCGGTATTGCTCCACAGCGTCGACCGGTCGCCCCGCCCGTTGCAGCGCCTCTCCGTAGGCCAGCCGCTCCTCGGCGCTGGGACACTTTTTGACAAGCTCGGCCCGCACCGGCAGCGCCTCCTGCCGCTGGTGCCGACGCTCGAGAACCTCCGCCAATGGCTTCAGGCCTTCGGGACCCGCCTTCCGCAGGAGTCTCTCGGCCTTCTCGAGGTGGCCCGCCTCGGCCAGCCTCAACGCCCGCTCCACGCGCGTGCCGCTCCGGAGCCTCCGCTCAAGCTGTTGACCGAGCTTCAGCAGCTCTCGTTGCGCCTCTCGTAACCGCTGGGGGTCGTGCTCGGCCGCGAGACTGGCCGCCAGGCTACGCGCTGCTCGGACGACGCGCGGAGCGCGTTTGGGAGCCGACTCCGCCTCGCCCACGGCTCTTTCCGCCCGCTCGCGCAGTGCGGTCCAGTCGGGCTTGAGCTCGGGGAACCGGCTCTGGACGTGCTCCTGCAACTCCGTCCAACGCTCGCTCTGAAGCGCTCTCGCCAGGCCAACTCTGTCGCCGAAAGCCCAGATTTGGCACTGGCGCACGCTTCTGCGCCCATCTCGCTGGGAGTGGACCAGGCTGTAGCGGTGACCTTTGTGCAGAAGAAACATCGTCGATAACCTTGTAGTTCAGAAATTCCAAATCGGAACTACAAGATCCTCTACGGCAAGTTGTACCTCTAGCGACTGAACCTGGCTGGAGGGTGATGAGGCCTGTGCTGGCGTTCGTGCCAATCGCATTGCCGAAGAGGCCTCCCCGGCTTAAAGTGCTTCGAGCACGAAAGCTTGTGGAGTCGGCGCCTGGTCGCGAAGATGTTCGTGTGCCTTGGCGCCCGCCCCGTCTTGTTCCCCACGCCGGCTCGCGCGCAGGCGTTCTCGACTCGAAGCTGTTCTGGGGCCGAGCTTGGACCGTGAGCCAGGAGTTCGACCGGATGATTCGAAACGCCCCGGATGAAGAAACTCACAACGTTTTTGCTCGTTCTTGCTCTGGCGGCGTTGGTTCAGGCCCAGGCCATCCAGGTCAGCGTCAATCGGCCTGCCAACGGCGCAACCGTCGAAAAGAAGTTTACCCTCACCGGTACCGCCACGCCTTCGATGATCGTCGAGTGCACCGGCGACCTGCGCGGCAGCGTCTATGCGGACGCGTCCGGCAACTGGCGCATTCCGCTCGACGCCACGTCTCTCGAGACCGGCGCGGTCATCAACCTGACCGTGCAGGCCCGTGACAATGCCAACAACCGCAGCCGCTCCGTGCAGGTGCAGTATGCTCTCAAAGATGGTACGGGCAGCGACGTCACCATTCAGGTGAGCGTGAACACGCCCGCCAACGGCGCCACGGTCGGGAACAGCTTGACGCTGCGGGGCACGGCGACCCCCGAGATGATCGTGGAGTGCACCGGCACCCTGCGCGGCAGCGTTTACGCTGACAAGCAGGGCAACTGGAGCATTCCGCTCGACGCCAGCGGCGTGGCCGGGGGCGCTCTCATCAACCTGAGCGTCATGGCCAAGGACAGCTACGGTCACGTGAGCCGGACGGTCACGGTCGAATACGCCAAACGATGACTTAACGCGCGAGCGTATCGGCCGACATATCCACCGCATGGTATCGGCGCGTTGGGCGGACACTCAGAGGCTGGTCAGCCGGTTCTTTTGGACGGCGGCCGGCCTCCTTCGTTGGGTGCCGAGGCCCATCCGGGCGGGCCTGGCTCTGATTGCCCTGGTCCTGGGGCTGACTCCGCTCATCGGGATCGGGGCGGGATTCCAGAATGCTTTCCCGGGCGGCCTGGTGGCCGCCGTGCTGACCGTGGCGGGTGCCGCGCTGACACTGACGGCGTGGCGCGACGAAGCAGACTTCCCCGGGATGCCCGATTGGCTCCCGAGTTGGGCCGCGATGACGATGGCCGGCGTGCTGGGCGGAGTGTGGCTGGAGTTCCTGAGTCAAAGCGAGATCAGCGACGCCTGGGCCAACTTCGTCATGGCCGGCGCGGCCGTGATGATCGGGCTGGTCTTTTCGCTGCTGTACTTGATGCGGTCCCTCAAGAAGCGGCTGCTAGAGATGAACCGTCTCGAGCAGGCGGCGCGCGCGGCGGAAAAGGCCAAAGGCGATTTTTTGGCGACCATGAGCCACGAGATCCGCACTCCAATGAACGGCATCCTGGGCATGAGCCACTTGCTGGCTCAGACCGAGCTCACGGGCGAGCAGCGGGAGTACGTGCAGACCGTGCAGCAGGGCGGCAAGCTTTTGCTGGCGCTGATCGACGACATCCTGGACTACTCCAAGCTCGAATCGGGTAAGCTGGAGCTCGAGCGCATCTGGTTCAGCCTGCGCGAGGAGCTCGATTGCGTCGCCGCAAACCTGGCGCCGATCGCCCAGACGAAAGGCCTGGAGTTCTTACTCGACGTCGACCCGCACGTCCCCGATTGCCTCCAGGGAGATCCGACGCGCCTCAAGCAAGTGCTGATCAACCTGCTTTCCAACTCGATCAAGTTCACCTTCTCGGGATTCGTGCGTCTGCGCGCTTACACGCGTAAGAATCGGCTGCTCCTGGCCGTGATGGATTCAGGCTGCGGGGTCTCGCCCGAGCAACAGAAGAAGCTTTTCACTCCCTTCACCCAGGCCGACGCCTCGGTGACGCGGCGCTATGGGGGCACGGGTCTCGGACTCAGCATTTGCCTGCGTCTGGTCGAGGCCATGCAGGGAACCATGATGATCGATAGCGCCGAGGGCGAAGGGACGACCATCCGATTCAGCATCCCTCTCGTCAGCGAGGGGGGGGCGCCGGCCCACGGTCTCGGGCCGCGCCTGCTCGTGGTGGATACGCTTCACGACAGCCTGCAATGCCTGGGCCGGCAGGTCCGCTCGACCGGGTTTGCCGTGGAGCTGATCCCCAGCGTCGAGGACGCCTTCCGCAAAGGCCACGAGGACCCGTCGGCCTTCCGCGCTTTGCTGGTGCGCTTGCGGGGTGACGAAAAGTGGCCCGAGAGCTTCCCCCCGGTGCCGGTCTATCAGTTGGTGCCGTACTCGGAGTCGGCCCAGCGTGAGGAGCTGCAGTCGCGCTCGAGCATCGCCGGTTGTTTGCTGGTTCCGTTGTCGGCCCAGAATCTGCGAGCCAAGTTGATGGAGGCCCTTCTGCCCAAGGCCGCTCCGCCTCCGCAGCGCATCCCCAGTCGCCCCGAGCGAATTTTGTTGGTGGAGGATAATCCGGTCAACGCGCGCCTGGCTACCAAGGTGCTCGAAAAGGGCGGTTACCGGGACGTGGTTCTGGCGGGAGACGGGTTGAGCGCGATCGAGGCGGTGCGGAAGAACAATTTCGACCTGATCCTGATGGACTACCACATGCCCGACATGGATGGGCTCACGGCTACCGAGCGCATTCGGGAGCTGGAGATCCAGACGGGGCGCCGCCGCGTCCCTGTGCTGGCGGTGACCGCCAGCGTTCGTTTGGAAGACCGGGAAGCCTGTATGGCCGCGGGCATGGACGCCTTCGTCGGCAAACCCCTCGACCCGGACCGCCTCTACTTCGAGATGGAACGTCTGCTCCAGGCCTCGAACGAGATGGAGCTACTGGCCCAGGCTTCCTAGCTCAATTCGGGCAGGTCTTCTCGGGAAGCGCGCAGATCGGGGGGAATGGGGGCGCCGCCAGCGGCCAGAATGCCTCCCACCATGGCGGCCGTCGTGTCGAGGTCGCCCAGACCCCGCACCGTCTCGTACAGGGCCTCGCATAGTCCGCGCGGCGCGCCGCGCTCCAGAGCACGTAGGGAAACATATCGTCCGCGGTGACGCGGAGTGCTTCTAGCTCGCCCACGAGCAGATCGGGCACTGCCGCGGGTCGTGGCGGAGCGCCGGGCAATACTGGCGGCCGAAATAGATGATTTGCAGGTGGAGCTTGTTCCAGTGTTTGCGGGGAAAGAGCGCCTTCAGGTCGCGCTCGGTCTCGACCACGTTCTTGCCGCTCGAAAGGCCCCAACGCTGGGCCAGGCGGTGGATGTGCGTGTCGACCGGGAAGGCGGGCTCGCCAAAGGCCTGGGCCATGACCACGGAGGCGGTTTTGTGGCCCACGCCGGGCAGCGCCTCCAGCTCCTCGAAGCTGCGCGGAACCTGTCCGTCGTGCTCGGCGACCAGTTTCCGGGCCAGGGCGCGCAGGTTGCGAGCCTTGGAGGGCGCCAGCCCGATCGCCCGGATCAGCTCCTGGATCTCGGCAACCTCCAGCGCGGCCAGCGCCACGGGCGTGTCGGCCCGCGCGAACAGGGCCGGGGTGATCTCGTTCACCTTCTTGTCGGTGGTCTGCGCGCTCAACAGCACCGCCACCAGCAGGGTAAACGGGTCGCGGTGAGCGAGCGGGATGTCCACCGTGGGGTAGAGCTCGTCGAGAATCTTTTGGATGCGCGTGGCTTTACGCACGCCCGTAGGCGCGCGCGAGCCCCAGCAAGAATTCCTCGTGCTCGGCCTTGAGGTCGCCCTCGGCGAAACGCCACTGCCAGTTGTCGTGCGAACGTCCGGGGAAGTTCATGCGGCCCTCTTTGCCGACCTCCAGGACGTCCTGGAGGGGAACGACGGCGATGGAGGCCACGCTGGCGAACACGCCCCGCACGAGCGTGTGGGCCGCGTGGGAGCCGTCCGTGTCGAAATAACGGTGAAAAGCTGCTTTCTCGTGTTCACCGGCGGTCTCGTACCAGCCCGCCGAGGTGTCATTGTCGTGCGTGCCCGAGTAAGCGACGGCGTGATGCACGTAGTTGTGAGGAAGAAACTTGTCGTGGGCATCCGACCCGAACGCGAATTGCAGCACTCTCATGCCTGGATAGCCAGTGCTGTCGAGCAGCTTCTGAACGTCGGGAGTGATGAGCCCGAGGTCCTCGGCGATGATGGGCACGTCGCCCAGCTTCTTGCGGACGGTCTTGAAGAGCTCCACACCCGGGGCTTTAACCCAGCGTCCTTTGCGCGCGTTCTTGGCCTTGCCGGGCACTTCATAATAGGCCGCAAAGCCCCGGAAGTGGTCGATGCGCACGATGTCATACAGCCGAAAGGCCGCCCGGATGCGGTCGAGCCACCACGAGAAACCGTCCGCCTTCATCTCGCGCCAGCGATAGAGGGGATTGCCCCACAGCTGCCCGTCGGGCGAGAAGTAGTCGGGAGGGACGCCGGCCTGCACGGTCTGGCGCTTGTTCTTGTCGAGATGGAAGGCGTGAGGGGCGACCCAGACATCGGCGCTGTCCATGGCCACGAAGATGGGGATGTCCCCGATGACCTGGATGCCCTTGTCATTGGCATAGCGGCGCAGATGCTGCCAGGCGCGGTCGAAGAGCCACTGGAGGAAGCGGTGCCCGTGCACCAGTTCCCCATGTTGCTCGCGCGCCTTGCGCAGAGCCTCCGGGTGGCGGTCGCGCAGCTCCGGCTCCCACTCGTTCCAGGCCTTACCGCCGTGAGCGTTCTTCAAGGCCATGAAGAGCGCGAAGTCTTCCAGCCACGCGGCCTGCTCGGCGCAAAAGAACTGAAAGTCCGCCTTCTGGGCGTGGTTGGCGCGCCGCTCGAACTCACCGGCCGCCCTGAGCAGGAGGGGAAGTTTCCATTCATACATCTGGCAATAGTCCACGCCCGGCGCGGTGAAGGCCGGAGGGTCGGCCAGCGCGGCCGCGTCCAACAGTCCCTCGGCGACCATCGTCTCCAGCGCGATGAGGTACGGGTTGCCCGCAAACGAGCTGAAGCTCTGATAAGGACTGTCCCCGTAGCTGGTGGGCCCCATCGGCAACAGTTGCCAGAGCTTTTGGCCCGCGCGTGCCAGAAAGTCCACGAACTCGTAGGCCGCGCGGTTGAAGCTGCCGATGCCATACGGGCCGGGCAGAGAGGTGGGGTGCAGCAGAACGCCGCCGGAGCGAGGAAATTCAGCCATAGACTGACGGCATTTTTCCCCCGGGTCCGATCCCCTGCCGAGTGTTAACACTCCAGCAACATGCGGTTAATGACCTTGCCCCGGTCAGCTCATAGGATGCGCCCGAAAGAAGTCGGCAGTCAAAAGTCGACAGTCAACAGAGAGATAGGAACCAGGGGGCTTTCGAACCATGAGCACCGTTATCGCATATAATTCCGCACTTACCAATATGGCGCCGCCACGCGCGCGCCTGGTCTCGGCCCAGCAGACCGCCGCGACGCCCGTCACCGACGACGTCCAGCTGAGCGGAGGCAAGGCCGCCGAAGAGAAGCCGGAGGACAAGCCCGGCGTCTCCCTGGGCACGCAGATCGCCGCCGGCGTAGGCCTGGCGCTGGTCCTCACCGGCGCCGTGGCGGGCTTTACCGGCTCGATTCCGGCGATGGGCGCGCCCACCGCGATCACGCAGGTCCAGACTCGCGACGTGAAGGCCGTCGGCGATGACGCCGCTGCCCTCATGAAAGACGTCGCCTCGCCCAGCCTGACCGACAACCTGACCGCCAACCAGGTGCGCAACCGCTACGGCAACGAGGTGGACGACGTGCTGGGCCAGGCCAAGACGTTCGACCAGCTCAACGCCCATCTAGGGGAGGTCGGCCAGAAGCTGCAGGCCTACGCCGACAAGTTTCCTGAAGGTGGCTCGCTGGTCGAGAACGGCGCCCAGATCGGCATCGAGAAGGCGGACGGCAAGGTGACCGTCACCGTCCAGAACGCCGACGCCAGCGTGCAAGAGGCGGTGATCAGCCGTCACGGCATCACCGTGAAGGAGCGCGACGCTCAGGGCACCACCACGACGCGGGAGGAGACAGCGCGCCAGGTCAAGGTCAACGCGGACGGCGTCACGATGACAGTCAACAAGATGACCGGGACCTTTGAGATGGCGACCCAGGAGGGCCCTCGCACTCAGATCAAGGTGACCGTCAGCGGCGCCTCGATCACCGAGCAGCGGCGAGAGACCATCTCGGGCTACGCCGGGATGATCTCGATCAATACGACCACCAAATACGACGTTCCGGAGACCTCCGTCATGGTCTACCCGCGCGTAGTGGTGACCGAGACCAAGACCACCGTCAGCGACGATGGTTTTGGCGCCAAGTCCACCACCAGCACCCGCACCGAGGTCTACGACAACGGCAGCAGCAAGACGTTCCAGAAAGGTCCCGACGGCAAGGAGATGATTCTCGAGTCGGACGGGCCCGCCATTCTGATCGCGGGACGCTGACAAACTCCAGGTTGTGAGGGTTTTTCAGCTCGACCTCCGCTCGTTGGCCATCCTCCGGATGGCCATCGGCTTTTTGGTGCTGTTGGATACCCTGCTGCGCGCGCGCGATCTCTCCGCGTTCTACACCGACGCCGGCGTCATCCCGCGCCTGGACCTGATCGAGTGGTCCTGGGGTGATCCGTGGCTTTGCCTGCACCTGGGAGGCTCCGGCTGGCTGTCGGCCGCCGTCCTGTTTGCTTTGACGGCGGCCGCGGCCGTGCAGCTGATGCGCGGCTGGCGCACGCGTTGGATGACGTTTGCCTGCTGGCTCTCTCTCAGCTCGCTCTACCAGCGCAATCCGCTGGTGAACGACCGCGGGGACCTGGAATTGATCCTCGTCCTCTTCTGGAGCCTGTTCCTGCCGCTGGGAGGTCGCTGGTCGGTCGACGCGCGCCGCGACGGAGCTCAGGAGGATCCGGTCGTGCTCAGCGCTGGCAGCGCGGCGATGCTCCTTCAGTTCGCGCAGATCTATGTGTTCGCGGCGCTGCTCAAGAACGGTCTTCCCTGGCTGCGAGGGGATGCCATGGAGCTCTCGCTGCGCAGCGCGCTCTTCTCGACTCCCCAGGGTTTATGGCTGACCCGCTGGCCAGACCTGCTCAACACCCTGACGCACCCGGCCGTGGCCCTGGAGCTGCTCATCCCGTGCCTTTTGCTGTGCCCGCTGGCCAACGGTCAGGTCCGAAGCGTGGGGGTGTTGCTGCTTGTGGTGTTTCACACGCTGGTGGGGCTGTTCTTGCAACTGGGGATCTTTCCGCTCATCGGCGCGCTGTTACCACTGGGATTGCTGCCGGCCTGGTTCTGGGAGACCGTTGGCTGGCAGCGGCGGCTGGACCGCTGGTTCCCCGCCCCCGAGCGCCCCGGGCGGGCCGGGCGGCTTCCGGTTGCGGTCACGCTCTTCGTGCTGCTTTGCCTGGCTTACACCCTGGCCTGCAACCTCTTCATGGTGCGCGATCCCAACCCTCGTCTCATCCCCGACTGGCTGCGGCCCCTGGGCCGCAGCCTCCGGCTCGAGCAGCACTGGGATCTCTTCGCGCCGCTTCCCCCGCTGGACGGGTGGTTCGTGCTGCAGGCCGAGGTCGACGGCCAGCCGGTCGACCTGTTGCGCGACGCCCCGGCCACCATGGATCGCCCGGCGGACCCCTCTGCCGTCTTTCCAGACCATCGCTGGCGGATGTTCATGGTCTCGCTCCTTTTCGGAGGCGAGCATTTTCGGGGTAACTACGCGCTTTATCGGGCGCGCCTCTATCACCAGCGGCATCCCGAGGCTCATCTCGGTCGTCTGGAGCTGATTTTCGTGGTACAGTTAGTCGACGAGGACGGAATTCGTCTTGCTCCCCAGGTTCGTTCCCTGTGGAGCGGCGCATTTCCGACAAAATGAACTGATTGGCACAAAGTGTCCGGAAGGACATTACAGGCCGTCGCGAAATTTTAACAAATTCGACGTGGGATCTCCGAGTTCGGAGGAGGGGCCAGTGATGAGCATAAGTTTGCAGTTCTGGCGCACGAAACGCGGTTTCGGGCTGGTGGTCGTGCTGGGCATCGCAGCCGTGCTGGCCATCTTCACCGGTGCTATCGGTGCCAACGCCGCCATGAACCTCCGCAGCGTCACGCACGAGAGCCAGACGGACCAGGCCCACTACGCGGCTTTCACGGGCATCCAGCTCTCGATGGCCTGTATCAAGGAGCCTCCGCCCGGACGTGAGGATTGGCTCGAAGTCGACCCCAGCATCGTCGTCCAACTGAGTGAGAACACCAGCTGCACCGCCCGCACCTATCACAACCTCGAAGGCCTGGCGGGAGCGGTAGCGGTGGCCGACGATGGGACCAAAATCCCGGTCAACAACTTCTACATCGTGGCCGTTGGCACGGTGGCTCAGGCTGTCAGCGCCAGCAGCTCCTCGATGGGCGCCCTGGTGGCCCCCCTGTTCCCGCCCATCGACCACGCCGTCTTCGGTAATTCCGAGGTCCACGTGGCCGGGCTGGTCGACCACTTCAACTCCAACGACATGGGTACTGCTCCCGACCCGGACTGCACCGTGGCCCTGGCCCCGGTGGGAACCAACTCGATCAACCTCAGCGATTTCGATCTCGGCCCGACCACGCACGTGGATGGGGACCTGCACCTGGGTGAAGGGGCGTCGGCCGCCGACGTCAGCGCTCTGGCCGGCGTCGCCGCCTCCGACATGGCGGGCGGCGGCGGCTCAACCACCACGGGTGGAATGACGAGCACGACGACCACCACGACGGGAACGACCACCGGGGCAACCACGGGAACCACGACCGGAGCCACCACGGGCGCCGCAGCGTCCTCGGTCGACACCGGCACGATCTCGACGGGCACCGCCAGCAGCCTCCCGGCCCAGAAGCAGATGCCCAACCTCGCGGCGCCGACCGCCGCCAGCACCATCGTTCCCAGCACGGGCGGATTCAGCCTCAACGGCAGCCGCAGCTACGTCATCAACGGCAACCTGGTCCTGAACAACGCAACCATCACGGTGAACGGCACCGGCAACGCGCTGCTGTTCGTCAACGGCAACATCAGCATCACCGACAGCCCCAACCTGACGGTTCCGATGCGCCCCGAGCGCCTCAAGATTTACTGCCTCGATCCCAACGGCACGTTCACCATGGTGAACAGCAAGGGCTACTTCGTGGTGGCCGGCAACGGGAACTTCAACGTCAACGTGGGTACCGATGCCGAGCTGTTCGGCGCCATCCTGGCCGATAAGGTCACTGTGAATGCGGGCAGCGCCGTGCACTTCGACGTGGCGCTGGCCGACCCGACTCGCGTGGGCTCGGTCAGCGATTTCTTCATCACGGGTATCACCGCCGCCGGTGGTGAGGCCGTGCCGCACGCCGCCCTGATCGCTCCGGGAGCGCTGGCCGGAGGGGCTGGAACGGCCGCGGCCGCGACCGGAACGACCGGGACGACCGGGACGACCGGAACGACCACCGGGGCGGCCACGACCGGAACCGCCACGACCGGAACCGCCACGACCGGAACCGCCACGACGGGAACGACGACCGGGGGCACCGGAATGACCGCCGGCGGGACCACCGGAATGACCTCTACCGCCGGGACCACCGGAACCACCGGGACCGCGACCACGGGAACGACCACAGGAACGGCCACCACCGGAACCGCGACGACCGGAACCGCCACCACCGGAACCGCCACCACCGGCACGGCCACCACCGGAACCACCAGCACTTGCGGCTGCGGCTGCGGCTGTGGCGGCGGGAGCATGGCGATGGACATGGCCCTCTAGGAGCCTGGTGATGCGGCGCCGCGGACATTCGCTCCTCGAAGCGGTCGTGGCGGCCTCGGTTTTCGCCATCGTAGCGGTGGCCCTCACGGGCATCTGGTTCATGTACTACTCCGCCCTGTCCAAGTCGGCCAATACCCTGGCTGCCAATCACCTGGCCCGTACCGTGGTGGAGGGAGCCATCGCCAACGGCTACGACTGGATCGTCACCCAGCAGCAGCAGACCGACCTGGTCTACACGCTGGAGCGGCGCGTCCGCAGCCGCAGGGCCAACAGTGAATATCACGTCGATTGGGTGGCTATCACCAATGCCGGCCAGTCGATCACCACCATGCTCCCGGCCGAGGTCTGCCGCATCTCGGTTACGGTGAAGTGGAAAGACGATACCGGCAACCAGATCGATGCCGGTCCCTACAATCACCAGGTGGTTTACTCCACCTGGATCTACCGGAGCGCGTCGCAGTGAGGAAGCGCAGCCTCGGTATGTCCCTGATGGAGATCCTGGTCGCCATCTTCGTGATGGGGATCGTCGTCTGGGGGGCCTACGAGATCTTCCGGGAAGGCATTCAATACTTCAAGACCAATCAGAGGGCCAGCGACGCCCAGCGACACTGCCTCAACCTGCTGAGCCAGGTCTGCCTGCAGGTCACCAATGCCAAAGAGGAGCTCGTCAAGAACTACGACGCTCCCGGCGTGGTCCCCGGAGTCTGCTTCGCCTCGCCCCTGGCCGACGACGGCAAGGTGCACTACGACCTGACCAACGGCAATCAGGTCTTCTGGCAGAAGATCGTCTGCTATTACCTGGATACGACTTCCGGTAAGGTCTACCGCAAAATCGAGAAGATTCCCGACACGGTGGCGGGCGAGACGGGCAACAGCGACATGGGTCAGGTGGAGGCGCTGCTCGCCACCTCCACCACGAACTACTTCCAATCGCTCAACACCAACGCGGTCACCCTGATCGCCGAGGACATCGTGGCCTTCAAAGTCAGCGCCTACGATCCCGCGACCAGCGGGGTCGTGCCGGGGGCCGGGCCCAGCGCCGGCGCGGGCGGTGGACGCGCGTTCGATATCGTGGTGGAAGCCGGGAACCCCACGGACATGGGGCCCAACGGCTACTACCTCAAGCTCGATTCCCGCGTCGCTCCCCGAGGCTGATTGGCCGTTGGCGAACGTCTAAAAGCTCCGTTTACCCTGGATCTGCGGTCCCTGGCGCTGCTGCGTATGGGTCTGGGTGGGCTGGTCGTGCTGGACGTGCTGCTGCGTCTGCGCGATCTGACGACCTTCTATACCGACGCGGGCGTGCTGCCCCGGGCCGTGCTGCTGCGCCAGACGTGGCTCAATCCGTCCTATGACCTGTTCCTGAGCACCGGAACCACCGAGGGGATGCTGCTCCTGTTCCTGCTCGTGGCCCTGGCGGGTGGCTGCCTCGCGGTGGGCTGGCACACCCGCTGGAGCGGCCTGGCGACCTGGTATCTGGTCAGCTGCGTGCAACTGCGCAACCCCATGGTGCTGGACGGGGGCGACGATCTTTTGCGCTTGATGCTCTTCTGGACCCCCTTTCTACCGCTGGCGGCCCGCTGGTCGCTGGACGCGCGGCGCCATCCCGAGTGGCAACGGTTGCCCGACGGCTACTTCAGCGTGGCCACGGTGGGTTACGTGTTGCAGGTTTGCTGCCTCTACGGCTTCGCCGGGCTGCTCAAGTCGGATCCGGTCTGGCGCGTCACGGGCGACGCCCTCTACTACGCGCTCAGTGTCGACCAGTTCGCCACCGGGCTGGGGATGAAGCTGACCGCCTATCCCGGCCTGCTGCGCCCATTGACCTTTGGGGCCCTGGCGATCGAGCTGACGGTGCCGGTCTTGCTGCTCCTGCCCTGGGGCACGCGCTGGCTCCGCTGGCTGGCGCTCATCCTGGCCTGGTCGCTGCACCTTGGGATCGCGGCCACGATGCACCTGGGCCTCTTCATGCCGATCTGCTGCGTCTGCCTGCTCGGGTTGCTGCCCCTGCGCGGCCAGCCCGGCTCGACCGAGCCGGTTCCCCCGGCCTACCGGCTCGGCTGGGCCACGCAGACTCTGCTCGGGATGATGTGCGTCTTCATTCTGGGAATGAACGTGCGCAGCCTCGACCCGCATCCGCCGCGCATGAATCGCATTCTGGTCTGGGTGGCGGCGCTTTCTCACGAGGGCCAGGGATGGTATCTCTTTGCCCCTCACCCGCTCACCGACGACGGCTGGTTCTGGGTGCACGGTCGCGGCGCCGACGGCCGCGAGGTGGACGTGCTGGGGGGAGCCGACAAGCCGGCCATGGTGTCGGCCCAGTTTGCCAACCAGCGCTGGCGGCGCTGGCTGCAGAATCTCAAAGAGGGCTACCCGGACCTGCGGGCCAGCTATCTGCGGCAAGTGGCGCGGACGCGCGGGTTGAGCCACGTGACGCTGACCTACATGGAGGAGCAGACCCCTCCACCCGGGGGGCAGGCCACGGTCGTGCTAAAAGTTCTTGATCAGCTCTAGCGTGGGCAAGATGGCGCTGAGCACGATGAAACCCACCACCAGCCCCATCCCGGCCATCAGCAGGGGTTCGAGCATGGCCGCCAGGTCGGAGAGCGCCAGCTCGACCTCCTCGTCGTAGATGCGCGCCGCGTAGCGCACCATCTCGGTCAGGCCGCCGGTCTCCTCGCCCACGCTCACCAGGTAGATGGCGGCTCGCGGCAAGATGGGCACGCTCTCGAGCGACTGCCCCAGGTCGAGGCCGTCGATCATCTGCTTGCGGGCCACCATCATGCATTCCTTCACCCAGGCGTTGCCCGAGACGTTGGCGGCGCGCGCCATCGCGTCCACCATCGGCATGCCCGCGTCGAGCATGGTGGCCAGCGAGTAGAGGATGCGCGTGGTGGCCATCTTCTGCATGACCGGCCCGAAGATGGGGATCTCCATCGGCAGTCGAGTCAGCGCGCTGTCGAGCCGGGGGTTGTTCTTCAGCCAGCGCCGCAGCCAGGGCTTCCCCAGCCACAGACCCACGAGGCCGAGACCGCACAGGATCACGCCCGGGAGCATCCAGGTGCGCAAGGACAACAGCATTCGGGTGGGCCACGGGAGAGTCACCTTGAGACTCGTGAAGAGCGGCTGGATCATCGGCAACAGGAAGAAGACGAAGAAGAAGACGCTGGCCATCGACACCAGGAACAAGATGGCCGGGTAGGTGAACGTGGCCACCAGCTTCTTCTGCAGCTTGAGATTCTTCTCGAGCAGGTCGGCCAGCCGGTTGAGCAGCTCCTGGAGCTGGCCCGATTTCTCGCCGGTCTCCACCAGCGAGCAGTAGACCTCGGAGAAGACCTGGGGATGGTTGCGCAGGGCCCGCGAGAACATCACCCCGCCGTGGACCCGCGCGGTGACGTCTTCGAGGATCTTGCGCAGCCCCCGGTCTTCCAGGCTCTCGGTGAAAAAGTTCAAGGCCCGATACAGGGGGATCCCGGCGTCGAGCATGGCGGCGAGCTGACGGGTGAAGGTGGAAAGCTCTTCCAGATTGGCTCTCGGGGCGCCTCGGCCGGGGATGAGCCCGCGAAGTTGCTGTTTCAGTTCTTCGGTCGGTGAGCTCACCTCTTGAATTTCGGCCCGTCGCGCCACTTTCCCTTGAAGGAAACCTTGGCTGCTTCGGCCGGTTGGATGCTTCATTCCACCGAAAGAGGTAGCCATCATGTTGAAAACAGCTCTGATCTTCGGCGTCGTCCTGTGCACCCTGGTCGTGGGCCCGGCCCAGGCCGAGGGGGTGAACCAGCGAGAACGCCACCAGGGAAGCCGGATCTACGGGGGCATCCAGAATGGAGAGCTTTCCCAGGGAGAAGCGCGCCGCGTCTCCCGCGACCTGGCCCACGTGCAGCGCGTCGAGGATCGCTTCCGCCGGTCGGGCTCCGGCTACAGCGTTCGTGAGCGCTGCGCCACCCAGGCCATGCTGAACCGCAGCAGCAACCGGATCTATCGTCTCAAGCACAACTAGGAATCCGGGTCCTCGCGCTCGAAAATTCCTCAATGCGTTGGCTGCGCGTTACGGGCCTGCTGGTGATGGGGCTGCTCCTGATGGCGCAGACCTATACCGACGACGACATCGAGCAGATGAAGTCCCGTTACGAGCCCGTGCGCGTTCGCAAGGGCGATCTGCCCCGGGAGTTTCTCGAGCGCGAGTACCAGGCGCCGCGCCTGGTCGACTGGATGCTCCCCTACGAGAAGTGGGAGGAGGAATACCGCAAGTATTTCCAGCGCCACTACCACGACCCGTCGCTCACGTTCAAGCCCACGGCCATCGTGATGCACTACACGGTCACCCCCGATGCGTTCAGCGTGCGCAACGGATTCGTGCGCGGCTGCAACATGTCCAACGGAGACAAGGGGACGATCTGGGGGCATTCCAGCGTGCAGCTGATGATCGGCCCCACGGGCACGGTCTACCAACTGCTGCCCCTGGACCGCCGCTGCACGGGAGCCTACGGCGTCAACCACGTGGCCCTGTCGATCGAGATGGTGGCCCGTAACGAGAGCGAGCTGCTCGGCCGCCCCAAGCAGATCTGGGCGAGCTTTTGCCTGGTCCGCTCCCTGATGCGGCAGTTCGACATTCCCGCCAGCCGGATCTATGCCCACTACGAGGTGAGCACCGGAGTCTCGGTCGTGCCCGACTATCTCGACTACAACGACGATACCTACCCCGACGGCTATCCCCCCAACAGCGCGCGCACCGACCCCGGTCGGACCTACATGAAGTGGCTGAGGCAGTATCTGGCCAAAGTGGGCCCGGCGCCCGAGGAGTAGCGCTCCCGGGCCGAGAACTCCAGGCTTTGGCCGTGAAGAAGATCCAACCCACCCCCGAGCAATGGGCGTGCCTGCTGCCCATGGAGCGTTTCCACTTCAAAGTGGTGGATGCCATCAACCGCTCCAACTGGCTCCCTGCTATCACATCCACCCTGAACTGCCATATTTCGCGCTTCTGGGTCGAGCAATTCGTGCGCAACCACATGCAGGACCACGGCTTCGAGAATTTCCGCAAGGTCGATCCTGCCCGCGGTGTCTTCCTGGTGGCCAATCACCGCACGTTCTATGACCAGTTCTCGATCATGGGCCGCCTCTTTACGCTTTACGGCAATCACCATCGCATCTTCTTCCCGATCCGGGCGCCTTTCTTCTACGACTCGCTGGCGGGCATGTTCGTCAACCTCTCGCTGGCGTTTGGGGCCATGTACCCGCCCATCATGCGCGAGCCCAAACGCAAGGTCTGGAACAGCTTTGCCATGGACCTGCTGGCCGAGCTGCTGCAGGACAAGCGCAACCTGGTGGGCTTCCATCCCGAGGGCAAGCGCAGCCAGGAGCCGGACCCCTACACGCTGCTGCCGGGCAAGCTGGGCACCGGAATGGTCATCCACAAGTCGCGCGCCAACGTCGTCCCGGTTTACCTGCAGGGCTTCCCGCGCAGCGTGCTGCCCTGGCCGGGGGCCAACCTGGTCGGCAAACCGAAGCCGGTAGTGCACGCGGTGATGGGCCCCCCGGTAGATTGCTCGGAAGAGCTGGAGATGCCGGCCGACCGGCGCACCTATATGCGCATCACCAAAAAAGTGATGGACGCGCTGGCCGCGGCGGCCGAGCGCGAACGGGCCATCCGGGCCGAATGGAGGGTAAACGCTTGAGGACCTTATTGTTGTGCTTGTTACTGACCGGGCTGGTGTGGGCCCAGGACCTGTCGCGCCCGGAGGGCCGCTGGGAGGTCGCCCACACCGACGGCAAGACCTTCCACATCGATGTTCAGATCGACCACACATGCACCAGCGACTACGGCGGCGGCGAGGTGGGCAGCTGGCGCTACGAGCCCGGCGTGGGCCTGACCCTGGACTGGACCGACGGCTGGCGCGACCGCATCTTCACAACGCCCGAGGGCGAGCTGGTCAAATGGGGCTGGAAGCCCGGCGCCGACCGCAACGGCGAGCCCAGTAACCGGACGAGGGCCCGCAAGCTACGCTGACTTGCCCTCGCGTCTGGCCAGGTCTTCCGCTTTCTTCTTGAGGGCGTCCTCGCGGTAACGCAGCATCTCCTCGCGGACGTGCCGCTCGCGGTCCATCCTGGTCACGGCGCCGGCCTGCTCTTTCTCGGACAGGGCGACCTCTTGCTCGCGCGCGTCCAGAGCCTTGTCGCGCTTGTCCATGTCCAGCCATTCCTGGCCCTGGTGGCCGCGATACCTGGCCTCGGAGACGCCTTTGCGGATCAGGTCCACGATGGTCATCCCGCCGACGAAGCAGATGGCGCCCAGCACCACCCCGCCCACCAGCGCGCCGGCGGCGGCGCCGCCCACCAGGGTGGGGAAGTTGAGGTTGGCCGCGATCAGGCCCTGGGCCAGACCCGCGCCCGTCATGATGCCCGCGCCCATGGCCGCGCCCCCGGCCACGCCACTCAGGGTGGCCATGCCGCCGATCACCATGCCCACGTTGCGCATCGGGCCGCTGCCCAGGGAAACATAGGGACGCTGCTCGTCCGGATCCGGGGGCGCCGGTGGAGGCGTCGCGGCCGGGGCCCCCGCGCCGTTCTTCTCCAGCCAGTGAGCGCTGGCGCCCTTCAGCGCACCGACGGCCGCACCCGGCACGAAGGCCGGCTTGCCCGCGATCTCGCCCAGAGAGTTGCCGATGCGCCAGCCACCGGCGGCGCCGCAGACGCCGCCGAGCACCATGCCGGCCGCGCCGAAAGCGTTGATCGTATGGAGCCCGGTCGTCAGGAAGCTCCAGCCGCCGTGGCTCATGGCCGCGGCCACCGGTCCGGCGAAGCCGCCGCCCAGAATGCCGCCCGCCAGGGCTCCTCCGATGACGCCGCCGTAGAGTCCCAGCATCATCAGCGAGAATCCGCCGGCTCCCGCGGAAATGTTGGAGCTCTCTTCCATCCACTCGCGCCCGGTCTCGAGAGCGGCTTCTTTGACGTCCTGGCCCAGCGTGCGCTCGGCCCGGGGTGGGGTCTGCACCGGAGCGGTGCGGACGGCTTGCACGTTCACCGCGCACCTCCCAGCTTCTGCTCGCGCTCGGCCAGCTGTTTGGCCAGCGCGTCGAGCTCCGCCTGGCGCTTGTCCAGGGCCTGGTTCTTGAGCTTGTCGTCCTCGGCCGCTTTGCCGGCGTCGACCTTGACCTTGTCAGCGCGATCCTGCAGCGCTTTCTCGCGCTCGTTCTGTTTGGCCTCGCGCTCGTTGAGCTGCTTGGCGGTGGTTTTGTGGCCGGAGGTGAGCTTGCCGCCGGTCTTGTCCCAGATCGTCTGCGCGGCCTGCACCAGCTGCAATCCACCGCGCCCGCCGATGTAGGCCAGCGCTACCGCGCCTACCAGGCCGCCCACCAGAGCCGTGGCGGGCAGGGCTGACACGAAGCCGCCCCAGGTCAGCGAGCTGGACAGCGCCGTGTGGGCCAGGCTGCCGGCGGCGGCCAGCGTGGCGCCACCCACGAATCCGCCCACGCCGCCCGAGACCGCGGCAGCCCCGGCCACCATACGGGCGGCCGGCTCGAACTTGCCGTGGAACGTCGGACCGGATTTCTTGACCGCGGGTTTCTCGTCCTCGGGCTCGGCGCCCGGGACCTCGATCCCCGCCAGTCCTTTGGCTCCGCCCACCACGAAGCCGGCTCCGAAGCCGACCCCTTTGGCCAGCTTGCCGCCGACTTTCGTGCCCAGACTGAAAGCTCCCAGCGTACCGGTGGCGCCGCCCAGGATCATTCCCACTTTGGCAGCCGTGCCGGCCGTCGTCAGAGTGGTGGTCACGAATCCCCAGGCGCCGTGGCTGGCCAGCGAGGCGACCACGGGGCCGAGTCCGGCGCCCAGCATCGTGCCCACCACCGCGCCCCCGAAAACCATCCCGTAGGTGGCCACGGCGGTGAGCGCGATGCCGGTCATGCCCCCGATGCCGAGCTCGAGCTTGTCGCCCCAGTCGGCGCCCTGGCGGACACCCGATTGCACGGCCAGTTGCGTGCGGGTTGGCGGCGTCGTTTGAGCGCGCGGAGCTTGGAAAGCGGTGGTGGTGGCTAGCGATACTTGCACGGGCTGCAGGATATGCATGCGCCCTGAAAACACCCTTAAAAACCCCTGAAAAATTAATCCCGGTTTGTTAACGGATCCCCAGGTCGAGATACCGGTTCAGCAGCGCCGTCTGCTCCGGGCTCAGGGGGAGGAAGGCCAGTCCAAAGCAGCCATCGGTCTGGTGAGCGATGCGGGCCCGGGTCTCGAGCGGCTCGACGCCCTCGGTCGGGCCGATGCGCAGAGTGACCTCGGACCCCTGCTCCAGGGCCTCGTCCAGCGTGACCAGCACGCCCCCCGGGCCGAGGTTCTCGACGTTGCCGGCCAGCTTGCCGTTGACCTGGATCGGCAGCAGGATAGGCGCGCGCACGTCGTTGCGCCGCTCGTCCCTGGAGCTGTCGAGCTGTTTCAGGGCCGACTCCACCCAGGTGCCCTCGGGCGAGCCGCAGTAGCTGCAGCCGACCTCGATGATGCTGGTGAAGCTCTTGGGCTGGCACCACCGCACCTCGAGCTCGAGGCCTTTCCCCTCGCGGTCCTGGCGGGCGAAGACGGTCAAACGGGTCCCGGATTCGAGCTTCTGGGGGACGGCCAGACGCATTCCCTCGGCGCCCAGATCGATGACGGTGGCGTTGAACTCGGTATCGTCTACTTCGCAGAGAATGGAGTAGCGGCTACCGAAGCGGCGGGTCTGGCGTTTCTGTTGCAGCACGCGGCCGATCTTCGGCTTTCCCCCAACCGCCGCCTCCCGGAGTCTGAATGGACAACACCGACCCGGCCGGAAGCTCGCGGGTAAACTGCGCCGGCAACCGCTCGCGCGTGCCGTCGGGCAGCAGGAGGTGGTCCTCGCCCGGTTGGCCGGGCTCTCCACCGGCCGCGCCCGGAGGACCGGCCGCGCGACGCTGCGCCAGCAGCGACACGGTGGCAGGCTGGAGCAACTCGACCTCCCGGACGAGCCCTTCGCCGCCCGGGAAGGCGCCGCTGCCGCCGCTGCCCCGGCGCAGCGCGTAGCGCCTCAGGCGCAGCGGGTGATCCGACTCGAGCGATTCGGCCGGCGTGTTGCGGGTATTGGTCATGTGCACCTGCAGTCCGGAGCCGCCCGTCTGGTTGCGGGCGGCTCCCGCGCCTCCGCCCGAGGTCTCGTAGTAGGCCCAGTCGCGCCCTCCCATGACGAGGTTGTTCATGGTGCCGGCCGAGCAGGCGGGCACCACGTCTGGGAGCAGCTGTCCCAGGGCCTGGAACACGACGTCCACGAGGCGCTGGGAGGTCTCGACGTTGCCGGCGGCCACGGCCGCCCAGGCGGGCGGGTTGACCAGACTTCCGGCCGGAGCCACGATGCTGACCGGGTGAAAGGCGCCCTGGTTCACTGGAATGCGGCCTCCCAGCAGGCAGAGCACGCAGTAGTAGACGGCCGCGCTGGTGACCGGGAACGGCGCATTCAGGTTGGACCGGCGGGCGTCGGCGGTGCCGCTGAAGTCGCAGTGCAGCCCGTCGTCGCGGGTTTCGAGCGTGAGCCGGAGCGGGACCCGCTCGCCCAGGTCGTCCAGAAAGTCCTCGGCGGTAACGCGGCCCCGGGGCAGCTCGCGCAGACCCTTGCGGACCATCCGCTCGGAGTGCTCGAGCAGGGCCCGGCAGGCGGCGTGCCATTCGGTTCGACGCGCCAGCTCGGTGGTGCGCTTCTGGGCCGTGTGGTTGGCGGCCATCTGGGCCAGCAGGTCCCCTTCACGCTCGCGCGGCGTGCGCACGTTGCGCAGCAGCAGCGACCAGATGTCGCCGTTCCGACGGCCGTTTTGCACGAGTCGAACCGGCGGCAGGATGAGCCCTTCCTGGACCAGCTCGCGGGACATCGGCATGGAGCCGGCCGCCATTCCCCCCACGTCGGCGTGGTGGGCCCGCGAGGCCGCGTAACCGAGGCGCACGCCGCCCAGCGTGAGGGGGGCGACCAGCGTCAGGTCGGGGAGGTGGGTGCCGCCCCAGGTCGGGTCGTTGACCACCACCATGTCCTTCGGACCCATGGGAACCTCGCGCGCCAGGCGCTGCATCAGTTGCGGCATCGACCCGAGGTGCACCGGGATGTGGGCCGCCTGCGCCAGCAGCTGTCCGTCGTTGTCGAACAGCGCGCACGAGAAGTCGAGGCGCTCACGGATGTTGGGCGAGAACGCCGACCTGCGCAGGGCGGCTCCCATCTCGTCGGCGATGCCCTCGAGGAGGCTCTGGAAGACGGCGAGGTCTTTCATTGGAGAGGGGGCTCCAGAATCAGGTTTTGATGGGCGTCCACGCGCGCCTTCCAGCCGTCCGCGAGGTAGGTCGTGCAGTCGAGCTGCTCGATGCGCGCCGGGCCCGCAAAGCAGTCACCCGGCTGCAACCGGGCGCGCTCGAAGCGCATCCCCTGCAATGGGCGCTCCTGCACCGGCGCGGCGGAGAAGCGCGGCCGGGGGCGGGGGCGGCGCGCGCGCAGACGCAAGGTGACCAGCTCCAGAGTGTAGTCTGGCCGCGCATAGCCGTAGCGCCGCTTGTGGCGCCGCTCGAAGGCCGTGCGCAGATCCGGCGTGAAGGGCACCGTCAGCTCGAAGCCCTGGCCGCGGTAGCGCAGGTCGGCGAAGCGTTGAAACCTCAGCCGCGACCCCATGGCCACCCGGGCCCGCTCTTCCAGCTCGGCGAACAGCGGCTGGCACGCGTCGAAGGTTTCGGGGCCCCAGAGCTGCTGGCGCGAAACGGCAAATTCCCGCATCCAGGGAGCCACCAGGGCGCCCAGGGCCGAGAGCACGCCCGGATAGAGGGGCACCAGCACGCGCGGCATCCCCAGCTTCTCGGCCAGGGAGCACGCGAAGAGGGGTCCCGCGCCCCCGAAGGGCACCAGGGTGAACCGCGCCGGGTCGAACCCGCGCTCCAGCGAGATCACTCGCAGGGCGCGCTCCATGTGGGCCTCGGCCACGGCCAGCACGTGCCGGGCGGCCTCCCGCGCCTCCCCGAGACCTAGGCGCTCGAGGGCCTGGCGCGAGCGCGCGGGATCGACCGTGATCTCTCCACCGGCCAGCACCGAGGGCATGCGCTCGAGAACCAGCAGCGCATCGGTCACGGTGGCTCGCTCGCCTCGTCCGTAGGCGGCCGGACCGGGGTCGGACCCGGCCGACTCGGGGCCAACCCGCAGGACCCCCCCGTCGTCCAACCAGGCCAGCGAGCCGCCCCCGGCGCCCACGGTGTGGACGTCGATCATCAGCTGGCGGACGGGGAGCTGCTCCAACTCGCCCTCGGCCGTGTAGGCCACCTCGCCCGGGCAGAGCGATACGTCGGTGGACGTTCCGCCCATGTCCAGGGTGACGATGGCCGGAAAGCCGGCCTGGCGGGCCACCTCGAACGCTCCGTGGACGCCCGCCGCCGGTCCCGACAGCACGGCCGCCACGGCCCGCTGCGAGGCCTCGGCCGCGCTCATCACGGCCCCGGCCGAGTGCACTACGAAGAACTTGCGGCAACCGCGGCGCGCCAGCTCCCGATCGAGCTCCTCGAGGTAGCGCCCCAGGACGGGCTGCAGGTAGGCGTTCAGCACGGTCGTGGAGGCGCGCTCGTACTCGCGCATCTCGCCGCAGACCTGATGGGAGAGCGATACCGGCAGGCCCGGGAGGGCCTCGGCCACGGCCAGCTCGTGCTCGGGACGCAGGAAGCTGAACAGAAGGCAGACGGCGACCGACTCGATCCCTTCGAGCGGAAACTCCTCGGGCAGCCGTAGGGGCTCCAGCACCTCGCCGTTGGCCGCCACCCGCTCGTGGACCTCGAGCGTATGGCGCGTGAGCGGCTCGGCTTTGCGAGGGACCAGCGCATAGAGGTCGGGGCGCGTGCCCCGGCCCAGCTCGAGCAGATCGGCGAAACCGGCGGTCGTGATCAGCGCCGTGCGCGCGCCCCTTCGTTCCAGAAAGGCGTTGGTTCCAACGGTGGTGCCCAGGGCCAGCTCGAAGGGAGCGCGCGGGCCCAGTTTCTCCAGCCCGCGCAGCACTCCGGGGGCGGCCGAGGGTCGGGTGGTGCTGACTTTGGCCAGGTGCAGGCGCCCGTCCTGGAACAGCACCAGATCGGTGAAGGTGCCGCCCGTATCCACGCCCACGAGGCTCACCTGGAGTTCTGTCGCCCCGGGGGCCTGAAGGTCCTGCCCGCACCCCCCACAGCGACGACAGGAGCGGTCCACGAAACAGCGACGACAGGAGCGGTCCACGAAACAGCGACGACAGGAGCGGTCCACGGGTTATAGCGAATTAAGCCTTGTTATGCAATTTGGCGACGCGATCAACAACGCTTTCGAGCGCACCAAGTATCTACTCTGGGAGCGCCGCTCCCGCACCCGCTGGCGCAACTTCGCGCTCCTGAGCTGGCTCTGCGGCTATTCGGGCGGAGGCGGCGGGGGAGGCGGCGGCGACTTCAGCTCGCTGTTCAAAGGCACCGGTGACAAGCGCGACACCTCGATGCGGTTGCTGCTCGGGTGCTCGCTGGCCTCGGCCCTGGGCGCGGGCGCGAGCGAGTTCGACGAGATCAAGCCCTACATCGGCCTGATCCTGGTGCTGTGCCTGGGCATCTTCGCCCTGAGCATGTTCGTGCTCTACGCCAGCAACTTCGCCCGCGTCATCCTGGTCGAGAACATCGTGCACGACCGCGACGCGATCGCCGAGCCCTGGTCCCGCCTTTCCGGCATGGGCTGGTCGGTGCTCTGGTGGGGCGTGGGCTATTTCTTTGTCAGCGCCGTCATCCTCGGCCTGCTGGTGGTCGCGCCGGGCGTCGGCATCGCCGTGATGGGCGAGCACGACCCGGGCATGTACCTCCTCTATCTCCCGTTCTTCCTCTGGCTCTTCGCGGTCTTGCTGCCGCTGGGCTTCATCCAGGGCTACTTCCAGGAGATCGTCATCCCGCTGATGTACCGGCAGAAGTGCTCCTCGACTGAAGCCTGGGCCATCTTCAAACCCCTCTTCAACGCCCAGAAGGGCAAGTGGATCGTCTACATGCTGCTCCACTTCTTCCTGGTCATGGCGGCCAGCATCGTGGCCAGCATGATTATGCTGATGGTGCTGCTGATGGTCGGCCTCGTGCTGGGCCTGCCGACGCTGGCCATGTTCGCCGTCAGCTCGACCGCCGGCATCGTGACCGCGGTGGTCACGGGCACGCTGTTCGTGATCGCCTGCTTCGTGTTCGGCTGCCTGCTGACGATGCCGGTGACCGTGCTGGGACGCAGCTTCTCGATGTATATCCTGCAGCAGGTCGCCCCCGAGTATGGCTTCCTGCCGCTGGGTGGCCGCCCCCTGAGCGTCGACCCGATCACCGGGATGGTGCAGGGCCCCGAAGCCGGAGTCGGGCTCAACCCGGCCGAGACGCAGCCGATGCCGACCGAATCCTCCGAGTGGAGCGACATGCCCCCCCATGGATAAAGATTGGAAGACCTGTCTGACCCCCGAGCAGTATCGCATCTTGCGCGAGAAGGGCACCGAGCGCGCCTTCACCGGCAAGTATTACGCCCACAAAGAGGACGGCACTTACCTCTGCGCCGGATGCGGCCACGAGCTGTTCAGCTCCGACACCAAGTTCGACTCGGGCACGGGCTGGCCGAGCTTCTACCGGCCGGTCGACCCGAGTGCGGTTGGGGAGGAGCACGATGCCACCCATGGCATGGTGCGCACCGAGGTGGTCTGCAGCAAGTGCGGCGGCCATCTGGGCCACGTGTTCCCGGACGGGCCCAACCCCACCGGGTTGCGCTACTGCATCAACTCCGAGTCGCTGGACTTCAAGCCTGCATGATCGCATCCGTCCTGCGCGAGAAGGGCTTGCGGGCCACTCCCCAGCGCACGGTCATCCTCGAGCTGCTGCACGAGGTCGAGGGGCATCGCCACCAGACCGCGCAAGAGCTGTTCCAGCAGGCGCAGGACCGTCTGCCGGGCCTGAATCTGGCCACCATCTACCGCACTCTGGAGGGCCTGTTCGAGGCGGGCCTGGTCGACCGTATGGACGCGGGCGAATCGGTTCGCTACTCGCTGCGTGACCCGCACCACCTGCACGGTCACCTGCACTGCCGCCAGTGCGGCCATGGTCCCGAGATCGGCTCCGATGATCTGGGCTCGATCGCCCGCCTGATTGGCGAGCGGTACGGGTTCGTGCTGGACGTGAACCACCTGACCCTCAGCGGCGTTTGCCAGAGCTGCTCGACCTAGAGTTATGGGCCATTTCGTCGCTGGAGAGTGGGTTTCGGGTTGGTACAAAGCGGACGCCAAAGGCCACTTCGTCCGCCCCGAGACGACCTTCCGCGGCACCGCCGAGCCCGTCAGCGGACGCTACCACCTGTATGTCTCGCTGGCCTGTCCCTGGGCCCACCGCACGCTGATCGCGCGCAGCCTGCTGGGGCTGACGGAGCACATCGCGGTCACGGTGGTGGACTGGTTTCTCGACGACGACGGCTGGCGCTTCTTCGAAGGGCAGCCCGAGCCGCTGTTCGGCTTCACCCGTCTGCGTGAGCTCTACCGAAAGGCCGACGAGCACTACACGGGCCGCGTCACCGTCCCGGTTCTGTGGGACAGAGAGCGCGGCACCATCGTGCAGAATGAGTCGCGCGAGATCCTGCGCCAGCTCTGCACCGTATTCAAGCCGTTGAGCAACGGTCGCGAGCTCTCACCGCCACACCAGCGAGCCGAGATCGACTCCGTCCTGGACGACATTTACAACCCCATCAACAACGGCGTTTATCGCTGCGGGTTCGCCCACACCCAGGTGGCCTACGACGAGGCGGTCAAAGCGCTCTACGCTGCGCTGGACAAGTACGAGGAGCGCCTGGCAAGTCGAACCTTCCTTTGCGGTGAGGAGCTCACCGAGGCCGACATCTGCCTCTTCACCACCCTGGTCCGCTTCGATCCGGTCTACAGCGTGCATTTCAAGTGCAGCCGCAAGCGCATTCAGGACTACCCGAACCTCCATCGCTTCACCAGGGCCGTTTACCATACGCCGGGCGTCACCGAGACGGTCGACTTCGACCATATCCGCAACCACTACTACGTTTCTCACGATTTTATCAACCCGCGCCGCATCGTGGCGGCGATGCCGGACCTCCCCCTGTAAGAGGTTTTTCAGGGCGGTACGGCATCCTGGTCCCGTGCAGGTCCGCGCGCTTCAAAAACTCTCTTGGCAATCGTCGCTCTCCCGGCCGACCGCGGCCCACGCCGCCACGCAGTCGAGCGACCAGTTCGCACCCGGCCAGACCTCGGAATTGCCGCGCCTGCAGCTCGTTCCCGACAGCTTCCCCCCGGTGGAGACGGAAGGCTGGCGCCTGAGCGACCTGGCGGACGTGGGCGAGACGCTCAAGCAGGCGCGCGCGATCGTCAACCGCACCGCTCCGTTCAAGAGCTACGTCGTCAACGGCAACAGCGGCAGCGGGATGACCACCCTGCTCAAAGCGATGGCGGGCGAATTCCATGCCCGGGGCACCCCCACGATCTTCGTCCAGGGCGCCTTCCTGAACGGCAGCGTCCGCGACCTGTTTGCGCGAGCCCGCGAGAAGAAGGCGGTCATCTTCGTGGACGGCCTGGACGGGCTGGCCCCAATTCGCAACAAGGATCATGCCAACCAGACGATGCTGCAGGTGGCGCAGGAGCTCGAGAAGGGAGACGTGCAGGTCATCGCGGGCACCAGCCGCACCGATATGGTGGATGCCGAGGTGATGACCCACCTCCCCGGCCTGCTGACCATCGCCCAGCCCCGCAACGAGATCGAGCGCAAGGGGATCATCGACGCGCTGGTCAAGCGCAAAGGACTCGAGGCCGATCCGGACGAGCTGACCGAGATGGCCGCCGCCACGCGCGGGAAGGGGCCTTCGGACCTGAATGCCATCCTGGATATCGCCGTGCAGCGAGCCGGGGGGAAGAAGCTCTCGGATGGCGACCTGATGGAAGCCCGCCTGACGTTCCTCTCCGGTCCCCCCGAGCCGATCACGGTGGATGACCGGTTCTTTCGCATCTCGGTGGCTCACGAGATGGGCCACGTGGTGACGCGTCACGTTTTCCAGCAGATGGGCCGGGTGAGCACCAATCCGGACGAGCTGCCGCAAGCGATCGACCTGGTCAGCTTCCATCCCCGTCAGGGCGCGCAGGCCTTCGTCAACCTGATGTTCGGCGGCAACAATGGCAAAACGTTTGAGTACTACTTCGCCGAGATGTCTTCCGACTACGGCGGCCGCGCGGCCGAATACTTCTTCGGCAAGGGTCACCTCTCGGCGGGGCCCGGCGGCGACCTGAACCACGCCGAGGACCTGGCGTCCAAGGCGGACGCACTGGCCAAAGAGGCCGTCAGCAAAGGGATGGGGCAGACGTCGGGGGTCGACATCAACGCGCCCACGGCTCCCGCCGACGTTTCCAGGCTGAAGTCGACGGCCGAGAAGGTGGCTTACAGCGTGGTCGCCTTCTACGGGCCGTTCATCAAGGACTTTGCCAATGAGATGCTGGAGCGCCAGAAATCGGGCGCGACGCTGAACTTTACCGGCCGCGAGCTCACCAGCCGCCTCGTCGCCTGGGAGCGCGAGCGCGCGGTGCCTCTGGCGGTGCTGATGAACCAGGTGCGCGCGCTGCGCGACGAGCTGCGCCCGGCCGTGCCGCAGGTCTTCGATACCGAGTCCAACCGCTGGCTGCCCGCGTCGACCTTCGCCGAGAAGCTGGCCTTCTGAATGCACGTCCGTCCTCTGGCCGCGTCGCCGCTGCGTGAGCGCGCCAAGAAGCTCTATGTCGAGATTCCTCCCGAGCCGGCCAAACCAGCCGAACTGGTGAAGCTAGAGCGTCAGCGGACGGCTTTGCGGGTCGGCGCCGCCGGAGTGGCCGCGCTGCATCTCGCCCCCGCCCTGCTGGGAAACCCCTGGGGAAGCTACACCGGAATGTTGGGCGCGACCGTGTCCAGCGTCTTTCTGGCCGCCGCCGCGGGTGCCGCGGTGGAGGATAAGCGACCCAAAGGGGACTGGCCGATCCCCGTGGCTCTGTTCGGCACCATGGCCGTCAGCGCGGCCCTGGGAGTGGCCGCCTGTTTCTATGGCAACCCCGTCCTCTGGACCCTGGACCTGGCCGTGGGAGTGACCGGGATGGTGCTGGGAACGCGTCTGCTCGAACAAGCCAGCGACTTTGACCACAGCCGCCTGCTGAGCGGCTACGAGAAGGCCCACGCCGCCTGGGAGCTGGACGCGGCCAAAGCTCTCGAGCCCCGTGGAGCGGCCGGCCCGCGCGAGATGGGCGAGCGGGACGGCGCGGTCATGATCGGCGGGGTGCGCCTCCCGAAGAAATCCAGTTCTTGAGCGCTTTGAGTCGGCTCTTGAGCAGCGTCCCGTAAATCCGGATCGAGTCGCTCCAGAGATTGAAGTGAGAGCTCTCGTTCTCGCCGATGTAGACGGTCTGGATGGTGACCTGGCGCAGCGGACGCTTGCGCAGGTAGAGCAGCACCTCGAGCTCGTACTCGTAGCCGTTGGACTCGATCGTGCTCAACTCGGGCAGCCAGACGCGCGGGAGCCCGCGCAGTCCCGTCTGGGTGTCGCGAATGAAGCGTCCGACCAGCAGGAAGAAGACCACGCGGGTCAGCACGTTGCCGGCCATGCGCACCAGCGGAACGCCCTTGCGGGTGAAGCTGCGCACGCCCAGCACCAGGGTCTCGGGGTGCTTCCAGAGCTCCTCGGCGCACAGCCAGGCGTCCTCCGCCCGGTGCTGGCCGTCGGCGTCCAGCGTGACCACGCCCACCTCGTCGGCCGGAGCGGTGTCCCAGAGGTAGCGCTGCCCCGTCTTCAGGGCCGCGCCCTTCCCCTGGTTCTGCCTGTGCACCAGCAAAGTGACCCCCTCGAGTCGATCGAAGATGGCCTGGCACTCGGGCTTGCTGCCGTCGTTCACCACGACGATGCGCGAGAAACCGACCTTTTTGACGGCTTCCACGACCTCGAGCAACATCTCGTTGGGCTGGTAGGCGGGGATCAGGGCGGCGACGGACATCCGCCAACCTTCGCGGGTTTCATCTTAACTTCATTTTCGCCCGCTAGGCTGTCGGGGTGCGATACTTTTACCTCGTGCTGCTGGTGGTAGCGCTGGGCCTTTTCTGGCTCACGGAGGAGACGCTGGAGGGCGAGATGCGGGTCGTGGATACGGCGGTGCTGAGCCGGTTCCAGGTCTGGCGGGCACCCGCGCTGGACCGCCTGGCCGTGGGTATCAGCCTGCTGGGCGCCGCCCCCGGCACGCTGCTGATGACCATCCTGGCCTATCTCAAGCTCGCCCGGCGCGACGGCCGGACGCTGCTGGTCGTGATGGCCGGCGGCACCGTCCTGACCGTGTGCCTCAAGCAGATCTTCGCGGTCACGCGCCCCTCGCCGGTCGATTCGCTGTTGCCCGCCGCGGGATTCAGCTACCCCAGCGGCCACGCCCTGATGGCTGTCTGTCTCTACGGCTACCTGGGCTTTCTCGCCTGGCGGGCCCGTAAGCCCTGGCTCACGGCCCTTTGCCTGGCGCTCGTCCTGAGTATCGAGTGGAGCCGGCTCTATCTCAACGTGCACTGGCCCAGCGACATCCTGGCCGGCACCCTGACCGCCTCGCTCTGGCTGGCGTTTTGCCTGAGCCAACGCCGGTGAGCAAGGTTCCCCAGGTCACCCTGGCCTTCTGGGCCATCAAGATTCTGGCCACCACCCTGGGCGAGACGGCCGGCGATGCCGTCACGATGACCTGGAATCTGGGCTACGCCAAAGGGAGCCTGATCTTCCTGGCCGCCTTCGCCGTGGCGCTGACGGCTCAGCTCAGTGCCAGACGCTGCCTTCCCGCGCTCTATTGGGCGGTCGTGGTGACCACCACCACGGTCGGCACGACCATGTCCGACTACCTGGACCGCTCGCTGGGACTGGGCTATCCTCGCGCTTCGGCCCTGCTCCTCGGCCTGGTTCTTCTCACTCTGGCTGTCTGGCGCCTCACCCGCGGGCGCGTCCAGTTCCAAGAAGTGACCGGGGGCCCCGATGAAGCGTTCTACTGGCTCACGATCTTGCTCGCCAACACCCTGGGGACGGCTCTGGGCGACTTTACGGCCGATGACCTCGGCTTCGGCTTCGGCCGAGCAGCGCTGTTGTTTGCAGGCCTTCTGGTGCTGGTCGTGGGCGGTCATTTCGCCGCCCGCAGGCTGGACGCGCTCTGGTTCTGGGCGGCCTACATCCTGACGCGGCCCTTCGGCGCGACGCTGGGAGACACGTTGACCAAGCCCCTGGACATGGGCGGCCTCGACCTGGGGCGGATCGCATCGTCCCTGGTCCTGGGACTGGCGATGATGCTGTTGATTCAGTTCCACTACGACCGCAAGAGAGGCGCTCGATGAGACCACCCGGCCGGTGCCACGGCCAGCCAGTTTCTACGAACGTCCTCGAAGCCGTCTCCAATTCCGTGAGCGCAACGTGGTGGTCGCCCCGTGGAGCTGATGCAGACCCGGTCGCGCGAAGACACGCTGGGCAAGGTGGGGACGCAGGTGGCCGAGAAGGACGTGCGCGTGAGGATTCCGGAGGCCACTCCCGAGACGGTGCCTATCGTAGGAGCGAACGGTGGCTGGCAGCCGCTGAGCCGTCTGGCGACGCTCTTCATCGCAACTTCATCTTCCCTGGCTAGTGTGCAGGAATGAAGCGCTTCTGGGCCATGATGGCGGTACTCACGACTCTGCGGTTGCTGGTGATCGGCCGCGTCGGATTAGCTCAGGAGGAAGCCTACCACTGGAACTTCGCGCAGCACCCGGACTTTTCGTATTTCGATCATCCCCCGATGGTTGGCTGGCTCATCGCGCTCTCGCCCGGCAGCAGCGAGTTCTTCGTGCGCTTGCCCGCGGTGCTGCTGTTCGTGGCCTCCAGCTGGTTCATCTTCGACCTGGGGCGCCGCATGTTCGGCGAGAACGTCGGGCTGGGCAGCGCGCTGCTGCTCAACTTCATGCCGATCTTCGCCCTGTTCAGCGCGGTGATGATGCCCGATTCGCCCCATCTGCTGGCCTGGTGCGCTGGATTGTGGGCCGGCTGGCGTCTGGTCGAGTCCGAGGACCAGCGCTGGTGGATCGTCCTGGGGATCATCACCGGCCTTGGCATGCTCTCGAAGTATCCCGCCCTGCTCATTCCGCTGCCGGCGTTCTTGCTGGTCCGGCGCCGGGGCGTCTTCTTGTGCGGCGTCATCGCGCTGTTGCTGTTCTCGCCCGTGCTCTACTGGAACGCCACCCACGATTGGGCTTCCTTCCTGTTCCAGGGCACCCAGCGCTTCGGCGAGGCCACCCGCCCCGGCCATCTCTGGCGCTCGTGGGTGTTCCAGTTGGGACTGGCCACGCCTGCGGGGCTGGCGCTCATCCTCTGGGCTCACTACCGGGCTTTGCGGCGCTGGCACGACCGGCGGTTCGCCTATCTCTCGCTGGCCTCGCTGCCGTTCTTGACCTTGATGGCGGTGCTCTCGCTGCAGCGACTGGTGCAACTCAACTGGCCGTTGCCCGGTTACGTGGGCGCTGTGGTGCTGGTGGTGGCTCTGCTGGCCGAAGGCTGGCCCTCCACGCGCCTGGCGGTTGTGGCGCTGGCCTTCTGGGGAGGCCTGCTGAGCTATCTGGTCTGGTTGCCGGCCCTGGTCCCGATCGCTGCCTTTAATCCGGCCGATACCTTCGACGGTTGGGACGAGATGGCCCGGCACGCGGCCTCCGTGCGCGCCTCCATGGCGCGCCCCGAGCATACCTTCTACCTGGGCAGCGGCTATCCGCAGGCCAGCGAGATCGCCTATTATCTGCGCGAGCCCCACCGCTGTCTGGCCCAGAACGCGGTCGGCCTGCCCGGGGCCGTCTCCTTCCAGTTCTGGGAGCAGCCCGACGACTTTGCCGGTTGGGATGCCGTGGTGGTCACCGAAGGGAGCCGATTCGTGATCCCCCGAGAAGCTCTGGACCCCTATTTCGAGCGGGTCGAGGAGGGGGAAACTTTCGTGGTGGAAAGAGCTGGAAGCCCCCTGCGCCGATGCACCTTCTATCGGGCCTACGGGTATCGTCCCCCCAAGAGCGAAAAAGACAGGTGATGCGGGTCTTACTGGCTGAAGACGAGAGAGGGATCGCGGATTTCCTGGTGACGGGCCTCAGCGAGCAGGGCTACGCGGTCGATCTGGCCGAGGACGGTGAATTGGCCCTGGACTGGCCGGGCATCGCCTCTTACGACCTCATCGTGCTGGACGTGATGCTGCCCGTCCGTCCCGGCACCGAGGTCTGCCGGCTGCTGCGAGAGCGCGGCCTGAAGACGCCCATCCTGATGTTGACGGCGCGCGACTCGATCGAGGACCGGGTGCTCGGGCTCGACAGCGGCGCCGACGATTACCTGGTCAAACCCTTCGCGTTCAGTGAGCTGCTGGCGCGGATGCGGGCGCTGGCGCGGCGCCCGCCCCAGCTCAGCGGACGTGTCCTGGAGCTGGCCGACTTGAGCCTGGACACGGTCACGCGCCGGGCCTCCCGGCGGGGACGCGAGGTGCGTCTGACCACCAAGGAATACAGCCTGCTCGAGTATTTCCTGCGGCACCCCTACCAGGTTCTCTCGCGCGATCAGATCGCCGAGAACGTCTGGAACCACGATTTTGACAATGCCACCAACGTGATCGACGTCCACATCCGCAACCTGCGCCGCAAGCTGGAGGAGCCGAGTCTTCTGAACACCATTCGCGGGGCTGGATACATACTGTCGGACCAGATGTGAGCACCCACACGCGTCTCACGCTCTGGTACGCCGGGGTGCTGGCCCTGGTGCTGCTGGTCTTCAGCCTGGGGACTTACTGGCTGCTGCGGCAGTCGCTCTACATGACGCTGGATGAGAGCCTGGAGAATCGCTCCCGCGACCTGGTCGGCCTGATCGCGGTGCGCCACGGCGTATTTCCCGGGATGATCCCCGACCCCGTCGACCAGTACGTCCGCGTTTACGACGCGCAGGGCAAACTGGCGTTCTCGACTCCCCAGACCGCCAGCTATCGCGTGCGGCGCAGCGCCCTGCCGGACGGAGGCGTGCTGGAAGTGGGAATCGAGACCACCGAGGTTCAGGATCTGCTGTGGCGGCTGACCCTGGTTTGGCTCTGGACGATCCCCCTGTCGCTGCTGGTGGCCAGTCTGGTCGGCGCCTTCATGGCGCGCCGCGCCCTTCGGCCCATCGATGAGCTGACGCGAATGGCGCAGCGCATTACCGCCGAAGATCTGAGCCAGCGGATCGACACCCGGATGGCCCAGGACGAGGTCGGGCGCCTGGCCACCACCCTGAATGCGATGATCGCGCGGCTGGAGAGCGCCTTTGCCCGCCAGCGCCAGTTTACCGCCGATGCTTCGCACGAGCTGCGCACTCCCCTGACGATTCTCAAAGGACAGCTCGACGTGGCTCTGCAGCGTGAGCGCACTCCCGAGGAGTATCGCGCGGCCCTGGTCTCGCTGGGGGAGCAGACGGACCGGATGATCCGCCTGGTGGGGAGTCTCCTGACCCTGTCGCGGGCCGAGTCGGGCCAGCTTTCGACCACGTTCGAGCCCCTGGATGCCGGAGATCTCGTCACGGGCGCGGTGGAGCAGATGAGCATGCTGGCCGAGGAGCGCGGCGTGCCTCTGAGGGTCGAAGGGGGTCCTGTGGCCACCTTTCGAGGGGATGAAGATCTGCTGCTGCAGCTCATCCTGAACCTGATCGACAACGCCCTCAAAGCGGGTGGCAGCGTGACGGTGGGTTGGACCGAGCGCTCGTTGTGGGTCCGCGACACCGGGGTCGGCATCGCGCCCGAGCACCTGCCGCAGCTCTTCGAACGCTTTTACCGGGTGGACAAATCGCGCAGCCGTGCGGCCGGCGGCACCGGGCTGGGGCTGGCGATCGGGCACTGGATCGCCCAGGTGCACGGAGGGGCTCTGCGCGTGGAGAGCGCGCCGGGTCGGGGGTCCACGTTCCGGTTAGAGTTCAATTAGGCAGAGGTCGTTGGCGTTGGTGCCCGTGGGGCCAGGCTTGAGGAGGGCGCCCACGGCCTCGAGCAGCGGGTAGGCGTTGTTTTCTTCCAGGTGCCTTTGGGGGTCGAAGCCCAGCGCGCGGGCCCTGGCGCAGGTCTCGCCGTCGACGATGGCCCCGGCCGCGTCGGTGGGGCCGTCGATGCCGTCGGAGCCGGCCGCCAGGAGGCGTGCGTTCTGGCCCTCGACCAGGAGGGCGAAGGCCAGGGCCAGCTCCTGGCAGCGGCCGCCTTTGCCGTCGTGGTTTTTGAGGGTGACGGTGGGCTCGCCGCTGGCCACCCATCGGCCCGGGGAAAGATGGGAGAGCTCTCGCGCCACCTGGCGGGCCTCGCCCTGCAGAGCCCAGGTCGCCAGTTGCGATCGGGGCCAGGCCGCGACGGCCGCCTGGGCCAGGGTCCGATTGTCGGCCAGAATCTTGTAGCGGCAACTTTCGAAGCACGGGTCGCCGGGCTTGACGGTCTCCTGGAACGGCAGGAAGGGAAGGTCGAGGCCGCGGCAGGCGTGCAAGGCGTCTTGCACCGTGGTCGGATCGGGCGCGGTGGGCCCGCTGGCGATGGCCTCGGGCGGGCTAAAGAGCACGTCGCTCAGCGCCAGCGTGTGGCACGGGGTCAGCCGGGCCAGGTGCCCCCCTTTTAGACGCGACAGGTGGCGTCGCACGACGTTGATCCGTTCGATGGGCACGCCCCCGGCCAGCAGGGCGCGGGTGGTCCGGCGCAGCTCCTCCAGCGTCACCCGGGGCGCCTCCGCCAGGGCGGAGCCGCCTCCCGAGAGGAGCACCAGCAGCTCCCCTTTCTGGGCAAACTCCAGGATGGCTTCACCGGCCGCGAGACTGCGCTCATCCGGCACGGGATGGGACCCGTGCAGCACCCGCACGCCGGGCAACTCTCCGCCGGGCGCCACCACCAGCACGTCTTGAAAGTGGCGCTGGTCCAGGGCCGCTCGGGTCATGGGAAGGGCCGCCTTGCCCAGAGCCAGCAGGTAAGGGGGAGCCTGAGAGAGGTCCTCGGCGGCGACGAGCCGGTAAGGATCGACCGCGTCAATGGCGGCTCGATAGATGGCTTCCACTACGTGGCTGGTGGGACCAGCTCGAACCCCAGTGCCGAAGCATTCTCGCGAAGGCGGTTGTCGAGACTCACCAGCTTGAGGTCGGGGACATCTGTGCGAGCCAGAGCTAGAGTTGCCAGGTGGATCGAGTCCAGGCTGCGCAAAGGCTCGCGCGGCCAGGGCAAGCCAGCGCGTGCAAGAACTGGCTTGGTGATGCCCCAGAGGTCCCATTCTCTGGCCAGATGGTGGAGGTCAGACTGGCGGCGCGAGGCAGAATTTTCGCCAATGGAACCAGCGGCGACAAGTCTAACCAACATTCGTTGGCACTCCAAAATCGTTAGCTCAGAAGCAAGAACCCGCTTTGCCTCACGTAGGCGTTTGGCTACGTTCTCGCGATCCGGTTCGTTGAGCAACCAACGGAGAACCGCGCTGCTGTCGGCATAGAGAGACTCAACGATCGCCACGATCTTCCTCGAGAAGACGAGCGGCGGTGCCTGCCGGAAAGGAAAAATCGGCCTCCGGGTAGGAGTTGGGGTTATTTCCTGTACCCAACCTGACCAGGCCCTTTCGGGCTGATTCGAGCAATCCCGGATAAGGGAAATCCTCCTGCTGGGGCGGTTTGAGCTCGGCAATAATCTCTCCCCGGTCGGTCACCACGAGGGTCTCCCCACCGCGAACCAACCGGAGATAATGGCTCAGCCTGTTTTTCAACTCCCGAACACCGACGGTCGTCATACGTTCATTGTAGCCTCGTGTGGCTACCACGGCAAGACTCGTTGGAGTGTAACATCCTGGCAATCTCATGCACCCCTGTCATGGAGGACCTTAGGGCCATGTCTTCACCGCCTGAAAAGATGCTCACTGCGGTCGCGCCCGACGCGATCGAGATCCAATCGCAGACGCAACCGGTGTCCGAGATCGGCACCTTCAATCCCGAGCCCGGGGACGGGCCCCTCTACACGCCCGCCCGCAACGAGCTGCAGCTCACCTTCCGCGCCGTGGCCGTGGGCTGCCTGCTGGGCGCCATCGTGGCTGCCATGAACATCTACTTCGGCCTGCAGACCGGGTGGTCGATGGGCGGCTCTCTCATCGCCGCCATTCTGGGCTACAGCGTGTTCGCGGTGCTCAAGCCGAAGAAAGCGTTCACGCCGCTCGAGACCAACATCGCCCAGACCGCCGGCAGTGCGGCCGGCGCCATGGCCAGCGCCGCCGGACTGCTTTCCGCCGTGCCTGCGATGACGATGCTGGGCCACAAGTTCAGCTACCTCGAGCTCACCGCCTGGGCGGCCTCGGTGGCCGGGCTGGGCATCTTCTACGCTATCCCGCTGCGCAAGCAGATGGTGCTGGTCGAGAAACTGCGCTTCCCCAGCGGCACCGCCACCGGCCAGACCATCGCCTCGATGTACAGCTCGGGTGGCGACGCCGTCCGCAAGTCCAGCTGGCTGGTGAAGACCGCCATCGGCGCGGCCCTCTTCACGCTGGTCGCGTTCTTCGTGCCCCAGGTGGCCGAGGTGCCGCTGCACAAGTGGGTGGCCGCAGCCGCGCTGGTCTGGCTGGCCGACCTGGGCTTCAAGCTCTATCTCAGCCCGATGATGTTCGGCGCCGGCATCCTGATCGGCGCCCGCACGGGCCTGTCGCTGCTGGGCGGCGCCATCGTCAGCTGGGGCCTCCTCGGACCTTTCGTGCGCACGATGGGCTGGGCCCCCGGGGCCGCCATGAGCTACGAGGATGGCATCCGCGGCTGGATTCTCTGGCCCGGCGTGGCCCTGATGGTGGGCGACGCGCTGGCAGGACTCGGCCTCTCGTGGCGCTCGATCCTCGAGACCCTGCGCCCCAAGAAGGCCCAGGGCAGCGCGCTCGAGACCGCCGCCCCGGGCGAGCAGGTGCCGGGCTGGTGGTTCGCAGCCGGGCTCGCGGCCACGTCAGTGCTGACGATTTCGGCGGCCTATTTTGTCTTCGGCATCGCCCCCTGGCTGACGGTCATCGCCATCGCGATCTCCGCCCTCCTGTCGGCGATCGCCACGCGCTGCACGGGCGAGTGTGACATCAACCCCATCGGCGGCATGGGCAAGGTGACCCAGCTGCTCTACGGCGGCCTGGCCCCCGGTCACATGGGCGCCAACCTGATGTGCGCCGCCATCACGGGCGCGGGCGCCTCCAAAGCCGGCGACATCATGCACGACCTGAAGACCGGCTGGTTGCTGGGAGCTTCCCCGCGCAAGCAGGTCATCGCCCAGTTGTTTGGCGTGCTCGCTGGCATCCTGGTGTGCGTGCCGATCTACATCCTCTTCGACCACGCCTTCGTCATCGGCGGGGACAAGCTGCCGGCTCCGGCCGCTCACGCCTGGAAGGCGATGGCGGAGCTGCTCTCCAAGGGCGTCGAGTCGATGCCGCCGCATTCGCTGCCGGCCGCGATGATCGCGCTCTGCCTCGGCGCGGCCATCCCGGTGCTGCGCCACTTCTGGCCGGCGGGCAAACCCTATCTGCCGTCCGGAATGGCCATGGGAATCGCGTTCATCGTGCAGCCCTACTTCAGCATGACGATGTGCGCCGGCGCCCTGGTCTACCTGCTCTGGCAGCGCCGCAATGCCGCCTTCGCCACCGCGCTGGGCTTCTCGCTGGCCTCCGGCCTCATCGCCGGCGACGGCCTGACGGGAGTGCTGACGGCGGTGCTCAAGCTGCTCGGCCTGGGAGCACTCACCTGAGTCTCACCTTCGCCGAGTTCCAGCAGTTCATCCGCGCCCGTTACGGTCCCCGTGACGAGGCGCGGGGCACGCCCGCCAACTTCATGTGGTTGATGGAGGAGATCGGCGAGCTGGCCACCGCTCTGCAAAGAGGCGAGGGGATGGCCGAGGAGTTCGCCGACGTCCTCGGCTGGCTCACCACGCTGGCCAACCAGAACGGCGTCGACCTGGAGCAGGCGTTGCGCGGCAAGTATCTCGAGGGCGGCGGACAGCTGCACAAGTGATCGAGCCCGAGCAGACCGAGGAAGCTCTCTTCATGGTGCCCCAGACGGACCTCGAGGAGAAGTTCGTGCTCTGGTTCTCGTTTCAGAACGATCTGCAACGGGTGCGCCGGGGGCGGCGCGAGTGCCTGAAATTCCCGCCCAGCAACGACCCAGAGCTGGCGACCCGCAACGTCTACCAGGCCTATCGCGAATTCTGCCAGCAATTCCGGTATGTGGAGATCCCCAACCTGTATGGCATGGAGCCCGAGAAGGCCCAGCAAAGCCTGCGCCAGCTGGGCCTGGCCTGGAAATTCGAGGAGGGGCGCCACGATCGGCGCTATCCGGTGGGCACGGTCGTGAGCCAGCGACCCGCGCCCGGTGCGGCCGCCCGCGTGGAGGGGGTCGTCTACCTGGGCTTGAATCAGGGTGACCTCAACCAGGCTTTGAAGCGGCCTAAGCTTTAGGGTCCGTCGGCCGATAAGTCAGAATGTAACAAGTTCGAACGGGGGAAGGGAGCCACACACCGGCGTGGGAAACGAAAATGCAGTCCACCGAACAACACTGACCGGGGCGGTCGCAGCTTTGGACGGAAAAGGAACTGTGGGGGTTGTGAGCAAAGACCGAAAGCAGTCCAGCAATCTACAAGGGGGGAAAGCGACCATTATTCGCGTCATGGTGGTTGATGACCACCTTCTCTTCCGGGAAGGCATCCGCAGCTTGCTGCGCGGTCATGAGGACGTCGAAGTGGTGGCCGAGGCCTCCGGGGGTCATCAGGCTCTGGAGCTGGCGCGCGAGGTCGCGCCCGATGTCATCCTGCTCGACCTCAACATGCCCGGCATGGACGGCATCGAAGCCTGCGTTCGCTTCAAAGCCGAGCTCCCGACCACGAAGATCGTCATTCTCACCGTGTCCCGAGACCTGGCATCGATTTTCCAGGCCGTGAAGGCGGGCGCCAGTGGCTTCCTCACCAAGGATACCGGCTCCAACGAGCTGGTGGAGACCGTGCGCCGCGTCTTCCACGAGGGCAACCTGCTCGAGCCCATGCTGGCCGACCGGCTGCTGGCCGAGTTCAGCCACCTCTCCGAGATGACCCGCCGCGAGGGTCTCGAGCCCGGCCTGTTCGCCACCCTGAGCCCGCGCGAGCAGGAGATTCTCAAGCTCGTCGCCGGCGGCAAGCCCAACAAGGTGATCGCCTCGGAGCTGGCCATCAGCGAGCACACCGTGCGCAATCACATCTCCAACATCTTCCAGAAGCTCCAGGTCAATAACCGCACCGAAGCCACCGTGCTGGCGATGAAGAAGGGCCTGATCTAACTCCGGCGGCGCAGCCGCACGCTGCCCACGCCCACGTGGGTGGGCGTCTCCTCGATGCCGCTGCTGGGCACGGCGCCCGGTAGCTCAATCTTGCCCAGCACGCGGTCCAGAGCAGCCGAGTGCTCCAGGCCCTGCGCCCGCAGCGCGACGATCTCTTCCAGGGCCTGGGCGACTTGCACGGGCTCGACTTCAAGCTCCTCTTCGAAGAGCTTCCCGGCTTTGAGTCGGTCCTGCACCTCGAAGAAGAGGCGGCCCGGCTCGTCCTGACCCATCAGGGCGCGGGTGGCCCGTAACCCCTGGACCGGTCCGAGCGCACCCACCGTCTCGCCCACCCAGCCGGTAGCGTTTTCGGCCCAGGCTTTCACACTCGAGGCCGGATTCTGCGGATCGGCCAGTTGGTAACAGTCATCCAGCCAGGTCAGGCGTTGCTCCTCGGAGTGGCCCTTCTCGGCCAGCCACGCGTCATTCTGGCTGCGGAGACGGGCTTTGAGGACGTGGCTCGTCTGCAGGGACTCGCCCTCGAGTTTCGAGTCGCGCCCTGGCAGCAGCTTGCGCATCGACTCCAGCAACTCGGGACGCCCCATGGAGCTACCCAGGCGAATCTCTCGCACGCCCTCGGGACCCAGCTGGTCCAGTGTCAGTCCGCGCGCCGCCTGGCGCTCGAAGCGTTGGGCTAACTCGGAGGCCAGGCGGTCGGCCGCATCGGGCTCGAGGGCGTTGAGGGCAGCGTGAGTCTGGCGATTGAACTCGCCGCTGCCTCGCAGGCCCGCTATCAGCCCGTAGGCCTTGATCGCTGCCTCCAGGCGGCCGTCCAGCGACGTAGACCGGTGGGCGAACTCCTGCCAGAGCTTGTCCGAGCGAGCGTTGCGCAGAGGCTCCACCAGTCCGTTCAGATGCTCGTGGTCGTTGGGGAGTGCCTTCTCGAGCAGCCCGTCCAGCTTCTCGCGCATCGCTTGCGAGAGGCTCATCGAGCCCAGCACCGCAAAGCGGGTGCGCCTGTCGGCCGGCAGGTCCACCAGCTTCCTGCAGTCGCGCAGGTCAGCCTCGATCGGCTCGAGCAGTCGCTGCTCCAGCGCTTTGTCAGGCTCGGGGGCGATCAGCTTGAAGAGATGCCTGGGCCAGGTTTCGTTTGCACACGTGAAGCGCTTGTCTGAGCCGGGAGCCCCCAGCAGGTGGTCCACCAGCGCGTCGGGCACCCGTTGGAGCTTGCCCTGGCGGTCGGCCATGACCTGACCGTCGAGGAAGTGCGGGTCCCGCCCGACAAACGAAGACAAGGCCTGCAATCCGGGCTCGAACGAGCCGCTGTTCCACAACGCGATGCGGTCGGCAGCCTCGTCGGGACCGCTGTTGAGCCAGGTGATCATCCAGTCGCGCTCCAACTGGTCAGGCTCCCACCCGTGCTCTCCCGCCCGGCCCAGAATTCTCCAGACGCCGCCGCTCGGAATGGCGTTGCTTTCCTCCACGCCCCGCATGACCATCTTGACGCTGGGCCCTACCAGCGCGGGCTTTTTCTCCCACATCATCTTCAACACGTAGCCGGCGGCGTCAGCGGCGCCGGCATTGGTGTCGAACAGCAGCGGCGCCATCTGGCGCAACAGGCGCTCATCCACCACTTCCGGAAAGGCCGTGATCAGCTCGCGGTAGCAGGTGCTCACCGCGTCCGAGTTCCCGCCGCGTGAATCAGGGCCCAACCCGTTGAGCGCCTCCGACGCGGTGCCGAGCCGGCTCATTTCCGCCACGTGCGGGCGCAGGGCTGCAGCCAGCCTGGGATTGTCCTTGCAACCCTCGAGGAGACCGGCCAGGAGTTTGATCGGTGCCGGCTCGTCGCAGCGCGACAGGACTTCTTGCACCAGCAACCCCGCCAGCTCGTTGCCGCCGGCCAGATTGCGGTTGAGCATCGTCACCAGCAGATCGGGCTTGTTCATGGAGACGATCGTGTCCGCCTCGCCGCCCGGACCGTGAACCTCTGCCAGACGGTTTCCGCGCACCGCCAGCTTGCCGAGACCCGTCAGGTCGAGGCTGCCCGGCTCGCGGCCGGTCACTTCGCACAATCCGTCACGCCACCAGCCATTGAGAACTTCAGTGGCGCGTGTGGCTAACTCGGCCGCAACGGTCCGGTTGGCATCTTCGACTTCAGCCGTGCGGGAATGCTGCTGCAAGTTGCGGACAGCCGACAACATCGTCCTGAGCGCTCGAGGAGTGGCTTTCCCCTCGGCTCGCACCGCGTCATCGAGCGAGGCGAGCGCCGGGTCGACCTTTTGGGCTTCGACGGTGCGGAACTTGCCCACGAACATGGTGCTGAGATTCAGCTGGGCCGCGGAGCCGTTCAAATGGCCGTGCTGGGCCAGGTATTTTTCGCCCTGGGAAAGCCCCTCCAGGTAGCCGTACTTACGGCTGGCCATGGCGCGCAGGTGGGGATCGCTCGAGCCCAGCCAGGGAAGTGCGCTCTGGGGGGCCTGCTTGAACAGCTCGGGAAGTGCTATCTGGCGTTCGGCCACCCGGCGGGCGAGCATCCAATCGGCCCCGGGGTTGGCCGGACGCACGGGCTTCTCGGGGGCAGTCTCCTGGGATGAGGAAGCAAAGCTATCGCGCGGGTCCCTGGGGCCGGTCTCCTGGGCAGTGGCCGCGTTCGTCGGGCGAACGTAGCTGTCCAGACTCTGGGGGGAGTGGATCTTCATTCCGAACGATTGACCCGCCCCGCTACGCTTGCGGTTCGCTCGGATGCGGCCGGAAGTCCTCGAAGCTCGGGAGGAAGTAACCCGTCTGGGCTTTGTTCCAGCCCAGGATGGTGCCCACGAAGCCCACCCCCGCACCCACGCCGGCGCCGACCCAGCCTCCCAGGGCTCCGCCTGCCGCGGCCATGGCCACGGTGCTGGCCGCGATCGGCCAGTGCCCCGCTTTGTTGCCCCAGAAGCTGCTCTTGTCGTCGTGCACGACCTGGATGCCGGGAATGCGCAGGAACGCGTCCGGAGCCACCGCCTGCTTGCCCAGCAGATCCTTCGAGGGCGCCTCGATCGGATTCGGCATCTGCTTGAGCGCTTTGAACACCAGCTCGGAGCAGTAGAACTCCTGGTCGTCACCGGTGTTGAACACGCTGTCATACTTCTTGCCCAGCTGGGCGCGGCAGAAGTCGGTGGCCGACTTGACGTCCTCGGGCGTCTTGTAGTCCGGGCGCACGATGGCGATCTTCTGGCGTCCCTCGAAATACTCGTCGATGGGCGTCTCGAGCACCCCGCCGCCCACGGCCTCCAGAATCTTGCCGTCGCCGGCATAGTAGGCCGCGTGGGTGTAGTTGGAGCGGACCGTCCAATACTCCATGCGGGCCCACCCCGGGTAGGTCACGTCGCAGGTCATCACGACGTCGCCGGCCTTGAGCTTGGATTTCAGCTCGGCGCACTTCTCCGGCGAGTTCTCGGCCATCGTGTGGGGGATGCGGCGGCCCATGAACGTGAGCATGGCGCCGGCGGCGGCTCGGGTCGGGCTGAACTTCTCTTTCGGCTGGTCGGGTTTGGCCTCGTCGGTTACGGCCTGGGCCGGACGGGCATAGTTAGCAAAGGAAACCTGCTGCACATTCATTGGAACCACTCCCTGGACATTTTTCTTTTAGCATAGTCCGCCAGGGGTGAAAATTTCCTGAACGGCGAAATCCGCGTCTCGTGGGGGGAGTTTTCAAGAGGAAGCCCGATTCCGCGCCCGTCTTGCTGCCGACGTTGACGAAGCGGAACCTCCAGGCGTGGCTCAGCACCCCGAGGGCCCAGCTCAAGCGCGAGCTGCCCGACGGACGCAAGCTCATCCTGGAGTGTGCGCGGGGCCTGGAGTCTCAGGCCTCCGCGGTGTTCGAGGTGGTCGGTCGCCTCCCGGGCCTCGACCACGACACCACCGTCCGGCTCGGCCCTTCCTTCCTCCGGGTGCGGCGCAGCGAGAACATGCTCTTCCTGTTCCAACCGGACTTTGCCCACAACCCGGATGACGAGATTCCCGACCTCACGCTGACTTGTCTGTTGTTGGGTCACCACGTGCAACTCTCGTTGCAGGGCAAATTCAAGGCCGAGGATGCGTTCCTGCTCGATGCGCTCATGCTCTCTCCCGGCGGGCGTCAGGACGATCGCGTCTTCCTGCGGCGCAACCAGCCCGCGTTCGAGGGGCACACCGGGCTTTACCTGATGGGCCTCTCCGAGCTCAAGTCGGAGCCGGCCTATCGGCCGGTGCCGCTGGCTCTGATGCTGCGGGAGCGGCCGTCCATCCTGATGGCCTGCGGGATTGCCAACGACTCCATCGCCCAATTCATGGGCGAGGAGCTCATCGAGGTGGTGGATGGGAGCAACCGCCGCCTCTACTCGTGCGGCTCCACGGGCACGATGTAGTAGTTCAGCCCGTCCTTCCCGGGCGTGGTGTCCACGACCAGCAGCCCGACCTGGTCGCCCAGAAACGCCTGCTTGTTGCGCGCGACCTGGTGCAGGTTGACCGTGAAGACGCCCTGGCCGCAATCCTGGTAGCCCGAAGGCAGGGCGGCTCCGTTGAGCTTCTTGCTGCCTTCGGCCAGAATGGCCTCCATGGTATCCACCGCCTGCTCGCTCTGGACGTCGAGCACGTTGACCATGCGATCCTCGAGGGCCTTCATCTCGTTGGGCGAGTCGGCCCGGCGCGTGCCGGCATCGGCGGCCTCGCAGGCCGTGCAGAGCGAGCGGGCCACCTGGGCCAGCTCGGCCTCGAGCGGGCCGGGCGGCAGCGGCAGGGTGCCCTGGATGGGGTGCGTGTCCGGCACGAACAGCGTCTTGAACAGCTGGGGCTCGGGCACCTCGGCCTCGTGGGCATCCTGGCGCAACAGTACTTCCTTGAGGTCGGGAGGGTTGAAGCCCGCCGCGCGCACGCGCGCCACCGAGGCTTCCAGGCGCTCCAACGCGCTGTCGCGCGTGAGCTGCTCGCCCCGCGCGTCGCTCACCGGAATTCCCAGCGAGAAGGCGGTGCGGGCCTCGTGCACGCAGCCCTCGGACAGCTCCCAGCCATCCTGCAGAACCACGCCCGAGGCGATCTTGACCACGTCCAGCCAGTGGTTGAGATACTCCGCCTGCTGCCAGCGGTTCACCGCCAGCCGGCTGGGATCCACCACCAGGGTATCGTCGTTGCGGAACTTGTCGGCCAGGTCCCCGGCCGCCGCGCAATTCTTCTCGATGACGTTGCAGACGAACTGCCCGTTGTCGCCGGGATCCAGCTCGCGCACCGACTTCTTGCCCTTTTCCTCGAGGAACTGGTAGAGCCGGTGCCCCCCGGTGACCGGGGTGGAAACATAGAGAATCTTGCGGCCGTTGGCTTCTTCCTTGAGCCTGTCCACGAAGTCGGGGCTGAAGTCGTGCCGCTCGAACGGGCCCAGCATCGAGGCCAGGCGCGACAGCCGCTGCATCAGGCTGTGCTTGGGATCGACGGTGTGGCGCGCCTGCATGCGCGCCAGCAGCTCCTCGCCGTCGCGTTGCGGGTTGTCGGGCGCGTCCACCAGCGTCCGCCCGAGCGTCTGGAGGCGCCGGCTGGCCGTGGTTCGCAGCAGGTTCTCTTCCCGGATCAGCACTCAGTAGCCCGTCCCCTGTCCGCCCTCGACGATGGCGATGCTGGAGCTGGCGCCGATGCGAGTGGCACCGGCCGCGATCATCTCGTTGGCCGCTTTGGTGTCGCGCACGCCGCCCGAGGCCTTCACGCCCATCTCGGGACCGACGGTCTTGCGCATCAGGGCGATGTCGGCGGCGGTGGCCCCGCCCCCGTTGAATCCGGTAGAGGTCTTCACGAAGTCCGCGCCGCCGGCTTTGCTCAGCTCGCAGGCGCGCACCTTCTCCTCGTCGCTCAGCAGGCTGGTCTCGATGATCACCTTCACGGTGTGGTCGCCGGCCGCGCCGACGACCGCTTCGATATCCTTCCGCACGGCCGCGTCATCTCGGTCCTTGAGCTTGCCGACGTTGATCACCATGTCGATCTCGTTGGCGCCGTCCGCGATGGCCTGGCGGGTCTCGGCGGCCTTGCCCTCGGGGGAGGTGGCGCCGTGCGGGAAGCCCACCACCGTGCACACCATCACCGGACTGTCCTTGAGCTCGGCGGCGGCCAGCTCGACGCGGCCAGGCTGCACGCAGACCGAGGCAAACTGGTGCTCTCGGGCTTCAGCGCAGAGCTTCTTGATCTGGTCGGCCGTGGCATCGGGCTTGAGCAAGGTGTGGTCGATCATTCCGGCCAGAACGGCGCCGCTGATGCCCGTGCTGGCTGCAGTGGCGGCCAGAGCGGTCTGGAAGCTCATCTGGGGGGCGTGCTTGAGCGTGATCGGAGGAGCCGTTCCGCCCTGCGGGGTGAACACTTCCGAGGGCTCCGCGGCCGGCTGGTGCTGCGAGCAGTTTCCGCATGCTTGCGCCGGGCGGTATTGCGCGCCGGACACCTGGCTGAACTGGCTTACGATCATGGACGGGGACCCCTCTTTGTCAGTATGGGCCCAACTTACCGCGGTCCTCTGAAAGAAAGCCTAAAAAACGCGCGATTTGCGGCGCACGGGCAGGGCCGCCCGCTGGCAGAAGAACTCCTGGGCGCTGAAACGCTCGCCGTGGGACCAGAGCCGCGTGTAGGTGCCGTCCTGATTCAGCTCCCACGAGCTGGCGTTGTCGCGCAGGTTGGCCAGCATGATCTCCTGCAGCTTCATCCCCAGATTGCCTGGCAGCGGCACCAGGGCTTCCACGCGCGACTGGAAGTTGCGGTTCATCCAGTCGGCGCTGGAGATGAACGTGCGCGCCTCGGGCGCGGGCAGCTCGTGGCCGTTCGAGAAGCAATAGATCCGCGCGTGCTCGAGGAAGCGCCCCACGATCGACTTCACCCGGATGTTGTCCGAGAGGCCCGGAACCTGGGGCCGAAGAGCACACTGCCCGCGCACCACCAGCTCGATCTGGACTCCGGCCTGGGAGGCGTCGTAAAGGGCGTCGATGACGTCCGGCTCCAGCAGGGCATTCATCTTGGCCCAGATGGCCGCCGGCTTGCCGGCGCGAGCCAGCTCGGCCTCGTGGTGGACGGCTGCGAGGAGCGTGGACTTGAGGTCGATGGGGGAGACGGCCACGCGCTCGAATTTGCCCGGCACCGCGTAGCCGGTGATGAAGTTGAAGACCCGCGCGGCGTCGCGGCACAGCTCACCGTTGCAGCTGAAAAGGCTGAGGTCGGAGTAGGCCCGGGCCGTCTCGGGATGGTAGTTGCCGGTGCCGTAGTGGACATAGGAGCGTAGCTCGCCGTCCTCTTTGCGCAGCACCAGGCTGACCTTGGCGTGGGTCTTGAGGTTGGCGAAGCCGTAGACCACCTGGGCGCCGGCCTGCTCGAGCACCTCGGCGAGCTTCATGTTGGCTTCCTCGTCGAAGCGCGCCTTGAGCTCCACCACGGCCACGACCGACTTGCCGGCCTCGGCGGCCTCCACCAGGGCTCGCACGATGGGGGAGTTGCGACTGGTCCGGTAGAGAGTTTGCTTGATGGCCACCACGTCGGGATCGGCGGCGGCCTGCTTGACGAACTCCACCACCACCGAGAAGGACTCGTAGGGATGGTGCACCAGCAGATCGTGCTCGCGCATCGCCGAGAAGAAGTCGCCCGCCCACTCGGCCAGCGCGTCCGGGGTGCGGCCGTCGAAGGGGGCGTAGCGCAGCGGGGGCTCGCCGCTGCGAATCAGCTCGGACACGGCGCCCAGGTTCAGCATGCCGTCCGAGATCAGCATGTGCTCGGAGCTCGTCTCGAGCTGCTCGCAGAGATACTCGCGCACGACTTTGGGAGTGCTGGGGGCGACCACGAGGCGAATCACGCTGCCGCGTTTGCGGCCTTTGAGCGCCTCCCGGAACGCCTCGAGCAGGTCGCCCTCGCTGGGCTCGATCTCCATTTCCTGGTCGCGCAGGACGTGGAACAGGTTGACGCTCTGGACCTCGAAATTGGGCAACAGGCGGTCCAGGAAGAGCGGGATGACCTCCTCCACCCGGATGTAGCGGTCGGAGGTCTTCAGCCGCACGAAGCGGGTCATCTTGGGCGGCAGCAAAACGAGCTGCCACTGGACGGTGGGGCTGTTCTTGAGCTGGATCACCAGGCACAGGCCATCGTTGGGAACCAGTGGGAACGGGTGGGCCGGGTCTACCGCGACGGGCGAAAGCGCCGGCAGGATCTGGGCCTCGAAATGGCCTTCGAGCCAGTTCAACTCAGCTCGGGTCAGCTCGTCGTGGGTCAGGATGCGGATTCCCTGGCCTGCCAGCACGCCTTTGAGCTCCTGCCACACGCTTTGCTGGCGCGCGAACAAGGCTCCGGCCTCCTGGCGGAGAAGCTTGACGTGCCGGGGCAGGCGCAGGCCGTCCGGCGAGCGCGTGCGGGCGCCCGACTCGTACTGGGTCAGGAGGCTCGCGAACCGAACCATGAAGAATTCGTCGAGGTTGGAATCGGAGATGGACAGAAAGCGCAGGCGCTCGAACAGCGGGGTCTCGGGGTCGCGCGCGAGCTCGAGCACCCGCTCGTTGAAAGCGAGCCAGCTCAGCTCCCGGTTCAGAAATCGCTCGGGTTTTTGGCGTAAGGTCGTGGTCATATGTTGAGGTGCCTGGAGGGCAAGATAACCGGTTTCGAGTCCGGCGGCAAGCGTCTTCGCCTTGGCGAGGACAAGATCCGCGTCGGCCGCGACCTGCGCGAGGCCCTGGCCTGGGAGGGCGTGGTCGGCGTGCAGTGCCGGGTGTGGGTTCGCGAGACCCGCAAAGGATTGAAGCTCGTGTGGGTGATCCCGCTGGAGCCCTGCGTGAGGCCGTCGCGTGCGATGGTGTGCATGGGCAAGTCCTGTCGCAAACGGGGGGCTGGCAAGACTGTCACAGCCTTAGAGGACGCGGGGTTGGCGGTCAAGTGCGTCAAGTGCCTGGACCGCTGCGGAGAAGGACCCAACGTGGTCCTGCTGCCAGGCAAAGTTTTGGTGACCGACGTCCGCGGAGTGAGGAGTAGGGAGTAGGGGAGATGGGAGATGGGAGTAGGGAGATGGGAGAAGGTTCAATAGGAGCATCTGGTCATAACTGCGTTTTGACTTTCTGACTCAGACCTCGAATCAGGCGCCGAACTTCCACTATAGAGTTGCTAGTCGCTGCAATATCCGGTTCTCTGAGGTATTCTAGCTGCACGGCAACCTCCAGGAGCGTGTCCAGTTCGGCCAGGCTGCCCCGTGCGATACTCAGATGACTTAGAAACGGTTTCGGGAGTTCACGGGCTTGGCCTTCGGCGATGTTTGCCGGCACTGATATGGCAGCTCTTTGAATCTGGCTGGCCAGGCCAAAACGCTCTTCACGAGGGAGTTGGTTGGTAAGTTTATAGACCCTCGTAACGAGTCCCATAGCTCTTTGCCAGACGATCAATTCCCTGTAACTCCGAGTCTTATCTTGACCCCCCGTCCCCTCTCCCATCTCCTAACTCCCATCTCCCATCTTAAACTCGTTCGAGCAACTTCGGGTCCAGCACCCACCGGAGCCGGCCGTCGTCAATGCGAATGACGCCGCCTTTCTTGAGCTCGATGGGGCTGCGGCCGTTGGGACCGAAGGAGAGGAGGCTGCCGAGCTCGCTCAGGGTGGGCTCGTGGCCGACCACGACCGCGACCGGGTATTTCAAAGACTCGACCATCGTCGCGATGGCGCCCAGGCCGCCGTCGTAAAGGACGCGGTCCTGCACCAGGCCGGCCTTCAGGCCGATGCGCTCGTGCAAGATCTGGGCCGTCTCCAGAGCGCGCGGGGCGGGGCTGCTGACCATGCGAGCGTCCTCTAGAAACGGCTTGAGATAGCGCGCCAGGAGGCGCGTGCGCTCCCGGCCGGCCTCGGTGAGACGACGTTCGAAGTCGGGAAAGCCGTCCTCGGCCTGCGCGTGACGCACCAGGTAGAGCTTCACTTCAGGATGCCTTGAAGGCGACCTGGACGGGAACGCCCAGCGCTTCGTTCAAAATGGCGAGGCTGGGCTGCACGGCCCAGCGCTCGAGCAACAGGTCACCCGGTCCCTCCAGCTTGAGCAGCAAGGCGCCCTTGGCCTTGCGGGCCTTGACCGAGCGGATCTGACCGCGATGCTCGGCATCCAGCGCCTCGGCCAGGCGCAGCAGCGACGACAACTTTTGACAGAGCGTCTTCTCGCGCGGCGAGAGCTCTCGGAAGGGGGTGTGGTTGCCGTCGGGGGCCGCCTTGCGATGATAGCGCGCCACGCAAGCGATCAGGTTGCGCTGGTTGGGGTTCAGCCCGAGGATGCGGCTGTTGCGGATCAGGTAATAGCTGTGCTTGTGATGGCCCGACGGGTTGATGAACTTGCCCACGTCGTGCAAGAGCGCGGCCACGTGCAGGTAGAAGCGGGCCTTCTCATCCAGCTTGTGCAGGTTGCGGGTCTCGTCGAACAGCTCCAGGGCCAGCTCGGCCACTTTGTCGGCATGCACCTCGTCGAAGTTGCAGCGGCGGCCCAGCTGGTAGGCGCTGCGCAGGGCTTGCTCCCAGGGCCGGCGAGGGTTGGCCGTGAGGAGGTCCTCCAGCAGGCCGTCCTTCAGGCCCACGCGGGGGATCTGCACCTCGTCCGCCCCCAGCAGCTCCATCATGCTCTCGAGCAGCACGCCCGCGGGGATGATGACGTCGGCCCGGTCGGGACGCAGGCCCAGCTGCTCGATCCGCTCTTCGTAACTCAGGCTCTGCAGGCGCCCGAGCAGCTCATGCAGCTCGGCGCGCTTGAGCAGCTTGCTGTTGTCCTGGTCGAGCAGCTTCTTGCGCAGGTCGCCGTAGGCTTCCACGTTGCCCCCGGTGCCCACGCACAGCTCCACCGGCTCGCGCGGGACCGAGCTCTTCTGGGCCAGAACCAGCTCTTTCAGACGGCGCGCGAAATTGCCATCGCCCACGCGCATCTGGCCGAGCGAACGCACCGTACCGAGCTTGAAGGAGTCGACCCAGAGCACCTCGCCACCCCGCGAGATGGCTACCTCGGTACTGCCGCCGCCGATGTCGATGAGGCCGGTGCGTTTGTCGCCCAGCTCGATGGCATTGGAGATGGCCAGGAAGATGAGCCGGGCCTCCTCCTCGCCGTCGATCAGCTCGATCTCCACGCCGGACTGGCGGGCCACCACTTCGAGCACGTCTCCACGGTTGCGCGCCTCGCGCAGGGCGCTGGTGGCCACGGCCCGGTAGCGCTGCACCTCGAGCTTTTGCATCGTCTGCTTGAAGCTGGCCATGGCTTTGATCAGCCGATCGAACGCCTCGGGGCCCAGGATGCCGTGGGCAAACACGTCGGCCCCCAGCCGCACAGCTTCGCGCTCGGTCTTGATGACTGTTCGTTCGTTTTCGCCCGCCTGGGCGACGATCAAGCGGACGGCGTTCGACCCGATGTCGATGGCGGCCACGTTGGAAGGCATTCTCCTCGTTACGAGCCGCGCCGCGAGGGTCCTTCAGGGGGGATGTCCAAGGCCCGCCCGATGGATTGGATTGTCTCCCACGAGCGGGCGGACTTCGACGCCTTCGCCTCGATGGTGGTGGCGCGCAAGCTCTACCCCGAGGCGCAGATGGTGCTGGTGGCGCCGCCCGAGCCGGGCGTCCGCCGCTTCCTGGCGCTGCACCGGGGGGTCTTCCCGGTGCGCTACGCTCACGAGCTGAAAGACCAGCAGCCCGCGCGCCTCATCCTGGTGGACACGCGCAACCCCGCGCGCCTCGGGCCGCTGCGCAATCTGGCCAGCGATCCGGGCATCGAGCTGCACGTGTATGACCACCATCCGCCCACGCCCGAGGGCGTGCAGGGCGACGTGGAGGTCGTCGAGCCGGTGGGCGCAGCGGTCACGGTCTTGCTCGAGCGCTTGCAAGAGCCTCTGACAGCCGACGAGGCCACGCTCTGCCTGTTGGCGTTGCACGAGGAGACCGGCTCCTTCACGCATGCCGGCACCACCGCCCGAGACCTGGCGATCGGCGCCCGCTTGCTGGAGCAGGGAGCGCGCCTGTCGCTGGTGCACGTCTTCGTCAGCCATTCCCTGAATGTGGTTCAGCGCCAGTTGTTGGCCGAGCTGATGGAGAATGCCGAGCAGCACGACTGCGATGGCACTCCGGTGGCGCTGGCGACCGCCGAGCGCGATTTCTTCGTGTCGGACCTGGCGCTGCTCACGAGCCGGCTGCTCGAGATGCTGGGGGTCGAGGTGGTGCTCTCGCTGGTGCGCATGGATGCGACCGTGTACGTGGTGGGACGGGCCACCTCCGAGTCGGCCGAGCTGGGCCGCTTGCTGGGCGAGCTGGGCGGGGGAGGCCACGGCGCCGCGGCCTCGGCCGGGCTGCCGGCCGAGCCGCTGGAGCCGCTGAAGGAGCGCCTGCTGGAGCGCCTGAGCGAGACGCTGCCGGGCAAGCCCACCGCCAACGAGCTGATGACCAGCCCGGTGGAGGTCCTGGACGCCGGGCTCACGGTTTCGCAAGCTTTCGACGGCCTGCGGGCCCTGGGCCACTCCGCCGCCGGTCTGATGGCGGATGGCCGGCTGGTGGGCTGGATCGCGCGCAGCGACCTGGATAAGGCGCTGGCGCACGACCTGGGCCACGCCCCCGCGCAGAGCTACATGTCCAACGAGATCGTCTCGGTGACTCCCACCACCCGACTCGACGAGATCCAGCAACTCCTGGTCGAGCGCGACATCGGCCGCGTGCCCGTCATCGAGGACGGTGCCCTGGTGGGGATCGTCAGCCGCACCGATATCCTGCGCTGGCTCCACGGGCGGAAGGTGGCCCGTCGCCACGAGACGGTCTGCGTGGAGATGCCGTCGGAGCTGCAGGAGCTGTTGCTGCGGATCGGCGCCGTGGGCGAGGAGCTCGGGATGGAGGTCTTCCTGGTGGGGGGACTGGTGCGCGACCTGCTGCTGGGCCGCTCGCGCGAGCAAGACATCGACCTGGTCGTGGAAGGCTCGGCTCGCGAGCTGGCCGAGGCGCTGGCGAAGCGGTTCGGCGAAGCGCACGTGCTGCCCCATGAGCGCTTCCAGACCGCCTCACTGGTCTTCGCGAGCGGCCAGCGCATCGACCTGGCCACCGCGCGCACCGAGGTCTACACGCGCCCGGCCGCCCTCCCCGTGGTGAAAGGCAGCACGCTCAAGCAAGACCTGGCGCGCCGGGATTTTTCCATCAACGCCATGGCGGTGCGCCTGACGGGGCCCCGTTTCGCCGAGCTGGTGGACTACTTCGGCGCCCGCAAGGACCTGGCCGACGGGCGCATCCGGGTGCTGCACAACCACTCGTTCATCGACGATCCGACGCGCATTCTGCGCGCTATTCGCTTCGAGGGGCGGCTGGGCTTCAAGCTGGAGGCGCTGACCGAGCACCTCCTCCGGCAGGCCGTAGGGGACGGCGCCCTCGAGATGGTGAGCGCGGAGCGCCTGCGCGACGAGCTGCTGCTGATCCTGTCCGAGAAAGACCCGCTGCCGGCGGTGGAGCGCCTTCAGAAGCTCGGCATCCTCAAACGCCTCCACCCCTCGCTGACCTTCGACTCGCGAGTGGCGCGCACCATGAAGCGCGTGCGCGAGGTGGAGGAGGAGTTTGGCGCGCCCGATCCGCCCTGGCTGCTGTATTTGCTGGCGATTTTGTCGGGTCTCAAACCTTTCGAGACCAACGAGCTGCGCCGGCGTTTTCGCCTGCAGGTGCTGCCCGGCCTGGAGGCGAGCTTCGAGGCCAACCGGCTCGTGCGCGCGCTGGGGCGCCGCTCCCTGAAGGACAGTGACCTGGAGCGGCTGCTCTCGGGCCTGCCGGAGGTGGCAATTCTGTGGCTGCTGGCCTATTGCCCGTCCGAGCACGTTCAGGCGCGTATTCGGCGCTACAGGAAGGAGCTGGCGCCCCTCGAGCCCGCTCTGAAAGGGCGCGACCTGGTGAGCTGGGGCTACGCCCCGGGGCCCGAGTTCAAGCAAATCCTGGCCCAGGCCCGCGTGCAGCAGCTCGACGAGGGGCTGCCGGATCCTCGGGGCTGGGTGGAGCGTATGTTTGGCAACAGCTCGTTCACGACTCCCGGATAGCGATTTGCTAGGGTGGGCGCATGCAAGTCAACTCGCCCTCCCGTGAGCAGATCCTCGGCGCCCTGCGCAGCCGAACCACCGAGCAGATCCAGAAGGGCTCTATGGGAGAGGCCGAGCAGACGCAGCGCGACATGGTGACCCTGTCGAAGGCGAAGGGCGAGACGCTGTATGACATGCACCGCCTGGCCAGCGACCGGTTGGAGAAGAACCACTTTCGCGGCGACAGCTTCACGGATTACTGGGTTTCCGACTTCAAGACGATGCCCGTCACCGTCGGAGGGATTCTGGGTGGCATCGTCGGCATCGGTGGCCTCGCGGGGGGCTCCCCGGTGCTGGCCGCGGTCGGCCTGGCGGCTCTGGGTGGCGCTGTCGGATTCGGTGTCTACGCCGCCTGGCAGTTGGGGCAGGCGAAGACGGATCAGGCCATCCTGCAGGCGGCCGAGCGCCACAACGATTATGTTCGAGCTTACACTCCGGCGGCCCAGCCCGCCGCGCTCCAGATCGACCGCAAGGTCTTCCTGGCCGCGCTCCAGGGCCAGGAGGCGAAGCTGGCCGAGAACGGCCTGTTCAGCGACGCCCGCGACATGCGCCGCGTCCACGAGGCGCTCTCGCAGCAGTCCGGCGCCACCGTGGAAGCGATGTTCGAGGGCTTGATGGACGGCCAGCATTCCGAGGTGCTGGCCCTGGTTCAGGGCAAGCAGAGCGCCCGCATCGCCGAGACCATCGACACGATCGCCCAGGTGGGCAAGCTGGTGGGACCCGGTCCCATGAACGGAGTGCGCGAGGACCAGGACAGCCTGGTCATCGGCGGCGTGGTCCTGAAGAAGCGCTAGCCGAGGATCTGGCGCAGGCAGTCGGATTCCAACGGAAGAGGGCGCGATTGCAGCCAGACGACGTCGAGCCAGAATCCGGGCACGACGTGCGAGCGAACAACTCCGCCCTCGATTGGAATGGGTCGATAGACTCCTTCCACGAGGTAAAGAAACTCGTAATGGTCTTTTAACGGATCGATGATCCAGTATTCCGAAACTCCGCTGGTTTCGTAAAGCCGCCTTTTCTTGACGTAATCGCGCGACCGACTATCCCGCGCGACGATTTCGATGGCAAGATCGGGAGGACCGAACCCACCTTTGGGTTTGACAATCGCTTTCAGGCGCCTGGCTGAAACCCACGCAACGTCGGGCTCTGGCGCGTTGTGTGGCCCGAGACGATAGCAGAAGCGGGAACCGCTCACCCGACCACCGGTGCGCTGACGGGTATAGGTGCGCAAGAGTGTGAGGAGAAAGCTATTCAGGTCGTCACTTATTTCGGTATCGGGAGAAGCCAGGTAGATCACCCCATCGATCAGATCAGCCTTCTGCCCGTCCTCAACCAGCAAGTAGAAGTCTTCTACCGTATACATCCGGGGTTTCAGCATCGTTGCCGGGAGTTTTCGGCGCCGTTCGGTACCGCGCCTGCGGTTGTTAAAACCCTCTAAAAACGCAGGAATCATGCCGGATGGCGTGGAACGAGCTTGAATGATTACCGATCCGATCATGATCGGATTTGTGCTGGTTTCCCTCGTTCTGGCCTTTACGGTGCACGAGTTTGCTCACGCCTGGATGTGTTTCCAGCTGGGCGACCCCACTGCCAAGTACGAGGGACGCCTCACGCTCAACCCGCTTGTTCACGTGGAGTGGATCATCGCGGCGCTCATCGTTCTGAGCTATATCTTCACCGGCGTCCCCTTCGGTTGGGGAAAGCCCGTCCAGTATGACTCGGACAACTTCAAGAAACCTTTTCAGGATGGGGCCATGGTCGCGTTCGCCGGACCGCTGGCGAACTTCATCTTCGTGGCGCTGCTGGTGCTGCCGGTCGCGTTTCTCCCGCCGATGGGCTACTTTACGCTGTTCCTGGGCATCCTGTGCGGAGTCAACCTGAGCCTGGCGCTTTTCAACCTCATCCCCTGCCCGCCGCTGGACGGCTGGAAGATTCTTCAAGCCTTCGTCCCCCGCTCCACGGCGCGCGAGATGCAGCGCCTCGAAGTCAAAGCCGGGATGACGGCCCTGCTGGTGCTCATTATCGTGTTCCTGGTGGCTCCCTGGCTGAACCCCGTCAACTACGTCTACGGCTGGTTCTGGCAGATCGTGGTGATGCACCGTGCTTAAGCTCACGCGCACCGAGCAGTCCAACTACCAGGTCGAGCTGCCCCAGTTCAACGGCCCTCTGGAGTTGCTGCTCACGCTCGTCGGGCAGGAGAAGCTCGACATCACGGCCATCTCGCTGGCGAAGGTCGCCGACCAGTATCGCGCTTACCTCGAGACGCTCCAGGGGCTGAACGTGGAGATCGAGAGCTCCTACCTGGTGGTGTTCGCGCAGCTGCTGGAGATCAAATCGCGCCTGCTGCTGCCCCCCGTCGAGGAGGAAGAGGAATACGACGACACGGTCGACCCGACCGAGTGCCACGAAGACCCCGCCGAGGAGCTGGTCAAGAAGCTCCAGGAGTATGCCAGCTTCAAGGAGGCGGCCGAGTGGTTGGCCGAGCGCGAGGCCGGCAGCTCGGCGCGCTACCCCCGCACGGCCGCGCTGCCCGAGCTGGAGTGGCCCGAGCTCGAGGTCAGCGCCGACTCGCTGGCCGACGCGATGCGCCGGCTCGACCTGGCGCCCCGGGCACCCCGCGCGCCCGTCAACGTCGAGAAGATCTCGTTCTCGCTGCCCGAGCGCATCGGGCAGATTCTGGGACGCCTGTTCGAGCGCCCGCGCTGGTTCTTCCGCGAGCTGCTCGAGGGCCGCAAGGGCAAGGCCTGGATCGTGGTCACGTTCCTGGCCTGTCTCGAGATGGCCCGGCGGGGGCAGGTGCACCTGGAGCAAGAGAGCGACGAGATCGAAGTCACCGTGAGGCAAGCCGCTTGATCGCCGAAGAAGTCACCCCCTCCCAACGGATGGCCGTTATCGAGGCCCTGCTGTTCGTCAACCCCGCGCCCATGCGCGTCACCGAGCTCGAGGAGGTGTGCGGCTGGAACCGCGAGCTGATCGAGCGCGACCTGGAGCGCCTGCAAGAGGCGTTGGCCGGGCGAGGGATCGAGCTGCAGCGAGTAGCCGGGGCGGTGCGCCTGGTCACCGTGCCGGGCGCCGCCGAGTTCATCGAGAAGATGCTCAAGATCCAGAGCCGCCGCCGCCTCTCACGGTCGCAGCTGGAGACCCTGGCGGTGGTCGCCTACAAGCAACCGGTGACGCGGGCTCAGGTCGAGTCGTATCGCGGGGTGAAGAGCGAGCGGCCCCTGAGCCAGTTGATGGAGCTGCGCCTCTTGCGCGAGGTGGGGCGTGCGCCGCTGCCGGGACGGCCCTGCATGTATGGCACCACGGCCGAGTTTCTGCGCCACTTCGGGCTGAACGACCTCAAGGAGATGCCCGTCGTCGAAGCGCCGCAGCCCCGCCTCGAGCGCGGTCCGTTCTCGCAACTGGGTCTGGATGACTCGGGCGAGCAGAAGCTGATTTCCGAGCTGATGGACGAGGTTCCCGACGACCCGCTCGACGAGGTGGTCGAAGATGTCACCCCGGCGCCGTTCGGAGCCGACTCGGGCGAGGGCCCCACCCCGGGCTTCCGCGAGCGCAGCCACCTCGAGGCGCCGTCGGCCGAGCTCAAGAAGCTATTCGAGAAGATCCGCAAGAAGAACGCGCAGTGATCGACCCCCGCTGGGTCGAGGTCGCGGACGACCTGGTGCGCGGTCCCCAGCCCGACCACGACGACCTGGCCGACCTGAAGGCTCTCGGGCTGACCGGGGTCATCAACCTGCGGCTCGAGTCCGAGCACAGCCGGGAGATCTGCCGCGAGCTCGGGCTCGACTACCACTACCTGCCGGTGCGCGATTGGACCACGCCCGATCGTTCCCAGGTGGAGGACTTTCTGGGGATCTTCGCGGAAAAGCCCGGCCAGTATCTGGTCCACTGCCTGGGCGGGGTGGGACGCACGGGTGTGTTCGTGAGCTGTTACCGCATCGCGCAGGGGATGGAGCCGGCCTCGGCCATCCGCCAATCCCACACCGAGGTGACCTGGATGAGCATGAACGAGATCCAGATGCAGTTCGTATTGGAGTTTGGCCGCTGGTGGCAAGAAAGGAATCGACCGTGACTGCAGAAGAAATACGCAGTAAGATCCTGGCAGGGCTGCCGGAAGCTCGTGTGGAGGTCCAGGGCGACGATGGCGTGCACTTCCAGGCCATCGTGGTCAGCGAAAGCTTCCGGGGCAAGAGCCGGGTGCAGCAGCACAAAATGATCTACGAAACCCTGGGCAACGCGTTTGATGGCGCTCTGCACGCGCTGGCGCTGACGACTCGCGTCCCCGATTGAAAGGATTTTTCCATGACCCCTGAGATGAAAGAGCGCCTGACCAACGAGGTCAAGGACAACGACGTGGTTCTCTATATGAAGGGCAGCGCCATGATGCCGATGTGCGGTTTCTCCGCCCGGGCGGCTCAGGTGCTGCAGGCCGTGGGAGTGAAGATCCACGACGTCAACATCCTCGACTCCGACGAGCTGCGCCTGGCGTTGAAAGACTTCAGCGAGTGGCCCACGTTCCCCCAGTGCTACATCAAAGGCCAGTTTATCGGCGGCTCCGACATCCTGATGGATATGTATCAAGACGGCGAGCTGCAGAAGCTGGTAGCGGACCTGCCCAAGGCGGCTCCGGTCAAGTAGCTTGGCCCTCAAGGGGGTTTTGCAGGGCCGCTTCCTGATTGAGAAGAGGCTCGGCATCGGTGGGATGGGCGAAGTCTATCGCGCCACCGACCAGCTCAGCGGCTGGCACGTCGCGGTCAAACGGATGCTGCTGGACGAGGACGCCCCCGTGGAGGCCTTCGACCCGGCCCAGAAATTCCGCGCCGAGTTTGATACGTTGAAAGCGCTCGATCACCCGGGTATCCCCCGGGTGCTCGACTTTCTGGTCGAAGATGGCTGCCCGTGCATGGTGATGGAGTTCATCGAGGGGCAGAACCTCGATGACTGGGTCTACAAAGTGCAGGGCACCGGCCGCAACTGGATCGTGCACGAGGCGGACCCGCTGGTGGACCGCCAGGTGCTGCACTTCGGTCTGCAGCTGTGCGTGATTCTGGAGTATATCCACGCGCGCAACATCCTGCACCGGGATATCAAGCCCTCGAACATCATCTTGCGGGACCGTACCGAGCGACTGGTCCTGGTCGATTTCGGACTGGCGCGCGCCTACACGGGCTCGCGCACCACCAAGACGCAGGTGGGCACGCTCGGCTATTGCTCGGTGGAGCAGGCCCAGGGACACCCGGAGCCGCGTTCCGACGTCTACTCGCTGGGGGTCACGCTCAACCATCTGCTGACCGGCAACCAGCCGGCTCCGTTCGAGGTCAAGCTGCTGGCGGACACGCGCCCGGACCTTTCTCCCCGGTTGATCGCGGTCCTCGACCGCGCCTGCGCCTTCAGTCCAGCCGACCGGCCCTCGGTGAGCGAGCTCAAGCGCGAGCTGGAGGCGTGCCTGCTGGAGACGAGCACCCCGGACTACACGGTGCAACCGTCCTATTTCCTCGAGGCGAGCGGCACCTACGACGAGGAGCTCGAGCCGGCGGAGACGTCCGAGACCGAGCGCGTCGGTCACTACAACTGGCTCGATCAGGCTCTGCTGGCCGGGGGGCCGGCCCCCCCCCGGGGACCGGACTCTCGCACGTTCGAGCCCGAGGACGAGGATGACGAGTCCAGCGGCGTGCAGCGCTGGGTGGCAGCAGCCAAGACCCGTCAGGCACCCCTGCGCGGCCGCACGACCGTGCCGGTCCACAGCTTCCGCGCCTCCGAGGAGCCCGAGGACGACCTCGAGTTCATCCGGAGCTTGAAATCGCAGCGTCCCCCGATCTACACGCACCCGGCGGTCGTCTTCCTGGTGCTGTTGGTGCTCACGGCTTCGGGCCTGCAACTTTACGAGCGACGGGCGCTGGCCTACCGGATCGCCCTGGCGGGTCGCCCGGGCCTGGGGACGTCGCTCGCTCGCGAGGGCCTGCGGGCGGGTGCGGGCAACACCCTCGACTTCGTGGCTACCCAACACGAGCCGGCCGTGGCCGTGTGGACCACCGGCACGCCGGCCGAGATCGCGCTCACGGTGCAGGTGCTCTCCGGCACGCCCGACATCATGCTGTATTGCGGGGAGTCTCGTCAGGGGCGCGGGGCCACGCTCTGGCTCCGGCTCGACCCGGCCGAGCTGGAATACCGGGCGGCGCTGGTGCCATCCACCCGTTTTCGTTCCGAGGTGCAGCATCCGGGAATGTTCTTCGCACTGGACCCCGGGGCCAGATGGAACCCGCTTCCGAACGAACGTACTTTTTTCTTGCGGCTGATCCGCACCACGCCCGGCCTGTTGGAGACGCGAGTCGGCGCGCTGAGTCTGACCGCGCCCGTCACGACCGAGACGGGCGCGCTGGGTCTGTATGTCCTGGGAGACGGCGAAGTGAACGTCCGTGACGTGCGGGTCACTCCGTGAGCCGTCCGCCTCGCTGGTTCGGGGTTCTGGTCTTCGTGCTGGCCACGCTGTTCTTCGTAGCCACGCTGGACAAATGGAGCCACCAGTGGCACCTCGTCACCCGCGACAGCCAGGGCCGCGAGTACTGGGTCGACCTGCGCACTTTGCGGAGCGACGGCGTCAAGACGCAGTTCCTGCTGCTGCGCAAAGGGGATTCCTCGGTGCAGCGCCGGTTCGAGATCGACTTTGCGGCCCGGCGCATGGTGCCGCTCGAAGGGGACCGCGCCCCGGAGGTCATCGCGCCCGGGAGCGTGGCGGAGAAGCTCTATCTGGATTTGGACGCTCGAAGAAGATAACATGTCGGCAACAGGCGTAACACCCTGGCAATAACCGGCTCTGTTCGAGCGCTGGCGGCATGGTTTAACCTGGACGCAGGCATCACGAATCCTCGGAGGCATCAATGGACGGTTTGTTCGGTCTCGGTCAGGTCAACAGTGTCAGCTCCGGTTGTTGCGGAGGCGGAATGCCGATGATGGGCAACCTCGGCGCGGCTCAGAACCGCCTGATGAATCCGATGATGGGGATGAACCCGATGGGGATGGACCCCATGATGGCGATGATGAACCAGCAGATGATGCTGACGCAGTATCTGCTGGGCTTGCTGCTCGGGCTGATGATGGGTCAGATGGCCGGCGGCAACAACCCGTTCAGCAGCATGTTCCCGGGCGGATCCGGCCTGGATGGCTCCAGCCCTGTGGGAGGCGGTGGCGGTGTTGGCGGCGGCGGTGGAGGTGGCAGCGTTGGCGGCGGCGGTGGGGCCGAGTCCGGCGGTCCGAACATCCCCACCGGTCCGGTGGCGCCCGGTGTGGGCGGCATGCTCGACCACGCCCGCTCGATGATCGGTTTGAACGAGAACCGCGATACGGCGGCGATTCAGAAGTTGACCGGCGAGTCCGGCATCAATCCCAGCACCACGCCCTGGTGCGCGGCCTTCGCGATGAACCTGCTCAAGGACCATGGCGTGCTCAACCTGGACGGCCTTTCCAACCGCAATTATTGCCCCACCATCAAGAGCTGGGCGCAGAACAAGGGCATCTGGGGCAACCGCGGTCAGTATACTCCCAAGGCGGGTGACGCGATCCTGTTCGATTGGAATGGGGACGGCACCATGGACCACATCGGCATCGTGGAGAGCGTCAACGGCGGCAAGATCACGACCATCGAAGGCAACTCCTCCGACTCGGTGAAGCGCAACTCTTACGACGTTGGCTCGAGCAAGATCGGGGGCTACGTCATCACCGGCACGGGCAAGTAGCCTGCGGCCAGGCCCACCGCCACTCCGAGGGCGGCGCTGAGAAGCGCCGCCTTTTCGGTTCCCATGGCGCTGTGCTGGAGCTCCTGCACTCTGGCGAGTCCGACGGGGCGCTGCTCGATGGTCGGCACGGCGTAGTGCAGGGTGCCCTTGTCTTTCACGGGGGAGAACGCTTCGTTCAGGGTGCCCATCCGGTAGCCGGTCATGACGGGCGTGGTGACGGTTTGCTCGTGGGTGACGACGCTGATCTGGTCGTTGCGGGCGCTGAGGTAGCCGGTGCCGGCTCCCAGGGTGAGAGCGGTCAACCCGGCCGCGATGGCCGCGGGGGCGCCCCCGGTGAGGGCTCCCACGGTGGCCGCGGTCACCCCGCTGATGAGGCCACAGGTGACGGCCCGCAGGCTCGGATGGAAGGGGTTTGCCTCGACGTTCTCCACCTGGTGAAGCAGCTTGAGTCCGCCCCCGGCATCCAGCTCGGGCGCGTTCTCGAACACTTCCATCTCGCCCACGCTGAGATCGGCCACGTTCGGCACGAACGGTCGGTCCTGGACGTACGAGTCTTTGGGCACTCTCCCGAGCAGCTGCCGGGTCATCACGGGTCGCTCTTGCGTGAGGGCATACGTGGCCATGGACGCATTGTAGAGGCTACGGTCGTCTGCCGCGTTGCGGAGTTGTTACTTTGCCGGGTCCTGGCGGAAGGGCCGGGTTCGGACAATCAGGGCCATCATCAGGGCCGGAAACAGGATGAGACGGGCCAGCAGGAAGAGCAGGCGGGTGAGCTCGCTGGAGTCGAGCTGGTAGCCGCCGCCCAGAGTCTGGCGCCAGGCCACGCCCCCGGCGATGAGCAGGACCGCCAGCACGCCGAGCTGAGCGGGGCTGACCTTGCCCTCGATGCGCAGGTCGAGCTTCTGGATGGAGCGGATGATCTTCTGCACGGTGGCCGCCAGCGCGCGCACCAGCGCGCCGGGCCAGAGGAGCTCGAACAGGATCAGGGTGGCCAGCAGCGGCAGCGAGGAAGAGGCCTGGGTGACGCTCTCGCTGACCTCCATCGGCACCGCATACAGCGAGGCGGGGATGAGCCAGAGAAGGTAGTTCGGGTGGGCCAGGCGGGCCTCGTAGGCGATCAGGATGTTGGTCACGGTCAGCGTGAACCAGATGGCCGCCAGCAGCAACAGGGGGCGCCTCAAAGCGCGCAGGTCGGGTAGTGCGTTGGCCACGGCGACGGCCAGGGCGAGCAAGAGCAGGGCCTTCGGCTGGTGCAGCAGCCAGAGTGCGGGCGCCAGGAGGAGCAGCAGGAGACCCGGGCCGCGGCGAAGCTTGCCGCGCAGAGCGAGCAGCAGGGGGAGCAGCGTCCCGAACGCACCGATCAGCAGCAGGCCCTGTCCCAGCATCCGCTGCACGACCGCATCGTTGAAGCGCGCCGGAGCCTGGCCGACGAACGCGAGCAGCTCTCGCAGCAGCATCGGGTCCTGCACCTCGAGCGCGTGGTTGGCCAGCGGCAGCAGCGTGAGACGGCGCGCCGTGCCGTCCGCGAACTTTCCGTAGGTGTGCAGCTCGCGGGCGTTCGGGTCGCCGGTGGCCTGGACCAGCGCTTTGCGCATCTCGGAGAGCGGGTGCAGCTGATCCCACACCCCGACGGCCAGGAGCAGATTCTGGGGAGCGTCCGGGAAGGCATCCACGGGGAAGCCGGCGGCGCAGCACGCCCGGATGCTCTTGTCGCTGGAGGCGACGTTGCAGGCCAGGTCCGCCCCCATCGAGTGACCGAAGACGTACGTTCGTGCCGGGTCCACGTAAGGAGAGCCCTGGAGAGCCTTCACACCGGCCTTGATCTCCCCGGCATATTCCTCGAACAGTTTGTCCCGCTTCAGCGCCGGACTGTGCGCTTGCTGCACCAACGTGACCGCCGCCACGCCATTGGCCGCCAGACTCTCGGACAGCTGCTCCGCCAGCTCTCGGTTCTGGTAGATCGAGTAACAGCAGAACACCGTAGGATAGGGGCCCTTTCCGGCCGGCACGTGCAGGCTCGCCTGCACCAGGTCCCCGGCCGGCGACTGCCAGCCCACGTCCTTGCGCTCCACCGTGACACGATTGGAAAGCATGAGCGCCAGGCCCGCGATCAGCAGGACCAGGGCCCCGATGCGCACCTACTTGCGCTTGGGGACGCGGACGGAGCCGACCAGGATGCCGTCCTCTTGCTCGCGGATCACGGCCCCGCGGCCGTCAGCGACGCTCGAGCCAGGGGTCTGCAGAACGCCGATCTCGCCGTCCTGGCCCAGGGCGTACACCCGGTCGGGTGCCGCGATCAACTCGGTGACCCTGGAGTCGAGCTGGAAGCGCTCCACTCCGCCGTCCAGGTCGCACCAGAGCACTTCGCCCGAAGACGTCCCCACGGCTACATACGACCGACCGTCCGCTTCCAGGCCGAGAGCGCTGGTGACGTGCTCGTCGCGGCTCAGGCGGACGTGGTAGGGCATCTGGCCGTCCTCGAGGCTGAAGCCATCGCGCACCATGCTGACCGAATGGCGTCCGACCCGCTTGCTCATGCCGGGGATCACGGTCGAGTCGCTCTTGCCGAGCAACGGTGGCACGGAGCGCGCATCCACCACGTCGGTCTTCTCCAGGCGCGGGTGCAGGCGCGGCCCGGTGATTTCCCAGTCCATCACCGATTTCTCGGGCACGGAATCGCAGAGCTGGTCCATCCGGATGCGGCGCAGCTCCGGCATCGGATGGTCGCCCTCGGCCACGGGGCCCAGCTCGGTCACGCTTCCGGGCTGTTGCAGGTCCAGTTTCAGGAGCTTCTGGCCTTTGTCCCCGGCGGCGTAGCTGTCCACGACCGCGTAGGCGAAGCGCTGGTCGTCGGTCAGGAAGAACTGCTTCAACAGCCGCTCCTGGCCGATGCTGAACTTGCCCACCGAGGAGCCATCCCCCGCGTGCAGGGCGAAATCGCGACCTTCCCACAGCAGCACCTGACCCGAGTCGAGCGGCACCAGCGCGTGGGTGGACGGTCGTGCGGTAAAACGCACCTCACCCTGGGGAGTCCAGCCCACCACGTCGCGCGCCTGCCCTCGACGCGTCTGCCCCTCGATGAACCAGATGCGCCCGTCCTTACCGACCCGGGGGCTTTCCAGCGCATCCTGGCTCAGCTCGTGGCGTTGCGCACCGAGTACGACCAGTCGTCCAGGGTATCCTTCGCCCACCAGCAGCCCGTGGGGAGTGGCTTCGATGGCGTTGCCCAGAAAGCCCACGTCCTCGGTCTTGAGGGGCTGCAGGTCGGGGGTGAAGTGGCGCACCACGCCCTGGTCCAGCACGGCCAGTCCGTTGGCGGTTTCGGCGATGCGGCGCTGGAAGCCGAACTCGTTGAAGCGGAATTCCCCCGCCATCTTGCCGGTCTCGTCGTCCAGACTGAGCAGACCCAGCCCGGTGCGCACCAGGTAGCGATCCCCCAGGTGGCGGACCTCGCCGATGTTGGTGGCGTCCTCGACCTGGAAGCTGAATTGCTGCGTGCCCTCCCCGTCGTACTGGGTGAGCACGTGGCCGTTCTGGTGGCTGACGGCCAGCTTCCCCTCGTGGGTCACGACGCCGTCCGCGCTCAGCTGGCGGGTCCGCTCGAAACGGCCGTCAGGGAGCGGTCGGAAGACGTCCATCCGACCCACGCTCGGGGTCATCTAGTGGGCCGTCATGGCTTCTTTGCGTACTTTTCCCTGCCGATCGAGCACCAGCGTCTCATGCTCGGTGGAGATCATCGAGGTCTGCATGATGCTGGAGAGCCTCGTCTCGCCCTTCTGAGCATCGAACGCCACGACCTGGCGGACGCTCCCGCCGTTGTCCAGGGCGAAGGTGTTGGTGTCGATCTCTTGCCAGCTCTTGCCCAGGGTCTGCTGGATGTCCGGCACGACCCCGACCCGCTCCCAGCCCTGGCAGTAATAGCCGTGCAGGCGGGTCAGGCGCTCGTCGCGGGGAGACACGATGGCTTCTTTGCCGAACGAGCTGCGCAGCTCGCGGGCGATGGCGGGCGAGAGCTCGGCGGCGCCCGGGGCGCTCTTTCCCGAGCTGGCGGTGGGCAGGGTAGCGATCATCATGGTGGTGGCGGGCCCCCTCTTTTTTGTCTGCGCGGAGGTTATGCATGAGCCCTGAAAGATTCCTGAAATTCAGAGCTTCTTGAGACTTGTCCTATAGAGTTAGCCCGTGCAGGTTCGCAACGATCCGATGGGCACTCCCGGCCACGACCGTCCCGGTCAGGTGGCCCGCGGCCTGTTCGTCGAAGTGGGGAAGCGCTATCTCGACCAGGTCGACCTGGTTTCCCGCGAGCTGCAGCAGGGGGACGCGGTCTCTCGTCAGGACCTGCTGGCGGGCCTGGGCTCGGTGCGCGGGGTGTGGGAGGGCCGGGCCCCCGGCCGCGAGCGCGACCTGGCCCTCGGTCGCCTGGCCGCTGACGAGGCGTGGATGCAGGGCTGCTCCCAGTCCGAGCTCGCGGGGCTGGCGGGTCAGCTGAAGTCGGATTGCGATGCGCGCGTCGCGCGGATGGAATGGATCATGCTCGGCTCGCTGGTGGTCGCCGTGGGCGGCGCAGCGGCTTACCTGGGTCCGGCGCTCCTCCACGTGACGGCATCGGGTTTGCAGACGGCGGGCGGATTGACGTGCCTGGCTGGAATCTTGGGCGCGGGCACGGCGGGCTCGTTGCGCGACCGTCCCCCCCAACTCGGCACGCTGGGCCGCCTCTACGTTTACGCCGACGCGGCGCGACCCCACCAGGAAGTGGGCCGCCTCGCCGACTCGCTGGGCGGCAAGAACCCCAGCAACGTGGCTGTCACCGAGAAGGGCGTCTCGGTCGGCGGCGTGTTCCTCCCCCGCCGTCAGGCGTGAGCGACTCGACGGGAAAGTTTACTCTCGACCCGGAGCGGGCCCTCGAGCTGCTCGGGCGGTATCAGCTCGAGGGCCCGAGCTATTAGTTGGAAGACGGCCGCGTGAACTGCTGTAACGTACACGTTCGCTCCCGCTCGACATCAGTCGAAGTCGGCTGGTCGAAGAGTCGGAGCTGCTCTCCGGTCTGGAACCCATTGCGCGGGAAGCCGTCGAGCGGCTCGTCGAGCGGATGAAGAGCCAGCCGCGATTCAGATGATGCCCTTCTGCTCGAGGTGGCGCAGCAGCAGGTATTCGGCCGGCAGGATGGCGACCATCGCGCCCAGGGTGATAGCCGGGTGGATGCCCGTCATGGCGGCGAAGGTGGCGAAGTCATTGCCGGCTGAGGCGGCCTGCAGCGCGGAGGCGGCGTACATCACGGTGTTGGCCATGGACATCCCGGCGTAGCCCATCAGGACGGCGCCCGCCACCGGATGCTTCTTGCGCATCATGTATCCCGCCGCGAACGAGGTCGTGGCGATGC
>JBDHVW010000024.1:0-94021 GCA_039809865.1 Vulcanimicrobiota bacterium
GAGACCCCCCGCCGCCCCCGCCAGCCCGCCAGGTTCGTTCCCCTGAATGAAGATTCTCGCGCGAAGGGAACGAGGTCGTTCCTCCGACTGGTGATTCGCGCGTAAGGGGAACGAAGTCCCCCGCCCCCGCCTTGACCCGATGATCCGCGCACGAGCTGTGCCAGGCGCGAAAATAAACACGCCCTCCCCGCCGGGGAGGGCGTGTTCGCTGGAACCAGCTCCAAGACGGTCAGGCCATGATCGCTTTGCAGAACTCCGCGTTGGACTTGCTGCTGGTGGCCAGCCAGTTGTTGGTCGAGTCTTGCTGCATCTCGAAGATCTTGGTCTGAGTGTCGCGCAGGATCTTCATGCGCTCCTGCTGGGCCTTCTGGGCCTCGGCCAGCATCTGCATCCAGATGGTGTTGGCCTGCTGGCGGTCGGACATCGCCATCTGCATCCAGGCCGCGTTCTGCGCCTGGTTGGGCAGCTGGCTCATGTCGGGGAACGTGGGGCCCATGAACATCGGCATGCTGGTGGGATTCACCGTGGTTTCATTGAGGGAAGTCATGATTTGAGTCTCCTTTTCTTTCTTCTAGCTGCGCAGCATCGCGCCGAGCTGATACTGGAACTTGCCCATCGCGGCGCCCACCGCGTAAGTCAACTCGCCATCCTCGACCTCGGCCACCGGCTGCTGCGGGATGATGTCCTGGGCCCAGTGCGAGAGGCATACGTCATCCTCCAGGTTCACTTCCACGGAGACCTGGTGGTGGTTGACGATGCTCCCGATCCAGGCCTTCAGGCCTTCGGTCAGCATCTGGGGGAAGAGGTCGGCGGTTTTCATCGGGGTTGTTCCTCCTCAGGGTGGGCGTCGATTCCGCCCTGAGCTTACGAGGCCAGACTTTCGGAAAGTCTTCGCATGTTTCCGAAATGTAACACCGATGTTGCTATTTTGTGATCAGGCGGAGGGGTTTCGTAACATCCTCAGCTCCCGATCCACCCGGCGCGCGGTCCGGGCCAGCGGAACCGGGTAGTCCAGGGCGTGCTGCTCCCACAGATACTCGATGTCCAGGCGCAGCTTCTCCACCTCGCGCCCCGCCCATGTCTCCTGGATGAGGAAGCGATACTCGCGCTCGAGCGACTCCAGCAGCCCGCTGTCGCGCGAGCCCACCCGCCAGCTGTGATAGAGCAATTCTTCCAGACTCTGGATGAACATTTCCGCCACTCCTCGATGCAATTTGGCAACATGTTGTTTACAGGTTGGAAACAACCGCCGTCCTTCCGAAAGGTCGGCGATGGGATCCGGATTTATCCTCGGGGCATGAAAGCACTCGATGTCGTCGCCCTGTTCAAGTCCCTCCTGACCGAAGAGCCGGCCCCGGCCTGCGAGGTCGCGAGCCAGCCGGCCGACCGCGTGGAGCTCAGCATGGAGGCCACCCTGAGCCTCGAGGCGGAACACGCCGACCAGCCCGCGTGGAATCGTCCGACCAGCCTGGAGCAGATCGTCAGCCTGGGCCGCTCTCGTTATGGACTTGGCAGCGGCAGCCACGGGGCGTCCCCCACGTTCGCTCCGCCGACGATGCGCGCGTGGGGAAGCCCGCTGGCGCTGCTGCGCTAGGATCGAAACTAACTCCCGGGCCTTTCGTAGATCTTTCAGCGGCCGCGGCTATCCTCGGTAGGATGAGGATTCTACCCCTTTCGCCCCGGCCTGCCACGCGCTTCGACGCCCCCCGCGTCGCGGCGTCCACGCCCGAGCCAGAGCCGGCCGATCGAGTGCAGCTGAAAGAAGCCCCCGCGCCCCCGCCCGCCGGGCAACTGGCCCGCACCGGTCTGGACACGGCCGCCGCCCTGGCCGGGTTTCAGGGCAGAACGCGCTGGGAGTGGTGGATCCTCAAGACGCCCTGGCGCTCCTGCGAGCCCGACAGGGCCAGGGAGATCAGGCGCGCCGACGGCCCCTGGATGAGCGTCCGCGGCGGACTGCAGGACGCGGCCGCGTCCTATCAGGCCTATGAGCACCTGCACCAGGGAGTGCGCTCCTTCCAGGGCGACTGGAAAGCCTTGCACGATTCCCAACTGGGCCAGGCCTGGGACGACAGTCCCGACGAGCCGTACGGCCCCAATGAGAACCGCTCGCTCACGAGCAGCCCGATCTGCCTGGTCGACCTGAAGCGCTGCCAGCTCACGTTCCGCGAGCGGCACTCCCTCGAGCGCAGCTACGACAACGTGCACCTCGAGGCGTCCCGGGACGGCCAGAGCTGGACCGCCGTCCACCAGTTCCAGGGTGACTCCGGGGGCACGCGGACGCAGCAGTTCGACCTGTCCGCCTACGACGGCGACACGGTGCAACTCCGCTTCCGCCTGACCTCGGACGGATCCACCCAGCTCGAGGGCATGACTTTTGGCGATCTGGCCATCACCGGCCAGCACAAGGACGGAGCCGCGCGCACCCTGCGCGTGGACGCGGGCGACCCCGCGAGCGACCGGGAGCGCCTGCAGCAGGTGGCGCGCGAGGTCGCTCCCGAGCAGCGGCTGGCGGCCATGGGGGCGCTGGGCTACCTCGGCGACCGGCTGGGAACGAGCGGGCAGGCCCTGGCGCTGTGGCCCTCCGCCCGGCTCATGCTCGACCGTCCGGACCTGCAGGCCCGCCTGAACGAGCTGCTCGACCTGAGCGCGCTGGTGGGCGCCCGGGGCGCCAACCAGGTGTGGCCCACCCTGAACGACCGCAGTCCCGCGGACCGCAAGCAAGACCAGGCCGAGCTTCGCGCCCTGGTCGACACGTTCAAGCCGGCCGGAGCTGTGCAGCTCTGGGCCGTGTACGACGCCAGACAGCCGGACGCGCTCGACCGGCTGGGCGCCCTGCAGCAGCTCGCGCACGGACTGGGCCCCGAAGCGGCCGCCCCCGCCTTTCGCGCGCTCGAGGGTCGTCCCGGCAGCTGGGAGCAGCGCTGCCAGGCCAGCCTGGCGGCCCACCGGCTGCACCAGCTGGGTCACGCCTCGCAGCCGATGGAGCTGTACAATCGCATCCGCCACCTGCCGTCCGACAAGCTGGCCCAGATGGGCGGCCTGGCCGAGCATCTCACGCGCGGCTGGCGCCCCGAGGGAAGGTGGGGGAGGGCCGACGAGCTGCGCTGGGGACAGGTCTGGTCGGACAGCCCGGACGGTCCCTACGATGCGAACGCCAACCAGAGCCTCACTTCGAGCTATCTGGACGTGCGCGACCTCGGCTCGCCAACGGTCCACATGACGGCCGCCTGGGAGCTGGAGCGCAACTACGACAAGGTAAACCTGGAGTGCTCGCCGGACGGCCAGGAGTGGACCACCCTCAAGAGCTTCTCGGGCAGCCAGGCCAAAAGCAGTGTCGACGTGCCGCTCACCGGCTTCACGAAAGGCTACCTGCGGCTGCGCCTCACCAGCGACGGGTCCACCCAGCTCGAAGGGATGCGCTTCTCCGACTTCTGCATCCGGGGCGATCTCAAAGGGGTGCCGGTGGAGAGGCGCATCGACAGCGCCTGGAGCAAGGCCGCTCCGAAGCTGGAGAAGCTTCTGCAAACGGTGCTGGGAGCCGAGGACCAGGCCGCCACTCTGGGCGCGCTGGCGGCCTCGGCGCAAGAGATCGGGGACGGCGACCGCGCCCTGGCCATCTGGCCGAGCCTGAAGCAAGAGCTGAGCGAGCCGGACTTCGAGGAGCGGCGTAAGTTCGTCACCGAGCTGACGCGGCGCGCCGGTCCCGAGGCGGCCCTGGAGGTCTGGTCCCAGGTGCGCACCGGTGACAGCGCTGCACGACAGGCCGCGCTGGCCAAGGTGGACGAGCTCCAGAAGGCCGGCCAGTCGCCATCCGAGGCGGTCTGGATGGGCAGCGCCCTGGTGTCTCAACTGGGTCAGCCGGACCTGCCCGCGCGCCAGGCCGAGCTGCTCAAACTGAGCGCCAGCGTGGGTGCCAGGGCGGCTGCCCGGGCCGCCAACGAGCTGGAGCGGCTCGATCCCCAGCGGCCCTGGCAAGAGCGCGCCTCGCTGTATCAGTCGGCCCGGCGCCTGCTGCTGATCGGGGGAGCCGAGCCCGAGCGCGCGGCCATCCTGCAACTCTACGGACGGCTGAAGGTGTTGCCCACCGCCGAAGCTTCCGCGCTGGCGGCTCTGGGCGAGAAGGCCGCCTTCACGGTCAAAGCCGAAGCGCCCTGGAGCGCCATCCCCGGAGGCTGGTCGGATAGCCCGGACAAGAACTACCCGAGCCACGCCGATGCGAGTCTGTTCCTGGGAGAGATCTCGCTGCAGGGCCTTACGCGTCCGCGTCTCACGATGCAGGGCCGCTACGAATTCGAGCGCAACTACGACTCGGTGTCGGTCGAAGGCAGGCGTCCGGGGCGCGACTGGGAGCTGGCGGCCACCTTCACCGGGTCGCAACCGCAGGTCCAGACGCTGAGCGCGGATCTCTCCACGTTCGCGGGCGACCGCGTGGAGCTGCGCCTGCGCCTGAAGTCGGACGGCTCCACCGAGCTGGCGGGGATGGACTTCACCCAGCTGGCCGTCCGCGCCACGGACGCGGCCACCGGCGACGACGTCGTGTTGCTGCCCGCCGGCTCGCGGCCTCCCGGCGAGGTGCGCCGCGAGCTGATCGACACCGTGCTGAAGAGTCCGGATCCCTCGCGGGCGCTGGACGTCATCGCCCGCGCCACCGAACGCCTTGGCTCGCCCGAGGGCGGTTTGGCGCTGCACCAGCGCATCGGCCAGCGCCTGAGCGACGCAGCATTGGTGGAGCGGAACCTGGTGCTGATGGAGAGCTTCGCGGACTCGGCTCAGCTCGCCCCCCTGGTGCACGACGACGCCGAGCTGAAGGCTCTGCAGGCGCTCGCCGCCGGGGCCGGGCCGAAGGCCGACCTGGTCAAGCTCTGGAAGGGCCTGGGCGCGGGCCCCGAGCTCGCCGAGCGCGCCGCCTGCCTGGGCGCGCTGGCGGCCCGATTGGATACGCGCAGCGCCCTGCAGGCGATGAGCGCCCTGCAGAAGGACACCGGACGGCCCTGGACCGAGCGCCAGGCCATGTACACGAGCGCGGTCGCGCTGGCGAAGGCGACCGACCAGGAGCCGCTCACGCTCTATTCGGCTCTGGGCGGCCTGAGCCCGGCCTCGATCACCAGCCTGGGCGAGCTGGGGGCGCAGGCGCAGCGCCAGTGGACTCCGAGCGGGTCCTGGGGGCGCGAGCTCAAGCCGGGCTGGGGGCAGGTCTGGTCCGACAGCCCGGGCAAGCCCTATGCGCCCAACACCGACGCCTGCCTGACCGGACCGCCCCTGTCGCTGCACGGTCTGCATGGCGTGCGCGCCGAGCTGGAGATCGAGCACGAGCTGGAGCGCAATTACGACAGCGTGAGCCTCGAAGTGGAGACGCCCAACGGTTGGAAGACGGCCACGACGTGGTCCGGGCAGACCCGAAGGACGTCCACCCGCGTCGACCTCTCGGCCTACGACGGCAAGGAAGTTCGCCTGCGGATGCGCATGAAGTCAGACGGCAGCACCGAGCAGGAAGGCTTCTCGTTCCGCGGCTTCAAGCTGGTGGGCACCGGCACGGACGGCCGCGAGCGCCAGCTGCCGATGGCCGAGGGCGGACTGGACAAGAAGGCGCTGCGCGCGTTCGTTTCCACGGCCTTGCGCAACGGGGACGAGAGCTGCCGCCTGCTCAGCGAGCTGGCCGTGGAGCTGGGCGACCTCAACGACGCCCTCAAGCTGTTCGGCGCCATCGAGAGCGAGCGCGACAAGCCCGACTTCGCCAAGACCCGCCAGGCCCTCACCGAGCTGGTCTCGGCGCTGGGCGGGGTCACCGCCCTGGAGCGGCACCAGGAGTTCCTGACCGGCACCGGTGAGGAGCGCCTGCAGCGCGTGCGCAGCTATCGGCTGGCCACGGACCTGGCCGCTCCGCTGGGCCAGGACCGCGACGCGCTCTACGCGCGCCTGCGCGGCTCCACGTTGACCAGCGGCTCGTGCGGGCACATGCGCGGGATGGCCGCCAAAGACAACTGGGAGGCGCTGTTGGCGCTCGGCACCGAGGCCGAGCGTGCGCCCGAGCGGCGCGAGCGCACCCTGGAGCTGCTGGCCTCGCTCTCGAACGAGCAGCGGGGCGAGATGCTGCGCGCCCTCGACCTGGCCGTGCGGGCCGGCAAGCTGACCCGCGAGTCCCCCGGCGACGTGCTGGAGAAGGCCATCCCGGTCATGCTGGTCTCGGGCTCGGCCTCGCACGCCATCGAGCAGGTGCTCACCGCCGGGCTGACCGGCATCCGTGAGACCGAGGAGCAGGTCATCGTGGGCGGGGTGGTGGTGCGCCGCAAAGTCAGCGAGGGGTAGCTTCGCGGGCGTAGGCCAGGGCGCGCACGCGCAGCCCATCGGCCCGGCGATCGTCGCGCACCATCAAGTGGAGACCGAGCTTGCGGTCGAACTCCAGCCATTTGAATCCGTGCCGCTGAGCGGCTTCGACACTCGAGAAGATCATCGACGCGAGACCTCCTTTCCCCGGCATTATCGGCCGAATGGCACGCGCGGAAAATGATCCCGGTCAGCTCGGGGAGCCTGATCCAGATCATACTCCCGGCCGGGGAGCCTTCCTAAACTGAGTCGTGGGGGAAAACCCGCCCAATCGATTCCAGGAGGAATATGTCCATGGCCAACGATACGCTTGTCAAAACCCCGGAGAAACAGGAGCTGGTCACCACGTGGCCCGACTTCGAGCAATTTCGGAATGAAATGCAGCAGATGATGAGCTCCATGTTCGCCCGTCCGTTTGGCACCTGGTGGGAAATGCCCGCGATGCCCGCCATTCGCCCCGCGCTCAACCTCTTCCAGGAGAACGGTAAGCTCGTAGCCGAGCTGGCCGTGCCCGGAATGGAGAAGAAGGACATCAAGATCAACGTCAGCGGTCACATGCTCAGCGTCGAAGGCGAGTTCAAGAAGGAGGAGAAGACGCAGAAGGAGCGCTCGTTCGTCTCCGAGTGCTACAGCGGCAAGTTCTCCCGCTCCGTTCGCCTGCCGGCCGAGGTGAAGTCCAAGGACGTTCAGGCCGACCTCAAGGATGGCATGCTGCGGATCACTATGCCTCTGGCGGATCCGAAGAGCCACGAGGTGACTCAGATCCCGATCATGTAGTCGGGACGGCGAGAGAAGCCCCGGTTCCGGGGCTTTTTTTCATGGGATGATCCCGATCATACGCCGGTCCAGCTCGAGCGTGGTGTGATCGAGGCGTGAACAGCCTGCCCGACATCTGGCGCCTCGAGCCGGACCAGGTCTTTCCGCTGCTCCGGACGAGCCCCGGCGGCCTGTCCCGCGAGGAAGCCGCCGCGAGGCTGGCGCGCCTCGGGCCCAACCGGCTGCCGGAGCCCCCACAGCGCCCCCTGGCCAAGAAGCTGATGGATCAGCTCAGTCACCCGATGGCTCTGCTCCTGTGGGTGGCTGGCCTGCTCTCCTTCCCGGCCGGAATGCCAGAGCTGGGCTGGGCCATCTGGGGCGTGGTGGTGCTCAATGCCGCGTTCAGCTTCTGGCAGGAGTTCCGGGCCGAGCGCGCCCTGGCCGCGCTGGCCGAGGTCCTGCCTCAGACCACCCGCGTCTGGCGCTCGGGGGAGCTGGTGGTCCTGCCCGCCTCCGAGCTCGTCACGGGCGATGTGATCGAGCTGGAGGACGGCGATCGCGTCTGTGCGGATTCGCGCCTGGTCTGGGCCGAGAGTCTGAGCCTGGATGTGTCCGTCTTGACGGGAGAATCGATGCCCGTGGCCCGCGAAGCCGAAGCCGCCCAGCCCAGAAAGCTCGTGGCGGTGCGCGGCGGCCAGGGCCTCGGACCGGGCGAGTCCAGCTCCCTCGAGCACGTCAGTCCGGCGGAGCGTCGCAATCTGGCTCTGGCCGGAAGTCTCGTGGCCACCGGCCGCGGACGCGCCGTCATCTTCGCCACGGGCTCCCAGACCGAGCTCGGACACGTCGCGCACCTGACCGCCACCATCCAGCGGGACCGCAGCACCCTGGAGGTCCAGATCGAGCGGGTCGTGCGCGTGGTCACCCTGCTCGCCGTGGGGATCGGAGCGCTGGTGTTCGCGTTGACCTACCTCGTGGTGGGGTTGGGATTGCTGCCCAGCCTGCTGTTCGCCATCGGGATCATCGTGGCCAACGTCCCCGAGGGCTTTCTCCCCACCGTGACCCTGTCGCTTGCGATGGCCGTGCAGCGCATGGCCCGCCGACGGGCCCTGGTGCGCCGCCTGTCGGCCGTCGAGACGCTTTCGGCCGCCACCGTGATCTGCACCGATAAGACGGGCACCCTGACCGAGGGCCGCATGGCCCTTCGCGCCATCTGGCGTCCGGGTGCCGGAGAGAGCGAGACGGACCGGTTGCTCGTGACCGGAGCCGCTCTCTGCTCCAACGCGCGCCTGGAGAGCGGGGACCCCACCGAGGTCGCCCTGCTCCAGGCCGCCGTGGCGCTTGGACTGGAGCAGTCCGAGTTGGAGAGCCGCTGCCCCCGGCTCCGGGAGATCCCTTTCGACACGCGGCGGCGTCTGATGACGGTCGTGGTGCGGCCGGGTGAGCTGTGGCCGGAGCCGGCGGCCCAGCTGGCCCTGACCAAAGGGGCGCCGCTCGAGGTGCTGCGCCGCTGCAAGTCCTGGCTTCGCGACCGGGTGCTCCCCCTGGACGAGAAGGCGCGCCAGGAGGCCGAGAGCATGATCGCGTCGCTGGCGGACCGCGCCTTCCGCGTGTTGGCCCTGGCCGCCCGGCCGGGCGACGACCTGGTCGCGTTGCCACCCCAATCGCTCGAACAGGACCTGGTCTTCCTGGGCCTGGTGGCCCTCTACGACCCGCCCCGGCCGGAGGTCCCCGAGGCTGTGGCCCAGTGCCGGCGGGCGGGCTTGCGCGTGCACATGGTGACCGGAGACCACGGCCGCACCGCCCGAGCGATCGCCCTCCAGGTCGGCCTGGGGGCCGACCACGTCGTCACCGGCGAGGAGCTGGACCGCCTCACCGAGGCGCAGCTGCGCGGTCTGCTCAAGACCTCCCATGGACTGGTTTTCGCCCGCATGATACCGGAGCAGAAGCTCCGCCTGGTGCAGGCCTTCCAGGACCTGGGGGAGATCGTGGGAGTGACCGGAGATGGCGTCAACGATGCTCCCGCTCTGCGAGCGGCCCACATCGGCATCGCGATGGGGAAGAAGGGCACGGACGTCGCGCGCGAGGCGGCCGACATCGTGCTGACCGATGACAACTTCGCCAGCCTCGTCATGGCCATCGAGGAGGGCCGCGCGGTCTACGCCAACATCCGCCGATTTCTGACCTACGTGCTCTCGAGCAACGTGCCCGAAATGCTGCCCTTCCTGTTCATGGTCTCGCTGGGGATCCCCCCGGCCCTGACGATTCTCCAGATCCTGGCTGTCGATCTGGGGACCGACATCGTGCCGGCGCTGGCTCTGGGCATCGAGCCGGCCGAGCCGGGAACCATGGCCGAGCCGCCGCGTCGCCAGGAGCAGCGTCTGCTCGACGCGGGCCTGCTCGCGCGGGCGTACGGCTATCTGGGTATGTGGGAGGGCGCGGCCGCCATGCTCGGATTCTCGGCCGTCTGGTGGGCTCACGGTTACGGGCTCTCCGAGCTGCAGGCGCTCTGTCCGGCCCTCCTGCGGGGCACGGCCAACCCCGAGGCGATGTTCGTCTGGGCCCAGTCGACGACGGTGGCCCTGGCCACCATCGTCGCCTGCCAGGTCGGAAACGTGCTGGTCTGCCGCGCTCCCGGCGCCTGGCTCCGGAACCGCCTTCTGTGGGTCGGGGTCGGTCTGGAGACGCTGGCCGTGCTGGCCTTCACCCACGTCGGCTGGGTCCAGGGGCTCTTCCACACCACCGCGCTCGAGAGCTGGCAATGGCTCTGGCTGGCGCTCTGGCCCCCGCTCATGCTGGCCGTGGGATCCCGGTCGTCCGCCGCTTAGAAGCGCGTGCCGAACTGCCCGTAGACCACCGGGTTGCGCCCGTAGATGTTGGTGCTGGGCGCGATCGGGAAGCCCAGGTCGAGCCGCAGGGAAGTGTTGTCCCAGAGATTGGCGCGCCAGCCCACGCCGCCGCCGAAGAGCGACTCGTGCGACAGCTGGCCCGGCTGGGCCGTGTTGAGCCACGCCTGGCCGTGGTCGAGGAAGAAACCCATCTGGAGCTGCGCGTCGGGCTCGTCGTAGAGCGTGAAGCGATACTCGCCGCTCATCGTGTAGCCCACGTCGCCCAGGAACTCGGACTGGATGTAACCGCGCACCGACTCGGGGCCGCCCAGGGCATACTGCTCGCTGATCAAGAGCGAGCTGCCGGTCACCTGACCGCCGGCCCGGAACAGCAGATACTGCCCGCCGCCGAGCTGCTGCACGCGGGCCCCGTCGAGGTTGAGCTTGGTGAACGAGTCGCCGCCGCCCACTCGGGAGGCCAGCGGGTCGCCGTTGGGCGTGCCGCCCAGGAACGTGCCCAGGCCCTGGGTGAGGTAGGTGTTGAAGAACGTGCGGCCGTCCTGGTCGAGCCAGTTGCCGCTGTAGCCCAACGTGAGCTCGCGCAACTCGTCCAGGCTCAGGGGCGTGCTGCCCAGGAAGAAATTGTCCACGCTCTTCGAGGTGAAGCCGCCGTAGAGATCGGACGAGTGGCGCAGGCTGCGCTCGAGCGGGTGGGTGAAGTTGACCCCGAAGATCTCGGCCGTGCCGCGGATGTCGAGCACGGTCAGCTCCTGGCCCACGAACGTGTCGGCGTTGGCATACTGGAACGAGATGCGATCGCCGTCATTGGTGACCGGCAGCGTGTAGGCCGCCTGCAGATAAGGCTTGAAGCGCCGCGAGGGGAACGGGAAGACGGCCCGGGCGAAGAAGTTGTCGCCCTCGGTCAGCAGGTTGCCCGCGAAGAAGTCGGCCCCGGCCCGGTTCTCGCCCGTGAAACGGCTCCCGAAGTTGTTGTAGTCGAGCCCGCCGTGGATGGGGGTGTCGTCTTCCACCTTCAGCACCGCGTCGGTCTCGCCCTGATTGGCGCCCGGCTTGAGCACGCTGCGCACTTTGAGATCGCTGAACTCGTTCAGAAGGCGGAGCTGGCGCTCGAGGGACTCGGAATTCCAGACGCCGTTCTCGGTGGCCGGCTCGAAGTAATACTTGATGAAATCGGTGGAGTATTCGTCGTTGCCCTCCACCGTGACCGTTCCCACCTTGCCTTCCAGCGCGAACAGCTTGACCACGCCGGCTTCGGCCGTTTGGGGGGGCACCACCACCTGGGCCAGGAAGTATCCCTTCTCGCGGTAGAGCGCCTGCAGCTTCTGGGCTGCCTCGCGCAGCTCACCCAGGGTGACCTCACGGTTCTCGTAAGGAGCCAGCACGCTCTGCACCTGCTCGGGCTTGAGCACGGTGTTGCCTTCCACCACCAGGGAGCCGACCTTGAAGCGCGGCCCCGTGTCGGGGTTGACCGGAGGGGGCGTGGTGGGGGGCGTCACGTCGATCGGACTGGTGGTCGGCGTGGTGGGGGCTGGAGTGGGATTCGTGGAGGGACGGGGTTGCGCGTGGACGCTCGCCACTGTCAGGCAGCTCAGGACCACTCCCAGGATCGCGTTCTTCACGGGTTCTTCCTCACTTCAGCCAGGGTTAGCGTGACGTCGCGCCACAATCCGTCGGTCAGCACCGGCAGGTTCGGCGAGTGACCCGTCTGGGCCGACTCGCTGTTCGTCAGCTCCGCCTCGAGCTCTTTATACAGGTTGTCGCGCGTAGAGGGGTTGGGCTCCTGGGCCCAGAGGGCGCGCTGAATAACGATGGTGCGCTGCTTGTCGAGCTGGAGCTCGGTGCCGTACATGCCGGCCCTGGCCAGGCGCATCCCCTCCCGGACCGTCATGACCGCCTGGCGATAGGGCGACGCGTCACCGGCCACCTTGAAGCCGCCCGACCGGGCCGAAGGGGGCTGTTTGTTGGACTCCAGACAGTAGCCCCGCACCAGCAGAGTGACCGACTTGCCCGCGGGTATGACCACATCGCCCGTGCCCTCCAGAATCATCTTCTGTGTGCCCGGGTCGCCCGGCTCGATCACCTGACCGGTGGCCAGGTTGACCGTCATGTCCTCCCCCGTATTGTTGGTCATTTTGAGGTTGAATATATTTCCCGAGAACAGGCCTCGCCCCTGCCACTCCAGCTGGAGCCCCCGGGATATCTGAGCCTGGATGCGGGCCGCCGAGTCGTTGACCTCGCGGACTGGATCGATCTGGGCCCAGGCGCCCAGAGTCAATAATAGCAACAGGAGTGCGATTGGCTTGAGGCGCATCATTTACTCGTCCTTTTTCTTCAGGTCGCGGGGATACTTGGTCCTGGCCATGAATTCCTCGTCCTCTTCCAACTCGGACGGCACGATGAGCTCGTCGTCCTGCGCGAAGTAATTGGTCAGGTTGCCCAGACCGGGGTTGACGACCAGCGGCCGGGGCGACTTCCTCCGGCACCAGCGGGGGCAGCACCGGCTCGACCGGAGCGACCGGGCCGTTGGGACCCACACAAGCGGTGTCGTCCACGTCGCCGTTGATGGCGCCGGCCGCATCCAGGCGCACGTTGGTGCCCACGATGCCGGCCTGGTTGCCCAGGTTGCCGCCGTTGACCTCGATGTTGCCCGCGGAGCCGACTCTGGAGCTTCTTTAGCGCCCGCGGGCGCGAGGATTTCATCGGCCGGGTCGAACTCCTCGAGCACAGAGTGAAAGTGAGCTAGAAGCCATGCGCAAGAGAGTCCTCTCCGCCACCACCGTCGCCCCCGTCGACGAGTGGCTCGATCTGAGCGAGATCGCCACCGTCGAAGTCACTTCCGAAGCCGACGGCTATCCCGCCGAGAGCGTCTTCCAGTTTGGCCCCAACGATGGGTGGCGCGCCGATGGCACCGGCGAGCAGGTGCTGCGACTGGTGTTCGACGAGCCGCGCACCATCAAGCGCGTGCAGCTCGAGTTCCGGGAGCGTCACCAGGAGCGCACCCAGGAGTTCACGCTGGCCAGCGACCGGGGTGAGATCGTTCGCCAGCAGTGGAGTTTCAGCCCGGATGGCTCGACCAGCGAGCTCGAGGACTATCGCATGGACCTTCCCCAGGTGCGCATGCTGGAGCTGCGGCTCAAGCCCGACCTGAGCCCGGAGCGCGCCACCGCCAGCTTGCAGAGCTGGCGCGTCGCCTGATTACTCGAGCACGATCCGCTTGACCGTGCCCTCGCGGGTGCTGAGAACCAGGCTTCCGTCGGGCGCCTGGACGATCTCGCCCTCGGGCAACGGCAGCTCCTGCTTGATGGCGCCGGTCTCGCCGTCGAGCGCCGTCAGCGTGTTGCGGTTATGGAAGAAGACCGTGCCGTCCTTGTGCACGAACGTCTTGTCCACGTTGCTGTCGGTCTTGTGGTTCCACTTGACGTCGCCGGTCTTGCCCTCGAGGCAGGTCACGTTGCCTTTGAAAGTGCTGGTGACGACCTCGCCGTTGGGACCGGGGCTGGGGTTGTTGACGTAGGACTCGTTCATCCGGTACTGCCACTGGGTGGCGCCGTTGGGGTCGAGCGCGGTCAGGGTGCCGCCGAAGCCCACCGTGTAGATCGTGCCGTCGGGAGCCACCACCGGCTGGTGCTTGGGGCTGCCGGCCTCGACCTGCGTGGCCCAGCTCAGCGTGCCCTGGGGAGTGATGTTGTAAAGCTTGCCGTCCTGGGTCTGGGCCAGCACTCCGCCTTCGGGGGTGAGCGTGATGCCCAGCGCGTTGCGCACCGGCAGGTTGTACTGCAGCGAGATGCTTTCGCCCTCGGGCTTGATGCCGGTCAGGGAGTTGCGCCCGCCCACCACGGTGAGCTGGTCGCTGATGGCCACCGCCCCGGGATAACCGTTGCCCTGGTAGCCCCAGACGCGCTCACCCGACTGCGAGTCGCTGCCGACCAGGGTTCCGTCCACGCTGCGCAGCACGACGCGGCCGTTCATCTCACCCTCCAGGTTGCCCTGGTGGCTCACGTCGACGGTGCTGATGTTGGCGCCGGAGTTCAGGTCCAGGCGGTGCAGCTGGCAGTGCACCTCGTCGAAGGAGCCCAGCACCACCTGGTCGCCGCTCATCGAAGGCTTGCCGTAGAGGGTCTTGCCCAGGTCCTTGCTCCAATCGACGCGCGCCGTGGCCGCTGATTGGGGAGCACTGAAGACGTTGAGCATGAAACCTCCTGACTGCAAGTTTGGTGTCGACTTGGAGAATACCCGGGGGTTCTGAAAACTTTCCGAAACGCGCTGCGATAGGATTCTTGGGCACTCCGGCGGTAGTGCATGCGTCCTATCCAGGAGGGTCCGCCCGGAGGGGCTCGGAAACGTCCCCTGTGCGCCGCTATCTCGTCGGGATCGACCTGGGAACCTCCAACTCGGCTGTCTGCCGGGTCGAGGTCGCCACGGGCAAGCTCGAGACGGTTTCCATCCTGCAGAGGGTTTCCGAGACCGAGGTCGCTCCCCGCAACTTGCTGCCCTCGTTTACCTACCTGCCGGGCGCTCACGAGCTGCCGCCGGGCTCGCTCAGCCTGCCCTGGGACGCCGACCTGACCTACGCGGTGGGCGAGTTCGCCCGCACGCAGGGCGCGCGCGTCCCGGCCCGCCAGGTGGTGAGCGCCAAGTCGTGGCTGGCCTACCGCCAGGCCGACCCCACCGAGGACCTGTTGCCCTGGGGCTCGCCGCCCGAGATCACCCATCTCTCGCCGGTCGAGGCCTCGGCCCGCTACCTGCGGCACCTGCGCCAGTCGTGGGACTACCAGTTTCCCGACTCCCCGCTGGGTTTGCAGTCGATCGTGCTGACCGTCCCCGCGTCCTTCGACGAGCTGGCCCGTGAGCTGACCCTGGAGGCCGCCCGGCGCGCGGGTCTGGAGCACCTGATGCTGCTCGAGGAGCCCCAGGCCGCTTTCTACGCCTGGCTCTCCCGGGGCGCGGCGCCCCCCGAGGACGAGCTGATCCTGGTCTGCGACATCGGGGGCGGCACCACCGACTTCACGCTGATCAAGAGCGGCTCGGGCGGCCTCGAGCGCGTCGCGGTGGGCGATCACCTCTTGCTGGGCGGCGACAACCTGGATATCGCGCTCGCGTACGCGGTCGAGCCGCTCCTGGGCGCCAAACTGGACCTGCAGCAGTGGGGCGTGCTGCGCAACGAGTGCCGGCGCGTGAAGGAGCTGCTGCTGGGCGAACATCCCCCGGCCGAGGCGCGCATCACCGTGCCGGGCAGCGGCGCGCGTCTGCTGAAGGCCGCGCTGACGGCCGACCTGGAGCGTCCGGACGTGGAATCGCTCGTCCTGGACGGGTTCTTTCCGGTGGTCGACTTCGACGAGCCGCTGGTAGCGGACACCCGCACGGGGTTGCGCGAGTGGGGGCTCCCGTATGCGGCCGATCCGGCGCTGCCCCGCCACCTGTCGCACTTTCTGCGGGTCAACGAATCCGCCGTGCCGGGGCGGGTGTTGTTCAACGGCGGGGCCTGCCGTCCGCCCGCGCTCCGGGCCCGTTTGCTGGAGATCATGTCGGCCTGGCGCGGCGCACCCGTCACCGAGCTCGAGAATCCCGAGGCCGATCTGGCCGTGGCGCGCGGCGCGGCTCACTATGCCTGGCTGCGCAAGAAGGGCCGGGCCCGCATCCAGGGCGGCGTGGCGCGCTCGTTCTACGTGGGCGTGGGCGGCGACATGGCGCTGTGCGTGATCCCCCGCAACGCCAACGAAGGAAGTGAGGTGCGCCTCAAGGAGCCCGTCCTGCAGCTCACCGTGGACACCCCGGCGCGCTTTCCGGTCTACACTTCGTCGGTGCGCCCGCTGGACAAGCCGGGCAAACTGCTCGGCAGCAACGCCGAGGATCTGACCGGGCTCCCCCCGATGGAGACGGTCATCCACACCGGTGGCGTCGCTCGCGAGGTTCCCGTGACGCTGTCGGCCATGGTCACCGAGGTCGGCACGCTGGAGCTGTATCTGAAAAGCGAGGAGGGTCGTCACCGGCTGGCCTTCTCTCTGCGCGGCGGGCGGCTCGAGTCGACCGGCCTCGGCGTGCCCAGTGAGGCGGTGGATTCGTGCCGGGGGCTGATCGAGGAGGCCTTCGCCGCGCGCCCGGGCGCGATGCGGCACGACACGGCCCGCCCCAAGAACCTGACCTCCCGGCTCGAGACCCACTTCCGCCAGTCGCGCGACGACTGGACTTCGGCTCTGTGTCGGGCGGTCTGGGATCCGGTCTTCGAGCAGCGCAAGCGTCGCCGTGCCGACGCCGAGCACGAGATGTACTGGTTGTCCCTGATCGGCTGGTGTCTGCGCCCCGGCCTGGGTCTACCGCTGGACGACTGGCGCGTGGAGCAAACGGCCGAGCTGTACGCGGCCTGGATGCAGTTCCCCAAAGCCGCCAAGGCCCGTCTGCAATGGTGGATTTGCTGGCGGCGGCTGGCGGCCGGCCTGAGCCGGGCTCGCCAGGAGGAGGTCTGGCGCTCCATCGCCCCGGCCATCGTGAGCGGCCGCAAGCATTTCAAGAGCAAGGTGAGCGGCACGTTCGCCGGCCAGGAGGCGCTCGAGGTGATGCGCCTCGCGGTTTGCCTCGAGAAGCTCCCGGTGGCGGAGAAGCAGCTCCTGGGCCAGACGCTCATGTCCCGTTTTCGGGGCGTCAAGGAAGATTTCTGGCGGCTGGGCCGCCTGGCCGCGCGCCAGCCGCTGGGGGGCGGCGCCTCGGCGGCTCTGCCTCCCGAGGTGGTCGAGCCCTGGGTGCTCTGGGTCTTGAGCGAGAAATGGCACGACGTGCAGATGGCGGCCGTCGCCCTGGCCGAGATCTGCCTCTTCACGGGCGACCGCGTGCGCGACCTCGACGAGGACCTCCGCCAGCGCGTGGCGGCCCGCATGCGCACCGAGCGCGTCGACTCCGACCTCATCGAGTCCGTCACGCTGGGCCGGGCCGTCGACGAGGAAGGCACGACTGCCTTCCTGGGCGATGCCCTGCCCGTCGGCCTGCGGCTCTAGTCGTGTGCCTGATCCTGCTCGCACGGGAGCAGTCGTTTGAATATCCGCTCGTGGTGGCCGCCAATCGCGACGAGTTCTATCGGCGCGAGACGGCGCCGGCGCAGTGGTGGGACGAGGGCTGGCTGGGCGGGCGCGACCTGGTCGGCGGGGGGACCTGGCTGGCGGTCGAGCGCACCGGTCGCATCGCGATGGTGACGAACTTTCGCGACCCCCACGGTCATCGCGGGGTGTTGTCACGCGGCCAGCTCGTGCTGGACGCTCTGTCGGGCGAGCCGAACCTCGACGGCGATTACAGCGACTACAACCTGGTGTGGGGCACGTCCGAGGCGCTGTGGTATGCGAGCAACCGGTCGACTCCTCGCCAGAGTCCGGTTTCATCGGGTTATCACGGGCTCTCGAACGCCCTGCTCGACACTCCCTGGCCCAAACTGACCCGCGGCGTCCACGGGCTCGAGGAGGCCGACTTCGACGTCGAGCGCATCTTCGCGCTGCTGCAGAATCGCGATGCCTACGCGTCGTTGCCCGATACGGGCGTCGGTCCCGAGATGGAGCGCGCGCTGTCGCCCATCTACATCGAGACTCCCCACTACGGCACGCGCTCGTCCACCGTGGTGAGGATGAGCAGGCACGGGGAGGTGTTTTTCGAGGAGCGGTCCCCCGCGGGTCGATTCCAGTTTTCTTTCATCGTCGAACGCTAAGCTTCAAGGCGTGGTAATCCAGGGCCTCACCGGCACGGTCGCGGCACGCTTCTCCGCTGCTCCGTCGAAAGCTACTTCGGGGGACGGCGTGCAGCTGTCGGCTGAAGCCGTGCGCGCTTTGCTGACGCCGGGTGCGCAGGAGGTCCAGCCTGGCTGGAACTACCGCCACGGAACCAACCTGATCGGCCCCGCCGTCCTGAGCGCGGACGGCAACCTGGTTTTTCAGTCCGGCACCGATCAACTCTTGTGTCTGACCACGGGCGGCGATGGCACCCCCCTGTGGAAGAATGAGGACGCGTTCTGCACCCAGGCGGTCGTGGGCCCGACCGGCCTCGTCTACGCCGGAACCGAGGACAGCAAGCTGCACGCCCTCGACCCGATCACCGGCCACGACGCCTGGAGCATCGACCTGCCGGGCAGCGCCAGCGACCTGCGCAAAGGCCCCGCCGGCGAGCTGGTCGTCACCGCCCGTGGCCGGACGCTCGGCCTGAAAACTGAGGATGGAAGCACCCTGTGGAGCTCGCCCGTCACCGGCCGCGAGATGGCCGTCACTCCCACCGGCCAGATGGTCGCCGCCGGAGACGGGCTCAAATGCGTGGTCGGTTACGACCGTGACAGCGGTCAGGAGCTCTGGCGCAAGTCCCACGGGCATTGCCGGCATCGTCCCGTGGTGGGCGCGGACGGTACCGTCTATCTGGGCAACGTGGCCGGCCGCTTCATGGCGCTCGACCCCGCCACGGGCGACATCAAGTGGAGCTACGACACCGGCAGCCACATTCTGGAGAGTCCGACCGTCGGTCCGGACGGCACGGTCTACGCCGGCAATCTGGGTGGCAAGCTCTTCGCCTTCGACCCCGTGAAGCGCGACAAGAAGTGGGAGATCGAGGTCGGGTCCGAAGTGCGCGTGCCGGTGGGCATCGGCGGCGACGGCACCCTTTTGCTGGCGAGCGATCGCAATGTGGTGGTGGGCTACGAGCCCGAGCACGGCGGCAAGAGCTGGAGTCAGGCCGCTGCGAGTTTCGTCCACTGCACCCCGGTTTCCAACGACCAGGGCACGCTCGTCTTCGGTGCCAACAACGCCACGCTGTATACCTACAAAACCCCCACGCTGCGCCTGCAGCTCGACGCTCTGACGAAGGGCGCTCCTTCGACAGACGGCGCCGGTTTGGGTTACGCGCACGGAAGGCTGCTGGTGGGCCAGTCCACTCTGCAGGTGCGCAGGAGACACGATTCGCTCGCCTGAAATCGTGGCCGTGTGCCGCAGCGCGGTGCACCAGCTGAGCAAGCCCCGGGTCGCCTGGATTCGCCTCGTCGCAGGCCACGGTGTCGAGGGTGACTGCCACGCCGGGGCGCTGGTCCAGCACCGTTCGCGCAACCCCGCGCTGCCCAATCTGCGCCAGGTCCACGTTCTTCATGGCGAGCTGCTGGATGAGCTTGACCTTGAGCCGGGCCAGATGGGGGAGAACCTGACCACACGCGGCCTGGACCTGCTGGGCCTTCCGACGGGTGCGCGCTTGCTGGTGGGCGAGGCTGTCATCGAGGTGACGGGCCTGCGGAACCCGTGCCAGCAGCTGAATGCCTTCCGCCCTGGCTTGATGCAGGCGGTGCTCGACCCTCGTCGCGCGGGCGTGATGGGCATCGTGTTGCGCGGGGGCGAGGTGCGCCCCGGCGACGCCTTGACCGTCGAGTTGCCCGAGGGCCCCTTCCAACCGCTGCAGCCTGTCTGAATGTGCACTCTCGAGAGGACCGCTTCGATTGGCAGCGCCCGTTCGCGAGCAGCCCCCCGAACCGCGCGATCGTCGTGACTCCCATTGCCTGTTTGTAGATACAAACCGGATACGACGCTGGGGGACTGGCGGCCGAGGGCCATTACTTACGTGATCGCAGCACCGGTGGGTTCGGCTGCGCCCCGCGTGCCGTTCGCATAGCCCGGGCGAGGTCGGCTACACCCCGCGCGCTTTTCGCAGCACCCGGGCGGGTTCGGCTGACCCCGCGCGCCGTTCGCAGCACCCGGGCGGGTTCGGCGCCACCCCGCGCGCCGTTCGCAGAACCCGGGCGGTCGACTGCACCCCGCGCGCCGTTCGCAGCACCCGGGCGGTCGGCTGCATCACGCGCGCCGTTCGCAGCACCGGTGGGTTCGGCTCCACCCCGCGCGCGGTTCGCTGGATCATGGCGGGCCGCTCCGGCTGCACCCCGCGCACCTTTCCCAGCACCCGGGCGGGTTCGGCTGACCCCGCGCGCCGTTCGCAGCACCCGGGCGGGTTCGGCTCCACCCCACGCGCGGTTCGCTGGATCATGGCGGGCCGCTCCGGCTGCACCCCGCGCACCTTTCCCAGCACCCGGCGGACTGTTCGGCTCCATCCCGCAGGGGGTTCGCAGGACCATTGCGGGCCACTCCGGCTACCCGTTCGCAGCACCCGGCGGACCGTTCGGCTCCACCCCGCAGGGGGTTCGCAGGACCATTGCGGGCCACTCCGGCTACCCGCTCGCAGCACCCGGCGGACCGTTCGGCTGCACCCTGCAGGGGGTTTGCAGGACCATGGCGGGCCACTCCGGCTACACACTTTGCCAGCGCCCGGCGGATTGTTCGGCTCCACCCCGCAGGCCGGTTCGCAGGACCATGGAGGACCGTTCGGCTCCACCCCGCGCACCGTTTCGCAGCACCCGCGCGCCGTTCGCAGGCAGCCCCCCGACCACGCGCTAAGCGACTCATTGCCTGTTTGTAGTGCAAGAAGGAATCTTACACTACAAATCGGATACGAGGTTCGCAACCGGAGGGGGAGGAAGCAGGCACGCCTGCCCGAGTGCCTGCGCGAGCTCGATTGGTTGCGCGATCTGAGCCTGGGCCGCAACCGCCTGCCGGCCGACCGTTCGGCTCACCACGCAGGCGGTTCGCTGGATCATGGCGGGCCGCTTTGGCTACACACTTTGCAGCACCCGGCTGACTGTTCGGCTCCACCCCGCAGGCCGGTTCGCGGGACCATGGCGGAGCGTTCGGCTCCACCCCGCGCAACGTTTCGCAGCACCCGCGCGCCGTTCGCAGGCACCCCCCCCGACCACGCGCTAGTGACTCATTGCCTGTTTGTAGTGCCAGAAAGAATCTTGCGCTACAAATCGGATACGAAGTTCGCAACCGGAGGGGAGGAAGCAGGCACGCCGCGAGCTGTTCTTGGAGCATCAGGGCCGGCGGTCGTTGCCGGAGGCGCCCGGTTGGGCAGGGGCCCTCGAGCGGTTGAGCCTGAATGACATCGAACTCCCGGTCGTGCCGGAGTGCCTGCGCGAGCTCGATCGGTTGCGCGATCTGGCCTGGGCCGCAACCGCCTGTCGGCGGACCGTTCTGCTCCACCCCACGACCGTTTCGCAGCACCCGCGCGCCGTTCGCAGGCAGCCCCCCGACCACGTGCTCGTGACCCATTGCCTGTTTGTAGTGCGAAAAAAATTCTTACACTACAAATAGGATACGAGGTTCGCAACCGCAACCGGAGGGGGGAGGAAGCAGGCACGCCTGTGATCCGCGAGCTGTTCTTGGAGCATCAGAGCCGGCGGTCGTTGCCGGAGGCGCCCGGTTGGGCAGGGCCCTCGAGCGGCTGAGCCTGAATGACATCGAACTCCCTGTCGTGCCCGAGTGCCTGCGCGAGCTCGATCGGTTGCACGATCTGAGCCTGGGCCGCAACCGCCTGACGGCGGACCGATCGGCTCCACCACACAGGCTGTTCGCAGGACCATGCCAGGCCGCTCCGGCTGCACCCCGCGCGCCGTTCGCGGTACCCGGCGGACCGTTTCGGCTCCACCCCGCGGTTCGCACGACCATGGCGGGGCCGCTCCGGCCGCACCCCGCGCACCTTTCGCAGCTCCCGGCGGACCGTTCGGCTCCACCCCGCTCACCGTTCGCAGCACCCGCGCGCCGTTCGCAGGCAGCCCCCCCGACCACGCGCTCGTGACTTGTTGCTTGTTTGTAGTGCAAGAAAAGATCTTGCACTACAAATTGGATACGAGGTTCGCAACCGCAGGGGGAGGAAGCAGGCACGCCTGTGATCCGCGAGCTGTTCTTGGAGCATCAGGGCCGGCGGTCGTTGCCGGAGGCGCCGGGTTGGGTCGGGGCCCTCGAGCGGTTGAGCCTGTATGACAACGAGCTCCCGGTCGTGCCCAAGTGCCTGCGCGCGCTCGATCGGTTGCGCGATCTGAGTCTGGGCCGCAACCGCCTGACCGAGGTGCCAGGCTGGCTCTTCGAGCTGCCCGTCCTGGAGCGGCTCAACCTGGCCGAGAACGCCCTGGAGGAGCTCCCCTGCGCCCCCTCCGACCGCCTCCGGATGCTCGACCTGGGCCACAATCGCCTGCGCTCCGTGCCGCCCCTCGGTTCGCTGGACTACCTCTACCTGCACGAGAACCAGCTCGAGGAGATCTCCCTCGAGCGCGCCGACTATCTGAACGTCAGCGCCAACGGCCTGCGCATCTTGAAAGCGCGCGATGCCGGCGAGCTGCGCGCCGGGCACAACCGCTTGCAAGAGCTTCCCGAGCTGCCCTCGCTCCACGAGCTGCACGTGGAGCACAACGGTCTGGAGACCCTGCGCTGCTATCCGAACCTGCGATTTCTCGACGCGCAGTCCAACCGGTTGACCCACCTGCCCGCGCTGCCGCGCCTGCGCGTTTTGAACGCCCGCTCCAATCGCTTGACCGACCTTCCCGACCTGCCGGAGCTGCGCGTTTTGAACGCCCGGGCCAATCTCTTGACCGACCTGCCCGACCTGCCGGAGCTGCGCGAGCTCAACCTGCGCGAGAACCGATTGCAAGCCGTCCCGGCCGCACTGGCCCGCATGCCCCACCTGCGCACGCTGGACCTGCGCGCCAACCAGATCGAGCTCTGGCCCGCTCTGCACCTGCCCAACCTCGAAAAGCTGGATCTACGCTGGAATCCGCTGCGTCACGAGCCGCCGAAGCTCGCCGGGGTCACGGTTTACTTCTGATCGAGCTCGATCTCGTAGTCGCCGGACGGCACTGAGCCATCCTCGAACGCGATCTCGTGCCGGTAGCGCTCCTCCATCAGAATTCGCGCCAGCGCGCGGTCGTGAGGCTCGAGCCGCTCGAGGTCGTCGAACGTGGCACGGGCCAGCAGCAAGTCGTGGGGCGCGTGCCAGAGCCAGGTCTCGTCCTCGACCTGCGTGGCAACGTACGGCTGGCTCGGATGACAGGCCAGGAATCGACCCGCGAACGCCCGCGCCAGGCGCGGCTCGCTCAGCCGGACCACTTCGGTGAGCTTCTGGTCCCCGCCCAGCAAGCGGCCACCGAGCGGGTCGACGGTCGCGTGGCCCTGGTAGGACAGCGACCGCACGAAGCGCCCATCCCACACGGACCACTGCCTGGCGTGGTTGAGGACGAGCCGGTCGTCGGCCAGCCAGGTGCCGGTTCCGCCCGGGAGCCGCTGTTCCCAGCCGTCCTGCCAGACCCGCGTCAGCGAAGGGTCGCTGCACGTCCACCGCTCCCCCGAGGGGGACCGGAGCCAGGCCCGCTGCAGGCTCTCGAAAGGCAACTCGAAGGGATGGGTTTCACCCGTAGCCAGGACGACTTCTTGGGGACCCTCGTGGCTCCAGTGCAGGGCCCGGTCGCCCTGCCACTGCCAGCTCCAGCCCAGGTCGCGGTCCTCGAAAATGACTTCGCAGGGCGATAGCCGATACAGGTGAAACGTGCTGCGGCTGTGATAGGAGTGGGGAATCAAGCTCAGGGTGACATAGCGCGAGCACGGCGAGAAGGTCCAGAACATGCGCGCGTGGCCCTCGAGACTCTTGATTGGCTGCGTCCCCTCGGGGCCGAGCAGAACGACGCCATTGCGCTCGAGGCCGAGGTAGCGACCATCGGGCGAGGCTTTGGCGCTCTGGCCCCGGACGATGGGCAGGCGCCAGATTTCCTCCCCTGATTGCCAGTCGACGCAGACCAGGGCCGAACCTGAGGCCAGATAGGCGCGGGCGCCGCCCCAGGCGAGGAGCGAGCCCGCAAGCTTGCGCAGGGGGCGGGCCGAGGGGACCGGCTCGAGCGTCAGGCGACAGACCTGAGCGAGCACCGGCCCGCCGTCGAAACCCCGCTCGCTCAGAGCCGGCCCGATGCTGCGCGCGCGGTGCACCGGCAAAAGAAATGCCAGCCGCCAGAGCTCGCCGTAACGCTCCTGACCGAGAAGCTCGGGCAAGAGCTCGTCAAAGAAGCGATCGGCGCGGACCGGGTTGCGCCAGTCGAGCCCCAACACCATCGTCACGAGGTGACCGCGACCGCGCTTGCGCAGCACGGCGGTCAGCCGGCGCCGGAGGCGGTCGGGGAGGTAAGCCGAGCCCTGGCGCAAGAGCTCTCCGTCGGGATCGCGGTCTTCTGCTTCGTCCTCGCGGCCCGTGAGCAGCAGGTAGACGACCGCGATCGCCTCGTCCTCCGGAAGGTGAGGCGTGGCCTGCCAGACCTCACCCACGTCGCTCCGGAGGGCAGCCAGAGTGAGCTGATCGAGCATCAATCCCGGGAGCTCGCCGTGCAGCAGGTTGCGGGCCCGCTCGGACACCTCGGGGTCACGGTCCAGGCTGGCTCGCAGCAGCTCCTCGGCCGAGGAGGGAGAGAGCTCGTAACAGCCGGCTTTCAGGGCCGTCACCACAGCGGTCAGGGGAGGCTCGCGGGCCACGTGACCACGCGCCAGGCGGGGGTCGCGCGTCTCGTACCAGGCCGTGGCGACGAGATGCGGGTCGAGGTTGGCGAACATCTCCGCCAGGTCAGGCCGGTCGAGGCGCTCGACGAAGGCCACGATGGCGCGCGCGTCCCCGCGCGTGGCTAATTCGAAAAGACGGACGTCGGCGGGGGACTGTCCGTTGTCCACCCGCTGCAACAGCTTCTCGAAATCCAGCACAGGAGGCAGTTTTCGCCTCCCCTCCGAATCCTCCCACTGTGCGTTTTTTGCTCGTCCTGCTCTGCCTGACCGCCCTCGCCCTGGGAGAAACCGCCGAGGACCTGAAGAAGCTCGAGGCCCAGGTGAAGGCCCTGGGAGGTAAGGTCGCCCCGGCCGTGGCGCTGGACGCCCGCCTCAGGAAGGCCCAGGACTGGCGCAAAGGCGTGCTGGCCGTCAAATCGGAAGCACGCAACCTCTCCCCCATGGTGACGGATGCCGTGAAGATCGCCAGCTTCGGATTTGGCGAGCTGCGTGCCACGCGTGGGGTCGGCAACCGCTCGTGCGCGCTGCGGGTTCTGATCGGGGCCAACGAGCGCCAGGAGATTCTCCAGGGTCGCTTTCCCTATCTCTCGCCGCGCCAGACCGAGGATGGCCTGTGGCTGGCGGGCGTCGCTCCGCCGGCCCCCGGCGCCACGCTCGAGCCTTACCAGCAGCCGGCCGACGACCTGAAGCAGAAGTGTGAGAAGGCGCGCGCCCAGATCGACGCGGTTAAAAACGAGGCCGCCAACAAAGTCGCTCTGGCCAAACTCCAGAAAGACAACCCCGTGCTGGCGAAGCAGGTGGGTTGGAAGACCTTGGGTCCGGAGAAGCCCGAGCAGATCGCGCCCAGCGTGCTCAAAGCTCTCCCTAAGAGCCTGACCCCCGGATTAGAGCTGAAAAGCCTGAAAGCCGGCTCCACCGAGAAGCTGTGCCTCGCGCGCGACGTCTACTGGACCGGGACGCATTTCGACCTGGAGCTGTCCGGCACGCCTCCCGAAATAGCTCGGCAGCTGGCGAGTTGGGAGAAGTTCGGGCTGGACCGCCCGCTGCTGCTCGAATCCGTTCAGATGGATCTGGAGGGAGCCAAAGTGCGGTTGATTGCCTTCGTCCGTCAGTCTTTCTAGCAAATCCGTGCTACGCTAAAGGGGATGTCGAAGCGAGGGATGGGATTGGCCGTCACGATGGTCGTGCTGGCCTTACTGGCGATGCTCACGGGGGCGTTCATGACCTTGAACGCCTCCAACTTTGCCCTGCTGGGACGCTCCAGCGAGATGAGCCGGGCCCAGATGGCGGCCTTCTCCGGGCTGCAATATGCCCGCATGCGCCTCGAGGCCAACACGGCCTGGGGCCGGGTCACCCCGATGGGCGCCGCGCCTTTTCCGGGCGGCGCCGCCCGCGTCGACCTCCCCGGCAAGCTGACCGTCTACGAGGACGGCTACTGCGTGGTCGGCATCATGCCCGAAATCGACGCCCACTTCGAGATCTACTTTCAGCCCGACCCCTCGCACACCACGGTGACGGCTCACGGTCGCTATGACGACGCCAGCATCGCGGGGACGCCCTCCAATCCCGCCGCCTGGAACCGCTCCTGGGCCCCCACTCGCGAATCGCGCAGCCTGCTGAACTCGTCACCCGTCGAGCCCCCGCTGCCGCCGACCGCCGATCTGCGCGGCGTGGTCGCCGGCAACTGCAACCTGCTCATCACCGGCTGGGCGTCGGGCACCAGCACCCAGCTCGACGTCACGCTGGGCAATCTTCAGGTGGTGGACGCTCCTCTCATGAGCGAGGGCACCATGGCGGTGGAGCTTTCCAGTCCCTCCACCGGACAGTTCAACGTCACTTCGGTCGACCCCAGCATCAAAGCCAAGGTGCGCGCCCGGGGCGACCTGCTGGCGCCAGCTTCGGCCCACATGCTCTTCGGGGACGGCACCGTGGCCAATGCGGGCTCGGCCGTCTCCAGCACCAACGTGTTGTTCAACCCCACCATCAACGTCACCACCGACGCCAACGGAGCCGTCAGCAGCGTGACTTCGGCGGGCAGCCCGGTGGTCGTGGGCGACGGCGTCAACGATGCGGCCGAGGCCGCCACGGCCAGGACGGACATGAAAGGCGACGTGCTGCCCAACGCCAACCAGGCCGAGGTTCCCGACGTGACGCCGAGCCAGCTCAAGTCGCCCGCCGCCGCGCCGCTCACTCTCAACGGGGGCCTCTACCACTTCGTGGACGACCACACGGTCAACTACTGGAATGACACCACGCACGATCCGGTCGCCGACCCGACCGGTTTCTCGGCCACCTACACCGACGAGATCCGCGACGGCTCGGGCAACCTGCTGGCCAGGCTGGTCGAGGGGCGCATGCTCATCCCCAATGGAGCCAACGTCGAGGCCAGCGGCCCCACCAGAGTCTCGGGCGACCTGGCGGTGGGTTACGACCCCGCCACCAATACGTTGCCGTCCGGCGGCGACGCGCGGATGACCATCCACGGTACCCTCGAGGTCAAGGGGGAGACGGTGGGCGCGGGCACGATCGTGGCCGAAGCCAACGGCGCGGACGTGGGTGCCCTCAAGCTCACGGGGAAGAGCGCCATGTCAGCCTCACCCGACTCGGGCATCGCGCTCTATGCCGAGGGCCCCATCAGCATCACGGGGGTCAAGGCCCCGGCCGTCCAGGTGCTGGCCATGGACCACGAGATCTTTGCCGGAGCCATCAGCAAGCTTCCCAATGGCTTCGCCGAGTTCTCGGGCTGGTATCCCAAAGGCATCGCCGAGTGGATTAACTGGGTCGAGACTCCCCCCTCCAACACGCCCAAGTACTGGGCCGGCGGCGCCGACGATCATTCCCTGGGCGAGCCCAAGCTGCGCGACATGCTGGTGGACAACTTCGTCAGCGCCAAGCTCCCCTTGTTGCTCGACCAGTACCCGATCGCAACCAGCGATCCCAACGTCAAGAACAAGCTGGGTGCCATGATCGACGATTTCACGGGCGCCAGCTCCACGGGCCAGTCGGACGGCGCCGGGGTGAGCCTGGGTCGCTACATCCGCATTCGCGAGTTCCTGCGCGCGGCGCAGCTCGACCCCTCGCCCGCCGCCGTCCAGGCCGCCTACGACCACTGGATGGACCTGCACGACCAGGTCATCAAGGACGAGGTCAACGGCCTGATCGTCAGCCAGATGGACAGCTACGCCCAGAAGGCGGCACCCGACATGCTGGACACCTACCTCCTGGGCCCCAACCCGGGCGACACCAGCCTCAACCCCAACGACGTCGAGTTCAAGGGGCTGGTCTACAGCCGCACGAGCTTCATCGTCAACCCCAACGGCAACCGCTTCCTCAGCCAGGGTGCGGTGCTGTCGCGCGGCGCTCTGGTGATCAAGAACGCCCGCGAGGTGCGCACCACCTACAACCCCCTCTTCCTGACCTCGCTGTTCTCCTACCAGGGTGGCGTGGGCAAGGTGGAGCAGCGCTTCTGGAGTCTGCGCTAGCGGAAAAACTCGCCGTGGAAGCCGAAAGGCACCACGCGCCGGGTCCTGGCGCGCGCCAGCTCGTGGAAATTGCTGGCGTCCAGCACGAGCAAGCTGGAGGCGTCGCCCTGGAGGACCACGCTGAGCAGCACGCCATCGTCCTCGCGCTCGCCTCCCGGTCGCGCCACGAAGACGGGCTCGCCGGGATAGGCGCCCGGGGCGCTCCAGGTGAGGGCCGGACCTCCGCTCGTGTCGAGCCGCGCCAGCATGTTGTAAAAGTCGCGCGAGGTGCCGGGCTGCTGGCTGATGCCGTAAGCGTAGCGGTAAGGCCGTCCCTGGAAGGCCGGATGGATGCGAGGAAGCTCCAGGCTCAGAGGGGAGATCTCCTGAGAGCGCACCGTGTTGCCCAGTCGAAAGCGGGTCAGGATTCCCCCGGGCACCTCGGCCCCGCGCTCCAGAGCATACAGAAAGGCGGCGTCGACGACGCGAGCGTCCGGGTAGGCAATCAGGTCCACGACCAGGTCATTCCCTTCTTCGAACGCATTGACGTGGTGGAACGTGAAGAGCGGGTCGGAGTGTAAGGTGTGCCAGCGCGAGCGGCGCCGGTCGAAGAGCGCCCAGGTGGTGCCCAGCTCGGGCCGGTAGGCATAGTTCTCGATGAAAGGCCGGGTGCGGATCAGCAGCTTCTTCGGGTCGACCGCGTAGGCGCCGAGCGTGAGGATGAACCAGTTCTCGCTCTTGCCGAAGCTGTGGACGTAGCTCGGCAGGTCGACCGGATAAGCTCCCAGCACCTGGCGCCGCGTGGCCCCGGGCAGCAACTCGGTCAGGCGGAACGTGGATTTGCGCCCGAACTGGAGCGCCACGTTGATGAGCGAGTCGCGGGCCCGGTCGTGATGGGGATGAGCCGTGGTCAGGTGGCCGGCCAGCTCGTCCTGGTAGCGAAAGACGCCCACGGTGCGCAGAGTGGCCGGCTCGAACTCGACCGGCAGCGGCGTCTCGGTCATGGCCAGGAAGCGCTTGCCCAGGCGCGCCACGTTGACGTTGGCATTGGCGCCCAGCTCGAGCCCGGGAAAGAAGGCCGAGAAAAGCCGGCGGAAACGCGCCACGCAAGGGTCGGTGGCAAAGTTGGAGTAGTAGATGCGGCCGCGCTTCTGCGCCTCTTCGTAGTCGGGCGAGCGCAGGGGCTGGGAACGGTAGGTCACGCCCTGCGAGCCGAGCTCGAACTGGTGCAGCACGGCCAGCCCGTCGAACCAGTGCCGCATCTTGTCGGGGCCGACCTCGTAAAGCCCCGGGCCGTTGCGCACCAGCGTGCCGCACAACCACTCGGGCAAAGTCCCCTCGACTTCGAGGGGCTCGGGTTCCGAGGCATAGCCGGTGACGCTTTCGAAACCGCGCACGTAACCGGGCCGACTGAGGATCTGGGCCACATGGCGGAATTCGCGTTCGACCCTCGAAGACCCGCCGCTCAGGACCAGCAGAATCTGGAGGGGGAACTCACTTGAAGACCGATGTCGGCCGTCCCAGCCAGGGACGCAGCGAGGGGGGCGGCTACAGCACGCACATCCCCAATCTAGCGCTGTTTCAGCGCTTCACCTACACCAGCGAGACACTGTCGAGCGGCGTCAAAACCGAGAAGCCGTACTACTGCTACAACGCCGAGATCCTCATCATGAAGGGCGTTTGCGAAGCCGGCCCGATGGAGAAGGCGCTGGCGAAGGAGGGGCTCTATCCGGTCAAGACCTCCGATGGAAAAGCTCTCGCTTCGATCTGGATCAACCAGCTGAAGGACAGCGTCATCGGACCTTATCACGAGATCGTCCTGTCGCTCGACGCCTCGCGTCGGCCGGGAGCGGTCGCCCCCGGCCGGGGGGCATTCGGCGCCCTCTACAGCTTCTTTGGAGGAGAGTGCCTCAATTATCTGCACACCCTCTACATCACCTCGCCGCTCTCCATCATGTGGGGCCGCGAGATGCAGGCTTTCCCCAAGCATCCGACGCCATGCCAGGTCTCCACCCGGTTTGGCTCGGACGCTATCGACTTCGACGTGGCCTGGGGCGAGAAGAAGCTGTTGTCGGGCTCGGTGGGCAACCGCTGGGGACCTCGCGCTTTCCTGCGCCAGAGCCTGTCACTGGTGCGCAACTTTGGCCTGGGGCCGGTCCTGCGGTTCTTGTCCTCGCCCGTTGTGCCGATGCCCATCGTCATGCCGGGCGAGGTGAAGCGCCAGTATGGCATCGAGAACGACCACATGGGCCACATTCTGAAAGGGCTGAACCCCTTCGGAATCCGGGCCTGGCCGTGGTTGGCGCACGACCGGCTCGAGCTGGGTCGGGGGCGCCAGGCCGAGGCGACCGACGGTCAGGAATCGGCCACCGATCTCTGGCACGAGGCGGAGTTCCGTCCGCTGGTGGCGGTGCACGTCCCCTGCCTGCAGTTGGTGGTCACCGACGAGCCGCAGGGACGTTGAGCGGAGCCCGCGAAGTTTCCAAACCGTTTCCCAAATTTTGCGAAGAGGTGACACCCGAATGGAGATTATCGGTCTGATTCTGATGATTGTCGGGGGCGTGGCTGCGCTCTGCGGTAGCGTAATGATGCTTATCCGGATGTTTCAGACTTCCATTCTCTGGGGTCTGGGGGGTATCTTCGTTCCCTTCGTGAGCCTGATCTGGCTCATCATGCACTGGGACAAGGGTGGCCGTCCGTTCCTCATTTACCTGGCCGGCGGGCTGGTTTGCGGCGCGGGCGTGGCCATGAGCGGGGGAATGCACTAGAGACCGCCTGTCCCGTGGTCGAGAAGCCGCCTCCGGGCGGCTTTTTTCATTCCACTTTGAAGGTGGTCAGGACCCCGCGGTGGTCGGTGGGGTAGGGGGTCACCACGATGTCGGCGTTCTGGCTGTTCTCGCCCACGATCTCGACCTTCACGGGGGTGATCCCGGGTCCGTCGTACATCACGAAGTCGAGCCGGTCGTGGTGGTCCTTGGGATCGCCCGGCTCCGTGGTGGGAGTCCAGGTATAGCCCGGTTTGGCCACCTCGTCCGGGTTCAGCACGCGGTAAGAATCCTTGAAGCCCGCGCGGGCGAACGCCAGGCTGGCGGGCCAGGCCACCTTGATCGGGTGATGCCCGGCGTCGGCGGCTCGCTGCGTCCAGTCGAGGTGGGATGGCTCGTTGTGGTCGCCCGTGGTCACGCGCGGGAGCCCCTTGAGCGTCTCGAGATCGCCCAGGGCGCGGTCCACATCCTCACCGCGCGCCTTGATGGCTTCCGCCTGCGCTTCGGCCTCGGTGTCGATGAAGGGCGCGTCCTCGTAGGGGATCTTGAGCAGCTGGTAAGGCTGATAAGGCTTGTAGTAGAGGTGCACGTTGCCCACGGCCAGCTTCTTGCCGTTGTCGAGACGCACGACCACCGCGTCCCGGTTGGGTGTCACCTGCTCGATGGGGAAACGGCTCAGGATGGCCGTCGTGTCGCGCTGCTGCACGGCGTGGTAGCCCAGCCGGTCGGCCAGCTCCTGGGTGTGGTCATTGGATTCTTGCAGCCCGACGATGTCGGCTCCGGAAGCTTTGATCTCTTCAGCGATTTTGTCCGCACCCTGGTGGGAATCGAGCCAGACGTTCAGGCTCAGCACCTTCACGGTCTGCTCGCCCGCCACGGCGGCGCCGGGGGCGCACGCCAGCGCCAGGCCTAAAGCTCCCGCCAGAGCCATGGCGCGGAGACCGCGGGATAAGCCGCCTGTCATTCCGGTGAGCTGCACACTTTCGCTCGGGCCCTCCGGGGGGGCCGTCGCGCGTTTTTTGGGTTTCCGGAGGCCGGTGCCTAAACCTCGCAATGCTCCGATCATCTTGCCTGGAGGCTACCCGTCCGGGCGGAAAAAACCCTGACATGTGGAACCTGCCCCTCCCATGGCCCCCAAGACGGACTCCCTTGGACCTCTGGGCGCGTTCTCCATCGGTATCGGCGGCATCGTAGGCGGTGGCATCTTCGCCACGCTCGGTCTGGCCGCCACCGGAGCGCGCGGGGCCACGGCATTCTCGTTCCTGGTGGGCGGCCTGGTGGCTCTCCTGACGGCGTACTCCTACGTGCAGCTCACCCTGGCCTTTCCCAGCAAGGGCGGCACGGTGGTCTTTCTCAACAAGGCCTTCGGCCGGGGGCTGGTCGCCGGCAGTATCAACACGCTGTTGCTGGTGGCCTACATCGTGGTGCTGGCGGTCTATGCCAATGCCCTGGGGACTTACGCCTCGACGTTCTTTCCCGAGGCCGACCGCGCCCTCTGGCAGCGCCTCATCATGTCGGGGAGCATCCTGGTCATGGCGGTGGTGAACCTGCTGGGACCCGAGCTCGTCGACCGCTCCGAGGGCTTTTTCAACGTCAGCAAGCTGGGCATTCTCTTCCTGTTCGTGGTCTTCGGCTTTCTGGCTCCGGGCTTCACGATGGAGCGGATGACCCCAGCGGACTGGGTGCCCCTGACCGCCATCATCTCCAACGGCATGATGGTGTTCCTCAGCTACGAGGGCTTCGAGCTCATCGCCAATGCGGCCGAGCGGGTGGACAATCCCCGCAAGACCCTCCCGTTCGCCTACTACGGCAGCGTGTTGACGGCCATCGCCTTTTACATGGGGATCATCGTGGTGACCCTGGGACATCTCGATTTCGACCGGCTGCAGGTTGTGCGCACGTATGCGCTGTCCGCCGCCGCCGAGGTGACCATGGGCCGCTTCGGATTCGTGATGCTGGGCATCGGGGCCATCCTGGCCACCGCCTCGGCGCTGAATGCCGGACTGTTTGGAGCCTCCAAGATCCCGGTCATTCTGGCCGAGGACGGCGAGATGCCGTTGCGCTTCGACCGCGAGATCTGGGGCCAGCGCCCGGTGGGCCTGATCTGGCTGACGTTCTGGTGCCTGGTCGTGGCCAACACGATGAATCTCAGCGCGCTTTCGGGCGCCGCCAGCGGCGCGTTCTTGCTGGTGTTCACGCTGGTCAACGTGGCTAACGTCAAGCTCGCCGCCCAGACGGGCAGCCGCGCCTGGATCTCGGTGCTGGCCGCCCTGGCCTGCCTGGCGGCCTTATTGACGATGCTGGGCCAGATGCTGAGCGACCCGGCGCAGGCCCAGGACGTGCCGTTCATCGTGGCCATCATCGTCCTGTCGGTCGTTTACCAGGTCGTCTACCGTGCCGTTAAGGGATTTTTCAGGCCGCCAGCTTAGGCTCATGCGCGATGCAGATCGGTGTTCTTGGCCCTGCGGCTTATGCTCGCCCCTCCGTGGCGGCGCCACGGCGTGCCCCCGAGACCCCCCTCGACACCGTGGAGCTCTCCGCACCCCAGCGCCAGCGACCCAACTTCTGGCGAAACAACGCGCTGGCCATCGGCTTCATGGCGCTCGTCGGGGTAGGGATCGGCATGCACCACGTGGGCGTCTCGCTGCACGCGGCCCACCCCATTCACGCCAACGCGGCGACCGTGACCGTGGAGCGCGAGCTGGCCTCCGGCCAGCGGTGCGTGGCCGATATCACCAATCCGGTGAAGGACGCTGCCATCGAGGCCCGGCTGGCCCGGGTGAACACGCGCCTGCAGCCCTACGGCCAGAAGCACTACGAGATTCGCCTGAACGACCAGCATATGAAGAACGCTTTCGCCTGCGCCAACGGCACTCTGGTCGTCGAGCGCGATCTGGCCAAGGCCCTGAACGACAACGAATTGCTCTTCGTGGGCGCCCACGAGCAGGGCCATGTGGAGCTTCGCCATCAGGCCACCAAGCTATCCTATCTCGATCAGACCCCCTGGTACGCGCACATCCCCATCGTGGGCGGACCTTGGGCCACCGAGTTCTCGAGCTTGAGCCGCGACCTGGAGAAGGCCGCTGACTGCCACGCAGTCCGCGTGCTGCGGGCGGAGGGACTGCCGCTGGAAGTGGCCGATTCGGCGCTGACGAAGACCGTGGGCAACGTCCCGCAGGGCGACACGCACCCGCAGCTCGCCGAGCGACTGGCCGCCATGCGCCAGTGTAGCTAGCCCTGGAGCGCCTCGGGGTGGTTCTGGAAGAACTGCCCCACCTCGTTGGCGACCGCCGTCTGGCGGGCCTGGACCTCGCTCAGACCGTTCAGGTAGGTGCGCGTTTCGCCGATGGCGTTCTGGTAGTGGCCCCAGTCCTGGGAGAGGCCCTCCGCGAAAGCGGGCAAACCGGGGTGTAGCGAGAGGCGGAAGAGGGGGCCTTCGGCGGCGCCCTGTTGGCTGGCCTGGATGTCTTCGGGGGAGAGCCTGCCGGCCAGGGCCTCGGCAAAGGCGTCCGCGTTGCCGGCGGCTTCGTGCTCTGCCGCGGAGACGTCCTCGGGGGAGAGGCGACCGACCATCTCGCCCGTGATCGCCGTGACGAAGAGGTTGTGCTTCAGGCGCTCGGTGCGGTCAAGCTGGGGATCGAGCCGAACGTCGTTCTCGGTCTGGAGGCCGGCCAGCATAAGGGCGTTGACGCCCACGCCGACGGGCGCGGCCACGTGCGCGATGGTCGCGTCGGGATCTTGCATCTGGGCCTCGGTCAGCACGTTGTTGGCCAGCTCCTGGGCCAGCTCCTGACCGGGGCCGGGCAGGTTCTTGATGGTGCCGTGCCACCACTGGCCGCACTGGTTCGTCTGCAGGCCGTAGAGAAAGTCCATGCGGCCCTTCAGCTCGAGCAGCTCGCCTTTCCAGGCCGGCTCGTCCGACTGGATCAGCGCCAGGGTCGTGGGCGGGGGCGGCGAGGCCTGGGGCGCGGCCGCCTGCGGCTCGAGGGTGGGCGGCCGGGGGGTCTGCGTCTCGGGCGGCGGGGCGCCACTCAGCAGCGCCCGGTCGGACGGCAGCGGGACGTCGCTGAGCGTCGGTCCGTTCGCCGGCGCTGCGCGCGTGGGCAAAACCAGGTTGGAGACCTGTCCGGCGGGCTGAATCGTCACGCTGGACAATTCTGCTCGGGCGCCTCGGGGCCCTGCCCGCCAGCAGGCTGGAGCCTCCCGAGGCCGAACAAGCAGCGCGTGGAAGGCAGGGTGGTGCTCGATCGCTCGGAGGTCCACGGGGCCGTCCCCGAGGGGCTCCTGGAAAGCGTGCAGGCTCTCTGGTCGGGCTACCTCCATCAAGATGTGCCGGGCTCCCTGGCTTTGATGGCCCCCGACGTCACCCGCCTCAGTCAGCGGGCCGGGCGTATCCAGCAGGGCGTCGCCGAGGTCGCGGCCCAGCTTCCCGCCGAGTGGTCGGCCTTCGAGCGCCCGCACAACGTCATCGCCGAGCAGCTGACCCTGAGAGACGTCCGGGTGCGAGCCTCCGGCGGCGCGGCCATCGTGCAATACTGGCTCGAGGTCGAGGGCGGCGCGCGCTGGACCTATGACGACCAGGGCCTGGTGGTGCAAGCTTTTCAGCGTCAGGGCAGCAGTTGGAAGCTCGTGCACCAGACCGACGCCTGGAGCCTGGACTATGACCTGGACGAGGGTCGGCCGGGTCGCGAGCGGACGTTTGCATTTGACTTCGCCTATCCGGTCGAGCGCCTCGAGCGCGCCGTTCGCTTTTACACTCCGCTGCTGGGGAAACCCGAGTTCGAGAGTCCGACGCGGGCCTGTTTCAATCTGCAAGGGGCTCGTTTCTGGTTGGATGTCGACTCGCTGGGTGGCCGCGCCCGGGCCGAGAGTGGATTCCCCAACGGTTATGCCGTGCTGGCCGTCAAAGACCTGGGAAAGGCTGAGCCGCTTCCGTCCCGAGACGGGGACCCGCGGGGGTTGCGGCTCGACCCGTCAGGGAACGTGCTGGTGCTGCTCCAGGCCCGGCTGGCGACCGCCGGGCAGCCGGCTCCCGTGGGTCCGCTCGGTTTCCCCTCCGACCTGGAGCCGGTGCGGGCTCTGGAGAGTGCCTGGCTCCGGATGGACATCCCCCGTCTGGAGGGCAGTTGGTTCGACGACTCCCGCTCCCGGGTCTGGGGAGTGGAGCCTCCCGGTGCGCTCGCGAGCGGTCTGGGCGAGCACTATTGGAAGCGCTACGATCACGGGCCGGCCGGTCTGGCCCTGCGCCTCGAGGTCGACCGGTTGCACCAGCGCCAACTGGGTCCTTATCGGTTGGTCAGCTATCAGCGCAAGCTGACCGGGCTGGGTCGCCATCCGTGCCGGGAGAGGTCGCTGGCCACCCAGATCCTGGAAGGGTCGCGCGTCCTGGCGACTTACCTGGTGGCCAACGACTCGGGTGGCGCGATGACTCGCGAGCTGGACTACACGGGCTACCCTGTCACCGACCTCGAGCGGGCCCGGGCTTTCTATTCCTCCGAGCTCAAGATGGGATCCCCTTACAGCGATGAGGACTACTATGGCTGGTGGAGCAACCAGTTGGTGTTCGGGGTCTATGCGGCCGATCCGTCGCAGGATGGGATTCCCCGTCCCGGGCGCAGCAACGGTTACCTCAGCCTGTGGGTCCGTTCGCTCGCCGAAGCCGAGGCTTATGTGCGTGGCCATGGCTGCAAGTTTCTCCACTTCCCGGCCATCAACGACGGGCCGGGCGTGGAGAGCCAGCCCGGCTACACCCAGCTGCTCACCACCGACAGCGAGGGCAACGCCCTGCTGCTCAGCCAGTACACCGGCCGCCCGCGCTGAGGGATTGGGAAAAGCTCACAGACCGTTGGGGGAAATCCCCGCTAGAATCAAGTCACGGTTCCCCGAACCCGCACGAATCGCAAGAATCGTCGCTCTTACCCGGCGAACCTACATGGGGCCTCTTGGATGGCGCCCCGACTTGGGTTGTGGGGCGGCTCAGGGCCGAAATGATCACCAACTGATCACCGTTTCCGCGATCGCGTGGTTGAGCCACAAGAAGACTCCTCTAGCTCAACCCCAACGGAAGGGATCGCCCGAAGGCGGTTGGCCTTTCTTCCCGCCCCGACGCTTCCACTCCTGTAGCACTTGGCGACCTGCGGCGCCCGTGCGTTGAAGTTCCACAGAAACGGTGACTAAGACCTCGCGCCCGTCGTGGATTTCCTCTCCCACGCGCGGATCAACAGGACGTCCTTTCGGGTCATATAGGAAACGCGCCAGGAGGTTGATGCGTTGACCCAAATCGAGACCGTTGACCCAGGCTGCGGCCATGGCGGCCTGCTGCCGCACAGCCGGGCTCTTGTCCTCGACCAGGCGCTCGATGTACGGCAAAGCTTCTTCGACAGGCATAAACCTGAGGTGGCGGCATATGGCTGCAATGCGCACCCCTGCGTTACGGTCCAACGTCAGGACATCCAGCAGTGCGCCTGTGTGGGGCCCCTCGGCGGGAAGGTTGTCAGCGAGATGCCATCGCACCGAGACCTCAGGGTCACGGGCTAGGTTGATGATGTCCTCCGTTGTCAGCACTGGCACCCTGAATGCCAGTTGGGCGCAACGCACGCGGACCGCCTTGGAAGAGTGACCAGCGGCCTTCTGAAACAATTCCCTGGAGGCCAATGCAACCGCTGCTCCAAGCTGGAGGAACGGGTCCTCGCTCTGGCCGGCGGAGATGGCCTCGGCTCGGCAGTCGGCGTTGGCACCCAAGTCCTCCAGCAGTTCTTCTAAGTCCTGGCATCGTTCGAAGTCTTGGAACGCTCTGCGCGCGGCCGCGCGACGGTCGCCGGGTGAGGTGTGGGTGTGTTCGATAACACCTCGGAAAGCCTCGTACCTGGTCCACCCCTTTAGACGCGGCCACCCTAACGCTGCCAGGAGAGCGGCCGGTGCGCGCGGGTCGGCAATCTGCCCCAATCCCGTGACGGCGAATTCTGCGGCATCGCCTCCCCGCTTGAGCGCCTGCTGAAGGGCGGGGATGGCCCGCGGATCCCGGATGCTTCCCAGCGCGTCGATGAGGTTCGTCGCCAGGTCCGGATAGGCGCGCAGCAATCGCAGGATCGGCTCCACCGCCTCTGAGCAGGTCGGATCGCAACATTGTTCGAGCGCACTTGCAGCACTATCGGCGAGGTCGCCTCCCCGCTCCACGATCTCGAGCAACAGCGGCACAGCGCGAGGGTCGTGGGCGTTGCTCAGAGCGGTCACGGCAATATCGTCGGCCTGCCGGCCCGCCGCTGCCAGCAAGACCGGTACGGCGTCCCCGCCTATGCAGGCCAGTCCTTGCAGGGCCGCGGAGCGCTCTCCCGCGGTTCCGTGATCTATCAAATCCGCCAGGTGGGGCACAGCCTGTTTGCCGATTGCTTCGAAGGCATGGAAGATGTAGTCGTGGTCGAATTGGTCGAGTCCCAGGTCATAGAGCTTCGCTAGTGCCGCAACGGACTCGACGTCACCAGACACGCCCACGGCGCGCACGGCTTGCTGGCGCAGCTCGGCGTCCGGGTGAAACAGTAGGTCCCTGAGGCAGGTTTCCTCCGAGGCCGAAAAGCTTGCCTCGCCATTGTCGAGGAAATGCTCAAGCGCCTCGGCGGCCTTCACAAACTGTCCTGCGTCCAGCCGTTCCCGCCACGTCTTCATTTCAGGCATCCCAGAGCTGCTCTCCCATTGGTAAGCGCCATTCTAGTCTCTGCGTGCCACCCCTGCGGCATCGGAGGACGCCAAATCCGAACGGCTCGCCCGTTCATACTCCGGTAACTTCTCCGCAAGATGGCGGCAAACTCCGGTTAACACTAATGAGCGAAACCGGTCGACTCTCCGTGAAAGAATGGAGCCATCTCACCCCGAGGAGGTCAATGATGACAATGAGAATCCCCTTATTATTCGAGCAATCCGAGCGCCCTCACCACGGTCCTCGACCCTGCAACCTTGCTCTGGGCGCCTATATCCCTGGCCGCACAGTCCGCCAGGACCAAGTGGACTGGGACTGTGTCCTGACCCCCCCTCAAAGCGACGAATCCTGCCCGGGCTGGCTGAGTCAGCGCGAGGTGGTGTTCGCATCGAATCAGGATGGAGTGACAGGACTCTACCGCCAGCCAATCGGGCAAGAACCCTCGCTGGGGTTCCCGGTCAGCGGCCTGACGTCAATGGCGATGGACCGTGGAAATGAGCGAGCCTTCTTCATTTCGAATGGCAAGCTCTACTACGGCGACCACAAGAGTAAAATTGGCTTCGCGCTGGAAGGCTTCGTGCCGCAGCTGGTGGCGGCAGACCCGACTGGCGCCGCTGCGTGGGTCGCCGCCGTCTCAGTGCACCAATCCCGCTACCCAGGCACGTTGCTGCGGGTAAACGCTGAAACAGCTTCAGCCGTAACGGTCAAGGTGTTCGACGTGCCCGTCGGCTCGCTCACCGTCTCGCCGGATGGCGAGAGAGTCGGTTACACCTTGCCTCGAGGCCTTCACGACGAACTATATTGCCTGGACGGGCGCACTCCGAGAAGAATCATCTGTACCGATGAGGATCCTGGAGGCCAGTATGGCGGGCGTTACCGTGCATCGGCCTTCAGCCCGGACTGCTCGCGCATGCTGTATACGCTGAGTTACTCGGTTTCGGCGGATCTGAAAGTCATCCGGATTGACGCCAAAAGCCGGCCCCGGCTCTTGAACGGGAACACTCTCTCCGTTTCTCTCATGGCCTGATAGTTCACGAAGGCTCTGGCGGTGATTTGGGCTCGACGAAGAGACCTAGCATGCGAGGACTTTCTACCACCTCGGCTTCCTCGTGAAGGGCTGCAGCCAGGCGTGGCAAGCCGACGCGGGACATGATTTCGAGATACTCGGCCCAGCTTCTGGGAGGCTTCTTCTTGCGCCGCTGAAGCGCGCGGCTTGCTTCCAGCACCTGGCTGGCGTAGAGATCGTAAAGATTCACCAGGAATTCGTCCGGATGTTGTGCTTCGAGCTTGAACTCCAAGAGAGCCTTTCGCGGGAAGTCCTTCAGGTTGGAGGTCACTATGACATCAGCGCCGGCCCTGATGGCTGCCGCGAGCACGTGGCGGTCCTCAGGGTCGGGAAGGCTCAGGCCGCTGATCAGGTCTTGGTAACCGGTCACCTCCGGGTCCAGAATAGCCTTCCGCATCGCCGTGAAGAGTCGGTCGACGTCTTCTTCGGTCATTGCGAAGCGCGGGGACTGCAAGTGGCGGCGAACTTCACTCAGGACATCTGCACTCCAAACGGCGCGATACATCCTCCGATAGGCCAGTTCAAGGAGGAGGTCCCGGCAAGTGAACGGTATCAGCACGCAGGCGTCGAGGAAGGCAACAAAGGCCATAGACCTACCTACTGCGTGTCCAGACCAACTTCCTCGAAACCCAAGCTCTGCGTTTGCTCACTGAGGAAGTCCATCGCCTCCTCATGCTCGTGCTGATGCCGCTTTCTGAAGTGCAGAAGATCCTTGAGGAGAATTCTCCTGTGACTACCGACCATCTCATAGGGCAACTCCCCGCGATCGAGGAGGTCACGGACAAAGGGTCGACTTACATTGAGGAATTCCGCCGCCTGCTGAGTGGTCAACCGCATGGTGCAGGGCATGATCGAAACTGCGTGTCCCTCGGCCATCACCAAGAGAATGCTCTTGACTAGATCGAACACTGCCCTCGGAACTTCGATGCGGTCTTCACCGGCGCACAGACTCAATTGGGCATGACTTGCCAGGGCTTCCACGGCCGCGCGGGCCTTTAGCGTGTCGTCGGGTGTCGGCGAGACGGGCTCAGTTCCATCGTGTAACTGTAGAGTCATTACGGGAATTTTCGCGCCCTGACGCCTGCGTCCTCCGCAGGCTTCACGCGCTCAACGTCTGTTTCTGCGAATCCTGGCACTTGCTCGCGTTGTTTTCTCTGCGAGGACGTTGCCCATTGGTCTGGAGGCAGGGTCAGTCCCACGCTGACAACCTATGCAAGGCCCTCCAAATTCAGTTCAGGTCTAAGTCACGGGCGCCTATCAGCCAGAATGGCTTCCCTGCAAGCGAATTTCCACGTGCTTACTTCTGACCTCGGAGAGCGGAAAAAGCCGTCCAAATCAGGGTTTACGGTCCAATGCAGCGGCCGTCGCTCTTACCCGGGAACCTACATGGGCACACAGATCGTTGATTCCTTGCCCGCCGCTGACGCGCGTCCGAGTTGCTCATCGACAGGTCGCACGTCGAGTGTCGGGAAGAAGCCTGGAGAGTCGCGCCTGCCGACCACGATGGTCCCGCCAGACTTGCGCCCGAACGACCCCGGGCCTCCGGATGCAATGCTGTCGTGGTTCCAGCAGCTGAGAACCACCTCAGGATTCGGAGACGTGACGCAGAATGTGCTGGCGCACCCAGTCCGGGTAGGACTGCAGGAGCTCGGGCACGGATTGCTTCATCTGCTCGAACTCCGCCCGCAGGCGCACGAGCAGAGTCTGGAAGGCCTCGTCGCGCACGACTTGCAGCTGGGAGAGATCGGTGGCCAGTCGGTCATCTGCCACCAGGGCCAGTGCGCCGGGACAGCCGAGGTCGACATCCGGAATGGGATCCAAAGCCACTCCGTGGATCACTGGAAGCAGCCATCCGGGCTCATCCAACCCGAGGCGCAAGAGCAACCGGCCGGCCACCCGCGGAAGGCGCCTGCGAAACGACCTGAAGACAAAGTTCACGGCGTTGTCCGGAACCTGGCTGAGAAAGGGCTCCATCAGAGCTTCATCGGCCGAGTCGATGACGTGTACGCCAAAGTGGTCGGTGCACCGGGCCAGCGGATAGAAGCCCTGCTGCGGCTGCTCCGAGCGGGTCAACTCCCAGTCCGGCTGGGGACCCTCCAGGGCGCGCCACTCCACCAGATGCACGCAATCGGGTCCTACGTCGACCACCGAGGAGCGGGCCTGACGCAACGTGTACCCGAAGGCGTCGGGGCTGACAGTGGTCAGCCGTTCGCCGACTCTCAGGTTGCGCGTGGTCCGAACGCTTGGCAGCGGAGCGAGCAAACCCCGCTGGCTCGTCGAGAGCAAATTGCGCTCGACCAGAGGGTGGTCCCGGCGATAGACGTTCAACTTGAGAAACGAGGGGCAGGCGATGAGCTGCCGACTGCAAAGTCGCTTCGGGAACAAGCCCGGATTGTTGATCGGCCGGCCGTGGAGCAGGACCGGAACAGGGGTGTAAGCGCATCGCTCGGAGCAGAGCCGGTGCTCGGCCAGAGGCCGAAACAGGGCGGCAGTGCTCAACCGGCGATGCAAACGAAGCACGAAGCCCGGCGACGGCTGACTTTGAATCCAACCTTGACGGCTGTCGAAGCACCCCTCGGGGCAGCTGATCCGAGCCCAGGCAGGGGCTTGGGACAAAACGGCCTGCCAGGCCCAGGCCAGTTGTCGCAGAGGCGGCTCCAGGTTCGGCTGAAAGGGGCCCCGCACGGCCCGACAAACATCGGCGCGACTCAAGCCGGGTCCGGTCAATTCTGCTTCGAAGCGCACCTTTTGCACACCCAGGCTTAGCTTGACAAGGCTGCAGCCAAGCGCCACGGCCGCCTGGATCAGTTTCAGCAGATACAGCCCGGGCGAGAGCCCGTGCGCCTGCAACTGGCTGGCCGCCCGCGCCTCGTCGAGCGTAAACTCCCCCTGACTCTCGGTGTCGCCCTCGTCGTGAAGTTGGCTCAGCACCCTGTCCACCAAGACCAGGGTTGCCCGGCCCGGGCCTGGTTTCCTACTCCAGACGGATCTGCGCGGGTGGGCCCGGTCCGACCGTCGAAACCGGACCTGTGAGCTGGTTTTCGGGTTGGGGAGCGCCCGGCGCACTCAAGGACGACCTTCAACCGCTGGGACGACTGCGGGACCGGGCCATCGCGTTCGTGATGAAAGGCCGCGACCGCGCTGTGCTGGAGCAGATTCCCGGCGGAGCCTGTCTCGGAGGGACCTATCTCCACCAGACCGAGGACCCTCTCCGTTTGTTTCGGCTGGCCGAGCTGTACCGTGCGGCAGCGCCCGTCGTATCGCCGTTCTGGGGCGGCGGTCTGGAGCCGATCGAGCCTTTCCTACGCAAGGCGGGCCCCCTTCGGGCCGAAGTCGTGCGGCGGATGTTAGAGTCGCTGGGGATGAAGGCCGACTCTCTGGTCCACTCCTGTCTCAAGATGAAGGGTCAGGAAGCGCCGGAGGCGGCGCTGCTCGAAGGTCTGGAGGGCTGGGCGAAGCTGGCGCTTTCTTGCGACGCGCTCTGGCTGGCTGCCTGGAAGGCTCCGCGACCCGGCGTGACACACCTGATCGAATATGCGGCCGGGCACCTTTCCCGGATGCCTGACTCCTGGCAACCCGAGTTGGCTCGCTTTGTGGCCTGGGGAAGCCCACAGACGGGGAGCCCCGTGCTGGAATGGCTCGACCGGATGGGTCCCGCCCCCGTGAACACCCTCCTGATGCGACACGGGCGTCTGGACTCCGCCGACTGCGTGCCAGCGCTGGTCGAAGTGCTCGGCGGTCGAGAGGGCCGTCGGCGTCCTGGAAACCAATCGCAACCAGGACATCCAAAAGGCGGTTCGGCGCCTGAAAGGTGAGCCCGAGCCCGCTCCGCCGCCCGAGCAACATCCTGGTCGTTGCACACTGTGCGCCGCAGAGGCCCATCCCGAGCGCTACCTCTGCCAGGACTGCTTGAGCCGCGAGAGCTCCAGGCCGCGCCAGGAACGGCAATACTGCACCGAGTGCGGTGCGCGGGGTGGGCTGAAAGGTGGGCGCAGCGTCTGCTTCATGTGCTGGAACGATTGAACGGCGCAGCGTGACGAACTGGGGTGCCTGATTCAGGTCCTACCAAGGCAGGTCCCCATGCCCCTTCCGCGAACCGCCGCAAGCATGAAAAAGCTGATCATCGGTCTCGCCCTGCTCACTACGCTCTACGGCTGCGGAGGCAGCGAGGACACCTCTTCCTCCGCCGCCCAGCCCATCACTCCGGTGCCGGTCACCGACGAGCAACGGGTGCAGCAGGCCATGGTCGACGACCCGGCCACGGCGGTTCAGCTCATTCCCTCGAAGCATCTCGATCCGATCCCGCAGTCGACCAACCCGAGGGGCACCCCGATGACCATCTCGGTGGCCGACCTCGAGACCGCCTACGAAACGCTCTTCTGCAGTCTGAACTCGAGCCTCGGCGTCACCAAGAGCACACCCCAGGTGGCCGCCGACATCCAGTTCATCCAGAGCCAGAGCGGCACCGGGTTCTTTGACCTCAACGCGCAGCCCATCCTGAACAACCCCCTGGGCGTCACGGGCGTCTCCTTCCAGCCGGTCGACTACAGCACCACCGTGCCCCTGCCGGCGGGCAACCAGACCTTCCAGGTGTCGGGGGGCCTCCTCATGCCCGTCGGCATCACCAAAGACCAGATCAAAGGCGTGGTGGTCTATTTCCACGGCACGACCTTCAACAAATCCCAGGTGGGCTCGGAATACCAGAACAACAACGAGACCCAGCTGACGGCCCAGGTCTTCGGCTCGCAGGGCTACATCGTCGTCATCCCCGACTACGTCGGTCAGGGCGTGGACTGGCAGGATGCGCACCCCTACGTGCTCTACCCGAAGGTCTCGGCCCAGACCGCGGTCGACATGCTGACCGCCGTGCAGCCCCTCATCGCCAGCCAGTACGGCTTCCAGAATGGCGATCCGGCCCTCAAGCTCTTCTCGGCAGGTTACTCCGAGGGCGGCTCCTACTCGCTCTGGTTCAACAGCTACCTGAGCAGCAACCCCGGCCTGCTGTCGAGCTTCTACGTCCTCACCCACTCGGTCGGAATGGAGGGGGCCTACAATACCTCCTCCATCACCTACGGCTACCTGTTCGACGATGTCAGCACCGGCGGGGGTGACCCGTACAACGTGCAATCGCAGACCCTGGTCAACATCGTCAAGCCCATCCTGAGCGCCGACGCGTTCCTGTCCTACGCCGTTTACTCCGCGAGCTCCGACTTCGACAATATCTTCAACTCGCGGTTCTTCAACATGAGCACCACCTTCCCGGTGCCGCAAAGCCTGGCCAACGTGAACGGGTCCCAGGTCACCATCGCCGCGGCCTTCGCGCAGCCCGACACGACCATCGCCACCCAGCTGCTGGCGGCAGGCCTGGGCAAGACGGCCAACGGGGCCAGCTACCCGGGACCCCTGGAGCTCCTGACCTCCAGCAGCAACGGCATCAGCTCGCTGGTCAGCTCCACCCTGCTGCAGCCGGGGCCGCTGGCCGAGCTGCAGCAAGTTCTCGTGGCCGCCGACCTCGACCTCAGCCCCTGCGCCAACCAGGGCGTGAGCATCGTCACGCTGGACGAGGACTCGGTGGTCGTCCCCAACAACTTCGACTTCATCCAGGCCACCTATCCCGGCAAGATCCTGAACGCCTACAAGATCGACCACACCCAGCTCCAGGTGCTGTCTCCCTTCAGCCCCAAGCTCGGGAAGGCGATCTTCCAGCCCGCCGACCACCTGAACGGACCGGTCTACGAGTTCCTGTACGCGCTGAACATCTTCAACGGCTTCTAAACCACCAGGACGTCAGGCGAGAGCCGCGTAGTAGGAGGCGACCCTGGGTAGAGCCTCGATCCTGTGATGGTGCTCGACCAGCCGGGGCGCGACGCGGTCGGGCAGGTCGGCCGGAATGTGGTCGAAGCGACCGCTCCGCAAAAAGCGAGTGAAGAGAAACGCCCGCAGGTCCGCCACCGAGAGGCTGGAGCCGGCGAAGAACTCTCCCCCGGCGGCTTCCAGACGGGTCTGCAGGCACTCGAGAAGGTGCTTGAGGGGGCCGTCCACCATGGCCTCGCGGGCCTTCTTCTTCTCGTCGTCGGCCAGATGAACGGTGCCGCCCACTCGGATCGACATATCCTCGATGACGTCCAGGACCTCGTCGCATAGCGCCGCCTGCCAGGGGTCGGCGGGGTAGAGTCCGGCCAGTTTCCCGACGAACCTGGCCACGGTATTGGACTGACAGACCTGCTGGCCGTCCACCTCGAGCACCGGTAAGACCCCGAAAGGCGTGTGCGGCTTGAGAGCGGGCCAGTCCGACCTGGCAATGCGCGCATCCTCGAAGGGCACGCCTCCCAGGGTAAACGCCAGCCGGGCAATGTCGCCGCGGTCGGCGGCAAAATCGAAGTAAATCAGTTTGTAGTGAGGCATGACCGCGAGTTCGCGCCAGGCTACCCCGTCCCTGGTGCCAGGTTCAGCAACTCCCGCGTTCGTCTTAGAACGATAGCCGCTCCGGCAACGACGCAGCCACGTCGGGCGGGCTCGTCCAGGTAAGTCAGCAGGTTTACCGCGAGGCGCTGGCCCAGACCGGCCAGGCGGAAGGGCTGAACCTGCGCGACCGTGTGGGGGAAGTCCTCGATCTCTCGCAGGATCTCGCGCTCCAGTTCGGTAGGGGGAGCTTGAACGCCAACCTCGCCAGGCTGGTCCGGAATGCTCGCGAGTTGAGCGAGCGCACGGTCAAAGCTCCCATCATCGCGACGACCCCGTGCCAGCGTGACGCCGGGCTTGGCCAGCAAGATCTGAAAAGCCCCCGCACCGGGAGCCAGGAGCTCGTCCTCCCCCCAGGTCCACCAGTGCTTGCCACCGTAGCAACGATGCGCGTGACGCACGATGTCCTGGGTGGCGGTCCCGCTATGGCAGCTGTCCCACCCGTCCCGGATCGCACGGACTTCGAGGAGGGCCCGGCGCAGGTTCTCGGTTGCGCGAGCGCCCTCGAGCACCTGGAAGGTATCGGGGTAGTGCCATTCACTGGTCCAGAGCAAATTGCCATGCAGATTCCCGAGTTGAGCCAGGTGCTGCAGGAAGAAGTGGCAGTCGCTCTCGGAGACCTCCTCCAGAAACTCGCAGCGTCCCCCTGTCATGCGCGCCTGGGTCTCCGCCAACAGGCCGAAACGAGTCCGTGTTCCACCGACCGGCATCACGTAGTGGCCCGGCCGCACCAGCTCCGAGCCGTAGGTGGCGGCTCGCGCGAGACAGTCGGAGAGGGCGCGCCACAAGGCCTGTGGACGCCAACGCAGGCCCACGCGGTGGGTCCGCGGACCGCAGATCGGCAGCAGCTCGACCAGGTCGGAAGAGCCCGTGACCTGCTTGTGGATCTCCAGGTCGACCGAGGAGACCATCGTGCGGACCGGCTCCACGCCCAATTCGCGAGCGAGTTGCTCGCGGACGAGCCCGGCGGGCCGCGGACTCCACCTCGGGGCGGGCCGAAGCCGGGCGAACCGAGGGGAGCCAAACTGGAGGTAGACCCCGGGCACGAGATGGATTCCCCCGACAAGATACCGGTGCGAGTGGGCGTCGTCTTCCGAGCCGACGAACTCCGTGATCGTCGTCCCGGGCCCGTAGCGCAGCTCGCCCGAGCACTCGAGCCGATCTCCGTGCAGTTCCACCACGGACTCTCGCTCGAACAGGACCGTCACCCCGGAATACATCCAGACCGGTGCCTCGGCCAGCGGTGGCCGAAACACTCCCGAGAGGTCGGCATGGGTGAGCAGGAATCCATCCCCGTCGGGCGGCCCCAGTCGCCGGTACACCTGGTCGCGCGAGGCCCCCGGTCGTAGCCCGTAGACCGTCATGTCGCCGTGTGCGTTCATTCTGTGGAGAATGCGCCGCGAGCTGGCCGATCGCCTGGGCAGGTCGCGAGCACGTGTCGTACGAGGCACGTGAGGCCGTATACGCCCGCACAGAGGTCGTACGACGTTCATAGCCCGGTATACGGCCTTACCTGCCCCAGACGTGGGCGCACGGGAGTCGGAGTGCCGGGCAGCGAAGACTCCGAGAGATTGCTCTTCCTGCTGCTCCTCCTCGCTCTCCTCGCGTGTGGGCCTCCGCGGCCGTCGGTCGCCGAGTTGCAGAAGCAGATCCAGGAGACCGAAGACCAGATCAGGGACCTCGAAGCATCGACGGCCCTGTCGGCTGCGGAGGAGGGCCAGGGCCGGCTCCGCAAACTGCGCGAAGTGATTGCGATCGATGACTGCTACTACAACGATAAGACGAAGATCGGGCAGGAGGTCAGTCGCGTCGTGAAGTCCTGCGGCCAGGCTCTGTCCAGCCTGGAGTGCGACCGCGAGACCCGCACACTGGTCGTTCAGGTTACCCCCGCGCGGGCCGAAAGCATCGCCCGGCAGTTGGGACTGACCGCAGGAGCCCGGGGGCTCGAAGGACGGTTGCCCGAGCGCGGTGGAGGTCCCGATGTCAGTCAAAGCCCGGAATTGCGACCCGAGCAGGAGCCTCTTCCTCCGCCCGCCCGCACGCAGAACGAATACCAGGTCCTGAGCGAACACCTCAAGCAGTCGCAGAGCAAACTGGCGGAGTGCCAGGAAAAGATCAAGAATCTCCCCCTGATCACGAAGCAGGTCGAGGAGCAGGAAAAGCTTGTCCGGGCACGTTGGAAGAAGCTCAACGGCTCGAGCGAGCACGAGTATGAGGACTCTTCTCTGCTGCGCCAACACCTCCAGGCGGAGCTGACCGCCGCGGCGCGCAAACGTGGGCTGAAGGTCACCCGGTTCGTGACCGGCGGGGATATCTACGTCCCCTGGAATCAGCCCATTACCCCCTCCCTCAGCTCTTTGCCGGCGGTCGAGGCGAGCCTGACCGTAACCGGTCCCACGCCAGCCGTGGCGGCCTTTCTCACCGACGTTGAGGAGGGACGCGCCCATCGCTTGGACGTCATCACCCACGTCAGACTCGTCCCGAAGAAAGCCCAGGTCGACCTCGTGGCGCTGCGTATGTAAAGCAGTCAGGTTGTTGCCAGTTGGTTACCTGTGTTAATAAGTGATGAACTGGGCTAGACGGTTTTCGACTCGGGGGGAAGTTGTGGGCAAGATACTTCTCTCTCAGGAGGAACCCCACCGTGGTGAATACCCTCGCCTATGCAGGCGCCGGTTCCGGCGTCGGCACTGATTACTCCTATGCCTTCGCGGCCGCCGCGACCACCGCCACCCCCAACTGCGACTGGCTCCAGAACCTGCCTCAGCTCCAGACCAGCGGCGCCTTCGCAATGGCTTCCAGCGCCTCGTTCGGCTGCTCGACCCCGGCGCCTCAGCCGCAGTGCCAGAGCGCCAGCGCCTCGGCCGAGTATCAGCTCTTGCTCAAGCGCTTCGAGCAGGAGAGCCACGGCGGCGATCACGACAGCTCCGCCGCCTCCGCGGCCGCTTCTTCGGCCTGCCACGAAGCCACCAGCCAGAAGTCCGGGCCTTGCGAGAAATCCGAGGCCAAGAGCGAGAGCGAAAGCCACTGCTGCTCCTCCGACGACCCCAACAGCGACACGTGTAAGGCCGAAACCAAAAGCGAGACCTCGTGCAAGTCGGACACGAAGAGCGAGACCTCGTCCTCGAACTCTTGCTGCAGCAGCACCGACTCCAAGAATGACAGGAGCTGCTCCTCACCCAGCTCCAGCGGCAGCACGTCGAGCAGCGGCTCGTCCAGCACCGGCGGCTCGTCCTCGAGCTCCGGCAGCCACAGCGGCGGAAGCTGCAGCGCCGGCGGCTCGAGCTCGTCGGGCGGCGGCGCCAGCAGCTCCGGCGGCGCGGGCTCCTCGGGCGGAGGCAGCGGCGGCTCCTCGGGTGGAAGCAGCGGCGGCGGCAAGAACTGAGCCCGCTTCTGTCTTCCGGCTTAGAGCAGAGCGCGCGTCTGTAGACGAGCATCCCGCTCTTCCAACTGGCAGCGGGCGTCTCTAATACGCGAGCACCCCGCTCTACCAGCTGGCTTAGAGCAAAGCGCGCGGCTATAGACGCGCAGCAGACTGCTCGAATAGCTCATCCAGTCCAGCGGCGGCCACCAGGCAGGTCGCTGAACTTCCTGTCAGCAATGCATTCCAGGCTATCTTGCCGGGACAGCGCCAGCTAACCGCGGGTCTTGCGCAGCCGCACGCCGCCGACCCACACGGCCTGATCGGTCTGGACCACGCCCCCCTTGGCCGGGCTGGCGACCTCGAGCAGCTCCGCCAGCGAGGTCTTCAGCGCCTTCTCGCGCGCCTCGCCGCCGCTCGTGCGGGTGGTGTAGATCAGCTCGAAACGTTTCATCAGCGTGGGCAGGTCGCCCTTGATCGCGCCGGTGCCCAACGATTCCGCGAGGGAAGCGCGGGCCTCGCTGAAGCCCTCCACGCGACCCGTCAAGGCGTACTCGCGCAGCACTTGCGGCAGCCCTTCGGCCAACGGCAGCTCGGACTTCATCGCCTGCGCCAGCAGCGCCGAGGTCTTGCCGTCGTGCTCCCACCAGTTCTGGGCTTTCACGACCGCGAGCAGGTCCTGGTGGGACTCGCCCCGGTCCACGCACCGCTGGTAGACGGCCTGGGCCAGCTCGCGGTCGACGGACGCCTCGAGCCCCGTGTAAGGGTCGTTGCGCATGCCCTGCTGCCAGGTGTCGCCGGGGCCGCGCCAGTAGCCGCCACGCAGCACATCCGCCGGCTCGTGGCTCTTCAGCTCGCGCACCTGAGCCATGAGCTCGCCGTGCACGTCGCCGGGACGGGCCACCGCCACGCACATGCCCACCGATTTGGCCAGCCCCTGAATCTGCTTGCCCTCGGCCTCGGTCTTGGCCCAGTCCGAGTCGAACGGCCCCAGCGCAGCCATCTCCGCGGTCAGCTGCTTGAGATACACGGGCCGTTTCTCGACCGGCATGCTCTCCATGTGGACCATCACGACGTGCGCCGCGGCAGGGTTCTGGAACGTTCCCACCAGCGAGCGGAACAAGGCCATTCGCGCAGGGTCGCGGTGCAGGTGCGAGTGCTCGATGCGCACGCAATCGAGCGCCCACTCGCGGTCATCGGGCTCGGTCTCCCTCGAGATGCGCCCGGGGGCCTTCTTCATGAGGTCCAGAGCGCCCGCATAGTCTTTGCAGAGCTGCCCCAGCGAGGCTCGGCGTTGCCCTGGACGCAACGGCACCTGGTACATCTCACCGCCCAGGTTGCACTGGGCGTTGGCGTCCATGAAGCGGTCGATCTCCTTGGCGAGCTGGCTCAGCTCACCTCCGGGGAAGCAGGTCTCGAAACCCTGCCCGCGCGGCGCGGGATGGGCCTTGAACAGCGTCAGCAGCACCTCGGAGCGTTCCTCGACGGGCAGCTTGCCCAGCGGACCGCGATCCGTGGTCAGACCCTGCTGCACGAAGGCCAGTGAGCCGCGCAGCTTGTCGTCGGACAGCTTCTCGCCCAGCTCGTAGAACGGCTGCAGCGTCTCGAGCGAGGCTCCCGCTGGCGCCAGCTGCTGCAGGCGCATGGGAACCGCCGAGGCCCGGGTGGGCGTCACATAGGAGTTCAGAGAAACGGGCCGGAGCTGCATTCGAGGGGAAATTCGACATTGGGACGAACAAGCCTCGCTCACCCCAAAGGAGGTCCTGACCATGGCTGACACGCTGACCGTAACCCCCGCAATGACGCCCGCCCAGATGCGCGAGTATTTCCTCGAGCAGACCCGGGCCAGCATGCAAGCCTGGCAGAAGGCCCACTTCGACTTCGAGCACCACCCGCCGTTCGCGCTCGACAACGAGGGCGCGTTCGAAGTGCAGCTCACTCCCGAGCTCGCCAAGAAGATCAACCTGCGCGAGCAGGTGAAAGCCTTCGCGGAGGAGGCCAAGGTGTCCACCGCGGGCGTGCGCGAGAATCAGAACGTCCTGTGCCCGTGGGACCACCGCTACCGCATCAATGAATACATGTTCGCGCTGCAGGCCGAGAGCCTGAGCCGCTTCGTAAAGGAGCTTCAGCCCGAGCGCGATTTCCCCAGGCTGGAAGCCGACGCGATCCGTCAGCGCCTGGGCAACTTCGCCGCCACCATCGAGGAGACGTTCGACCGCCCGCTGGAGGACATCCTTACGTTCGTCAAGGCCAACCCGGTGCGGATCGTGGGCGGCGAGGTGCGCTCCAACACCCCCCGCTTCGTCGACCTCGTCAGCCGCATTTACGCCGCCAACGGCCTCCACTGCTTCCTGACCGAGAAGCCGGGCGACACCAGCTGCATCTTCATGTGGAGCTTCCTGACCTACATGCTGGGCCTCTCGGGCGGGGATTACTTCACCTCCAGCCACGGCGCCCCCCAGAAGCAGAGCGACAAGATCCTGGCCCCGGACGGCGCCCAGTATCTGCCGCCGCAGTACGCCCGCATCGTGGAGCACATGGAAGACCTGCTCGAGACGATCGAGAAGGAGGGCTACACGGTCAAGCTGGCGGCCAAGAACGATCCGCACCTCATCCGCCGCCTGAGCTACTCGCGCATGGCGAAGCTGTACGCGGAGTATCTGCGCATGGGACCGGCCTCCAAGCAGGCCCTCGAGCACGTGCACATGGCCATCGACGGGGGGCTGCGTCTCAAGCTCGATTTCTTTGGCGGCTCGGGCTACAAGACGACCTCCGCCTTCCTCAAGGAGCTGACCATCGACAAGGTCTTCGAGGGCGGCTACATCCGCACGGACGAGGATCCATTCTTCCACAACATCGGCTTCCGGGTGGGCAAGAAGAAGGGCTCGGAGGAGTACGAGGTCGTGCACGACAGCGTGGACGCGAGCCTGCCCGGCGTGGTGAAGACGGCCGGCTACGACAAGATCCTGAAGGACGCGCCGCTGGGCCAGGTCGTCTTCAACGTCGACCCGGACGCCGACCGCTTCGTGGCGGGTCAGATCGTCCCGAAGTCCGAGCTGGCCCATCTCGACCGCTGGGGCATTCTCCACCTCGACCTGGGGGAGGACCGGCATTTCGCCATCTACTCGCCCAATCAGTTCTTCCTGATGCTGGCCGAGAACGACCGCGCCACCGCCGTGGACGAGGGCTTCTGGAACGACTATGCCAACTACGACGTGCACACCTACGTGTCGGCGCTGAGCTGGGACGAGTGGGCCGCCTTCCACAAGATCCCCGTGGTGCGGGTGCCCGTGGGCTTCAAGGAGATCGCGGCCGTGAACCGCCAGGTCGAGGCCTCGATGGGGAAGGGCGGCGAGGCCAGCGTCACCACCGAGCTGGGCGAGACCGTGCACATCGGCAAGCATCCCAAGCTGCACCACGCGGGCGAGGAGTCCGGCGGCAAGATCGGCGGTCCGCGCGAGCCGGTGCCGAACGTGCTGGGACAGCAGATCATCGCGATGCGCGAGAAGTCCAGCGGCGAGGCGTGCGTGTCGGCCGTGGTGCTGGTGAGCCGCCTCTTCAACGCCAGGGTCACCTATCTGCACACCTACCTGCAGCAGATTTTCGAGCAGAACGGCATCGCCAACCCGATGGAGACCCGCGGGGACAAGGTGCACTACAACGAGGCGATCTTCGATCCCGACGAGCTGGCCAAAGCCAAGAAGGCCGGCATCGCCGAGCGCGTGGTCTACAACGACTTCTTCCACAAGCTGGCCACCGGCTCGCTGGAGAGCGCCCGCGAGAAGCTCTCGCAGGCCATGCCGAAGATGGCCGACGACTGGAAGCGCCTCGAGAAGATCGACGTCTGGTCGGACGGGTTGCAGTTCTGGTTCAGTCCCGGCGGGAAGGTGCGCGACCTTTGCGTCCGCCCCAGCGGGACGGACGCAAAGACCAAGATCTACCTCGACGGCACCGACAAGGTCTACCTGGAGCGGTTGTTCACCGAGAACTTCCGCGACTTCGTCCCGCCCAGTTAAAGGCCAGGTACAGCGGCAGGTCTTTCTCGCCCGAGTGGGCCACCAGCTCGTTCAGACCCTTGAGCTGACCCAGGCACTCGGCTTTGGGCTGGCGGCGCACCGCCTCCCGGAAAGCCACCGCCTCGGGGTGTTGGCTGTTGTTCGTCCCGAACAGCTCGGCCAGAGCCTGGAGGGACGAGATCTGGGTCAGTCGGCCCTGGCCGGCGAGGCCTTCGGTCACGCTGAACGGGTCGAGCATCCCCAGCTCGTAGAGCGCTGAGAGCCCGCCGTTCTGCTGATCCTGGAGGGGAATGCTGAGCTCGGGGAGCCGTCGCTGCGCCACCGCCAGGCGCAACTCGTCCATCGCGTCCTGACCGTGGCGGTCGCTGATCTGCAGGCCGAACATGGCGCCCGTCAGGAGGACGCCAGCGGCCACCCGCTTGCGCCCATCGGCCGTGGTCATGCGGACCGGGTCGAGGCCGGTCTTCATCTCGTCCACCACGGCCAGCGCCTCCGCGCCGGAGATGCCCCGCCGCAGCAGCCGCTCGCTCACCCAGGGCAGCGCCAGAGCGCGGTCGTAGAGCGGCACCTTCTTGATCGCCTGGAACGCCGCTCCGGCATCGAGTTGGTCCGGCTTGCCCGTGACGGTCACGTGGATGAGATCCTGATCGGCCACCCGGGCACACTCGATCAACCGGGGGGTGAAGTGGTTGCCCGACTGCGGTTGGCGCGGGATCAAGACCAGGGCCGAGTCAGACACGATTCCCGCCTCATTGTGGGGCAGGCTGAACTGCATGTTGAGCACGCCGTCTCCGTGGAAGCCCCGGGCCGCCCGGGCCAGCGACTCTCCCTTCGTCAGCTCGTGGTGCGAGTTGACGAAGCGCGAAACCATCAGGGGAGGCATGTCCGTGGCCTCGATCCCCAGCAGCAGGGTCAGCTCTCCGGGGGGTGGCGGCTCGTCGAGCTGGGCGTGGTGAACAGTGGGAATGGTCGCCAGGCCACCGGCGGGGACCCAGCGTCCCTGAGCGATCTCTCTCTCGGGAACGAGGGCCGGCACCAGGTCGGGCAATCGGTCCACCATCTCGGCCGGGACCTCCAGGGAGATATTGAAGCGCACCGGCGCTCGCGTGGAACGGGCTGTGGTCGGATTCAGGTCGATCATCGTCACCTCCGGCCTCATGATGGCCCGGCGAGCAAACGTAGATCTGGAAACGGATTGCCGATTTGTAAACAGCCTGATTTCACATGTTTTTCAGCTTTTGAGCGTAGGGTGGCAACAATCAATCGAGGAGGGTCACCAGACAGATGATTAACACGCAGGTTTCCGTTTCCAATCAGAACTACGTCAGCAGCGCCGGCGGCAAGAAGGCCGACCAGGGCGCCACCGAGCCCACCGAGAGCTATCAGGGCAGCAACCCGCCCGGCCAGGGCGACAACCACGGCCCGGCCATCTGCCCGCGCCCCCCGAGGTTCGAGCCCGCCATCTGCCCGCAGCCGGTCGTCGGCTTCGAGCCCTGGCAGATGGGCGAGCCCACCTCGACCCCGGCCGTCAGCCCCCAGTTCGCCGACAAGCTCGTGCGCAACTTCGGCGAGCAGGCCGCCATCTCCATCGCTGACGAGCGTATCGCGGGCGTCGCGGGCTACTACTTCGACGGCCTCGAAGGCATCTCGCCCAGCCAGGATTGGCTGAGCGGCGTGACCACGGGCCGCCTCGGCGCCGGCTGGGAGATGAAGGAGTACGGCACCTACGAGCTGACCAACGGCACAGTCGGCCAGACCCTGAAGTTCGACGTCGCCAACCGCCAGACCACGTTGGAGAGCTACTACATCGACCGCCGCTTCGAGGAGAGCAAGCACAGCGAGATCATCCGCCGCAACGAGGATGGCTCGATGACCCGCGAGCAGCCGCCCGTCGGCCTGTAGGCTTTAGCGTTCCTGGCATTGGAGGCCCCGGTTCGCCGCGGGCCTCTTTGCTTTTCTCGAGGCTGCCAGGGCCGCCCCTGCTCGCTCTGGCAGGCGCGTCTTCGAGCTGAGAGCGGAGCTTTTTGGGGTCCTGGCTCGTGTGGAACAGCATGATGACCTCCACTGGCTCGGGGCCGAGACGATACACAATCCGGTAGCGGTCTACGAGCAATTGACGTAAATGCTCTTTGCCCACCTCCGGCACGACTTCCCTCTCTCGGGTTGCCCACCTAAGAGGCGGACGGCGGCTTGGATATCGTCAGCAAGCTTCCTTGCGGCTTTTTGGGAGTCGGACCGGAGAAACTCGACGGCCTCTTTGAAGTCAGCTTTCGCTGTGCTCGTCCAGACTATTCGGACAGCCACTGCTCGAGCTCTTGCGCCACATCTTCCATCGAGTGGATGCGCCCTTCGTCCGCGTCCTTTAGCCCTTTTTGTAAGTGGGCATAAAAGGAGAGCCGATACTGAAGATCCTCGAGAGTAAACTCCTGATCTGGCAGTTGGGTCACGAAGCTCATCATGTCTTGCTTGTTCATTCCACCAGGGTAATTCTGCAGAGCTACGCCCAGTTCCTCATCATGCGGCTACAGCCTGGACGCGAGCAGCACCGAAAGCCGATGCGATTGTCCGGGTTTCGAACCAGGTTGTCAGACCCCCAGCTCGGGCGAGCACTGCCGGTGTCGCCCCGGGAGCACTGGCGCCTGGCCGTGGTCTTTCATTAAGGCTCAGCCACGTCGAAGAGCTCTGCTCCACTTGGGTTGCGTAAGGCCGCATCAGTCCACTACCCGTTTCAGAAGTTCTTGAGCCCCGACCCTTACGCTCGGGGGTATGATCGACACGAGTCTGCGCAACCACAACCTCTCGCTCACCACGCCCTCCTGGGCCTCGGGGCCCAAGCCCCAGGACAACGTCCAGTTGGGCAGCCGGGAGCTCGTCCCCGACTGGATGCGCAAGCGCACCGCGCAGGTGCCCGAGCAAGCTCCGCCCGTGCCGGTCGAGGTCCACGCGGCCGAGGAGACCTCGCGGGGCAACAGGCTTCGGATGGGCGTGATGCTGGGTCTGACGGCCCTGGGAGCGGTCGCCCCCATGCTCATGCCGACGGTGGCACACGCGGCCGTGGTCAACAGCGTGACCAGCGTGCAGCAGGTGGTCGATCAGTTCAGTGCCGGTCAGCACGTCTACGTGGTCGGCAACCCCGCCATCAACGGCGTGCCCGTGGCCAACGGCGAGTTGGGGCGCGTGCAGCAGATCATGCGCGAGCACCCGAACGCCTACATCGTGCTGGTGGACGGCTCCACCAACGTGTCCGCGGACGACCACGCGCTGAGCCGCGGCATCGGCAACCATCCCGATTTCCAGAAGGTCGTGAACCCCCGCACCGGCGAGCGCCAGGGCGTGGTCATCATGGTCTACACCGGCATCAAAGACGCCGGCTTCGTGCAGAACAACGGCGGCAAGGACCGCGCCATCTTCTTCCGCTCCGAGGAGCTGCCGGACAAGCTGGGCGTGGGCGAGGCCAACTTCGCCGACCCCAATACCGGCGCGCCGCGCGAGCTGATGCAGACCTACATCAGCGCCTTCCAGGCGGGCAAGGGCCTTTCCGGCGCCCTGGATGCCGTGCTCGACCGCGTGGACACCGCGGTCAACGCCTACGCCGAGGGCGCTTTCAACGGCGCCAGCAGCGCCGTCCAGCAGGCGGTGGACGGTCTGAACTCCACCCGGGGTCAGGTCACCGAGTTCCAGCGCAAATACGGCACGGGCGGCTCGCTGGGCAGCCCGGACGTCGAGGGCTGGCAGCGTCAGCTCGAGCAGGCGCGCCAGGCGCTGGCCAACAAAGATCTGCAGGGCGCACGCGAGCACGCGGCCGCTTTGAACGCATCGCTGGCCCAGTGGACCAGCGCCGCCTCGGCCTACGGAGAGGCGGGGCAGACGGCCATCGCGGTGCGGACCCTTCTGAACGAGTCGGGCAGCGCCATCCGCGGACTCGAGCAGAACGACCAGGCCGCCTCGGCCGCCACTCACCAAGCCGCGGCCGAGAAGAAGCTGCAGGAGTTCGAGGTGGCCTATCGCGCCAAAGATCCGAGCTACCCGGAGAAGCTGGCCGCCGCTCAGAGCGAGGCCAACCTGGCCGCTCGCGACGTGCAGGCCTCGCGCGATGCCACCCAGCTGGCGCGCAACGTCAAGCTTTACGGCGGCAGCGCCGTGGTCATCGGGGTGCTGGTGACGGCCTTCGTGCTCAACCACCGCGCCCGCGCCAAGTCGAAGGAGGCCCAGGAGGCCCTGGACGAAGCCACCGCGCGCCTGGGCGAGCGCTCCAAAGAGCTGCTCGATCTGCTGAACCGCGCCGACTACCACAAGGTCAGCAACTACAGCGGCAAGACCCGCCAGCTGGCCGACCAGATGCTGGACAACGCCAACGAGGCGCTGATGCTGGTGGGCGGCGCATCCAAGTTCGTGGCCGAGGCGGGCGACCTGGTCGAGGGCAAGGGCGTCACCGGCAAGCTCAAGAACACGTTCCTGACGGGCAACTTCGACCGCGCCATCGGCCTGTTGACGAACCCCGAGCAGAAGCTGCCGTTCAGCGCGGGCGACACGGCCCGCGTGGTGATGGAGAAGGATTCGCAGGCGGCCACCTGGCGCGAGCAGATCATGGCGGCCGGCACCTCCAAGACCTACGAGAAGTCGCTCAACGAGGTGCTGGAGCAGATCGAGCAGCGGCGCGCCCTGGCGGAGGGTCAGCACCAGCAGCTCGAGACCAAGACCGAGCACATCGTCCAGTACATGGCGGGTTTGACCACGCGCCTGGAGAGCGCTACCGCGCGCTCGGCCGAGCTGGTGAAAGAGGGCGGCCCGTTCAGCGGAGCCGAGATCGGCAAAGCGCTGCTGCCGGCCGCGCGCGCCGATATGGACGCCAAGTCGAACGACCCCGTGCACACGTACGACGAGCTGCAGAAGGGCTCCAAGCTGGGCGAATCGGCCGGTCGCATGGTGGGCGAGGCGGAGGCGCTGCTGAAGTTCGCGGGCGACACGCGCGTGAAGTTGCTGCCGGCGCTGGATCAGGCCCGCGGGGCCGTGTCGGGCATCTCGCTGGATTGGGCCGATGCGACGAGTGCTGGTTTGTCGGGCCGCCTGGACGAGGCCGCCAAGAAAGCCACGCGCGACAGCGCGGCCGAGGAGATCAAGGCGCTGGGCGACGAGGTCGCCGGGCTGATGAAGAACCTGACCCGCGTGGCCGGCCTGGACGGCGACCGCCGCGGGGCCGCCACCACCGAGCTCGGCGCCGTCAACGGAGAGGTCAAGACGACGCGTGAGGAGTTGACCGCCGGGCTGCAGCAGCTGGGGCTGTTCAAAGCCGGGGGCGACCTGATGCCCGAGACGAACCCGTCCACCGGACAGGCGCGCATCTTGTTGGACCAGACCGGACCGCTGCTCTCGAAGGGCAGCCTGGACAGCGCGGCCGAATCGCTCGACGGGATGCGGGGGCATCTGAAGGATGCACGCGGCGTGATGGCCGACTACAAAGCGGCGCTGGCCGAATATCCCGGCACGCTGGCGGATCGCCAGTCTCGTCACGCGGCGCTGACCAGCGAGGTCGCGGCCAGCTTTGGACGGCTTGACCAGGGTTACGCGGCGGCCGTGCAGCCTCAGGCCGCCCGGGACGTGAAGGCGGGCGAGACGCTGAGCGGCTGCGTAAGCTCTTGCGAAGCCTCCCTCGGGAAGGCTTCCACCGAGACCAGCGCGGGCGTGGCCCACGCCGACCACGGCGAGCTGCTGGCCTCGCGCCGGGATTTTGTCGCGGCCGATGGCTCGCTGCGCGCGGCCGCCGAGCAGGTCGACTTCCTGCATGCGGCCGAGAAGTTGCTCGCGTCGCTGCAGCAGGGTTGCGAGGCCGACCTGGGCGCGCTGACCACCCGCCTGTCCGGTTTGACCGAGCGCAGCGCGTCGGTCTACGTGCGCGCGGCCGCCAAAGAGCTGCTCGCGCAGGCCAACGCCCAGCTCGAGAAGGCGCGCGAATTCGTGGGCGCTCAGCCGCAAGACCCCTACGCCGCCCGGGTGGAGCTCGAGAAGGCACGCGAGCTGCAGAACCGCACCGAGCAGACGATGAACGCGGACCAGCAGATCTTCGACCAGGCCACCGCGATGATCGCGCGCTCGGGCCAGGAAATCGCGACCGCCAACACCGACGTCGAGGCGGCCGCGGTCAAGAAGTGGAGCACCAACGTGACCGGCTTCGGAGGCGTGGCCCACGCGGTGGATGCGTCCACGCTGGCGACCGCCCGCGAGCAACTGGCCACGGCGCGCACGCAGCACGCCTCGGCCGAGTCGTCGATGCCCGGACAGAAGTATGAAGAGGCTTTGAAGGACGCGACCGCCTCATCGGGCTCGGCCACCGGGTCGAGCGGCTCGTCGGCTTCGGTCGTGGCGCGCTTCAAAGCGGAATACGACAAGATGGTCGCCACCGCCGAGAAGCAGGTCGAGATGGACAAGGCGCTGCCCGCACTGGAGGGACGCGTCTCGCAGACCGCCAGCAAAGCCGGCGCCGAGTACGTGCGGGATAAGGCCAAGAGCCTGTTGCAGCAGGCGCAGGACGCGACGCGCACGGCGCGCGGGATGATCACCTCCAGCACGCGCAAGCCCTACGAGGAAGAGGCGGCGGTGCAGCGCGCCGAGAGCCTGCGCACCCAGACCGAGAGCGCCATCAGCTCGGACCACCAGGCCAGCGATACGGCGAAGTCGGCGGTGTCCGCCGCTGGCAGCGAGATCGATAGCTCCGCGAGAGAGCTGTCCGCGGCCGAGAGCAAGACGTTCCGCCAGAACGTAGCGGGCTACGGCGACGTGAGCCTGAGCGTGAACACCTCCGAGCTTTCCACGGCGCGCAGCCAGCTGCAGTCAGCTCGGGAAAAGCTGTCGTCGGCCGAGCGCCAGGTCAGCTCCAAGAGCTTCGAGGACGCCACCCGCACAGCGGGCGAAGCCAAGAGCGGCGCGTCTTCGTCGAGCAGCTCGACGGCTTCGGTGCTGTCCAAGACCGATGGCGAGTTCCGCAAGCTGGTGGGTATCGCGGAGCGCCAGGTCGAGGTGCAGCGCGAGCTGGCCTCGGTGGAGAGCAAGTTCAGCTCCACCCGCAGCCGCGTGGGCGAGAGCTACGTGCGCAGCAACACGCAGTCGGCCTTCTCGTCGGCCTCGAGCGAGCTGGAGTCGGCCCGTTCCGCCGTGAACCGCCGTCCGCCCCAGCCCGATGCGGCGCGCTCGGCGGTGGCCGAGGCCGAGTCTAAACGGGCCGCCGTGGAGCACTCGATCGACGCGGACAAGCGCGCGTATGATTCGGCCAGGTCCAAGATCGGCTCGGCCGAGAGCTCGGTCAGCTCGGCCCGCTCGGCCGTCGAGCGAGCCCGCGGGGAGCGCTGGAGCACGAACGTGGACGGCCACGGCAGCGTGAGCGAGTCGATGGACGACAGCGACCTGTCCAGCGCTCGTTCGCGCCTGTCGTCGGCAGAGAGCAAGCTGTCGAGCGCTCGCTCCGAGTTGAGCTCGAAGGATTACGAGGACGCCGAGCGCCGCGCTTCCGAGGCGGACAACGAGGCCGACTCGGCCGCCTCGGAAGCCTCGTCCGCGGTCTCGAAGGGCAAGCGCCGCTTCGACGACCTGGTCAGCACCGCCCAGGCGGAGGTGCGCAAGCAGCGCGAGGCAGAGGAGCGCAAGCGCCGCGAGGAGCAGGAGGCGAAGGAGCGGGCCGAGCGCGAGGCCCGCGAGAAGCGCGAGGCAGAGGAGCGCCGCGAGGCGGCCGAGCGTCATGCAGCGGAGGAGCGCCGCCGCGCCTCCGAGGGCGGCAGCGGCTCGCGGGGTGGCTCCTCGGGCGGAAGCGGGGGCAGCGGCTCGACGGGCGGCGCCTGGTAGACAGCCTGCTACAACCGAGTGGTGCGAGCACGCTCGCACCACTTGCGCGTAGCACCCGGGCGCGGCAGAGCTCGGTAGCCAATGGCTAACAGATCGGCTATAGTTAGCTAAGTGAAAACCTTCAACATCCATGAGGCCAAAACACACCTTTCGCAGTTGATCGCTCAGGTCGAGGCCGGCGAAGAGGTCGTTATCGCTCGGGCGGGAACGCCCGTCGTTCGCCTGGTCCTGATTCAGGAGACCAGGGGCAAGCGCCGCTTCGGTCAGGAAGATGGGGTGGTTCAGATTCCAGACGACTTTGATGAGCCTCTGGACCCGGCGGTCTGGGGCAATCTGTTCGAGTGAAGTCGTTGTTGCTCGACTCGAACGTCTGGCTGTGGATGAATTTCGACTCCGGCCGACTGAAACCCGGGCCCGTGCGGGACGCGCTGGAAGATGCTGGCAACGAGCTCTATCTCTCGTTAGCCAGCATGTGGGAGATGACTATCAAATATGGTCTTGGCAAGCTCGAGCTGCCAGAGCCTCCGCGTACGCTTTTCGCCAGCCGCTTGGCTCGACACTCCATCCAGACGCTCCCCATCGGAATGCAGCACGTGACCTACGTCGCCGAGTTGCCGAACCACCATTCGGACCCATTCGATCGGTTGCTCATCGCCCAGAGCATTCTGGAATCCCTGACACTGGTTTCGTCCGACCGCAAGCTGGAGCTCTACGATATCGACTTGATGCTCATTTAACCTTCCTTTAAGGCCCTTGCGCTAACGTCATCAGGCTATGCATGTGACCGCGCGGACTTTCTCTCAGCCTACCCGAGCCAACGCCCCGCAGCCTACGGCGCCCACCGCGCCCGAGCCGGAATATGGGGCGGACATCCCCAACTACACCGGCCCCAGGGACGGGCGGTCGCATCCCAAGTACGGGCCCATCCTGCGCCCCATCGTCAAAGCTCTGGCCTCGGGTCGCTACCGCGTGCAGATCGAGAACAAAGAGAACCTGCCCGGCAAGTTCGATGGGCCCTACGTCTACTCGCCCACCCACCCGAGCGCCTTCGACCCCATCGTGTTCTGCGCCGCCATGGACCGCCCGCTGCGCCTGATGGGCAACCAGTATCTATTCCAGGGCCCGGTCGGACCGGTGCTGACCTGGATGGGGCTCTTCCCCGTCGACCGGGAGGGCGCCAACCCCGTCACGCTCAAGCATTGCAACGAGGTCCTGACCGAGGGCAACAACCTGGTCATCTTCCCCGAGGGCGGACTGGTGGGCGAGGCCGAGCGCGATACCGTGGCGCCCATCAAGAAGGGCGCGGCCGCTGCCGCCATCCACGGGGGCGCCAAAGCCATCATCCCGATCGCCATCCATTACCAGGAAGACAACCAGAAGCGCCCCGGTGAGGCGTTCCTGGGCGCGCTGAGCGCGGCCGGAGTCACCACCGCGGGCCTCCTGTCTACCCAGGCGGGCGGTTTCCTGGCGGGCGCCGGCAGCTTCCTGGTGGGCGGCGCTACGGGCGCGTATATCGGCGGCAAGATCGCCGAGCGCTTCGCGCCCGACAGCCCCGAGACACATCAGGGCCCCAAATACCTGGCCAGCATCGCCGGCGGAGCGGTGGGCCTGCTCGCGGGGGGCGTCGTCAGCGTGTTCTTCCCGCAGGCCACCGCGGTGCTCAGCGTCACGGGCGGGCTCGCTACCCTGGCGGCCGCCACCGCGCTCCGCCACCGTCCGCTGGCGCGCATCGCCATCCAGCCCAACCTGGACGCGGCTCCTTACCAGGCCCGCGAGGACCGCAAGCAAGCCATCGTCGACCTGACCGTCGAGCTCCACCGCTCCCTCGGGAAAGGCAAAGAGGCCCTGACGGGCCATCCCTACGACGATAACGCTCCCAAGTTCAAGCCGAAGATCGTCGAGACATACAAGGGCGGCACCACCTGGTAACTGCTCAGAACCAGACCAGGTCCGCCCCGTCCCCCGGCCAGGGGGTCAGGTGCACGCTGGGCGGGGCGTTGGGACCCAGGCAGGGAAGCAGGTCGCGGTAGAGCGCCTCGGCCATGTGGGGCACGAGGGGCGCGTGCAGGCGCGCCAGGTCCAGCAGATCGGCGGCTCGCACGGTGCCGGGCAGCCCGTCCTCGAGGTAGGCCACGGCCGCGGTCACCTCATAGTTGTCCAGGGCCCCGCTGACCGCCTCGACCAGGTCGGAGAGCGAGCTGGAGAGGGGCCCGGAGCCCACCCAGCGTGTCCGCCGGACGAACTCGGCCTGTAGCTTCCACCAGCGGTCGAGATGGCTGAGCGAGCCCCCGCAGAACAACCAGCGGGCATTGTCGGCCTCGCCCGGAATGGTCAGCCGGCCCTCACCGGGCCCGCCGGAACGCAGGATACCGAGCGCGTCCTCCAGCTCGTTGGCGCCGTCGCGGGGCTCGGTGTAGCGCACCCGCAACCCGGCCATCAACCAGTGCCGCACCAGCACGTCATCCAGCACGCGGGCCTGCATCGAGTCGGCGTCGCGAAAGCGGGCCGCCGGGGCCGGGGCGTAGGTGCGCTCGCCCCGATAAGGCGCCTCCCACTGGCGTTTCCAGACCATTTGCTGGGCCCACCAGCGCCGGATCCGCTCGGGGGCATTGGCGCCCAGATCGCGCCGCCCTGGAGGGCGCAACCGCAGGCGCTTCTTTCGAAGGGGCTCGGGCTCCGGCTCGGGCACCCGATCCGGCGGCGCCGGAAGACGCGGCCGCCGGTCCACCACCTGGACCGTCCGCGGCAGGCGCGGAGCCGCGTCCGGGGTGGTGGTGCTGGGGCGGGCGTTGGGATAGCCACAGCCGTCGCAAACCGGGTGGGTGCCCTCGAAGAACTCGGGAAAACTGTGCCGCAGCATCTGGCTGCACCGTGGACAGGCCTGGCGCGTGCGGCGCGAGGCCGCCAGCTCGGGCGAAGGACGCAATTGGGCGCGGTGGATCGAGTAGCCACAGGTGCAGGTGACGAACTCCTGCGTCAGCCCGCTGGCCGTGGGAGTCTCCATCAACGACTTGCAACGCGGACAGGTCGGTCCTTCGGGGCCTACCACCAGCACCGGCAGCCGGTAGACGACCGCGGCGCCGCGCTCCCCTCCGCAGCTGGCGCAGACCCAGCGCTCCTCGGCCTTGCTCCAGCCATAGCCCGGCAGCCCCGGACCGGGCTGCGAAGGCCCCACCGAGACGAATTCGCCGTGGCCGCAGTAGGCGCAGGTCTCGTCCATCGAGCCCTTTTCGACACGCATGGGAGGCTCCATTTGTCCGCCGTGGAAAGTCCCCCGTCAACTCGCTCTGGAGGGTATGCCAATGCAAGCTCAGCAGGCCGAAATCGTCAAGTGCCTGTTCAAGATGGCCTGGGCCGACGGGGAGGCCACCGAGGAAGAGGTGGATGTCCTTTCGCGCCTGATGGGACGCCTCGGGATCCCGCTGATGGAGCGCGTCATCGTGCTCGACGGGGGCCTCTCCGAGCCGATCCAGGATGCGGATCACCTCGAGCAGATGCTGAGCGACAAGGAGAGCCGGATGCAGGCGATGGAGATGCTGCTGCAGGTCTGCTTCTCGGACGAGAACCTCGCGCAGCAAGAGGTCGCCTACATCCAGGACATCGCCGGACGGCTGGGCATCAGCGCTCCCGAGCTCGAGACGTTGCGCCAGCGCGCCATGAAGGCCCTGGGCTGATGCTGAGCTTCCTCAACGCCATCGTCGAGCTGGTCGACCTCAAGGAGGGCAAGCTCGTCTTCCGCTCCAACCGCAATTACGCCGCGGGCAAGGAAGTGGATGTACGGGTCTCGCTGCCTCCGGGCTCGGGCAAGGTCACGAACCTGCGTATCAAGGTGGAGAGCTGCCGCAAGCTGGAGAACGGTGGCCTCCTCTACGCAGCTCGCGTGCTGGGCACCGGCTCCGATCTGGAGGCCAGCGGCACCCAGGTGCACGATCCTTCCATGCGCAAGGCATCGCGCCACAACGTGGGCGTGCGGGTGATGTCCAAACAGCTGCCTGGCTACCGGGCCCTGACGATCGACCTGTCGCGCACCGGCATGCAGCTCGAGATCGACAAGCGCATCGATACCGGACAGACGATCCAACTCAACCTCGAATTCGATCGCGTCGATCTCCCCAACATGGACATCGATGCCAAAGTGGTCTGGTGCCGGCCTCACCCCACCCGCGAAGACCGCTGGCGCTGCGGTGTGCACTTCGCCGCCTCCCCGGCCGCGGCCAAGCAAATCGAGGCGGTCTCCGACTTCTTCGAGAAGCGCTCTCACTCCGATCTGCAGGACTTGCTGGAGCAGGCCAAGCTGCTGAGCCAGAACGTCGGGCCCCTGCCGCAGGACGCGGCGCCCCGTAAAGACATCAAGTTGCCCCCCAAGAACGAGACCGTCAGCGCCCCGGCCGAGAAGCCTACCTCGCGCAAACTCAGCACCGGCCCCTCCAAGCGTGCGGGCTTCGTCATTCCCCTGGAGGCGACCGTGCGCGGCCACCGCTGGGAGCTGGCCGGGCGCGAGCTGGTGCTGTTGCTGCGCTCGCCCGACGGAGGCGAGCACTTCCTGGCCTTCCCTGAGTGTCAGACGATGCGCGACTACGGCTGCTGCCTGGGCCTCACCACGCGCGGCCTGCGGGCCACCTCGCACTCGGATCTCATCGACGAGATCATGGAGCGCTCCGGCGGCAGCTCCTGGAAGCATTACCAGTTGCTCGGCCCCAAGGACGAGGTGCTGCTGGAGGTCATCTCCGGCCCTTGCCGCCTGCCCTCCGACGACGAGTGAAGCGCGATAAGGTCGTCACCGCCGAGCAGGCGGTCGAGCTGATCCTGGACGGCGACGCGGTGGCCACCGGCGGCTTCGTGGGCATCGGCTTCCCCGAGGCGCTGGCGGTGGCGCTCGAGAAGCGCTTCCTGGAGACCGGCTCCCCTCGCGACCTGACGCTGGTCTACGCCGCCGGCCAGGGCGACGGCAAGAAGCGCGGCCTCAACCACTTCGCCCACGAGGGCCTGGTGAAGCGCGTCATCGGCGGCCACTGGGGGCTCGTGCCCGGACTCGGCAAGCTGGCCCTCGAGGAGAAGATCGAGGCCTACAACCTGCCCCAGGGCGTCATTTCGCACCTCTACCGCGATATCGCGGCCCACAAGCCCGGACTGCTGACCCGGGTGGGCCTGCACACGTTCGTCGATCCTCGGCTCGAGGGCGGAAAGCTGAATCGGCACACCGTGGACGACCTGGTCGAGCTGCAGGGCGACCTGCTCTACTATAAGGCGTTTCCCCTGAGCGTGGCCCTGCTGCGCGGCACCACGGCCGACTACGAGGGCAACATCTCGATGGAGCGCGAGGCCCTCACGCTGGAGGCGCTGGCTATCGCCCAGGCGGTGCGCAACGCGGGCGGACTGGTCATCGTGCAGGTCGAGCGCCTCACGGCCGAGCACCGCGTCCATCCCCAGCTGGTGCAGGTGCCCGGAGTGCTGGTCGATTGCGTCGTGGTGGCCACCCCCGAGCACCACGAGCAGACCTTTGCGGAAGGCTACAATCCGGCTTACACCGGCGAGGTGAAGGCAGCGGCGGGTCTCACCCCGATGCCCCTGGACGAGCGCAAGGTGCTGGCTCGGCGCGCCTCGCTTTTCCTCAAGCCCAACGCGGTCGTGAACCTGGGCATCGGGATGCCTGAAGGGGTGGCCCGCGTGGCCGACGAGGAGCGCATCCTGGACTGGATCACGCTGACCGTGGAGCCCGGCGGATTGGGCGGCGTGCCCTCCGGGGGGCTGTCCTTCGGGGCCGTGACGAACCCGGGCGCCATCATCCCCCAGCCCTCCCAGTTCGACTTCTACGACGGAGGCGGGCTGACGCAGGCGTTCCTCGGACTGGCCGAGGTGGACGCGGTCGGCAACGTCAACGTTTCCCGCTTCGGGACGCGCATCGCGGGCGCGGGCGGCTTCATCAACATCAGCCAGAATACGCCGTTCGTCTGCTTCATGGGGACGCACATGGCGGGGGCTCGCGTGCAGGTTCAAGGCGAGGGCTTGCGCGTGGTCGAGGAGGGCAAGCAGCGCAAGTTCGTGGCCTCGGTGGGCCAGGTGACCTTCAGTGGAAGGTATGCTCTGGAGCGCGGCCAGGTGGTCTATTACCTGACGGAGCGTGCCCTGTTCCGCCTGACAGCCGCCGGGCTGGAGCTGCTGGAGATCGCACCCGGGCTCGACCTGGAGCGCGACGTGCTGGCGTTGATGGATTTTCGCCCCGTGGTGAGCGAGGCTTTGCGCACGATGGATGCGCGGCTGTTCTCGCCCGAGGTGATGCGGTTGGACCGCGTGCGTTCGCTCGCTTATGCCGAGCGGATGGAGCATCGGGAAGCCGACAACCTGGTGTTTGCCAACTTCGAGGGGATGCGCCTGGACTCGCCCGCCGAGGTGGAGGAGCTGGCGCGCTTCCTGGACGGCTACTTCGCGGCCCTGGGCCGGAAGGTCCACGTGGTAGTCAACTACGACCACTTCCAGGTCGGCCCGGGGGCCGAGCAGGCCTACTGGGAGATGGTCCGCTCCAATCGGGAGAAGTATTTCTTGAGTTCGGTTCGCTACTCCACGCAGGCGTTTACGCGCCGCAAGCTGGCGGCGGGGTTGGCCTCGGCCGGCGCGGGACTGTTCGACAGCTTCGCGGAGGCGATGAAGAACGCGCCGTAAGGTTTCTCGAGGCGACGTTGCCTCCCTACGGGCTGAGAATCTGTTGCAGGTTCAGCAGCACCCGTCCCGGTGCTCCAAAAACCGAGCCCCCGCAGGAAGCCAGATCCGGACGGGGGTCGCCGTTGAACTGTCCGGCCGCAAGTCCCGTGATGTCTCCGTCCATGATGCTGCCCGAGAACGTGAACGTGCGATCCGCGTGGCTCAGGTAGACGCGAAGCCCGCCGGCCGTGTTGTCCTGCACCACGATGTCCGGGAGGCCGTTCTGGTCCATGTCGGGGGCGGGCTGCAGGCAGCGCCAGGGCGAGAAGGCCACGTCCTGGATGACCACGTCGGGCACGTTGGAGAACGTGCCGTCGCCCCGATTGAAGAAGACACTGACATCGCTGTTGGACAGGCCCGGCGTGAACGTGGCCAGATCGGCGAAGCCGTCCCCGTCGAAGTCGGCTGACAGGAGCTCGAACAACCCGGTGAAGGCGGTCACGATGGTCTGCGAGGGGGTCGCGGGCAGCGTGTTGCCCCCGGTCCCGTTGAATATGCCGATGTTGGCGCCCGGACCGAGCTCGGGCACGGCCACGTCGAGATTCCCGTCGCGGTTGAAGTCGGCCACGGCCAGCGAGGTCACTCCGTTGCCCGCGGCGCTGTTGGTGGGAGCGGCCAGCGCGCCTGTGCCGTTGCCGAGCAGCAACTCGACGTTGGGAGCCGGTCCGGCAAAGCCGACCACCGCGTCGAGATTGCCGTCGTTGTTGAAGTCGCCCAGACGCACCTCGTTGCTCGGAAGGCCTGTCGATTGCGTGAACGGCGCCTGCAGCGAGCCGTCCGGGTTGGTCAGCGAAACCGAGACCAGCTGCGTCGCCGCGACATGGTTGACCACCACGTCCGGACGCCCGTCGTTGTTCATGTCGCCCAGCTTGAGCGAGAAGCCGTCGGCGGGGATGGGATACGGGTTGCCGGGCGGGTTGGAGAATCCGCCCGCACCATCTCCCAGCAGCACCGAGACCGTGTTGTCGCCTGAGTTGCAGACGGCCAGGTCGTCAAAGCCGTCGCCGTTGAGATCGCCCGCGGCCAAGTCCGCTTTGCTCCGGTTGGGACCGATGCCGGTCGTGAGCGCGAGCGCGGACTGGAGACTCTGCACGAAGCTGAAGTAGGAGCTCACGTGGGCCACCACCGCGTCGAGCACGCCGTCCAGGTCGAAATCGGCGATGAGGGCCGTGCCGTTGGAGTTCACGGCGTAGGTCGCCAGGCCGCTCAGGGGACGTCCCACGCCGGCCTGGAAGGTGCCGTCGCCGTTGCCGCTCAGCACGCTGAGGGAAAGGTCCCGGTTGAGCGAAGCGGCCACATCCTGCAATCCATCCCCGTCGAAGTCGCCCGCCGCGATACCCACCGCGTTGCTGGCCAGAGCGACGTTGGAGCCGGGCAGAAGACTGCCCGCCCCGTTGCCCGGGAAGAACGTGAAGCTGGAGGTGGTCGAGTTCACCACCGCCACGTCGTCATTGCCGTCGCCGTTGAAGTCGGCCACGGCCAGATCGGCCGGGAACGTGCCCGCGGTCTGGAACGTGCCGATGCTGAATCCGCCCAGACCGTTGCCAAGCAGCGGCATGACGTTGTTGCTCTCGAGGTTCGAGATGGCCAGATCGATGTGCCCGTCGTTGTTGAAGTTGGCCAACGCGAGGCCCCACGGATTGTCGCCTACGGTCACGGGCACACTCGGGCCCACGGGTCCGGCGACCGTGCCGGTGAAGATCTCGACCGCGTCGGGCGCGCCCGGGCCCAGCGGACCCTGCACGGTCACGGCCACGTCGTCGATGCCGTCTTCGTTGAAATCGCCCGCCACGATGCGGCGCGGGTTGAAGTTGGCCACGGCCACCGGGACGGCGTTCGCGAACGTGCCGTCTCCGTTGCCCAGGAGGAAGCTGAAGTTGGTGGTGCCGTTGCTGACGGCCAGCAGGTCGGCATTGCCGTCGCCGTTGACGTCGCCCGCGGCCAGACTACAGACCTCGCCAGGTGCGAAGCCGGAGCCATCCATGTCGGATTGCACAAAGCTGGTCAGGCCCTGCGCATCCACGGTGTTGAGATAGCTGACCACGCTCTGGGCGCTGGCCACGGCCACGTCGGTGCGCCCGTCGCCGTTCCAGTCGCCGCGCGCGGCCGTCATGTCGGTGCCGGCCTGGGCGAAGTTGCGCGCCCCGAAGAAGCGCACGCGGCCGTCCCCGGTCAAAACAGAAGTGGCCGAGAAGCCGAGCAGGGTGGCGGTCAGGGTGGCCGTCCCGTCGTTGCGAGGCGTGGCCAGGCCCTTGGTGCCGGCGGTGTCGGAGATCTGCACGGCCAGCGGATCGCTGGTGGACCAGGTGGCCGACTCCGTCACGTCGGCCGTGGTGCCGTCGGTGAACGTGCCGGTGGCCGTGAGCTGGCGGGTGAAGCCGGTGGTCAGGGTGGAGGGTCCCGTGGGGGTCACGGCCAGGGCCGTCAGCTCGGCCGGGGTCACGTTCAACGGGGCCGAGGCGCTCAGCCCTGAAAACGTCGCCGTGATGTCGGTCGCACCTACGCTCAAGCCGGTGGCCAGTCCCGCTCCGTTGACGGTGGCGAAAGCGGTGGAGGAGCTCCAGGTGACGGAGCTGGTCAGGTCTTGCGTGGTGCCGTCGCTGAGCGTGCCGGTGGCGTGGAGCTGCACCGTCAGGCCGGCGGCCACGGTGGGGGAGTCGCCGGTCACGGTGAGGGCGTCCACGGTGGCGGTGGCCACGGTCAGCAGAGTGCTGGCGGAAGCCGTGCCAAAGACGGCCGTGATGGTGGTGGTTCCCGGCGTCAGAGCGTGGGCAGCGCCGGTGGCGTCGATAGAGGCGACCGCTGGATCGGAGCTGCTCCAGGTGACCGAGCTGGTCACGTCCAGACCGTTCTGGTCGTGAGCCGAGAAGAGCACCTGCGTGCCCGCGGCCAGCGTGGGCTCCAGAGGCGAAATGGTCAGCGCCGTGTCGCCCAGCGGGACGAGCTGCAGCGTGAGCTCCAGCGCCAGCGTGCCGGTGGTGAGCTGGCTGGGTTGCGAGCGGGCCACCACCTCGCCCGAGGCGCTGCGCCCGAAGGCGTAGATGTCCCAGGTGCCGCGCGGCACGCCCTGGATCAAGACCAGCACGCTCCTGTCACCGGGGGCGACGGACGCGTGTCCCGAGGCGATGAGACGCCGCCCGCTCAGGGTGGAGGGGTCGGGCGTGCCGGGGTCCACCACCTCGACGTCCACCGAGGTCAGGAGTTCGTCCGAGCGTTGCAGCAGGGCACGCGCCTGGGGCGGGAGCTGGATGCGCAGCTGCACCTCGTTGCTGGTCGCGGGACCCGCGGCCGGGGCGGCCGAGCCTCCCTTCGCGGAACCGCCGCCAGAGCAGGCGGCCAGAGTGAGGAGGAGTAGAACCCAGGTCAATTTGCGCAGCATCGTGGCCGCGAGTTCTGTGTTAGACGGCCAGCTCCTGTTGCGCTTGATGATACAACCCAAGCCGGTACAACAATGTTTTCACCTCGAAGGGCTTGAGATCTGGATACCGCTCCAGCAGCAACGCCACGATGCCGCTCACGCGCGGGGCGGCGAAACTGGTTCCGATGTAATAGAAATGCGAATCGGTACCGGCCCGGGGGGCGCGCACCATGTCGCCCTGAGCGTCGATCCAGATGCGCGGTTTGGGTCCGTAGAGCACCTGGGATTTCTCCCGCAGACGGAAGGTGAGCGGGTCCTTAAAGTAGTCCGAGTTCACCGAGATCAGCGAGGAGAAGCTGGCCGGGACGATCCAGTCGAAGTTATTGGAAGCCGCCGCCACCAGCGTCACGTCGCGGTAGTAAGCCAGGTCGACCAGCTCCACGAAGCGGGCGCGCCAGTAGTCGTTGATGTCCTGGTCCAGGCCCAACGAGAGATTCACGACCCGGATATCCTGCTTGACGATGTAGTCCAGGGCGCCCTGGAACACCGCCGGGTCGCACGTCCCGTCGTCGGAGAGCACCCGGATGAAGTGCAGCTCGGCGTCGGGGGCGGTGTCGTTGACCACCCATGTCACGGGCGTCCCGTGGCCGAACGGGTCGACCGGATCGCACTCCTCGTACTTGCCGCTCAGAAAGCTGCCACACGACTTGATGCGGCCGCGCACTCCCTCCATCATGGGGTGCTTGAGGTCGAGGCCGGAGTCGAGGATGGCCACCGAAACGCCCTTTCCGGTCATCCCGGAGAGCAGCTTCTCGGGGTGGAGATCGCCCAGAAAGTCGGTCATGACCGGGCCGCCAGGTAGCGCTTGAGCGTCTGCGACCAGAACTCGAGGTGGTTTCCGCCCAGCGCCTTCAGCGCGCGCAGACTGTCCACCAGCTCCAGGATCTCGCCTTCCTCGGCGTGCGCCTCGCGCACCTCGTGGCCGACCTTCTCCAGCGAAGTGGCCAGATCGGTGCGCCCCGCCTGCATCCGCTGGAGCGACCGCAGCAGCAGGCTGGTGAAGTGCTCCTCGTGGCGATGCGCCGCCAGCACCGCTCCGGCCAGGCGTGCCAGCTGCACGGTGGCGGTCACCTGATCCTGGCGGAAGATGGGCTTACCCGCCTCGCGAGCCAGCTCCAGCACGCCCAGGCAGCGGCCGTGGTTCATCAGGGGCACGGCCAGCAGGGTGGACTTGCCGCGCTCGAAGGGGGTGAGCCCCTTGGGGTCTTCGTCGCCCGCCAGCCCCACGCACTTCTCGAGACGGCTGGTGAAGGCGTCGTGCAGGAGACCCTTACTGGCATTGACTTCCTCGACCGGAGGCAGAGGATATCCGACCGCTTCCAGGGGGGTCAGAACACCCTGCTCGACTCCGAACAACCAGCCGCCATCGGCGTTGGTGGCCAGCGCGGCGGCGTTGACGATCTGGCGCTCCAACTCGCGGTGGGCGGGGGAGGCCAACAGCGATTCGGCGTGGTGCAGAAAGCGGCTCACCTCCTGGAACGCGTGCAGGTGGCGTCGCTGCAGCATCTCTTGCACGCGCTCGAGCAGCCGGGGCCAGTCGACGGGACGGGCCACGAACTCGGTCAACCCGGCCTGCAGAGCGGGCTGGATCGACTCCTCGCCCACGGCCACGAAAGTCGGCAGCTTGAGGCGGGCCGCCTGCTCGGCCTGGGCCAGGCCGCAGATCACCGCATCCACGTGAGGACCGGGGTCACGGACGAACTCCACCCCCTCGGGGCTCAGGTCGGGATCCAGCACCAACAGCGTTCGGAGGCCGACGGACGTCTCCAGCATGCGAGGTTATCCTTTCACGGCGTGTTCGGCGGCCAGCTCTTGCAGCGAGCGAAGCTCCTGGCGCATCAGCTCGGCCTGCGTCTCCCAGAGTTCGGCGTAGAGGCCTTTCTGGCTCACCAACTCGTGATGCGTTCCGCGCTGGACCACGCGCCCCTCCTCGAACACGAGGATCTGGTCGGCGTGGGGCGTCAGCGCGTAGAGGCGGTGCGTGACCGCCAGCACGGTCTGGCCTTTGCGGCTGTCGGCCAGGTAGCGGTAGAAGCGCGATTCGGTGAGCGGGTCGAGATTGGAGGTGGCCTCGTCCAGCAACAGCATGGTGGGCTCGGCCAGCAGCGCGCGCGCCAGCGCCACGCGCTGCGCCTCGCCCCCGGAGAGGTTCTCGCCGAACCGCCCGATTTTGGTGCCGAGTGCCTCCACGCTGAAGCGCTTGTCGGAGTCCAGGTCGATCTGGGCCTCTTTGAGAGCCGCCCTCTGCTTCTCCGCCGCCGGCGGGTTGGGACTCCACATCGTCAGGTTCTCGCTGAGCGTGCCCTCGAACAGGATCGGCTTTTGCGACACGGTGACCACGCTGGTGCGCAACGTGGGCAGAGGGATGTCGTTCAGCGGCGTGGGACCCAGGCTGATGCTGCCTTTGTCGGGCTGGATGAAGTTGGGGAGCAGGTCGAAGAACGTCGATTTGCCGGCGCCGCTGGTGCCCACCAGGGCCACCAGGCTGCCCTCTTTCATGCTGACGGTGCAGTCTTGCAGCGAGGGATTGCCGTTGTAGAGCACCGTGACGTCCTGCAGCTCGATGCTGCCAAAGCCCTTCAGCTCGGGGCCGGGAGCGCCTTCGTCTTGCTCCTCGGGCTGAGCCAGGATCATCCGCATCTCGGTCATCTGGGGCTGCGCCTGGCGGAACGTGCGCGCGGCGCCCATCAACGACATCAGCGGGGTGGCCAGCCCGCCCTGGGCCAGCACGAAGACCAGCACGTGCCCGGTCAGCGCCACGCGGTCGTTCTCGAGCAGGTGCGGCGCCAGCACGAACAGCACCACGGCCAGGATGACCAGGGTTCCGGCGGCATTGAAGATCAGCGTCTGGGCCTGGTTATCCAGCTCGTTGAGGTTGGTTTCCTCTTCGCCCACCTCGTCCATCACGCCGATCATCTCGTCCATCTTGCCCAGCCAGCGGGGGGCGGCGCGGAACACTTTCAGCTCGCGAATGCCGAGCAGCGATTGGCTCAGCACCTCGAAGAAGCTCTCGGAGACCTTCTGGCGCTGGTCGGCCATGTACTCCACGCGGTCTTTGAGGAAGAAGTAGGGGATAGTGTAGGTCAGGAACACCAGCACCAGCACCAGAGTGAGGATGGGCTGGTAGAAGGCCAGGAAGACGATCAAGAGGCCGGCCGACATCAGGTCGAGGGGAAGGCCGATCACGGCCCCTTCCACCAGCGCCGGCAGTCCGACGGAGGCCCAGGCCACGGTGGACATCAGGTTGGAGAATTCGAACTTGCGGTGGGCGCTCAGGGGCATGGCCAGGACGTGTTTGGCCAGGCGGCGGGTGCAATCCAGGGCAAAGCGGCGCGAGAGGCGGCGCCGGTAGAGCTGCACGCGGTGGTTGAGAAATCCGCGGATGATGTAGAGCACGAAGAGCCCGATCATCATCGGGGCGGGGGAGTGCCCGGCCAGGAAGCTGGCGGGCTCGAAGATGGCTCCGAAGAGCAGCATCATGGCCACCAGAGCCCCGAGCTCGGCGGCCAGCGCCAGCAGGGTCAGGACACCCAGGAAAACCCAGGTGCCCGTGACCCCGGCGAGGTGCAGCTCTTTGAGGAGCCAGCGGTAGAGGCCTTGCTGTGGCATAGTAAGGAGTAAGGAGTAAGGAGTAGGGAGTGATTTAAAGAAGGCTCGAGAAAAGAGACGGGAGCTGGCCTGAGCCGCTCCCGTGAGCTTTACTCCCGACTCCCTACTCCCGTCTCCCTACTCTACTTAGATGTGCACCCAGACGCCGGGGCCGCCGCCCCAGTAGGGGTGGTAGCCTCCGCCCCAGTAGGGGTGATTGGGGTGCCAGCCGCCGTAGGGTCCCCACCACTGCGCGTTGACCTTCGGTCCGCCGCCGGCCATGGCCATCGGGGGCGGTCCGCCCGGGCCCACCTGCATTCCGGGTCCGCGGCCGGCCATCAGGTCGGCGAGGTTGAGGTTGAGCACGATCGACTGGGGCATGCCGGGGGGCATCATCGGGGGTCCACCCGGGTCGCCGGGGCCGCCTTCGGCCATTCCGGCGTTCTGCAGCGTCTCGCGGACCTTGTCCGGGGCGACGACGTACTGCTTGGCATCTTTGTCGGGGATATTCAGGAACTCACCAGTCTTCAAATCACGCGCGATGGCCATGATGAAGCCTCCTTTTTATCGAGGTTCGAAGCCTTTCGGCCCCTTACCCCCGCATGACCTGCGGGGTCCACGGAAAAGTTCCCGGTCATTTGGCGGTCGTTTGGGGCTCTGACGCGCTAGCCGTGGTGCACGGCTTCCAGCCGATGGCCGTCCGGGTCTTTCACGAAGGCGGCGTAGTAGCCTGGGCCATAATGGGGCCGCAGGCCAGGCGGCCCGTCATCGGTGCCCCCGGCCGCGCAGGCGGCGCGCCAGAACGCGTCCACTTTTTGCTGCGAGGCCGCCTCGAAGGCGAGGTGGAAGCCCGGGCCGGCGGGATGGGTCCCGGGCTTTTCGAACAGCGCCAGCCGGTCCTCACCTCCCGGCGCGCCGTAGCCGGCCGCCCGCTCCTGGGTCCAGACGCGCACCTGCCCCAGCGCCCCGAGGGCAGCATCGTAGAACCGGACCGCCCGCTCGAGCTCGGTGACGCCCAGGGAAAGGTGAGAAAGCATCGACTGCACTTTTTCCGAAAGTTCCGGCGGGCCCTTCCGAGCGCTGCGTGCCAGAGGTCAGCATGGGCGTTAGTCGAATCTCTCGACTGTGCAGGTGCGCCTTCTTTGGCAGAAGATTCGCTGGTTCTTGTATGACCGGGAGTATGTGGAGCAATCGCCCATCCTGAGGTTCTACCGATCCTGGCGAAGCTGCTTTTGCCTGTGTGTAGCTCTGCTGGTGATCTTTTTCTTGTCGCCCATTTCGGGAAGTCTCCACTTCCGGATATGCGGAGCTCTGTCGAGCATGGTAATCGTGCTGGGGATCGACCTGTGGATTTTGCAGAGTGAGATCACGAGGCGAACTGCCTCGGGTCTCCTGTGGGACCCGTGGAGCGTCAAGCGCGCCTTCCCTTTCTGGTGGGACTCCGCTCGGCTGTCGTTGCTGGCTCTTGGTATGCTCTGTTTGCTTGCGGGCAGCCCAATCTTCGGCTGATCCCGGCCTCATTTCGGCACTGGAGCCGTGTCCGTGACGGTGCTCCGAGCGAGACCCGGATCGTGGATGCGATCCCCGGGGGTTGCTCGTGAAGACCTGGAGGCCCGGCCCGGAGTCAGGTGATCAATCGGTGATCAAAGCTCCGCACCGAGCGCCCGAACCCAAGACCTGAGCTGAATCCTGAGATCTTCGCGCAGGTTCTTTGCGTGGAGTCCTCAGGGTCCGGGGACGCGCGTTGGTTGACCCGGAATGGTATGATATTTCCGCGGAGAAACCATACAATGAAGCCCAATCTCTCCCCGGGAAAAGTTTATCGTACCAGTCACTTTCGGCGTTATGGGCATAACCCTACGCGGTATGTGGCCAAGCTAGTGGCCGATGGCAAACTGAAACGTCTGCAGTCCGGTCTCTATTATGCACCAAGACAGAGTTCGTTCGGCGAGGTGCCCCCAGCCCAGACAGACTTGCTCAAAGCGCGCTTCGAGGGCCAACCCTTCCTGGTGACTGGACCGAGCGTGTGGAACACCCTCGGTTTGGGCACAACGGCCATTGAGTCGTTGCCACTGGTCTACAACAAGACGGTAAGTGGTCAACGAAAGCTCGGCCCGGTCCGCTTCGAATTTCGTCGGGTGAGATTCCCGAGCAAGCCCTCTGCCGAGTTCTTCATTATCGACTTGCTGGAGAACCGCGAGCGGGCGGGCCTGGATCTGGCTTTGGCCGAAAGGGCGCTCAGGCGCGCCCTGGCCACCGGCCGCTTCGACAGGCGCCGTTTGAACGAAATGGCCGAGCAGTTCGGTAGCCAGGCGACCAGGGACTTTATCCAGGCTATCCTCGCTTGACGTTCCTTCACGAGCACCCGGAGTTTCCCGACCTGATCCGAATTGTATCGGCCAAGCTGAGGGTGCTGGAGGGCCTGGTCGAGAAGGACTATTGGGTTACCCATTCCCTCTGGAGCCTTAAGAACTGCGGGCTCAAGGTTTGGTTCAAGGGCGGGACCAGCCTTTCCAAAGGGTACGGCCTGATTGAGCGATTCTCCGAAGACCTGGATTTGAAGCTTGATAGTCCGAGCCTTCCTCCGGTAGCCAGTTGGACGGCGGAAAGTAAGGCGGCGATAAAATCGCGTCAGGAATACTTTCGAGCCCTGGTGTCGAGCATCAAGGTCGCTGGCACTCTTGTGGAGGAGCTGTCTGATCTCCGCGACCTGAAGTGGCGAAATGTCGTAGTGGCTGTCAAATACCCGAGCACTACCGACCAGCCGCTGCCACCGGTCATGAGGCCCTTCGTTCAGTTGGAGATCGGCTCGGCCAGGGTGACGCCCGGACGAGAAGTGAAAATCAGCTCGTGGGTTTACGACCACGCCGTCGAGAAGGTGCCCAGCCTCCGAGCACTGTCAGGGAGCTGCCCGTCCATTCATTGCGTGGACCCGGCCGTCAGCTTGCTGGAAAAAGTCGAGGCGGTGAGTCGGCGTTTCCGCAAGGAGCCCTTTGCACCGGCGAGCTTCGTGCGGCACTACGAAGATTCGTGCTCCATTCTGGAGAAGTGGGATCTCTTGCCTGATGTGGAACTGAAGGCTCTCTTGGGCGACCTGGTGGTCAGTGGGGACATTCGAGAGTGGCCACCTGTCGACGACCCTGCCTTCGCGCCCTCTGCTGATAACAGGTGGATTTCACTTGAGCGCGCTTGGAAGGAGATCGAGTCCCTTTACTGGGGCAAGCGAGTCCCGCTGGCTGAATGTGCCGCGCGACTCAGGCATTTGCTCACCCGCTTGCAACTCTGACCGATAAGAGCCTAAATGACTCAACCACAACGGTCCGGAAATGGTGATCAAACGGTGATCATTTCGCCCACCAGCCGCCCCGCAAACCCCGTCAGGGCGCCATCGAAGAGTCCCCATGTAGGTTCTCCGGGTCAGAGCGACGAGGTCCCTCTCAGGATTCGTGCGGGTTCGGGGAACCATAGACCTACTTTACCCCGCCTGGCAGAAGCTGTCGGTGAGCTTTTCCCTTTGAGGCGCCGCCACCGGGACGCTTGTCCCGCCTGGAGTTGCACACGGATCCCTTGGCTACGCAACCGTTGCCGGATACCCTGAATGGGTGAGAAATGCCCTGCTCGTTCTGGCGATCCTGGTTTCTGGCTGCGCCGCTCCGCCGCCCGTCGCGCAGCAGTCCCCCTCGGTCGAACCCCGCGACCCGGTCGCCCAGGTGGCCACGCTCCGCACGCTCAATGACGGGCACCATCCCGTGAACGCGGATTTCCGCCGCGAGGTCGCCGAGGGATTGGCAGCCTCCGACGGGCGCGCCCAGTATTACGCCCTCCAGGCAGCTCCCCAAGTGGTGACCGCTCCCGAGGTGCGCGAGCAACTGATCGTGCTGGCCAGCAGCCCCGAAGCCTACCGGGCCGTGCCCGCCCTGGAGGTTCTCTCCGAGCCCGACCGCTTCGCCCTCGACGACGGGGTGGCGGCAGTCTTCTACCACGCCCTCGACCACGCCCAACCCGCCGTGGTGCTGACCGCGCTCGACCGGATGGGCACCCAGGCCGAGAGCATGGCGGCGCGCTCCGGAGTCTACGACAAGGTCGTGGCCCTGACGCGCCATCAAAATCCCTTCATCCGCGGCCGGGCCATCGAGCTCACCACGCGCATGGTGGCTCCGTCCCAGCAGGTCGCGCTGGCGGGCACGCTGCGGAACCTGCTGCGCGACAGGAGCCCCTACGTCCGCTCCAAGGCCGCCGAGGCCCTGGGCGAGATGGGGGACAAGAGCAGTATCCGGGCCATCGCCCCTCTGCTGGACGACAGCTCTGCGAGCGAGGTCAAAGCCAGCTACGTGGACCTGTTGGGAGAGACCGTCCCGATGGAGGACCAGGGCTCCACCTGGGCCCGCGTGGATGACGCCGCTCTCTACGCCCTGCACCTCCTGGACGTCTTTCAGTACGGCGACGTCGACCCGGAGCGCATGGACCAGGACATCGCCCGCGAGGTCAAGCGAGCCAAACAGAAACTCAAATAACCTGGCCGGCCCACTGGCAGAACTCGTCCACCTCGAAAAGCCTCTGCAGGTGCTTGTAGCTCAGCGCGTGGTCGAACTCGTACCACCGGTGCAAGAGCTGGGTGCGCAGCGCCATCCAGTCCTGCAGGCGATCGGCCAGGCTGAAGTCCATGGCGCTTTGCTCGCGCAGCACGTTCAGGGTATCCAGGGGCGACGAGGGCAGGCGCCACTCGTTGCGCGTGAGGATGTGCAGCATCAGGTCGAGCATGCCCTCGGTGATCAGGTGCAGGTAGCGCTCGGCCTGGTGGAACCTGGCCCGGGCCGCCACGAAATCGGCCTCGGCCGTCTGGCTGAAGAGCCCCACCTCGCGGCGCAGCTGCATCAGCACGGCCAGGCGCCGGGTGGCGCCGTCGCGGTCCACGTGCACCTGGGCCCAGTGGTCCGCTTCGGCGCGATCCACCTCGGAAAGCTCGAAGACCTCGCGCATGGCCGCGACCTGCGCCGCCATGCGCGTGACGGGGTTGCGCTCGAGCAGCAGGCGCCCTTCCTCGAAGATGCGGTGGCGCAACACGGCCGGGGCGTGGTCGAAGACGACCAGGTGCAGCACACCCTGGCCGGTGGAGCGGTTGCCCGCCTTCAGCAGCTCGAAGAGCGGCGAAGGAGGGGCGCCCGCCCCGATCTTGACCGCCAGGTCGACATCGCTGTCGGGACGTGCGTCGCCCCGCGCCGTGGAGCCGAAAAGGTAGATGAAGTCGACCCAGGGCAGCTGGACGAGCTCGTCCAGCAGGGCGATCTCGCGGTCTTCGTCCCAGTTAGGCAGGCGGCGCCTCGGAGTACATCCCCTCGATCAGGCCGGCGAACTTCTCCTTGATGATGCGTCGCTTCACCTTCAGCGTGGGAGTAAGCTCGCCCGTATCCTGCGTCAGCTCGTTCTCGAGCAACGCGATCTTCTTGACGCGCTCGTAGTTCGAGAGGTCCGAGCAGAGCTTGATGCACTCCTGCGTGAGCATCTCGAGCACCTTGGGGTGGGCCGCCAGCGCCTTACGGTCGCCGGCCACCCCGTTGGCCTTGCCCCAGATCTCGACCTGCTCGTAGTTGGGATAGATGAGGGCCGAAATGAAGTTGCGGTCGTCGCCGATGACCACGGCCTGCTCGACCAGCGGGCTCGACTTGAGCAGCTGCTCGATGGGAGCGGGGGCCACATTCTTGCCGTTGGACATCACCAGGATCTCCTTGATGCGATCGGTGATGCGCAGGTACTTGTCCTCGTCGAACATACCCGCGTCGCCGGTGTGGAACCAGCCGTCCGCGTCGATCGACTTGGCCGTCTCCTCGGGCTTGTTGAAGTAGCCCCGCATGATGTGGGGACCGCGGGTGATGATCTCGCCGTCCTTCTCCTGGATGACGCACTCGACGTGGGGGATGACCTTGCCCACGGTGCCGATCTTGGGCCACGAGGGCGGGTTCATGCTGATGACCGGGCTCGTCTCGGTGAGCCCGTAGCCCTCGAGAATCTTGAAGCCCGCGTTCAGGAAGAACTCACCCACGTCGCGGCGCAGCGGGGCGCCGCCCGAGACGAAGAACTTGATGCGTCCGCCGGTGCGGGCGTGGATCTTCTTGAACACCAGCTTGTGGGCCAGGAAGTGCTGCGCCTTCAGAATGGGCGACACACTGCCGCGCACGCTGGCGTCGAAATACTTCTTTCCGACCTCCAGGCCCCACTTGAAGATCTTCTGCTTGGTGGCGCTGCCCGCGGCCACCTGGTCGAGCACGCGGCCCATGATCTTCTCGAACAGACGTGGGACGCTCGGCACGACGGTGGGCTGGACCTCCAGCATGTTGGCGGCCACCGTGTCGATGGATTCAGCGTAGCAAATCGTGCCGCCGGCGTAGGTCATGCCGTAGAACATGATGCGCTCGAACACGTGCGACAGCGGCAGGAACGACAGCTCGATGTCCTCCGAGTCGATGCCCACCATCGGAACGATTGTGGTGGTATTGGAGCAGAAGTTGCCGTGCATCAGCATGGCGCCCTTCGGCTCGCCCGTGGTGCCCGAGGTGTAGACCAGCGAAGCCACATCTTCGGCCTTGATGGCCGCCAGGCGCTTGTCGATCTCGGGTTGGTGCTTGGCGAGGTTGTCCGCGCCCAGCTTGAGGAAGTCATCCCAGGACCACAGCTTCTTGCTGGAAGTCTGGGTGGGCGTGAACATGCACACCACGTGCTCGAGCTTGTCCAGCGGGGGCTGGGGAATCTTGAAGTCGGGCTGGCCGCCGTTCTCGACCGAGATCAGCTTCTCGAGCTGCTTCTCGTCGGCCACGACCATGATCCTGGCGCCCGAGTCGTTGAGGATGTAGCCGATACCCTCGTCGTTCAGGGTCGGATACAGCGGGGCGTGGATGCCGCCCGCGTGATAGGTGGCGTAGTCGGTGATGACCCACTCGGGGCGGTTGTTGGAGATCTGAGCCAGGCGGTCACCCGGCTCGAAGCCCAGCTCGATGAGCGCCGAGGCCATCTGGAGCACCCTCTCGTGGACCTGGTTGAAGGTCATGTAGCGATAGGTGCCCTTGTCCTTCCAGCCCAGGAAGTTGCGCGGTCCGCACTTCTTGACCGTGCGCCGGAACAGCTCGGGCAGCGTCTTGATCTCGGCTTTGGCGGCCCAGTCGAGGACGGCCTTGGGCGCGGCATATTCAGAAGTCACGGACATGTCGATAGGCTCCTTATTTGACGTAGTGGTAGTGGAATGCGACGTCTCCAAAGCAGACCTGATCGCCTTCTTGGAGGGGACGCTGCACCCCGGAGGCCAACCGCGCGCCATTGACGTGCGTGCCATTGATGCTACCGGAGTCTTCCAGATAGACGTGGTCGCCCTCGCGGGTAATGATCGCGTGGCGACGGGAAACGGTACCTTTGCTGTCGAGATCGGTGAGGTCGATCTCGGGGTTGATGCCATCCGCCGGGCTCGAGCGCCCGATACGCACGGTGTCTGAGGTCAGGGCGTAGACCTGGCTGCCGCCCACGTGTTGCAGACGCCCGAAAGCGGGGAGCTCGGGGGCCTTCCTGGGGGCCGGCGCCGGCAGCGGTGGGATGGGTCGGGCCGCCTGGGCGGGAGCCGGTGTCGGGGCCGCTTGAGGAGCCCCGGGGCCTACGGTGGGGCGCGGTGCCGGGGCCGGGGTGGGCGCGGGGCCAGGCGCGGGCGCGGGTCCACGACTCGCGGACCCCGACACGGGGGCCGAAGTACGGCGGGCACGGAAAGCCTTCAGGTCATAGCCGCACTTTTCGCAAAAATGCGAGCCCGGCAGACTGATGTAACGGCACTTGGGACACTCCAACCCGGTAAACCCCCTTCCCATCGAGCATCAGACGATCTTGAATGCGTGGAACAGCGCAAGCATTCTCCGCCGCAGGGTCGGGGATCCTTCCCTGCTGAATTTGCCTCAAGGGTGACAGGTTCGGGCAATGAACTTTTTGGGGGGTCGCGCAGTTATAGAGGCATGCTTTACTGTAATCGCTGCACGCGGGCGGCCCGGGGAGGGCGCTGTACTTCGTGCGAAACGTCCTGGCGCGTGCCGTTCGCGACGAAAGCTCTGGTGGCGCTGGGCCTGGTGCTGGTCTGGCTGCTCAGCTCTTTACTTTGACGCGGGTGCCGCCCACCATGAGCCAGCCATCGACCTGGGCGATGCCGTTCCGCTCGGGCTCCTGCGGCAGGTGGAGGTCGACCTGGGTGGCGGGGGCGCAGTGCTCGCGCAGCGCCATCAGCCCGCCGTTGAACGCGCTGGCGTAGATCGTGCCATCCTTAGCCTGCCGGGGCGACGTGAGGACCACCCCGCCCAACTCGGCAGTCCAACGCGGCCTTCCGCCCTCCGGTCCGAAGTGGCTCAGATGGCCCAGCCACCCGGCCACCGTGAAGCTGCCGTCGTCCGCGACCAGGGGCTGTCCCGTCGCCTTCGAGGACAGCACTGCCACGTGGCTCGCCTCGCCCTCGGGGCTGATGCGGGCCATCAGACCGGTGCTGGTGCCGGCCAGCACCGCGCCGTCGAGACCGATGGCGGGAATGCAGCAGATGATGCTGCTCCCGATGGGCGTCTGCCAGATCTCCTTGCCTCTGGCATTCAGCTTCACCACCGTGTTCAGGTGGGCGCCCAGCGCAATGCTCCCGTCCCGGCCCACCGAGGGACCCGTCATCAGCTCGCCCGGCAGCTTGTAGGTCCAGGCGCGGCTTCCTCTGGGGGTGAAGGCCGTCAGGTATTTCTTGGTGTTGGCCACCAGCACGTTGCCATTGGGGCAGACCACGGGCGAATTGAACGTGTTGGGCGTCGGATCGAAGTCGAGCAGCTTGCGGACGCTCTTGGACCAGAGCTCCTTGCCGGTCTGATCGAAAGCGCGCAGCTTGCCCTCGCGGTCGACGCAGTAGACGTTGCCTTCGGGTCCCACGGCCGGCTCGTGATACTCGCAGGTGGCCACGGGCTTCTGCCACAGCATCTGGCCGGTTTTGTCGAAGGCCGTCAGGTGCGAGGTGTTGAGGACGAAGACGTTGCCGTTCGTGTGCACGCCCGGCGAGGAAAGCTTTCCGTCCAGCTTCTGCGCCCAGATCTCCTCGCCCTGAGGGCTCAGCAGGCTGACGCGGTCCCGGTCGCTGTAGACGACCCCATCCTCGGTCGGAGCGGGCGTGGTCAGCGCGCCGGCGCCGGCCCGCCAGTTGGCGGCCCCGGTTCCGGACTGCATCAGGGCCCGGGTGGCCTGATCCAATCGCACGCTTGTCATAGCCACAGCCTACCGGTGGCGGCTGAAAGTTGGCTGAATGCCCCGCAGCAGGCACTCCGAGTCCCAGGCAGAAACGCCCCTCGTGGCCATCAACCTGCCGGAATACCTGACCTACATCGGACCGCTCGGCAAGGGCGGGATGGGCAACGTCATTCGAGCCCACGATACGCGGTGGCGCCAGGACGTGGCGGTGAAGATGCTTCCGCTCCGGGTCGACGAGGAGTTTCGGGAGCGCCAGCGCCAGGAAGCCGAGACCCTGGCCTCGCTCGACCATCCCAACGTGGTGCAGATGCTCGAGCACTTCGAGTGGGGCGGGGCGCACTTCTTGCTGCTCGAGGTGCTCGAGGGCGGCGACCTGGAAGACCTGCTCGCCGCGGGCGAGGTGCCCCTGCCGCGGATGCTGGAGATCTTCGTCCAGATCTGTGAAGGGCTGGAATATCTCCACTTCCAGGAGGTCGTCCACCGCGACATCAAGCCGGGCAACATCTTCTTCACCAGCGACGGGGTGGCCAAGATCGGCGACCTGGGTCTGGTGCGCCGCGACGGGCTCCAGTCGGGGTTGACCAAAGCCAATGTCACGATGGGGACGATCGCCTGCACTTCGCCCGAGCAGGTCCGCAACGTGAGCAACGTGGGAGCGCCCGGTGATATTTACTCGCTGGGCTGCACCATGTTCCGGGCCCTGACCGGTCGCTGGCCCTTTCTGCACAAGACCGACTTCCAGATGATGGGGGCGCACCTGACCGAGATCCCGCCGCGTCTGCGCGAGCTGCGGCCGGAGATTCCGCTCGAGCTGGACGCCATTATGGCCCGCATGCTGGAGAAGCAGCCCGAGTTACGCCCCACGGCGGCGGAGGTGCGCGAGGTGCTCCTGCGCTCGCTGGGCCAGGACGAGGAGCGGCCTGCTCTGGTGTTGCCCCAGACCCGGTTGAGCGTGCTGCTGGCCGCACCCGACGAGCCTTTGTTGCGCAGCCTGTTGGAAAGCCGGGGCCACGACGTCATGCTGGCCGGCGACCGCGATACGGCGGTCGCGATGTGCAGCCTGGCCGACTTCGACCTGATTCTGGTGGACTATGACCTGGACGCGCCCGAGATCGCGCGGCTGCTCCGCGCCCAGGGGATCGCCTCGCCGATCGTGGTGGTGGGCGGTCCGACCGGCCTCAAAGGCGGCATCGACGGCGTTTTGGCCAGACCCGTCAGCGAGGCGGAAGTCCGGGCGCTGCTCGGAAACTAAAAGCTCCAGCGCAGGCTGCCTTCGCCCGAGTTCTCCACGGCGTCGGGCTGGACGCGGCGGGTGGCCCCCGCGGCGAACGTCAACCCCTCGGTGATGCGGATGCTGTAGTGCAGCTCGTAGCGCCGCCAGGAGCCCAGGCCGGCCGTGGCGGTGGCCTGCAGCCCGCCGTGCGTCAACGTGGACGACAGGGTGGGCTTCTGGCCTTCCAGGCCCAGCCCCGCCTCCATCCAGCCGAGCCGGAGCCGGGTCGCCGGTGGACCCGGCTCGCGCTCGATCAGAGCGGCGGTGGGACTTCCCTCCCAGTTTTCCGGCGGGGCGGGCAGCACGGGCTCGGGCAGCAGCTGGGACGAAGGCGCATTCAGGGCCAGCTCGGGCTCCGGCTGCGCCAGGACAATCCAGAGATTCCACCGCGAACGCGAGAACGCGCCGCCCTCGGACAGCTCCCAGGGACGCGCGACAAACCTCGCCTCCCGCCCGGCGGCCCGGATCCGCGCAGGGAGGAATTCGTATTCGTAAAGCGCCTGACCCGCGGCCCGCAGAGCTTCGGGTCGCTCTTGAGCCGAGAGAGAACCGGCCAGCCAGGCCAGGATGAGGAACGTCCGCAGCACCGCTAGACGCCCGTGAGGAGGAAATCGAGCGCGGCCACGATCTCCTGGCGCGACTGGCTCAGATTGCCGACCAGGTCGCCCAGCTCTCGCCTGGCGATGCCCGCCATCTGTGGAGTTACCGCCACGACTTCCTTGCCTTTGACTTTGAAGAGCGGCATCAGCCGGGTCAAGGCCTTGCCCGCGAACTGCTCTTTCGCCGCCAGAGGGACCACGACTCGGGTCTCCAACCCCTCCAGCAGCTCCGTCTGGATGTCGAGCAAGAACGGATAACGCTTGCTGCTGTCGGCATTTCGGTTCCGGTACACATCGAACTGCATCAGAACGAACGGAGCTCCTCGCTGAACGTCCCGTGCTTCTCGACGTCGCGATTGTAGGCCTCGATCGCGGACCGGTTCTCCCGCACCCAGGCCTCGGCCCGAAGCTTCTTCACCTGCTCGGCCAGAGATTGCTCGAGCACCGCCGAGACGTTGATTCCGAGCGCCCTGGCCTGAGCCAGCAAGTCGCTGTTGACCGAGAGGTTGGTGGCCTTTTTGGGTGCGCCCGGGTCATACACATTGCTCATGCGCATAGGTTACCCTGGAGCAGCATGCGCGTCAACCCGAAAGGCTCCTGGCGCCCCCTCCGGGAAGCACCCCGGATGAGAAGAGCCTTCCTCGCGTGCGTTCTGTTGCTCCTGGCCTGCGGCCGTGTCGACCATCGGGCGGAGGGTCTGCAGCTCTATCAGCAGGGTCGCTACGCCGAAGCCGAGGCGCACCTCGAGAAGGTGAAGGACGACAAGCTGCTCGGTCCTCTGGCCGAGTGTCTCTACCAGCAGAAGAAGCTCGCCGAGGCCGCGCCGGTCTACGAGCAATACCTGCAGAAGAAACCTCAACCCGATCCCGAGCTCGTCGCGCACTACGCGGAAATGCTGCCGGCCCTCGCCCGGGCCGCCAGCCAGGCCGGTCGGGGTGAGGAGGCCATCACCACGCTCAAGCGCCTGGCGACCCTGCAACCGGGCAACCCCGAGCTGAAGGACCCGGCCGCTGCGCTGCGCGAGGCCGCCAGGATCATGCCCCAGGACCCGCGGATGGCCTTCTATCACGCCAGCCGCGCGCGCGTCGTCCGTCCGGACAATCGCCAGGCGATGAACCTCCAGATCTCCGCCGCCAGCCAGTTCATGGACCTGAACGAGGTCCGCAAGCTGTGCGCCACGGTGCCGCCAGACGCGCTCTCGGTCGGGACCCGACAGAACCTGGCTAAGGCTTACGTGGCGAAGGTCCAAGGCCAGACCAGCTCTCCCAACGAGTACGAGCTCAACCAGCGCCTCGACCTGCTCAATCAGGCCCTGGCGCTGGCGCCTCGCCTGCCCGAGGCCTATTTTCAGCGGGCCCGATTGCGCTACAAGCGGCGCTACCAGGACGGCGGCCGCTACCAGGCGAGCATTCCCCTGGCCGCCGTCATGGCCGACCTCCAGCAGGCCCGTAAGCTCGGGGGAGGACCGCTGGTGGCGCGGGCCCTCTCCCAGGTGGGGTTCGATCAGAGCCTGGAGGCGCGGCTCGCATCTGTGAGCCGGACGGCTCACAACGGGCCGGCCCCTACGGGAAATCCACCCGGGACCTACGACACCCAGTTTTATGTCCTGGCCCGCCCCAGCACGGGTCACGTCGTGCTGCTCGACAAGAGTGGTGCCTATGTGCGGGTGCCCCAAGAGAAGACAGCCAGCTTACAGGTCGGGCACTGGTATTACGGTGACTCGGGCGGCGGCGGACCCTCCCTGCTGCTCGATGGCTGGGAGAAACGCCGTCCCGCCGTCTCCAGCTCGCCGATCATGCAGCGGGTGAAGAACCCCAGTGGCGGGGGCTACAGCACGCGCCCGAATGGAACCTGGCACTGGAATCCCTATACCCAGGTCGGACGAGGCGAGAAGCTGACGCCCGTTTTGGTGGCGAAGGACGGACAAGGTCTGATGCTCGTTGCGCCCGGAGCCGATTTCGAGGGGCCTTCCAACTTTCGCGACGTCGACCGGCGGTTGGCCAAGATCGCCGCCAGGCCCGGCCTGGAGCTTTTCGTGACCGACCAGGGTGAGTTTCTGGGGGGAGACTTCGAGAAGAAGTACGCTCCCGGCGCGAAGGCCGAGAACGAATAGGGCTCAGTGGGTGCGGTCCAGGACGATCGAACCAAAACTGGGGAGCGGTAGGGGAGTGGTCGCGGTGCCGGCGGCGCAACCTGGGTCGAGCCGGCCGGGAATCTTTCGATCCGGGAAGTCGGCGGCACGAAGCTAAAGATGGTGTAGACGAAGTTGGACAGCGGGTCATAGGCCGTCCCGGCATTGGCGCTTGGACGCACGACCAGAGGGGCCGCCGCAACATCCCCCAGGGTCCCACTCTCGGGAAAGGTCGCCCAATGGTTTTGTCGGTCCGCCAGGACGACGGCCGAGCGATTGGCTCCGACGGCTCCGGCCGGTGACTGGTCGAAGAACATATGGGGTATCGACTGAACCCCGACGCCCAGACCCAGGAACGGATTCGCACCCGAGAGCTTGCGCACGGGCAGGGGGCTCCCCTGGGCCGAGCTGGCAGCCCCGAAGACGGCCACTTCGTGCTGCACTGAATCTGTGATGAGAGCTACGTAGAGCTCGTCACGGCGGACATCCAGCAGAATGGTGTCGATGCCAAGGAGGGCGGGTGATGGGCTCAATGTTCGGTGAGGAATCGTGCTGATTTCCCCGTTGATGGTGGCCAGGTTGTCGTAGATGAGGATCTGGTTTTTTTGAGCCAGATAAAGCTTGTTGCGAGTGGTGTCGATGGCCATGTCTCTCGGATCGAACCCCGCCGGGCCGCTGAGGCTCAGAAGGCGGGTGGGATTGACCTGGCCATCCAAAATGCTGATGTTATTGAATACGGAGACTTGCGTGGCCGAGCTGCCTTTATGCATGGCATACAGTCGATCGTTGGTGGTGTCGAGTGCCAGGCGCATGAAGAAAGGGGAGTTGATGAAGTTTTGATTTCCGATTTGCGCCAGGCTCTGACCCGTCCGCGGGTCGAGACATTGAAGAACCAGGTGCACCTCGTCGACTTTCGCCCCCACGTAGAGCCGGCCGGTGGTGGGAACATTGGCCGAGTAGATGTCCTGGTTGGTGTTGGCGTTGTTGGGAACGAGCAGGCTGTCAGCAGAGGCAAAGGCCACGCGCCGCCCATCGCCCGAAAGGGCGGGAATCGAGTCGGCGAGTTGCTCGACGCCCCCCAGCACAGCCGTACCATCATTCGAGACGTTGACGCGGAAGATCTCGTCTGTCTCCAGATTCTGAATGAAGGCGTCGGTCCGCCCGTTCAGGTCGTTCGGGACGAGATCGGTGCGATTGGAGAGGAAGCTCAAAAAGCGACCGTCGTTGGAGATGTCTACTTTGCCAACGAGTCCCGCGCCCACGGGGATCAGGTCGATGGTGCCCAGGCCCTGGTCGACGACGGCCGGCCTGGCTTCCGGGGCGCTGGCGACAATGAAGCGCCCGTCCGCGCTGATCTCGCTGTTAATCAACCCCTGGTTGACTGCCAGGCGCGTGGTCAGGCTCGCCAACCGGTCTCGCACATAGACCCCTTTGGTGCCGCCACTGATCAGGTCGGTGGCATCCGAGGAGAAGGCCACGAAGCGGCCGTCGGCGGAGATGCAGGGCCGTCGGCTGTTGCCGTTGGCGAAGCCATTCTGGGCGTTGCGGCTGACGAGCTCGAAGGACTGCGTGTTGAAGTCGAACAGCACGACCTGACTGACACCGGCAATCGTGGTCTGGAAGACGACCTTGGAGCCATCCGCGGAGATGCGCGGGTTGGCCCCCACCGCGATGCTCTGCCCCTGCAGCGCTCCGCTGGCCCGCGCCGTGACCGGAGTGGACCCCCGAAAACCTCGATCGCGCCGGTAGATCGCTCCCTCCGCCCCACGCGCGGCCACCACGAACGAGACAAAACGCCCGGTAGCGGAGATGTCGGGGTCAGATTTGTTGCCGCGCAGCCGCAACCCGCTCTCGTCGGCGCCGCTGACAAGCGACAGGGTCGCATCTTGCCGGTCGCGCACCAGGATTTCGACAAAGGTGCGACCGGTCAGATTCGGGGATTTGCTGGCGAACGCGACGAAGCGACCGGTATCCGACAGTCGGGGTTGGAACGAGTCGCCGTCCGAGACGGCCCCGTTGGAGCCAACGCTCACCAGGCCGATCTCGCGCGTGTTGCCGCGGGCCAGGAGTTGCTGCACGGTGATGGACTGGGAAGCGCTCAGTTGCACGTCCTCCGACCACGAGGCCAGGACCGAGCCCTCCTCGTCCAGACCCTCGACGAGGAGCCGGACGAAACCGACCGGAATCCCGCTCAAGCTGAACTCCTGCGTGTCTGATTGGCGGGGTTGGACCGACTCGGGGATCAGCTCCACGAAACCATCTTCATCGGTGACTCGCACCCGATAGCTCACGATTTGCGGCTCCAGGGGGTTGGCTGAGAAGTCCAGGCGGAGCAGCACGTCGGCGGTCTGGGTCTGGACGGCCGGTGGGGGAGCCACGCTCGTCACGGTGGACCCCTCCGAGCCGCAACCGGTGAGAACCGAAAAGGCAATACAAGTCAGTAAAGTTCGGCGCATGGCCATTCTGGTTCGCGAGAGGGTAAAGATAGGCCTTTAGGTCGCCTTTCAATCCGCCGCGACGCGGTTCAGGCTCCTGCGCGCCTCCTCGGCCACGCTGGTCAAGCCTTCTTCCAGCCCGTATTCGAGCAAGGCCAGGTTGACGAAGAGTCCGAATCCTCGAGCCCGCTGCGCCTGCGCCTCGCTGATCGGACCGTAGGCCGCCCAGAAACGGTCGCGGTCCTCGTGCTCGAAGAAGCTCCAGCCGAGGTGAAGGTCGATAGCGGGGTCGTTGAGGTGGAGGTCGCCCCAGTCGATGATGCCGCTCAGGCCGTTCTCCACCAGAATGTGGCGGAAGTGCAGGTCGCCGTGCACCACACAGGGATGCTCGGTCGGTGTGGTCAGCGACTCGAGGATGCCCTCGAACCGCTTCGAGCCCGGCTCCAGTTTGTCGATCAACGTGCGCATGCGAGGTACGCGGCGAGACGCGTCCAGGCGACCCAGCGGGTCCACCGGCAATTTGTCTTTCAAAGCGGCCAGGGTCTCTGGGCTATGCAGCTCTTTCAGGAAGGCCGCCAGGGGCTCCACCAGCCCCGAGCGGTCTTCCCTGGAGTCGCAGGCCTCCACCCCCGGAATGGGAAGGTAGCCGAAAAACGGCCAGTCGTCGCAGAATCCAGCGAAGTAGGGCCGCGGGGCCAGGTCGAGATGGTCGGAGATCCAGGGCAGGCAGTCGATCTCACGCTCCACGCCGGCCACCGCGATCTGCCGCTGGGGAAAGCGGAACAGCCAGCGGTCGTTGACGCGGTAGACGACGTTGTCCCACCCGACCCCGCACGGCTCGACCCGCGCCGGCGAGAGATTGCCGAACTCGGCCTCGATGGCCGCGCGGGCCCGCTCGGGAGTGATCACGCGCTCGGGAATCCACTGCTGCATTGAGGAGGACCTTTGCGCAGGGGCCTCCGGGGCCCTTTTCGAAGCGCCGCTGACCATGCGACGCATCCTGCTTCTCCTCACGGTCAGCCTCTTGCTCGACGCTTGCTCCGGCAGCGCTCCGCTCCAGCCCGCCTCGGTGCAGGCCCAGCCCACCGAAACCCTGCTCGTGGGGGCTCTGCTCAACGGAGACCCGGAAGCGGACGTCGACACGCAGGCCGCGGTGCGCCTGGCGACCGACGACGTCAACGCTTATCTCGCCACGGCCGGCTCGAACCGCCGGGTCACTCCCCAGGTCGAGAATTGCGGTCTCGATCCGGACCGCGCTCTGGCGGGCCTCCAGCGCTTGCAAGAGGCGGGAGCCCGGATCGTCGTGGGTCCGGAGAGCAGCGGCGAGCTGCAGGTGCTCCTTCCCGTGCTGGGCCAGACCCTCGTGATCAGCCACTGCTCCACGGCCTCGTCCCTGGCGCTGAACGACAACGCGTTCCGCCTGGTCCCGAGCGATCAGAGCCAGACCCGGGTCATCGCCGAGCGCATTCAGTCGGCGGGCGCGACCGGCGTGGCCATCGTCCACCGCGACGATGTCTTCGGCGTCGACCTGACCGCCGGGCTGCGCGCCAACCTGAGCGTGCCGATCGTGGGCGAGCTGAGCTACGACGACGCGAGCGCCGACTACGCGTCGCTGGCCGTTCAGCTGCGCGATCTGGTGGCGGCCAACCCCGGCTCGGTGGTGCAGTTGAGCGCGTTCGGACCGGACGCCGCCCTGTTCCTGGAGGCCTGCTCGGCCTATCCCGAGCTGCGCGCGGTGCGCTGGTTCGGCAGCGACGGCACGGCCAAGAGCCCGCAGATCGCCGAGAACGCGGCCGCGGCTCAGTTCGCCCAGGACACCCAGCTGGAAAGCCCGCTGTTCGGTGTTCCCCAGAACGCCAAGACGGCTCGGATCTCGGCCCGGGTCGCCCAGGCCTCCGGCGTGGCCGAGCCGCAAGTCTGCTCGCTGACCGCCTATGACGCGGTCTGGCTCGCGGTCCTGACCCAATTGCCGGGCACCGCCGACCTGCGCGCCAGCGTGCCCCCGACCGCCGACAACTTCTTCGGAGCCTCCGGCTGGACGGCTCTCAATTACGCCGGAGACCGCGATGGCGGCGTCTACGATGTCTGGGTGCTGCAGGGCGGAGTCTACGTGGTCGGGGCCCGGGTAGAGGACTGAGGCCCCCCAGCGGGAAGCGCCGCGGCATGCTGATTTTGCACCAGCCCTCCTCGGCCTGGGGTGCGCCCAACATGAGCCCGTTCTGCACGAAGGTGGAAGCCTATTTGCGTCTGGCCGAGATTCCCTACATGGCCAAACCGATGGACTACCGCACGGCGCCGCGCGGCAAGGTTCCCTACATCAACGACGACGGCCTGGTGCTGGGCGACTCGCAGCTGATCATCGACTACCTCAAGAAGAAGCACGGCGACAAGCTGGACCACGCCCTGAGCGACGAGCAAAGGGCCGTCGGCCGCATGGTGCGCCGCACGCTCGAGGAGGGCACTTACTGGAGCCTGGTGTGGTTGCGTTGGATCGACCCGACCGGGTGGAAGGTGCTCAAGCCCGTGTTTCGCAAGATGCTGCCGCCGGCCGTACGGATGCTGCTGATGCCGGTCATCCAGGGCAACCTGAGGAAGAATTTACACGCCCAGGGCACTGGGCGCCACACGCCCGAAGTGATCTGCCAGTTCGCCAACGACGACCTGAGCGCCATCGCCACCTTGCTGGGCGAAAAGCCCTACTTGCTGGGCGACGAGCCCACCAGCTACGACTGCTGCGTGTATGCCTTCCTGGTCGGCCTGACCAGCTTCCCGGCCGACAACCCCGTCAAGAGGCACCTGGCCTCGCTGCCGACCTTACAAGCCTACGTCGACCGCTTCCACCAGCGCGCCTTCAAAGACTGGACCCCGGCCCACTCGGTCACCTGATGCTCCTGACCGGGAAGCGCGTCCTGGTGACGGGAGGCTCACGGGGTCTGGGGCGGGCTCTTTGCCACGAATTTGCCCGCCAGGGAGGCCGGGTGGCTTTCTGCTACTCGCGCGACTCTCGGGGGGCAGAAGAGACCCTCCAGGGTCTCCCCGAGGGGCGGGCCTTCCAGACCAGCGTGCTGGACGAGAAGGGCCTGCAACAGGTCGCGTCCGAGCTCGAGAAGGAGTGGGGGGGCATCGATATCCTGGTCAACAACGCCGGCAAGTCGCAGCCGCTGCCCCTGGCTCTGATGGAGACCGAGGACTGGGATGACGTGATGGACGTCAACATCAAAGGGCAGTTCCTGGCCACGCGCGCGGCCATCCGCGGGATGATCCGGCGCAAGCAGGGGGCCATCCTGAACCTGGGCTCGCTGGCCGGGGCCCGGCTCATCGAGGCGCCCATCCACTACAGCGCCAGCAAGGCCGCTGTCCAGGGTTTCACGCAGGCTCTCGCCAAGGAGATGGCGCGCTACAACATTCGCGTCAACTGCCTGGCCCCCGGGCTGCTCGAGGACGGCGTGGGCAAGAATCTGCCCGAGCACCGGCTCAAGGAATACCTCAAGCACGTCTCGCTGCACCGCGTGGGCCGCCTGGACGAGGTGGCCCGCTTCGCCGCGTTTCTGGTCAGCGACCGCAATAGCTACATGACCGGACAGACCATCGTGATGGACGGCGGCCTGTGAGGGCGCTCGTGCTGGGTGGGTCGGGAGCGCTGGGAAGCGCCATTTGCGCCACGCTCGAGCGCGAGGGGGCAAGCGTTCGCAGAACCT
>JBDHVW010000025.1:0-92777 GCA_039809865.1 Vulcanimicrobiota bacterium
CAGCCCACGCAGCCGACTCAGCCCACGCAGCCGACTCAGCCCACGCAGCCGACTCAGCCCACCGAGCCGACTCAGCCCACCGAGCCGACTCAGCCCACTCAGCCCACCCAGCCGCAGCAGCCGATGACCATCACCCGCGCGGTCAACATCCTGCAGCAGAACTTCGACCTGGTCGACACCGCCTCGCAGGGCGGCAACCCGGACAACCGCATCAGCAAAGGCGACCTGGAAGCCATCGTCAACGGCAACAAGGGCGCCTCCGAGGAGCTGAAGGCTGCCTGCAAGTTCCTGCTCGACAACCCCGCCTTCTTCAACGCCATCGACGTGGCTGACGGCAATGGCAGCGTGGACGGCATCATCGGCCGCCGCGACCTGCAGGCCGCCGTGGGTCAGTTCAACCAGCTGGACAACCAGCCCAACACCGCTCCCCAGAATATGACGCTGGGCAAGGCCTGCGTCATCCTCAAGAAGTATATGCCCATCCTGGACGCTGCTTCCGGCTCGGGCGGGCGCGACGGCGTGGTCGGCAAGCCCGACCTCCAGACGATGGCCCAACAGCCCAACTGCCCGCCCGACCTCAAAGCCGCCTGCGAGTTCCTGATCAACAACCCGGCCGCGTGGAACGAGCTCGACGGCGTCACCAACCAGGGCGGCGTCTGGCCCTTCGACAACCCCGGCAACCGCTTCAGCGCCAGCGACCTCGACGAGATCATCCGCCGCCGCCCGCAAGACCTGGGCTAGCTTGCAAACTCGGTTCGGTCGAGAGTTGAGAGTTTCGAGTTGAGAGTTTCGCTAAGAGACTCTGACTCTTAACTCTTAACTCTTAACTCTTAACCGGACAGAGTTTTAGAGGCCGTCGAGCGAGACGGACTCCGGATCCCCTCCGGCGGCCTGGTAAGTATTGGGGTCGGGGACGAGAATCTCGATGTGGCCCGGGGTGAAGAGGAAGATCTGGTCGGCGACTTTCTGGCTGTGGCCCCCGATGGCGTAAGAGATGCCGGAGAGGAAGTCGATGATGCGGCGTGCCAGCTCCTTGTCGGTCTTGCGCATGTTGAGCAGGATGCTCTTCTTGACCTTGAGGGCCTCGGCGATCTCGCGGGCATCCGCGAATGAGGCGGGCTCGAGCACCACGATCTCTTCCTTGCGCGACGAGGGCAGCCCCACCACATTGTTGTTGCGCCGGGGCTGCTGGGCCGCCGCGGCGGCCGGGGAGGGCGCCAGCCCACGCCCGACGACCGGGGTCGGCGTAGGGGTCGCCGAGGCCGACCCCGAGGTCGAGACCGACTCGGAGTTCAGCACATCCGAGGAGAAGCTGTCCTCCTCCAGGGTAAAGAACTTGCGGATGCTCTCCATGATGCGTGCCACCGACGGCCTCCTAATGACCTGACTTGAGTATGATTCAATGAGGAGGTTTCTGCGCCAGTCAGGGGCACACCTTCTTGAGCGGTTGAGAGTTAAGAGTCGAGAGTCGAGAGTTGAGAGTTAAGAGTTAAGAGTTGAGAGTCTCAGTTCTACCGTCTACCGTCTCAGGCGGTGCGGGGGCCGAAGATGGCGGTGCCCAGGCGCAGCAGGGTGGCGCCTTCTTCGATGGCGACCACGTAGTCGGCGCTCATGCCCATGCTGAGCTCGGAGCCGTGCCAGAAAGGATAGCTCTTGGCCTGGACTTGCTCGAGCAACTCGCGCAGGCGCTTGAAGTGAGGGCGGCTGTCTTCGGGATCCTGCGGCTCGGGCGGGATAGCCATCAGGCCGACCAGCTTCAGGCGGGTCAGCGGCTGCGTGGCCAGTTGGTCGAGGAGCGGGATGAGCTTGTCGGGCTCCACGCCGTTCTTGGAGGTCTCGCCACCCAGGCGCACCTGGATGAGGCCCGAAAGGTTCTGCCCGCGATCGTGACAACGCTCCTCGACACGGCGGATCAGGTCGACCGAATCGAGCGTGTGGATCATCTGGAACAACTGCACGGCCAGGTGCACCTTGTTCTTCTGCAGGTGGCCGATGAGGTGCCACTTGACGCCCGGGATCTGAGTGGCCTTCTGGCGCGCCTCCTGGACATAGTTCTCGCCCAGGTTCTCGAGCCCGGCGGCCACGGCCGGCTTGATCTCCTCCGCCGTGTGCAGCTTGGTCACGCCGATCAGCTTGACCGACTTGGGATCACGCCCGACCTTCACGCAGGTGCGGGCGATCGTCTCCTCGATCTCGGCCAGGCGGCCGCGCACGCCTTCGACAGGAGCGACCACCGGCTCGGGCTCGGCGAACGGGTCCCCTCCGAAGCTGGCAAATCCAAAGCCGGCCACTGTTCTAGAGCCAGTTCATCAGCGTATCTTCGGTCATCGAGGCCGAAGGCTGGGCGTTGCCCGACTCGGACGGGCGGGTATCGGCGGGCTGCTCGGCGTGGTAGGCGGCCTCTTCCTTGCTGATCATGCCCGCCTCGTAAAGCCGGCCCAGCGCCTGAGTAAGGGTCTGCATGCCGTCCGAGGCGCCCTGAGCCTGGAACTGAGCGATCTGGCGGGTCTGACCCTCGAGGATGTGCGAGGCGACCAGCGTGTTGCCGACCAGCACCTCGACGGCCAGAATGCGGCCCTGCCCGTCGGCCCGGCTCAGCAAGCGCTGTCCCAGCACTCCGCGCAACGAGGTGGCCAGCATCTGGCGCACCTGGCGCTGGGCTTCACCGGTCGAGAACGTGTCCAGCACGCGGTCGATGGCGCTGACCGCGTTGAACGCGGACATACCGGCCAGCACCAGCTTGCCGCTGGCGGCGGCGACCACCGCCGCACGCACCGACTCGCGATCGCGCAGGTCGCCCACCACGATGACGTTGGGGTCCTGGCGCAGCGCCTGCATGATGCCCTCGGCGTAACTGGGCACATCGGCTCCCACCTCGCGCTGGGTGACCATCGACAGCTTGTCGGCGTGGTAGAACTCCACCGTGTCCTCCACGGTGAGCACGTGCAGCTTGCGATTGTTGTTGATGTAGTCGACCAGGGCGGTCAGCGTGGTGGACTTGCCCGACCCGGTCGGGCCGGTCACCAGCACCAGTCCGCTGTTGAGCGTGGCCAGGCGTTTGACGACCGGGGGCAGCCCCAGCTCGTCGAGGCCGGGCATCTCGGCTCGCAGCGCCCGGAAAGCCGCACTGACATTGCCCCGCTCATAGAAAGCATTGATCCGGAAGCGCGTGCCGGCCAGGGAGAAGGGATAGTCGACCTGGCGCTTCTCGAGCATGTTGCGCTTCTGACCGGAGTTCATGCTGGCGAACACCAGGCGCTTGCAATCGGAGTCGCTGAGCACGCGCTCGCCCACCGGGATGAGCTCGCCGTCGAGGCGCACCATCGGAGGCATACCGACCTTCAGGTGGAGGTCGGAGGCGTTGTGCTTGATCATGACCTGCAGCAGGTCGGCGACCTCGAAGCCCAGATCTTCGCCCGTGGCGGGGTCGACCGGCTCGGGCGACTCGTCGGCCACGCGCTGGTTGGCTCCCTGAGCCTTGGCATGCAGCTCGTCTACCAGCTTGAGAGCCAGATTGACCGTCTGAAGCTGCTTCTCGGCCACCGAAGCCGCCTGGGACACACGCTCGTTGATGGCGCCGTAACGCTGCTCGAGCGCCGCAACCGCTTCCATGGCCGCCCGGGCTCGCTGCCCCAGGCCCTCGGCATCGCCGACACTGGCCTGCAGGTCGCTCAGGCCGCGCCGCATCTCGTCCAGGCTGCGGGCCGTGCGCTCGCGCTCCTCATCCAGGGCGCGCTTCATCTCGCCCACCACGGCCTCCGAGGGGCCCGCCTCGACCATGCCGCGCAGGTCGGTGATGGCCACCTCGAGCTCGCCCGTGAGCTGGTTGATCTTGTGGTCGACGTCGCTCAGGCGCGCCATCTGGCCGAGCTCCTGGCCGATGCGCTCGGTCAGCTCCTCGAACTCCTGGGCCACGGCCGCGTGCATCTCGTCGAAGCGCCCGCCCAGCTCGACCTTGACCTGCTCCACCTGGCCCTGCACGTGGCCCAGCGAGCCGCGGATCATGTCGTCGAGCCCGGCCGGGGCGACCTGGCCGGAATTGATCTGCTCGCGCAGCATGGCCTCGCGCTGCATCATCTCGCCCAGGCGCTCGTCATAGGCGCCAAAGCGCATGTCGAGCTCCTCGCCGACGCGGGACATCAACTGCTCCAGCGCCAGGGCGGCCTCGGCGCGCAGCTCTTCGACGCGGGCGTAGGCCGACTCGACCTGGCTGGCAATGCGACCATCGACGCCCGTCAGGAGCTCGCCCGACTCCATGCGGACGGTCAGCTGCCCGAGTTGCTGCGAGACGTGGGCCTGGGTCTGGGCCAGCGCGGCGACCTGACGCTCGATCTTCTCGACGTCCTCGACCAGCTCGTCCTCTTCGGGAGTCTCCAGCGAGAGGTCTTTCAGCTCGCGATGGAATTGCTCCATCCGGGCGCGCATGCCCTGGGTATCCTTGCTCTGGACCTCAGCCAGGAGCTCCACCTCGCGCACGCGCGACTCGAGACTGGACAGGACGTTGTCGAGCTCGTCGTCCTCGTCCGATCCGAGCTCGTCGCCACCGTCGAGGAGACTCTCCTGGCTCTCGCCGATCCTCCGCCTGCGCCGTCTGGCCAAATGCTTGCCCTCTCCTGACTTTCCCAGATTTGGCGCGCTCTTCGGCGGATCCCAAACCGGTTCCTACCCGGGCGAGCTACGCCAGGGGGCCGAGCTTGGCCTCCACTGCGCGCAGGGGCTCACCCGCCCGGATCAAATCTCGAGCCGTCCGCAAGTCCTCGGCCAACACGCGATCGCCCTCGAGCTGCGAGACGCTGGCGCGCAGGCAGCTCAGAGCGGCCTCGGCGCCGGGCCCGAACGTCAGGGGACGGTGAAACTCCAGCGCCTGAGCCGCGCAAATCCACTCACAGGCCACGATCTGCTCCAGGTTGTCGACCATGCGGTCGAGCGCGAAGGCGGCCGTGGGACCCATACTGTTGTGATCCTCCTGACCGGCCGAGGTCGGGATGGAATCAATGCTGGCGGGGTGTCCCAGCACTTTGTTCTCGTTGGCCAGGGCCGCCGCCGCATACTGCACCAGCATGAGGCCGGAGTGAAGACCGCCCTGGCGGGTCAAGAATGGGGGCAGCCCGCTCGTGTCGGGGTTGAGCAGGCGCTCGCTGCGGCGCTCGGAGATGGTGCCGAGGTAGCTCAGGGCGACCTTGGAGCAGTCCAGCGCCAGCGCCACCGGGGCCCCGTGGAAGTTGCCCCCGCTGATGACCCGCTCTCCCTCCGGAAAGACCAGCGGATTATCGGTGGCCGAGTTGATCTCGCGCTCGAGAATGGCGACCGCGAAAGCGTGCCCGTCACGGGCGGCTCCGTGCACCTGGGGCATGCAGCGCAGCGAATAGGCGTCCTGGACGCGGTGGCAGTCTTTGTGGGAGTCGACCAGGGCCGAATCGGCCATCAGTCGCGTGAGGTTGGCGGCCGAGGCCAGCTGGCCGGGATGCGGGCGCAGCCGGTGGATGTCCTGACAGAAGGCGGTGTGGGTGCCCATCAGCGCTTCCACGCTCATGGCTCCGATAATGTCGGCGATCCGCAGCAGACGCGAGGCACGGGCCAGCGCCAGACCGCCCACCGCGCTCATCATCTGGGTCCCGTTGATCAGCGCCAGGCCCTCTTTGGCCTCCAGGAGGATCGGCTCCAGACCGGTCTGGCGCAGCGCCTCGGCGGTGGGCATGCGGTCGCCTTTCAGCCGACACTGTCCCTCGCCCATCAGGCCCAGGGCGATGTGGGAGAGCGGGGCCAGGTCTCCGCTGGAGCCCACCGAGCCGCGGGAGGGCACTTCGGGCAGCAGATCGGCCTGGCGAAAGTCGAGCAGCCGCTGCAGCACTTCCAGCCGCACGCCGCTGTAGCCGTGCGCCAGCGCGTTGACGCGCAAGCCCATCATGGTGCGCACCGTCTCGGGGGGCAGCGGCTCCCCCACCCCGGCCGCGTGCGACCGCACCAGATTGCACTGCAGCTCGTGAATCTCATCGGTGCTGATGCGCACGTCCACCAGCCGCCCAAAGCCGGTATTCAGCCCGTAAACGGTATCACCCCGGGCCACCAGATCGTCCACCACGCGCCGCGACAGCGCCACCCGGCCCGCCACCCCATCGCCGAGACGCGCGGAAGTCGAGGCAAGCGACAAAGCTTCCAGATCCGAGAGCTTGAGAGACTGGCCGTCAAGCACGACCTCTAACGAACTAATCTGCGTAGGCATTCCTGTTGACTGTCGACTGTCGACTGTCGACCCTCCGGGGGCGTCACAGCTTCTTGATCATCTGTTTGCGCTCCTCCGCGTAGCCCAGCTCCTGGTAGAACCGCACGGCGCGCTCGTTGGCGCTGGTCACCCCCAGGCCGATCCGCGCCAGGCCACGCTCGGCCACGAACTCCTCGGCCGCGACCACGAGCGTGCGTCCCACTCCTTTGCCCCAGGAATCGCCGCGCACGGAGACATCGAAAATCCAGCCCTGGGCTTCGCCGGTAGAAGAGTCGATCTGACCGGCCAGCACGACGATGTGGCCCAGCAGGGAGCCGTCGGGAGCTTCGGCCACCAACACGCGGGCGCGGTCCATCTGCAGGGCGTCTTGCAGCGTACGCAGATCGTCGCGCCGGTAGGCGCGCACCATCTCGGGGGTGGAGTCGCGATGAGGAGAGACCGAGTGCACCACCATGTCCACCGCCAGCTCCACGATGGCCGGCAGGTCCTCGGTGGTGGCCGGCCTCAGCCGGAAGGCGATCTCAGGCCTGGGGGGGCGGGGCATCCTTGTGCAGCGAGACCTGGACCACCAGCTCGGCTCCGCATGCGGGGCACGCATAGCCATCTTTGACTGCCACCTGGCAGAGCAGACAGAAGACCGTGCCTTCGACCGATAACGACGTCACGGGCGGACACCTCCCTGGCAAGCTGTGGAACCTGGAGAACCCCTGGGATATTCAGCCCGCGCTGCGGACGCTACCATCACGCGGTCTGAAAATGTTCAAGGATTTTCCGAGCCCTCCTCCCACTCGACCCCCCAAAAACGTCCTATTTCCCGGGCCAGGTCAAAGGGGTCCAGATGGCCCATCCCCAGCGTCTCGAGGTCGATCATGCCCTCGCAGCCCCCCCACAGTCGGGTCAGCATCGCCCGGTCGAGACGCCGCGGTATCGAGCCGTGCTGCAGGGTCACGTCGCGGCGCCGCACCTGGGCCGAGCCGGCCAGCTTCCGGCCGCGGGCCGATAGCTCGCCCTCGCGCAGCACCGCCATGCAGGAAGGGTTGCTCCGGCTGGAGGGGATGGCGTCGGTCGCACACGATTCAACCTCGGTGAGGCCCAGAGCGTGCAGGGCGGCCTTCAAGGCCCGCGTGACGTGGCAAAACGCCTCGCGCAGAGGCATCGCCCCGCTGTCGGGGAGCACCACACAATAGGTAATGTCGTCGGGCGTGTGCCACAAGGCGCGTCCGCCGCTGGGCCTGCGCACGGTCGGCACACCGGGAAACTCGTCCGGCTGGAACTTGCCTAGCGAAAGCGTCGGCTCCGCCCAGCTGTAGAGGCGCAAGGTCAATACCGGGGAGTCCATGAGCGCCTCATCCCGCGCCATATTGGCAGCCGCCCCCATCGGCGGATCGATCAGCAGCCGTCCTGCCCTGCCAACTGCCAACTGCGAACTGCCAACCAGACTCAGTCTCGAGATTTGGCGAGCAAAATACGCGTGCCCTGACCGATGCGCGAGTCGATCTCCACGCGATCCATCAGGTTCTTCATCAAGAAGATGCCACGCCCGCGCTCGGAGAAGAGGTCGGGAACCTCCTCGCCGCGTCCCGAGGGGTCGAAGCCGCGCCCGAAATCTTGCACTTCCACGGAGATCTCGGTGGGCGCGAAGCGATAGGTCACATCGATGCCGCGCTCGGAGCCGCCGTGCTCGATGGCGTTGTCGCACACCTCGCCCACGGCCGTCATGATGTCATAGATCTCCTCATCGGAGAAGCCGCTGCGGCGGGCGATGGCCTCGGCCTGCAGGCGCACGATGGCGGCGAACTCGTTCTCGCACGGAATCTTGAGCCGGATCTCGGCGGCCGAGCGAACCACTTCTTCCCACTTCTGGAGAGCTTGCTCCTGGGACTCGATCACCTCTTTGGCGCTTTTCACGTAGGCCGAGGAGAGCTCCACGAAAAACTGGTCGATCAGGCCGTTGAGACGGCGCTCGAGCGAGAACAGGTCCTCGGTCGAGACGGGGCGCTGCAGCTCGCGGCTCAGGAGAGCCCAGGTCTCGGCGCTCAAGAAGTGCAGGCCCATCATCAGGTCGCTGAACTCGATCTGCATCTTGACGCGGCGCGCCGCGATGCCCTCCTCGAAACGCACCAGGTCGCTGTGCCAGCGCCCGGCCTCGGCCGTGCCGGCCGGCTCGCCGCTCTGGCGCAGGTGGGTAATCAGGAAGACCAGCAGCCGCTCGACCGTCTTACGCGACTCGGTGCGCGGCATGGCGTCGGGCTTGTAGGAAGCCAGCTCGGCGAAGCAACGGTCGGAAACTCGCTCAGCCAGGCCGATCAGGTTCTCCTCGAGGAGCCCCGCAGCCTGGCTGAACACTGTCCCCGTTTCGATCTCGCTGCTTATTGCGCCCCCTCCTCCCAGCGCAACACCGGTTTGCGGGCGGCGCGCGCCTCATCGGCGCGACCCACCGGGGTGTTGTGGGGAGCCGAGGTGACCAGACCCACGTCCTCGTGGGCGATCTTCACCAGGGCCTCGGCGAATGCATCCAGCGTCTCCAGGGCCTCGGTCTCGGTCGGTTCGATCATCAGGGCCTCTTCCACGCACAGCGGGAAGTAGACCGTGGGAGCATGGAATCCATAGTCGAGCAGGCGTTTGGCCACGTCCATGGCCCGCACGCCTTTCTTTTCTTTCATCGTTTTGGCCGACAGCACGAACTCGTGCATACAGAGCCGGTCGTAGGGCATGTCGAAATACTCTTTGACCTTCATGCGCACGTAGTTGGCCGCCATGACGGCCCCTTCGGCCACCTGGCGCAGCCCGTCGGGACCGTGGTAGCGGATGTAGGTGTAGGCGCGCACCAGCACCAGGAAATTGCCCCAGAACATGCGCACGCGGCCGATGCTCTTCGACGGCTGGTAGAACTCGAAGCCGTCCCTGGTCTTACCCGCCCGAGGACCGGGAAGATAGTCCACCAGGGCTCCGCGGGCGCCCACCGGGCCTGCGCCCGGGCCACCGCCGCCGTGGGGCGTGCTCATCGTCTTGTGCAGGTTGAGGTGCACCAGGTCGAAGCCCATGTCGCCCGGACGCGCCACGCCCAGCAGCGCATTCATGTTGGCGCCGTCGTAATAGAGCAAGCCTCCCACGTCGTGGACCAGTCTGGCCACCTCGACGATCTGCTGCTCGAACAGCCCCAGCGTCGAGGGGTTGGTGAGCATCAGGCAGGCCACTTCCTCGTTCAGCACGGCCTTGAGCTGCTCGAGGTCGACGTCGCCCACCGGGTTGGTGGGGATCGTGACCACCTCGAAGCCGGCCAAAGCGGCGCTGGCGGGGTTGGTGCCGTGAGAAGAGTCGGGAACCACGACCTTGGTCCGCTTTTCGCCTTTGTCGCGGAAGTAGGCCGCCGCCATCAGGAGCGCGGTGAACTCGCCGTGAGCGCCGGCCGCGGGCTGGAGCGTGAAGCCGTCCATCCCGGTGATCTCCTGCAGGTCGTTCTGCAGGTCATACATCAGCTCCAGCGCGCCCTGCACGGCCTCGACCGGCTGCATCGGGTGCAGCCGCGCGAAACCCGCCAGACGGGCGGTTTGCTCGTTGACGCGCGGGTTGTACTTCATGGTGCACGACCCGAGCGGGTAGAAGTTGGTGTCGATGCTGAAGTTGAGCTGCGAGAGGCGCATGAAGTGGCGCAGCACCTGCAGCTCGCCCAGCTCGGGCAGGGCCGGAGGCTCCTCGCGGACGAGATCGCCCAGGACGGCTTTGGGATCGACCAGCGCCACGCCGCCCGTCGGAGGCGTGCAGCCGCGCCGGCCGGGGGAGCTCTTCTCGAAAAGGGTCGGCTCGAGTCTATCCACGGGCACCCTCCTGCGCGGCAGCGGCCGCGGGAACGAGCGCTTTGAGGTCGCCCAGCAAGTTGTCCAGCTCGGCCGCGCCGTTCACCTCGGTGAAGCAGAAAACCATCCCGTTCTTGAACTCGGGGTAGTCGGCGCCCAGCGGATAGCCGCCCAGGATGCCGCGCTCGGCCAGCTTCTTGTTGAGCTCGACCGGGTCGACGGGGCACTCCACCGCCACTTCGTGGAAGGTGGGCGACTTGAAGAGCAGTTTGTAGCCCGCGGGCAGCTTCTTCTTGAAGGCCTCGGCCAACGACAGGCAGGTCAGCGCCGCCTCGCGCAGCCCCTGGGGTCCCACCAGCGCCAGATAGGCGGTGACGGCCAGAGCGCACAGGCCCTGGTTGGTGCAGATGTTGGAGGCGGCCTTCTCGCGCCGGATGTGCTGCTCACGCGCCTGCAGCGTCAGGCAGAAGACCCGCTTGCCGGAGCTGTCCACCGTCATGCCCGCCAGACGGCCCGGCAGGCGGCGCAGGAACTGCTTCTTGCAGGCCATGAAGCCGACGTAGGGACCACCGTAGGACGGGGGCAACCCGAGCGGAGCGGCCTCGCCCGCAGCGATGTCCGCCCCGCAGGCGCCGGGCGACTTCAGCAAGGCCAGGCTGACCGGATCTTGCACGGAGACGATGCTCAGGGCCCCGGCGCCGTGCGCTTTCTCGGTCAGGGCGGTGACGTCTTCGATCACGCCCAGGAAATTGGGGTTTTGCAGCAGCACGGCGGCCGTATCTTCGGGCACGTCGCCCAGCTTCGTGCGCCCGTCCTCGCCCAGGGCCACGTCGTCGAGGTGGACGTCGTGAGCCGCCAGGTAGGTCTTCAGAACCTCGCGCGTATGCGGGTGCACGCCACGCGAAATGAGCACGCGGGGCTTGTTGGTCGTGTTCAGCGCCATCAGCACCGACTCGACCGTGGCGTTGGAGCCGTCGTAGACCGACGCGTTGGCCGCGTCCATCCCGGTCAGCTCGCAGATCATCGTCTGGAACTCGAAGATCGCCTGCAGCGTGCCCTGGCTGACCTCGGGCTGATACGGCGTGTAGGCGGTAAGGAACTCGGAGCGCGAGATGACGGTGTCGACGACGGCCGGGGAATAGTGGTGGTAGGCGCCCGCCCCCAGGAACGAGCCGCGCGTGGCCAGCACGTTCTTGCGCGCCAGACCCTCGAGGTGACGAAAGAGGTCGTGCTCGGTCAGGCCGGGGGCCAGATCGAGGTCGCGGCCCAGCTTGACTTCCTCTGGCAGATAGCCGAAGAGGTCGGCCGGGGTCTTCAGACCGGCCGCCTCCAGCATCTTCTGCTGATCCTGGGGCGTATGCGGGATGTAGTTCATCGTTTAGCTTTTGGCGATCTCGGCGTAGGCCTTCGCATCCAGCAGGGCCTCGATCTCGGCCGGGCTGTCCACTTTGACCTTCACCATCCAGCCGCCGCCGTAAGGATCGGAGTTGATCAGCTCGGGCTGGAAGTCGGCGCCGTCGGACGAGAGGCGGGTATTGACCTCGACAACCTCGCCGTTACAGGGGGCGAACAGGTCGGAGACGGTCTTGACCGACTCCACCGTGCCGAAGCGCTTGTTGGTCTCGATGCGCGTGCCCACCGGGGGCAGCTCGACGAAGACGATGTCTCCCAACTGGTCCTGGGCGAAATGCGTGATCCCCACCTCGCCGACGCCATTGGACAGGCGAACCCACTCGTGCTCTTTGGTGTAGCGAAGCTCTTCGGGAATCATTCGGTCGGCATTCTCCTTCTCAGTTCCGGCGGACGCTTCCAGCCACGAATGGGGGACGCACCACTTTGGCATTCTCGCCCCGTCCCCGCACGTCTACTTGCAGCACCGTGCCCTCAGGGCGGCAGGTGCTTTCCACGGATGCCAGGGCGATCCCTTTGCTGAGCGAGGGGGAGTAGGTTCCACTGGTAACGCGCCCCACGACCTTTCCATCGCGCAGAACCGGATAACCCTCGCGCGGGATGGCGCGTCCCTCCATCAAAAGGCCTACCACCGTGCGGGGCACGCCCGCCGCCTTTTGCTCGACCAGCGCCTGTTTGCCGACGAACGCGGCTTTGTCCAGTTTGGTCACCCAGGCCAGTCCGGCTTCGAGCGGGGTCGTCTGCTCGTCGATCTCGTGCCCGTAGAGCGAATAGCCCGACTCCAGGCGCAAAGTGTCACGGGCGCCCAGTCCGATGGGTGGGACGCCGTCGGCGCGCAGGGCCTTCCAGAACTTCTCGGCCTCGGCGTTGGGCAGGTAGACCTCGAACCCGTCGTCGCCGGTATAGCCGGTGCGCGAGACGAGCATCCACTGGTCGTCCATGGCGAAGTGATAGTATTTGATCGCCTCTAGATCGACCTTGACGTGCGGCTGCAGCTTCTTCTGGGCGTTGGGGCCCTGAATGGCGATCAGGGCCGTATCCAGCGACAAATCTTTGAGCTCCAGGCCTTCCCAAACCTTCTGGCCGCTCCTGTCGTCGCTGACTTTGGACGACATGTAGGCCCAGATTTTCTCACGGTTCGAGGCATTGACCACCAGGATGAACCGCTCTTTGTTGAAGCGGTAGGTGATCAGGTCGTCCAGCACGTGCCCCTGCTCGTTGCACATCGTGCTGTACTGGCACTGGCCGTCGGCACACTTGCTCAGGTCGTTGGTGATCAGGCCCTGGATGTAGTCGAAAGCTTTCGGGCCCTTGACCTCGATCTCGCCCATATGGCTCAGGTCGAAGAGGCCGCAGTCGTTGCGCACGGCCAGGTGCTCGGCCTTGATGCCGGTGTACTCGATGGGCATCTCCCAACCGGCGAAGTCGACCATCTTGCCGCCTTCCTGGCGGTGGACCTCGGCGAGCGGGGTGCGTTGCATGTTCGAGAGCTCCTTATTTTGGCCACCTACAGCACTTGGAGGAGGCGAGATAGGGATTGACCTTCAGACCGGGGACCGTGGCGAAGGTCAGACCCGCTTCGTCGCAGAGGCTGCGGATCAGGCTCAGCAGGCGTTGCAGATACTCTTCCGTGGGGTCCATGTCCTGCCGCGCCAGCGAGACCAGCACGTGGTCGGCGCCCCGAGAGGCCGCGCGCTGGATGTGCTCCTCCAGGACGAACAGGTCCTCCTCCTCCCCCAGGTCTTGCAGCCACAGGGTCCAGGGCGCGGCCAGGTCGAGCACGGGGGCGTGCCGGCTCAACTCGACCCGGTGCACCTCGGTCAGGAGAGGCAGAACCGCGGGCGCCGGCTCGCGCGTGAGCGCCACGGTCAGCAAGGGATAGCCGCCGGGCAGGTGGTCGGGGTCGGTCAGAATGTGCCCCGGGTCGAAACAACACCCCCCCTTGCGGGGCGGATCGGAACAGGCCTGCTCAGCCACCGAAGAACTGCAAGGCCTGCTCGCGGTCGGCACGGATCTGGGCTTTGAGCGCCTCCAGGCCGTCGAACTTGCGCTCCTCGCGCAGGCGGCCCACGAAGTCGACGCGGAGCTTGCGGCCGTAGAGGTCGCCCTCGAAACCCAGGAGATGCGCCTCCAGCAGCGGCTCGTTGGTGCCAAACGTGGGACGCACGCCCAGGTTGGCCACGCCGTTGTAAGCGTGCCCGTCGAAGGTCGTCTGCACCAGGTAGACTCCCAGGGCCGGCACGACCTTGCCCGCCGGGACCGGCAGGTTGGCCGTGGGCGTGTCGAGCAGGCGCCCCCGCTGGGCGCCGTGGGCCACGACGGCCTCCCATGAATAGGGGCGGCCCAGCCACTGTGCGGCTTCGGCCGGGCGTCCCTGCGCCAGCAGTTGGCGGATGCCGGTGCTGGAGACCATCTGGCCCTCCACGACCACGGGCGCCACCTCGACCACCTCGAAGCCCAGCTCGCGCAACAGCTCGGGGGTCCCACTGGCTTTGTGGCCAAAACGGTAGTTGGGCCCCACCACGATGCGGGTGGCCCCCAACTGGCCGCGCAGCACCTCGGCCGCGAACTCCTGCGGGGACAGCGCCGAAAAGTCTCGATCGAACGGACGGTGCACCACTCTCTTGCCGAGACCCTCCATCAACGCGCGCCGCTCCTCGAAAGTCGTCAGCAGCGCCGGCGCCTGATCCGGCCGCAACACGGTGGCGGGATGGTTATCGAACGTGAAGGCGGTGTCCGCCTCGTTCAGGAGGGCCTGGTGGCCCAGGTGGACCCCGTCGAAGAATCCGAGGGCGACGGACCCGCTCACGACGAGCGGCGGTCGACGATGAAGTTGCTCCGGGTCGAATTGCGCGCCTTGGCGGCGTGCTTCATCTCGGCCGCGATCTCGGCCACCTGCAAGGCGCTGGTGAACACCCGCTTGAGGTTGTTGGCCACGCCGATGGACAGCGTCATCAGGGGGAACTTCTGGGCCGTGTTCTGGCGGTTGATGACCTCGATGTAGCCGGCCTTCCGGTCCTCTTCCGAGTAGAACGCCGGCACCGCCTCGTCGAACTTGACGATGACCTGCCCGCACACCGCGTCGACCTGGTCGGGGTTGGTGATGTAGATAAAGTCGTCGCCGCCGATGTGGCCCACGAAGTCGTCCGGCTTGCCCTTCTCCTCGGCGGCCTGCACCAGCACCCGGGCGACCAGCTTGATGATGTCGTCGCCGGCCTCGAAGCCATACTTGTCGTTGTAAGCCTTGAAGTTGTCCAGGTCGACGTAGCAGCAGGCCATGCGCTCCTCGCGCAGGATGCGGCGCGTGATCTCTTGCTCGATGGAGAAGTTACCGGGCAGGCCTGTGAGCGGGTTGGAGGCGCGGGTCTGACGGAAACGCAGCACCAATCCCTCGATGCGCGCCTCGAGCTCGACCGGGTCGAAGGGCTTGGCCAGGTAATCGTCCACGCCCGTGCGCAGGGCGTCCAGGCGGTGGCCCTGACCGCTGGCGGTGAGCATGACCACCGGAATGAGGTAGGTCAGGCGATTCTGGCGCAAACGGCGGCAAACCTCGATGCCATCCATGTCGGGCATCATCAGATCCAGCAAGATCAGGTCGGGGACCTCGGCCCGCGCGATGGTGAGCGCCTCGGGGCCGGAATTGGCGGTCAGGACCTCGTACTCGCGGTTGGAGCAGGTCAGCAGGGTCTTGACCATCCGCAGCAAGCTCGGATCGTCGTCGACCACCAGGATTTTGACCGAGCGGGCCCAGCTGCGGTCAGCTTCAGGCGTGCGCGGATCTTGCTCGGAACTCAGGGACACGATCCTCAGGGGTTGACGATGAAGGCGTCAATTCCCTGCTCGCGGAGCTTTTCGGCTTTGGTTTTGGCGTCGTCGGCGCCGTTGAATCCGCCGCCGCGCACGCGATAAACCGTGCCGTTATCGGTTGGGATGGCCTCCAACCGGGCCTCCTGGCCCTGGTTGGCGAGGTCCTGCATCAGCGCCTTGGCGTTCTCCTCGCTGGAGAAAGAGCCGAACTGCAGCTCCACGGCGCCGCCACCAGCGGGCGTGGGGGTGGGCTCGGCGGGAGTGGCCTCGGGCGGAGCCGCCGGCGTTTCGGTGGGAGCGGCCGACACGTCGGCCGGGGTCGCTTCGGGAGCGGGCGCCTCGGTCTCGGTCGCCGCCGGAGTGGACGTCGCGGTCGCCTTGGCGTCGGGCGCCACGGGCGAGGCGGTCACGATCTCCTGGGGCACGACCCTCGGCTTCTCCCCCGTCAGGCGGGTGCGTTGCTTGTCGAGCTCCTCCTGGAGCTTGGGATCGGCCTTCTGCCAGGGACGCGGACGCGCGCCCCGCATGAGGTCTTGCTTGAACTCGGTGCCGCTTCCGCCGCCCTCTTCCTTCTCGTGCTCGGCCAGCTTGTTGATGAGGAAGTTACCCAGCCAGTTGCCGGCGACGAGCGAGACCCAGATGACCACGATGGTGGCCACCATCACCTTGGGCCAGAATCCTTCTGGATTGCGCTCGCGTCTGGACATTCTTGCTGGACCTACCTCGTTGAGTATTGGTTGGCGGTTGGCGGTTGGCAGTCGTTATGAAGCCGGGGCCAATATAGCACAACCTCCAGGGGCAGCCAAGGGCTTGAATTCTCTTCAGGAGCCGAAAGTCCTTTCCCAGTAGGCGGCCACCTCCCGGGCGGACTTTTCGGCATGTCGCGTGAGCAGCATCGGATCTTCCAGAGCTTTGAGCTGGTGAGGCTGCAATTTCTTCAACTGGGCCCTGGGCAAAAGCTTCAACAGCGGGGTGTTGGTCTTCTGCGCCTCCAGGGACATCCGGCGGAACGACTCGTGGGCATCTTCCTCGCCCAGATAGCTGAACAGGGTCTGGGCCGGGCCCGAGATGATCTGGCCCGTCTGGTGCAGGTTGCGCTGCATGTGCTCGTGGTCGACCACCAGGCCTTGCAGGCCGCGCGCCGAGCGCCGAGCCGCCACCGAGAGCCCCAGCACGATGCGGGGCAAGAAGCGCGCACTGGCCGAATTGGAGAGATCGCGCTGATGCTCGGAGATCTGGTCCATGTAGAACGTCATGATCTGCGGCATGAAGACCTTCCAGAGCGACTTTACGTTCTCCCAGGTGATGGGATTGCGCTTGTGCGGCATCGCCGAAGAGCCCACCTGGGCCCCTTCCACGAAGGCCTCGGCCACCTCGGAGATCTCCGTGCGCTGCAGGTGGCGCAGGTCATCGGCCAGGTTCGCCAGCACCCCGAAGGCGGCCGTGAGGTGGTGGAGCACCTCAAGAGCGGGCTCCGGGTGGGTGATCTGGGTCGAGGTCGAGGCTTGCTCCAGCTTCAGGCTCTTCAGCAGCTGCTTCTCGATCGCGCGGGGCTCCTCGAAGATCAGCCCCAGGGCCACGTAGCCCCCCACGGCGCCGCTGAACTTGCCGCGCAGCTGCTTGAGGGCATCTTTGAGGCGGGTGAGGCAGAAGCCCAGCCGGTCGAGGTAAACGGCCATCGCGTAGCCGAACGTGATGGGCTCGGCGTGTTGCCCGTGGGTGCGGCCGATCTGGTGGGTCCCCGCCTCCTCGCGGGCCAGTCGGATCAGTTGCCGGCCGACTTCCGCCAGCGCGGGCAGGGCCATCTTCTCGCAACCATCCCGCAGGCGCAGGAGATGCGCGTTGCTCAGGATGTCGTAGGAGGTCGCCCCCAGGTGGACGTAGGGCTTGAGCGCGTCCGGCACATAGCGGGTCATCACGTTGACGACCGCTTTGAGGTCGTGCTTGATCCGGTTCTCCTCGTCCACCACCTCTTGCATGGGGATCCTGGCGATGGCCTTCTTGGCTCTGGTCAGGTCGTCGTCGCTGAACCCGACGTGGGGCGCCAGCACCCGCAACCAGGCCAGCTCGATCTCCATGCAACGTCGGTAGAGCGCTTCGTCCGAAAGCGTGCTCTCGGCCAGCTTCAAATCTTGCGGCGTGAGGTAACGGGCGATCAGGGGATCGGGTAGATGCAGCATAGGGCAGAAGGGTTGCCCGAAAGCGACCAGATCCCTCTCAAGGCCGAATGACGCGAATTTCCAGTCCGATCGACAGCTGGCTCCAGACCCACCATTCGACCCCGGTCACCCGGTTGCACCAGGTGGTCACGGACCAGAGCATCCCCCACGTGGACCCAAAGGGGGCAGGAATCCTCTTTCCTCCCGCGCACGACAATGGCATGCCTATCGCGCCCGTCTTCTCCGCCAACAAGATGCTCGTCGAGGTGGCCGCCGGCCACGTGGCGGCGGAGTGGGATCCGAGCTACCACGCGCGGGTCAATTACGCCGACGAGGACCTGTTGTTGCGGGTGCTGCAGAGCGGCGAGGTCAAGAAGTCCCTGCGCGTCAACCACCTCAACAGCAAGGAGCTGTTTCTCGAGCCCGGCAAGTGGCGGCTCGAGCTGGCCCGCAGCTTCCGGCCCGAGGTCGAGGTGCGCTCCACCCAGGATCAGGCGCCCGGCGTGGTCTGGCTGCAGGACAGTCCCGGCAGCCAGGTCATCCTGTGGCCCGGGCTGGACTGGAACGCCATCCAGCACGAGGTCGAGTCGCTGCACCACCTCGACTGGGACAGTGACTGCCAGGTGGGGCTGCGCGTCGTGTGGGAGGGTGAGCCGCCCCACGTCGATTGGATCGACGTCCCGCGCCGCGACCACATGTACCTCGAGGGGCGCATCCGCCAGGTGGAGCTGTGCGTGCGCAAGCAGGGGCTCAAGGAGCCGCTCAAAACCATCTTCGCCGCCCGGCGCCTCGCGGCCGAGCCACAGGAAGTGCTGGCCGCGGTCGACTTCGAGGTCACCCCACCGGGCGAGTCGCTGCGCCTCTGGCGCCAGATCTCCGAGACCGACTCGCTGCAGCTGAAGGCGGTCTGGTCGCTGGAGAAAGCACCCAGGGACCTGAGCCTGGAGCTGCTCAAGGACGGCAAGCCTTACCGCGAGCACGAGAAGCGACCGGTCGAGGCCCACGGGAACTGGTTCTTCTGGGGCCTCGAGCCGGGCGAGTATGCCGCCCGGCTGGTCAGCAAGAGAAAGGTCGTCCAGACGTCGCGACCCACCCACCTCCCCATGCGCGCCAATCGCGCGGTGCTGATGCCCAACAGCGAGGAGTGGCTCTACTGCTACTGGCATGTCGAGCCAGAGACCTGGCACGAGCTGGCCGTCAAGCACGGCGACCTGCTCGGGCGAGTCCGGTGCCAGCTCAAGATTTTCCACGACTGGGCGGGAGGCTCGCACCATCAGCCCGAGCACGACCGCGAGGTCAACCTGGACGCGGCCCACGACTTCTACCTGCAACTTCCCAGCGACCGCGTCTACCGGGTCCAGCTCGTCGCCTGGATCGACGGCTGGAAGCAAGAGTTCCTCACTCCGCTCTCCAACCCGGCTCAGCTCGGGCGCCTGCAGGCCGGCAACAACTACGTATCCTACGCCCACAACGAGTTCCGCGCGACCCATCCCACCATCCGCCCGCTGGAGTCGCCGCACGGAACCTCGCACTACAGCAAGGGCTACCTTTTGCTGCACCTGCACGCGCATCTCCCCTTTATTCCCGACCCGGTCAACTTCGGTGAGGGCGACAAGTGGCGGCCCGAGGGCTACCCCCAGGAGTGGTTCTCGGAGGCGGTGCGCGAGACGTACCTGCCGCTGCTCGAGGTGATGGACGCTCTCACCAACGAGGGGGTCGATTTCAAGATGTCGGTGGACATCTCGCCGCCGCTGGCCGCCATGATGAAGAGCTCGCGCCACCAGGCCGACGTGGTGGAGACCATCGACCGGCTGATCAACCTGGCGCGCCTGGAAGTGGCCCGCACCGCCCACGAGGAGCCCCATTACCAGGCCGCCGCCCGCATGCACCTGCGCCACATGATGCGTTGCCGCGACATCTTCATGGGCTGGGGGTGCGATCTGACGCGGGCCTTCGGCTACTTCCAGGAAAAGGGCAAGCTCGAGATCTGCACCTGCGTCGGCACCCATCCCATGCTGCCGCTCTGGCAGATGGTGCCGGGCGCCGTTCGGGGCAACTGCATGGCGGCGGCCGAATACCACGACCAGGTCTTCGGCCGCCCCAGCCGCGGCGTCTGGCTGCCAGAGTGCGCTTACGCGCCCGGAGTGGAGCGGTTTCTGGAGGAGGCCGGCTTCGCCTATTTCTTCACCGAGGGCAGCACGGTCACGCGCGGCGACGCCGAGGCCGAGTTCGGCCTGAATGCTCCCGTTTTCGTGAAAGGCTCGCGGGTCAGCGCGTTTCCCCGCGACCCGGAGACCTCCGAGCAGGTCTGGAGCGGCGAGATGGGTTATCCCGGCGACCCGGACTACCTCGACTTCCACATCCGGGGCGGGCCGTTCAAGTACAACCGCATCACCGACCGCAGCGGCGGCCCCAAGCAGGCCTACAACCCCGAGTGGGCGGCCGGCAAAGCGTTCAGCCAGGCGGCGCACTTCATTCAGTGTCGCAACGCGCGCTTCGAATACCTGAGCCACACCATGTGGAAGAAGCCCATCATCGTGGCGCCCTACGACGCCGAGCTCTTCGGGCACCACTGGTACGAGGGACCGCAGTTCCTCTACAACATGTTCAAGAAGCTGCACTACGACCAGAACATCACCGAGCTGACCACTCCCTCGGCCTATCTGGCCGCCAATCCGACCGCCCAGGAGATGTACCCCAACGTTTCCAGCTGGGGCGACAAGGCGACCTTCGAGAAGTGGATGTCGGGGGCCACCTCGTGGATGTACCGTCATGTGCACGAAGCGGGCGAGGAGATGGGGCGCATGGCCGCCACCCACCCGCCCGACGGCCCGGTGCGCCGCATCCTGTGCCAGGCCGCACGCCAGCTGATGGTGGCCATGTCCAGCGACCTGCCCTTCGTGATCGCCAACGGCCACTTCGTGGACCGGATGAAGGACCAGTTTTTCGGCGCGCTGGGCGATTTCTGGCGCCTCTCCGAGATGTACTGGCGGGCCCGCCAGGGCGAGGACGTCGAGTTGGAGTTCGTGCGGCACCTGGAGCTGGTGAATTGCCTTTTCCCGCGCGTGAACCCTGATTGGTTTGCCTCGTCGTAGCCTGGTTGGCAGTTGGATAGAGGACCCAGGAAGGCTTTTTCGAATCGCGTGGGATGAATACTCGTCGCGATTTCCTCAAGGCCACGGTCGCCTCCGCCGCCCTTCTCGCTGCTGGCTGCGGCACCAGCGATCCCTCCACCTCGCAGGCTCCGGCCTCCGAGGCTCCGGTCCAGCCGAAGCGGCCGCCCAACATCGTGCTGATGTTGGTGGACGAGATGCGCATCGCGCCCAACGGCTACGGCCCTGACGAGGGCGAGATCCCGGCCGTCAAAGAGATCCTGGGCTTTCAGCCCAACGTCTCCCCCGACAACCCGTTCATCGGCTTCTTTCCGGCCTACATGCGACTGCGCAAGAACAGCACCGTGCTGCGCCGGCACTATACGGCCGCGGCCGCCTGCGCTCCCAGCCGCACCACTTTCCTCACCGGTCAGTATCCCTCGCTGCACGGTGTGACTCAGGTGAACGGCACGTTCAAGGTGCCCAGCGAGATCAAGTTCCTCGACCCTGACGGAGTGCCCACCGTGGGAGACTGGTTCCGCGCGGCGGGCTATACCACGCACTATATGGGCAAGTGGCACGTCTCCAACACGTCCGAGCCGCCCTACGACCTGGAGCCCTGGGGCTTCTCTGACTACGCCACCTCGGGCCCCGACCCGGATAGCTCCATCCCCAACCTCGGCGCCTACCGCGACCTGGGTTTCGCGGACATCATCAGCAACTTCTTCAACGAGCAGAAGGACAACCCGAACCCCTGGTTCGCGGTGGCCTCGTTCACCAATCCGCATGACATCGGAGCTTTCCCGGCCCCGTTCAACCTGCCCGAGGCAGCCGGCGGCGTCACCGCCCCGCTCAACATGCGGGACAACCCCCAGCCGATCCCCGCCCCCGGCACCATCTCCAACACCAGCGACAACGGCGTCACGGTCGAGCTCAATCCGGGCGGATTCCCCCAGAACACGTTCAACCTGCCCTCCACCTGGAACGAGGACCTGTCCACCAAGCCGCAGTGCCACCTGGACAGCGCCTGGAAGATGCAGTTGGCGCTGGCCTCCAACCTGCCCCCGGCCCTGCAGATCGGCGTGCTGCCCGAGCCCACCCAGAACCTCTCCCCCGACCTCCAGCAGGGCTGGGCACTGGCCCACGGCCAGTTCTACGTCTACATGCAGTACCTGGTCAACCTGCAGATCCAGCGCGCGCTGGAGGCGTTCGACGCGGCCGGGCTGGCCGAGAACACCATCCTGGTCTTTACCTCCGACCACGGCGCCAACACGATGGCCCACAACCAGATGCTGCAGAAGTTCTTCACCGGCTATGACGAGGCGACCCGCGTGCCGATGATCATCTCGAGCCCGCTGCTCAACCCCACGGACACGATGCGTGAGTATTTCGAGCCCACCAGCAGTATCGACCTGGCCCCGACCCTGCTCGGCTTCGCCGGCTTCGGAGCCGAGCAATTGCAGGCGATCAAGCCCAAAATCACCGGCCAGTCGCCGGTGCACGACTTCGTAGGGATCAACCTGGCGCCCCACCTCGAGTCGGGGGGCGAGCTGCCCCGTCCGGGCGTGCTCTACTTCACCGAGGACGACGCCACCGCGCTGCCCGACGTGCCCGATCCGGTCAACCAGGACAACTACGACTTCTATCTCCAGCGCGTGGACAATCTGATCGCGGGCGGCGCCCCGCTGTTCCCGGGCTCGTGCGTCGAGCCCAACGCGCTGCACATGTTGTGCACGGGCGACTGGAAGTACACCCGCTACTACGACGACGTCGGCACCGGGCAGCCCGACCAGTACGAGATGTACCACCTGCCCAGCGATCCGACCGAGATCAAGAACCTGGTCGACTTCAAGACGGGCGCGCTGCGGCCCGGGGTGTCGGTGCCCGGGTTCTCGCAAGCCCAGCTGCAGGCGCAGCTCGAGCTGCTGCGGGGCCAGTTGGCGGATCAGGAGAACAAGGTGTTGCTGACGGCCTGAACAGCCCTGGGAAGAGTTCGTCCAACCGAGGGTGACCGCGAGCTCAGGCAGAATTCATCCAAATGACGAAACTGACTGTCGTCTGGCGGCTCCCCCGGTGAGCCGGGCCTGGGACGCTCGCTGGGCCGTGCATCGGGCCTTGCCCGAGTGCGAGGACGAGGGGGACTTCGAGGTCGCCTTCGACAGCATTCACCAGGCCCAGGAGGCGCTGGCCGACTGGCAGCCCCGCCCCCGCCGGTACGGCATCTTGAGCGAGCTGCTGTACGGTGCCCGCTCGTCCCTGAAACGGAGCCACCCCGACATGGCCTCGCGACGTCTCGCGCAGTGGCTGAGGTTGATGCTCCCCTACACTCTGTTGCGCCCCGACGCGCGTCCCCGGGAGATGAAGCTCTATCAAGCGCACAGCGGCGAGGTGAGCTCGATCGAGATCGACGAGCGCCGTCTCTGGCGCTACCGGCGGGCCGTGATCGGCTGGCTGCACGAGGAGGCAGGGGTGGATGCGCTCTTTCCTACCTGCCTCGCGAAGCGCAGGTATTCACGGGAGCACTGGCTCTCTGTCTTCGACTACGGAGTCTTCGGGGCGAAGGGCGTGGAAGGGCTCTTGAACGAGGGAGTCCACCCGCAGCATTATGTCGTCCAGGGTGAGAACGGGCACACCCCTCCCGACTTGCAGACTTTGAAGCCCGGGTTCTTCGTTCGCTGGCGAGGTGAGGTGCGGCCCGAGGTGCTCGGGAATCTGGCCCACTTCGCGGCCGTCCTGTGGGAGGGTGGCGCGGCCTGGATGTAGGCCTCTTCAACCGGAGGCTTTGCGTCGGGGAGTCAGAATCAAATCAGCGTGCGCTTTCCATGGTTCTTCCGGCGGGCGGCTCCACCCGACGAGGTCGAGGCGGCCGTCCAGATGGCCCGCGCCGGCGGCCCCTCCTTTTTGAGCTTGCTGCGCCAACGGAATCTCTCCGGGGCGGTTCGCGACGCCCTTTGGACCGAGGCGCTGGACAACGTCCAGCTGGTCTCGATGCTCCGCGACCATCCCCCCGAAGCTCCCGCCCTGCGCGTTTTTGCCGCCCTCGAGACCGGCCGACCGGTCGACCCCGAGCTCACCCTCGAGTTGCTGCGCTCTCGCCACCCCCGAGCCCGGGCCGAGCTGTCGCGCTCGCCCCATCGCGAGCAGGCGGGCGACTTGCAGCTCTAGCCCGATGGGGCTCCTCATCCGTGCAGGGTCGCCTCCAGCCGATTGCCATTGGCCCGATGGGTGAGGATCTCGTGGATTCGAGCGGCGATGGCTTGTCCCGCCTGCTCCGGGGGCAAGCCCCCGTCGTGAATGTTGGACAGCACCGAATACTCGAACTCGATCTTGGGATCGCCCGAGTAGCGTGCGGCCGCTTCCTGGCTCTCGGGATCCAGGCGATAAGCGAAGTAGGCGCTCAGGCTATTGGGAGCCTCAGCCCCGGGACGCTCGCCGATGAGCACCACCGTCAGCTTGGAATCGGTGGCACGGGCGACGTCCTCAGCCAGCTTCACACGCCCCAGCGGCGCCAGGATGGGTTGCCCCTGCTTGAAGTCGCCCATTCCGCCCTGGATGGAGGGGAAAAGGCGCTCGATGTTCGTCTCCACCGCCGGGGCGCTCAGTCCGTCCGAGATCAGGAACTGGACGTCGTTGCCCTCTTTGGGCAGACTCGAGGCCAGCTGAGCCCCCAACGCGGGATTGTTCAGGTGGGCCGCCTTCGTCGCGGCCTGCGTGGCCACCAGACGGCAGGGCACTGCGCGGTTCACGAGGTCCAGGTCGAGCTCCTTGTGCACCGCGTCGCGGGCCTCCGCCTGGCTCAGTCGGGCCGCCCGGCTGGCTTCCTCGTCGGGCCGGGGGCCGGCGTTCTCGAAGCCGAACAGAGCGGGAGTGGCCGCCTTCAGGCGCTCCATCTCGCCGGGAGCGCAGAACTGCTCCGGCTTGCCCCACAGGGGGCCACGACCCAGCGTCCCGTCCGGCTCGCGCTGCAGGATGCCCCGGCCGAGCGCCCAGCGGGCGAACTCGGGAGTGGGCGTGCGCCCGTGCACCTCGCGTAGCGTCTGGTTGTCGTGGGCGCTGGTGTCGAAGTAGGCCAGCATCCGGTCGGTGTTCTGGTAGACATCCATGTAGTAGGTCGCACCGCCGTTGGCCAGCAGCTGAGTCGCGATCTGCTGTCCCTCCAGGGTCGCTCCGGCGTGCAGGGTGTAACAGGGAGCCATGCCAATCGGCAAACCCATCAGCTTGCCCATGAACAGATCCTGCAAGTTGGACAGGACCAGCTGCTGGTCGTCGGCGTGGGTCTCGGGCCCGATGAATCCGGTGACATTGTTGACCATGAACGGGTCGTAGCGGCGGGCCAGCCCGTAGGTCATCGCCTCGGCGGTGCACATGTCCATTCCCTCGTGCTTCCCATAGCTGAACGCGCTGCCCTGGCCGGTCTCGAAATACATGAACTGCCGCGCCTCGTCCTTGAGCGGACCGAGCTCCTTCATCGTGCGGTAAGCCTCGTCCAGCAGGTCGACGCTCACTCCGAACTCCTGGACGTTAGTGGCCTCGGTGCCCGCGAGGCTCTGGAACATGATTTCCACCGGTGCGCCTTGCTTGAGGCAGTTCAGCTGGGTGTTGATGTGGCCCAGAACGCAAATCTGTGTGGGAGCGCCCGTTTCCCGCCGCAGCTGGTCGAGGTGACGCAGAACTTTGGAGACATTCTCGACCGTATCGATCCCGGGATTGACGCCGATCAAGGCGTCTCCGCTGGCCATCGACAGGCCCTGGTAAGTCAAAAGCTTGATGCCGTCCAGGTCGTCCACGGGGTGGTTGGGCTGGAGCCGCGAGGACAGCGTGTTGGGCAGGCCCAGGTAGGTGCGGGCCTGGGTGGGGTGGTGGAACTTGGCCGACACGTGCAGAAGCTCGTGCACGTCCATCAGCTTGGCCAGACCGGCCGCCATCATCCCCGTCAGGGCCGAGCCCAATCCGGCCAGCTTCTCGGGGGACTCGCGCAGGAGCTTGTTCTTCAGCTGTCCCATGGTCAGGTGGGAAATCTCGCAATAGCGCGCTTTGTCGATGTCGTAGTTGACCCGGGTGACCGAGTCGACCGTGCCGGCGGCAGTCGTGGGCGGATGCTCGAACAGGTGCTGCACGGTGAGGCCGCTCAGGATCTTGCGGGCGGCTTCGCGGGAAAGGTCCGAGGATGCGCTCAGCCCGGCGTTGCGGTCGCCCGACTTGGCATAGTCGGCCGCCCCCAGCAACGCTTTCAGGCCCTGGAAGGCGAACTTGCGGCCGTGCCACTCGAGCTCATAGAGCTCATCCGGCCGGGGAGCCGGCACGTCGATCTGGTCGAGCGGCGTCAGGCGCGCGGCCGAGGCCGGGGAGCGCAGGCTGTGCAAGACGGCCGCCCCCGGTGCTCCGCCCACGGCCGCCGCTCCAGAGACGGAATCAGCACTCAGGGTGAGCGCGCTCGGCCTGAAGGTGGAACTCTGAACCGACGGCTGGAACCAGCCCGTGGTCGTCGCGGTGGAGCCGGAAAACTAGGTGGAGTCGAGGCTCACGGCAGGCTGAGGCCGAGTGGGGCCGGCCAACGAGGCGTGAGCCAGCGGAAGCGCGCTGTTGATGACCATGACGGATGTCCTCCAGAACCGATGGGCCTTTTTGGCCTCTAATCCGAGTATAAGGACAGCGACTTAGAGAAACCTAAAACCGATGAGAAAGCGCGTGAGCATTACCAGCGGACTCAGCCTGGCATCACTCTCCGCCCCTTCTCCCAGCGTTCGCACGCCCGCGTCCAGGTCAGGTCGAAGGGCGCGCGCCCGCTGACGGTCAGCAACCCCAGGTGGATCAGTCGGTGGCAGGCGCTGCACACCAACACCAGGTTCCAGCCGTCGTCGCCCCCCCGTGCGAGCGAAAGATCAAATGGTGCACGTGCAACCTGCCCCGGCCCGTGCAGCCCGGGGCCTGGCAGCAGTGCCCGTCACGGCGCCGGACGCGACCTTTGCGTCCGCCCCCTCGGAAAGAACCATACTTGTCTGGTGAACAACTCGAACATGCGCTTCAGGCTCGCGCCAGGCGCAGCGAAGAGGCCTGTCACCGGCCAGGTCGATCCCCTCGTATAGCAGCGGAACGAAATCCCTCGGCACCATCCAGCCGACCCGCGTCCGGATCTCTTCCAACACCTGGACGGGTCCCAGCCGAGATTCGATCCCGGAACCGCCCACCGCCAGTGCCCGAACCGCCCCGCGAGCGGCTAACGCCAGCGCGCCGTCCAGGGGTCGCTGGACCAGGGTCGGCAGCAGACCGGCCGTTCCCACGTCGGGCGGCCGCTCGCCCGGGTTGGGGGCCCGCCACATCCAACAGCTGAACTCCTCGAATCGGAACGTGCTCTGCCACCTCACATGGCGCACCCACCGCTCGAGCTCCGGCAGGCTCACACTGGCGGCGAACTCTGTCCAGGTGTTGGAAACCCCGGCATCTGGGTCCTTCGGAAGGAGGGGCGCGACCAGGTCGACCGGGAACGCGCAACCCTCGCCGGTCAAAGGGGCGGGCCGGGGCGGCAGCAAGACCTTCTCGTAACCCACCCTCTCCTCCCCGGACAGGAACTCGGCCACGGCATACTCCAGCACCTCGGCCCGCGGGACCCTGGCCTCGAGATGAGAGCGGGCCGGCTCGCGCACCTCTCGCCACGCCAGCACCTCGCTGCCGGTCAGCTCGAAAGAGCAGTAGACCAGGTCCGGCTCGCTCTCCAGCTCGACCTCCAGGCTGCGCCGCAGTCCGCGCACCCCCAGACGCTCGGCCTGAGCGATGCGCGCCGAAGCCTCGGCAGGAGAAGCCCGACGCAGGCAGGGCAGCAGCAGCTCGACTTTGGCCGGGCAGAGGCGGCCCTGGGCGAAACTGGCCCTGAGGGCGGGGTGCGCGTCCAGCCCCGCAACCAGCTCGATGAAGCGACGGGCGGTGCTGAAGCTGAGGTCCAGCACCTCCTCGAGATAGGCGTCCCAACGCCCGTAGCCGAGCTGTTGGAAAGCCTGGCGGGACAAGGCGGCCAGAACGTGGCCGAGCTGGTAGACGAGCGCCCAATCGCGGCGGGCCAAACCCTGCAGATCTGAATCCATGAAGACAGCTCCCTCCAGGGAAGTCAGCTGTCTCCGGAAACCGGCTCAAATCAAACTCAACCAGCTACGGAGAAATTTTCAACGCCCGGCGGACGCCACCTCCCTATCCCAATGGGAATCTGCCAGGGCCAGGCTCCCTGACCATCGCCTCTCGTGAATGGGCCAGAATGGGCCCAGCGTTCCGAGCACATACCGCATCTCGTCCGGGAAGTTAGCGAGCGAGTCGACGAAGTGCCGGCGGCCGTGGGCCAAGCGATTGCTCCAGAGCAGGTCGAGCCCTTCCTCGAAACCCTGCATCTCACAGAGCGGGCGTCGTTGCTCCAGGCGGTCCGCCAAGTTCCCGCCCGCGTGCTTTGGACCGGTCCGGTACACAGCAATTGGCCAGCCATTGAGTTCGAAAGACAAGCGGACTCAAGGTTGTCGGTGATCACTTCGCGCGGGACGCCACCGAAGAATTCGAAGGCGCCGGGTCGCGCCCTGAAGGCGCACTGCCTCCGTAGGACCGCTGGCGGCTTGAGCGCGTTGCCGACAGCCTCTGCACCGATGGCAACGCGCGCCACTTGTTTGGAGGCCAGACCTTGGGCGCGCCCCCGTTACGGACAATGCTGGCAAAGTGACTAGCGCCTGCCGGTGCCATTGGCTAAGCCCGCCCATCGGGCCTGGGCAGCGCATAGCTGATCACCTGGTGGAGCCCAGCCCCGAGCGGGTTGCCAACACTCGCGCCGCGGCAACGCGCGCCTCATACACTTTGGGGCCGAGTTTGAGCGCGCCCCGTCGGCAGGAAGGATTACGTTACTCGCGCCCACATGCCACATTCGCTGGGGCTCATCAACTGAAAGCCACTGGTATAAACTTGTCTACAATCCATTGCTTTTTATCCTTCCTGAGAACGATTAGATAGGTCGCTCCAGTGTAACCGTCGCTGATTCCGCAGTTAACCACAGCCAACGACTTGTTTGGCCCATATCCAACACGCGAAAGCACTACGTAGTAAGTCCCTGGCACAGGTTGGCTCTGTCGCTTCTTGATTTCAGCCTTAGACAGCACCTCAACATTTTCCAATGCGCAATTGTTGACGACCGAAGACTCCTTCCATTCACCCGGAACCCCATCAAATCCGCTATTCCTCAAGATCTGCAAGAGCCTGGCCCCACTGTGCGGCGTGTGCTCGGCGATTAGACTGATGGACCATCTCCACGCCGTCGACACCCACCGAAAACGCTGCACGCCGACCCCCTCCTATCGAAGATTATCGAGAGGGGAGATTCGACACCCCCGGGCAACTCCTTCAAAAACAGAGATTTAATTTAATTTTGGAATATTTCCAAAAACCAGAAAGACGATTTCCGCGTAAAGAATGCCAGAAGCCACGACAGAAGCATCTTCCCTGAGGCCCTGAGGGCCCGGCCCCGCGCGTTAAAACGCGGTTTAACCCCGGCTGAGCCAGAGAAAGAACGCGACCAGCAACGCGTAGCCAAGCCCGACCGCGAGCGCTCCCGGCACCGCCGTGCCGGGCTTCCTGGGATACAGCCACCAGGCGAAAGCTTTGTTGAGCAGCATGATCGTCGGCCAGGTCAATACGATCGTGCTGATGGCATTATTCAGGAACACGCCCACCGCCAGCGGGAGGCCCCTCTCCAGCGGCAGCAGGTAGAGCGTGATCAACGCCACAATCGGGTAGATGCCCAGCAGCACGACCATGGCCTGCTTCCAGTCCGGTGGGCTGTCCGAAGACGGAAACCAGCCCGCGAACGAGCTGCCCACCTTGCGCAAATCGAAGTGGCGGAACGCCTCCTCGGTCTCGCGCAGCAAGCGCTGACGGGGCTCGGATTGCAGCCAGGCCTCCAGGTGCGCGTCCGAGTCGAAGCGGAACAGCACCGACCAGTCCTGGGTCACGCCCTGGCGCGGCGCGAAGACCTCGGTGCCCAGGTAGCCGGGGAACCTGCGCTCCTCTTCTTCCAGCCGGGCCTGCCAGGCGCGGAACTTCTCCTCGCTGCCGGGCGGGACGCGGCAGCTGATCATGGCCGAGACCGGGCCGCTGGAGTGCGTATGCGGCGCCATCATCACGATCTCGCGCGTCTCCCCCGCGAAGAGACCCTGGGCTTTCTCGAGCAGGCTCGCGCGCACGGGCGAAGCCAGCCAGTCTTGCAACTGGGGCCCTGTCTTGAACCGCAGCAACAGCAGCCACTCCGGCTGCAGGTCGGGCACGGGCGGCATCAGCTCGGTTCCGTCGTACCCCGGGGCCAGGCGGGCGGCCTCGGAGATCTCCTGCTGCCACGCCCGGAACTCGGCCTCCTTGCCCTCGGCGACGGCGTGCGAGATCAGCACCGCCCCGCTCATAACGTGAGCTGTTCGGGCGTCACCTGGCAGTGCGTCTGCACGCGCTCCACCGTGGCCGGCAGGTCGATCTGGGGCCACTCGCCGGGGTCGTGGGCAGCCATGATGGCGCGCTTCACCGCCAGGTAGGCCGACACGGCCAGCACCAGGCAGGGCTCGCCGCTGGTGCGCGAGTTGCGCACCGCCCCGTAGGCCGCCTCCACGGCCCGGCGGGCCAGCTCCTCGTCTTGCGGCATCAGGCTCACCCGGAAGTCGACCGGGATCGTCTTGGTGCAGGGCGGCTTGTAGCTCCAGGTGTTGTCGGTCACCAGGCGGCCTTCGGGCGAGAAGACGACCTCCTCCGTCAGCATCATGCCCAGGCCCTGCACGTAGCCCCCCTCGATCTGGCCGATGTCTACCGCCGGATTGGGCGACTTGCCTGCGTCGTAGAGCACGTCGGCGCGCAGCACCACCGTCTCGCCCGTCAGCACGTCGATCTCGACCTCGGTGGCGGCCGCCCCGTTGACGTAGTAGAGGAACGGGTGGGCCCGCGGGTGAGCCGCCGACGGCCCCTCGTAGTGCGGGCTGCGGTAGAGCGCCGCCACGCTGAGGCCGATGCGGTGGAACCAGGCCCGCGCGGTGATCTCGGGCCACTTGGAGGCCCAATCGGTGCGCCAGTCCAGGATGCAGTCGTGGGGGTTGAACTGCTCCAGGTTCTCGCAGAAGCACTCCAGGCGAGCGCGCAGCTCGAGGCACGCCTTTTCCACCGCGCCGGCATTGAGATCGTATCCCGTCGAAGCGGCCGTGGCCGGAGCGTTGACGATGACGTCGGAGGAGTTGCCCGTCACGCGCACCTTCTCGAGCGGGATGCCCAGAGCGCTGGCCGCCATCTGGGCGATCTTGGTGTGCAGGCCCTGGCCCATCTCGACGCCGCCGTGGATGACGGTGACCGAGCCGTCGGTGAAGTTGACGTTGACCAGCGCGCTGGAGGCGTTGAGCGACCCGCGCGGCTCGGTGAAGCCGATCCCGTACTTCACCGCGTGGATCGCCAGTCCGCGCTTGCGCCAACGGTGGCTGGCATTGAACTCCGCCACCGCCTGCCGGCGCTTCTCGTAGTCCGATGTCTCCCACAGCCGGTCCCAGATCTGCGACAGCGTCGTAAAGGTCATCTTCTGCCCGTAGGGCGCCTCGTGCTCGGGCCGATAGAGATTCTGGCGCCGCAGCTTCTCGGGATCGAGCTTCAGCTTCCAGGCGGCGTGCTCCAGCGCGTCCTCGAGCACCAGGTAAGGTTGCACCGTGCCGAACGTGCGGAAGGCCGTATTGCTGGTCTTGTTGGTGCGGTAGACAGTGCCGTTGGCCTCGACCTGGGGCCAGTAATAAGTGCCCTCGGCCATCAGCAGGCTGAGGTCCATCACCGCGAAGCTGCAGTCGTAGCTGTCGCCGGCATCCGAGTGCAGGTCGACGAGGTAGCGCTCCAGCTGGCCTTCGGGCGTGAGCGTGAGCCGGTAATTGCCCAGGTAGGGGTGGCGCTTGCCCACGCCGTGCGTGTCGGTCACCCGGTCGTAGCACAGGCGCACCGCCCGGTTGAGCTTGCGCGCCGCGACGGCCGCGGCCGCGCCCACGTGACCCGCCTGGTGCTGCTTGGCTCCGAACCCGCCTCCGACCTGGGTGATCTGCACGGTCACCTGGTTGACCCCCACACCCAGGGCCCGGGCGATGTTGCGCTGGTCGCCGTTGGGGTTCTGGGTCGAGCTGTGCACGGTCATGTGGTCGTAATCGCCCGGTATTGCCAGCGAGCACATCGTCTCGAGGTGGAAGTGGGCCTGGGCGCCGGTCCGGAGCGAGCCCTGGACGGTGTGGGTGTGCGGGATCGGGTCGGTATCGGTCCCGGGGCGCCGCACGGTCAACAGGCGCTGCTGGATGTCCTCGTCGGGGTCCTTGGCGCGGCGCTTCATCGGCATGGCCGTGTCCTGCTCCATCGCTTCGTCCAGGGTCAGGACGGCGGGCAGGTCCTGGTAGGTCGTGTTGAGCTCGACCCAGCCGGCTGCGGCGCGCGCCTTGGCTTCGGTTTCGGCGCACACCAGAGCCAGGCGCAGTCCGACGCTGGTCACGGTGTCGCGGGCGAAGAGCTGGTCGTCCTCGCCCAGCCCGATCAGCGGATTGCCGGGAATGTCCGCCGCCGTGATCAGGTGGGTTCCGGGGAACCGGGCCCGCAGATCCTTCTCGGCCGGCAACGTGAAATGCGCATGGGGACGGGCGCTGCGAACCAGAGCCGCGTGCAACCCGCCCGTCGGCAGAGGCAGATCGTGGGTGTAGCGCGTCTCGCCGCTCGCCTGCACGAAGGCAGCCCGCTTCAGGATGGGCAGCGCCAGCGGGTAGAGCTCGGGATGCTCCGGGTAGTCCTGGGTGCCGTGGCTGAGCGGGCGGACATAGGTCTCCCCCTCCGGATCCCCCTTGAGCTTGAGGAAGAACTTGAACAGGAAGTGCCGCGCCAGGCGGGCGCGATAGGCGGTACCGACGCCCTCGTGCTCGGTGGAGATGAGCTCGAGCTGCGCCACCTGCTGCAGCGCCTTATCGAGCGTCGCCTGATCGACCGGGCCTACCGGCAGCTCGTGGCGCTCCACCCTCCGGCCGAGGCCGGCGTAAACCGCCGTCAGCTTGACCAGGGCGCCGTTCCGAACAGTGGCTCGAAAGCCCGCGGCCACCAGCGCGTGCGAGTTCTGGGCGCGCCGGGCCACGCGGTGGGTCTGCACCACCTCGTCCGCCGTCGTGTAGGGGATGTCGAAGTGGAGGATCAGCTCGCGCGACAACGCGTCCAGCTCGACGGTGCTCCCGTCGTGCAGCGTGGCGGTCGCGCCCAGGGTCATCAGGAGCGTCAGGAGATCGCTCGGAAAGGGCTCTCCCTCGGCCTGATGGCGCACGGTCAGCATGAAGTTGCCGGCGATGCTGCCGGCGCTGCGTAGCTGACGCCCCGCGATCAGCTTGCCGTGGCGCGACAGCTCGCGCAGCCCGCGGGTCTCGGGCTCGGGACGGCGGGCGATGACCGCGTCGGCGAAGTCGAGCAACTGCTGGATGGTCACGCTGGCGCCCACGCGCAGCCCCTCGGGACGCTCCTCGCGCACGGTCAGCTCGGCCAGGAACCCCAGGTCGATCTGCTGCGCCGCCACCTCTTCGGGATAGATGCCGAGGGCGGTGTTGCCCACCACCCAGTCGGCCTCGGGATGCTCGCGCTTGAGCTGCAGAGCCTCCTGGAGAGAGGCGGGGCGAAACCAGCGGCCCCGGAAGCTGAGCGAGCGATTCTCGGCGGGCGGCGTGGCCACCGGCCGTGTGTCGTGCGTCTCCAGGCGCAGCGACGGGTCGGTGAGGAACGTGGTCGGCTGGCCCTCGAAATCGGTGGCGAAGCTGCGCACCGCGTGCAGGATGGGACGGTAGCCCGTGCAGCGGCAAAGGTTGCCCCCGAACTGGTCCTCCAGCTCTTGCTGGGTGCGCTGGCCCGCCCGCAGCGTGGCGTGGGCGTTCATCACGAAGCCGGGCGTGCAGAAACCGCACTGCGTGCCGTTGCAGGCCGCAATGCGATGCTGCACGGGGTCGAGCGTGGAGTTGACCGAACCCAGCCCCTCGACGGTGGTGACCGCGCAACCCTCCAGCGCGCAGACCGGCTTCATGCAGGCGTTGATGGGGCGGTGCTCGTCGCCGTGGCTCAGCATGACGGTGCAGGCGCCGCAGCCACCCTGGCCGCAGGCGACCTTGGTGCCGGTCAGCCCTCGAGCGCGCAGGAAGTCGGTCAGCAGCAGTCGGGGGTCGGGATCCTCCAGCACGACAGGCTCGCCATTGAGCCAGAAACGCAGTTCGCTCATCCTGCTGCGGTTCGTAAGAAGGGCGGCCCTCCCTGTCAGAAGCTGGCGACGGGCACGAAGCGCGTGTCTCCCGACGGCCCGGCGGAGCCGGAGCCGCAGAGATCGTGCTGGAAAGGCCGGGGCTTCCAGGGGAGGGCCGGGTAGGGGTGCTGCTTGCCGGTCTCATCCACCACGGAATGGTCCGTCAGCAGCGGGAGCGGGGTCGCCTCGCCCTTCGGGTCGACCTTGAAGGTCGTCTCCTGGACCCAATCGTCGTGGACGGTCTTCACCAGCAGGTTCCCTTCGACGTCCACCGTCAGGTTGTCGATGCGCCGGGTCAGCTTGCCCGTGCTCACCAGAGCTCCCCCCGCTCCTTCCTGCTGCTCGGGGAAAGGCGGCGTGGCTTTCCACTCGCCTCCGGAGTAGGTCCAGACGGTATCCAGCAGGTTCTCTCCCTCCGCCGAGGCGCGCACGATGACGTGGAGATCGCCGGACAGATCCACGGCCATCCGGCCAAAGCGCAGCTTGTCGACTCGGGCCAGCTGGCCGCGCGTGTCGTAGGCTTGATGCGGAGGGCACGGCAACGTCGTCCAGGCCTCGGCCTGGCTGTCGTAGCGGCCCAGCACCTGCTCGGTCTGGGAGGAGCCGAAGTTGGCGTAGAGACTTCCGTCGCGACCGGCGGCCGCGAAGAACATCCGGTTGGCCAGACCTCCCCGGTCCACCACCTGGCCCTCGGGGCCATAGGTCAGATTCTTGCCCGGCGGCAGCGTGGACCAGGTTTGCTGGCGGGTATCGAAGCGCAGCGGGAAATCGAGTCCGAAGCGATTGCAGACAAAGAACAGGTCGTTGCCGTCCGAGGTCATCGTGTCGTAAACCCCCCGGGGATCGCCCTCCACCTTCCGGCCGGCGCCGTCGTAGAAGACGTCTGGCGGACGGGGCATCAGCTCCCACGAGTTCTCGAGGGGGTCGAAGCGGACGAGGTTGGTCGGCTCGAGGGGCTTGCCGGGCTTGATGTCTTCGTCGGTGAAGATCGGCTCCGGCGCCAGGAAGGACCTGCCCATCAGCTCGGGCACCTCGGCGGGGCCGTACTCGCCGTAGTCGCGCGTGGCCAGCTCGAAACGGTAGGACTGCTGATAGGCCGGGGCGCCCTCGTCTCGCCAGGCGTCAAAGCAGCAGTAGAGCTTGCCCTGGTCATCGGCGGCACAACCGTACAGCGAGATCGCGAACAGGCCGGGCCGGTCCACGAGCGAGCCGTCCCGGCTGTAAAACCGCCGCGGACAGGGCGGCAGGCGGCGCCAGCTGGTGTCGGTGGTCGAGCCGACGAAGATGTTGGCGACCAGATTGTGGTTGTCGAATGGCTCCAGGCCCAGGGTCTGCTCGGCCCACGGATAGACGCGCGAATAGACCATTCCCTGGTTGCTCGAGTTGCGCAGCACGGTGCGAGTGAACTCCTGGTGGGACGCGGGGTTGCTCACCGGCCAGGCGCGGCCGTGCACGAAGATGACGTCCGGGTGCTCCTCGTCCTTCGTCACCCACGAGTGCGCCTCGAACAGGCCGTAGCGGGCCACGAACGGGTCCTTCTCGGTGCGATTCTCGAAGCCGGGATCGGTGCGCAGGCGGATGAGGGCCTCGTTGACCGCCGCCATGGCCACGTAGCGGGCGCGCGTGCGATCGGCCTGCCAGCGCGTGGCGCGCAGCGATTGGGTGGTGCTGGTCAAGAGCACGGTGGCCAGAAAAAGCACCAGCATCGCGAAGAAAAAGACCGTCGGAATGGCGACCCCGCCCCTCGCACTGCGCACCGGTGTAGATTCGCGCTCGGCAGGAGCGCTTCCCTCACCAGGCTCGACAGCCAATCTCGCTCATCAGGTCATCGGCAACGTCGAGAATCTCGCCAGCTCGCGGTCCTCGCGGTCGATCAGCACCCAGAGGTCGAGGTCGGAGCCCGGGCGAGCGTCCCCTCGGGCCCGCGAGCCGAACACACGGACCTCGAGCAGACGGGCTCCCGCCAGCTCCCGGACGCGGCGGCCAAATTCCCGTGCGATCTCTGCGATCGAATTCATCCACCCGGGAAGTTTCAACCCGTAACGGTGGGCAGCCCTGCCTGCTGCCAGGCGGCGATGCCGCCGTAGAGGTCGGTAACGCCCACGTAGCCCTGCCGGGCCAGCAGGCTGGCGGCCATGGACGAGCGATAACCGCTGGCGCAATGCACGGTCACCTCTTGCTCGCGAGGAACCTCCTGTAAGCGCGCTGGAAGCTCGGCCAGCGGGATGTGGTGGGCGCCCTCGATGTGGGCCGCCTTCCACTCGGCGTCCGAGCGCACGTCCAGAATCCACTTGCTCTGCTCGTGCAGTTGGTTGGCCGTCAGGCGCTCTTGAGGCACGCGATGCTCCGCTGGGACCTCACCCTGCAGATAGCCGGCCACGTTCTCGAAGCCCACGCGGCCGAGCCGCATGATGGTCTCTTCCTCGCGGCCCGGCGGGGCGATCACGACCAGGGCCTGGTGCGGGTCCAGCAGCGAGCCCGCAAACTGGGCGAAGCGGCCGTCCAGACCGACGTTCTGGGCATCCTTCAGGTGGCCGGCGGCAAAGTCGTCGGGCATGCGCACGTCCAGCACCTGGGCGCCCGCCTGCTGCATCTCCAGCACTCTGTCGAAGGCCAGGGGCACGCTGGCGTTGGCGATCGTCTCGGCCAGGTCGGCGTGGTTGGCTTTGTTCATCGCGGCATCGCGCGGGAAGTAAGCCGGGAGCTCGGGGAGATCTTGCTGGATGGCCTGAACGAACGTCGCCTTGTCGGCGGTCTGCAGCATCGGGTTCTCGGCCTTCTCGCGGCCGATGCTGGAGTAGCGCGCCGTGGTATCGCCCGAGCCGCACAACGAGCCGGGTCCGTGGGCTGGATAGACGCGGGTGTCGTCGGGCAGCTGCGTCAGCTTGCCCAGCGAGTCGTAGAGCTGGCCCGCCAGCTCGTCCACCGTGACGCCCTGAGACACGGCCAGATCGGGCCGTCCCACGTCGCCCGCGAAAAGCGTGTCGCCGGTCAGAACGGCCTTCGGGGTGGCGCCCTCGTAGACCACCAGGGAGATCGCCTCGGGCGTGTGGCCCGGCGTCTCGAGCACCTGCAGGCGCGTGTCGCCGTACTGCAGGACGTCGCCCTCGCTGCGGGCCTGGAAAGCATATTCCGGGTTGGCTTTGGCGCCCAGCGAGATGGGCGCGCCGGTGCGCTTCTGCAACTCGAGGTGGCCACTCACGAAATCGGCGTGAAAGTGGGTCAGGACGATGTCCTTGATCTCGACGCCCCCCGCGCGGGCGTCTTGCAGGTACTCGTCCACGTCGCGCTGCGGATCGATCACCACGGCGCTGCGCGTGGCCTGGTCGGTCACCATGTAGCTGGCGTGGCTGAGGCAACTCAGGTAATACTGCTTGATCTCCATGGCTCTGGAATATAGTCCAGCCGGGGGCGACAGAGGTTTCTACCAGGTAAACGCCCGTCAAATGGCCGCAAACACGTTCACAAGCCATTCACATCCTGTTAACATCGCGTTTACATCATTGGAATAACCTGGTAACGAAAGCGAGGTGCTCCCCGTGGCGACTGGCATCCACTCTCGTCTGCAGACCGGCCGGACCCCCACCAGACCGCCAGCTCCCAGGCTGATCGAGCTGCCGAAGCGCGCCTGGCTGGCTTTGAGCCCGCGCAAGCGGATCGGGCTCGTGGCCGCGGTGCTGCTGACGCTGGGCGCCGTGCTGATGACCCTGCAAGTGCGGGCCGCCAGTGAGCCCTCCGAGCTCTACCAGTTCGCGCTCTCGCCGGTGGAGCTGCGGGATATGTCCCGCGAGCTGGCCGCGGTCGGGATTGCGCACGACATCAACGTGCAGGGCGACAACCTGCTGGTGGAGCCCTCCAAGCAAGAGCAGGCGCGCCTTTACCTGCGTGACAAGGGTTTGCCCCGCTCGCGGCCCGAGGTGCGCCGGCGGGAGCCCAGCGCCATGCAGCCCGAAACCGACGCCGAGCGGCTGGCCGCCCTGCAAGAGGACCTGCGCGTCAACCTGCGCCAACTCGAGGGAGTCGCTGATGCTTCCGTGCAAATCGCGTTGCCGCCACCCAGCTACTTCACGGGCGACGACAAACACGCCACCGCCTGTGTCAAGCTCGAGATGCAGAACGGGCATACTCTGACGGCCGCGCAGGTCAATGGCGTCACGGCGATGGTGAGCGCTTCCGTCAACGATCTGGCGCCCGAGGACGTCCAGATCGTGGACCAGACCGGCCGCCTGCTGACGCAAAAGAACGAGACCGTCGAGCAAGACATGCTGAGCAGCCTGCAGGCCACCCTGGAGCTGAACCTCACCCAGAAAGCTCAGGCGATGGTGGACCACTGCTTTGGCCCGGGCCACGGGTTCGCCCAGGTCACCGTGACGATGGACAACAGCGAGATCGAGATCCGGAAGAAGGGCACCGACCCGAACTCCTACGTGGTGCTGCAGAGGCGCACCGAGAAAGAAGAGTATGGCTCGGGATCGCCCGACGACGTCGGGGCGCAAATGAGCGCCGAGCCGGGTGGCTCCCGGAGCTACCGCAAGATCTGCGAGATCACCAAAGGCGTCGCCAACGAGAGCTACTACGTGAAGGTGGAGCGCATGCCGCGCATCGCGCGCGTCAGCTGCGCCGTGGCGCTGGACCGGTCGGCCGAGGCCGAGCGCGTGCGCGAGCTGATCAAGGGCGCCATCGGGATGGACGAGTCGCGCGGCGACTTCCTGACCGTGCAGAGCATCGCGCCGCCGATGCTGGCGGCCCAGGAATCCCCGGCCCCGGTGGTGCCCGCACAAGCCCCGTCTCAGTTCTCCGGCCTGGCCCTGGGCGCCGGCTTCTTGCTGGCGGGCATCGCCGCTCTCTTCGCGGCCGGCATGGCCCCGCGGCGGTTCGCAACCCACACCCAGATGGCGGTGCGCAGCGGCCCGGCCGATATCCGCGACCTGGTCGGCTCGACCATCGTGGACGAGACCAGCCTGCGCTCCACCCAGCGCATCGAGGACTACTGCCGGCAGGTGCCCAACCGGGCGGCGACGACTTTGAAGGAGTTATGGCTGCAATGAAGTCCGGTCGAGGTGCTTCCCAGGTGATGGGGCGCGACGAACGTCCGTGGTTGACGATCGTCTTGATCGCCCTGATGCTGGCCTGGGCCCAGGCCAAGACCCCGGTCGAGCTCGAGAAACCAACGCCCAAGCAGGCTGCCGCTTACCTCGGCACGTACGAAGGCTGGTTCCAGTGGAACGACGGCACCGCCAAACAGCCGATCCGCTTCAAGCTGGAGCGCGTCGTCGCGACGAACGGCAGCCGCGTCGAGCTGTCGGGCAGCGGAGTCTATCTGCAGACCGGCACCCAGATCGCTCTGCGCTGCCAGCTCGACACCGCGAATCGAGAGTTCAAGCTCTTCGAGCTCGACCCGGTGGGCCCGAGCTCGAGCTCCTTCGAGACGGACGGCTTCCACCAGGGCAAGTTCTCAGCCGGCTACAAAGGCGCCGACGGCCACTGGATGAGCCACGGCAAGAACATGGGAGTGCTGCACCTGACCCGCCTCTAATCCCGTCTCCCGTCTACCGTCTCCTGGTCCGTGACCTGATCGAACTCGATCGGCTCGTACTGCCGCAGGGTGCGCCCGGACAAGCGCGTGACCGCATCGACCATCGCTTCGGGGGCGCGGTCCTTGTCGAAGATGTAGTGGAAGATCGGCTGGGAGATCTCGCGCACGTGCGGGCGGCACGCCTCGACCAGCTCCTCGGAGTCGTAGAGGCGGCCGTCCTCCAATGGGGACGGGGGATGCACCAGCTCGATGAGGTCGGTCTCGGGCATGATGACCGGTCCGAGTCCCTTCCAGCTCACCACCCGCAGCACGCGCCCGTCGCTCTTTCTCAGCAGCAGGCGGATGGGAGGGACCTGGGTGCCGTTCTTGCCGTAACGACGCCGCATCTCGGGGTAGAGCGTCATGTACTCCCACGAGTCCTCGAGCGCCTCGCTCGAGCAGAAGGCGGGCGGATGGCCGTCTTCGGCCAGCGCCCGGACGGCCTCGCGGTTGCCCTGCTGCCACAACAACAACAGCGACTCGAAGCTGGGCACGAAGGGCTGAGTCGGCGGACCCGGCTCGATGACCTGCACGTGGGCGCGCAGCTCCCTCGCCACGCTGACCGCCAGCGGCAGCGCCTCGAGCGCGAAGAAGGTGGGCGTGGGCTGAATCATCTCGAACTCGAGGCCGATGTCGTGCAGGTCGTGCGATTCGTAGCTCACCCAACGGCAATGCACGCGCGTGTCGCTGTTCTGGTAGTAGTGGCTCATCTCGCCGCGCGTCTTGGACGGACGCGTGGTCAGCGGGCCGCTCAACTCGAGGGCCCGCTCGATCTCGCGCAGGCCCGGTGGGCGCCGCTCGGTCGTGCTAACGTAGCGAAGCAGGAAAGCCATAAAAGCGGGTGCGCCTTCGCCGCTCCGGCTCAGGGAACCTCCGGCTCCAGGGTGGGGGGTTCCGGGGCGTCCTTCTCGAGCAGGTAGAGGCGCACCTGATAGGGCGCCAGCTGCAGCTTGAGCACGCCCCCGGGCTGGGGCGGACCGTTGGGGAGCTCGCGCACGGTGCCGACCTTGCCCAGCGACAGCTCCCCGCTGGTAGGCCGATCCGAGACGTTGACCACGCTCAAAAGGGCCCGCCCCTTGGCGTCGCGGAACATGGCCGCGTCCACCGGTCCCTCCAGCTGCACCCCCACGGGCCCGTCTCCGGTGAGATAGGGCTCCAACGCGCTGATGTCGCTGGCCTCGCGGCGAATGCCCTCGGCCAGCGAGGAGTCCATCAGGTTCCAATCAGCATCCCGCAGGTAGCTGTAGAGAAGCCCCTTGGCCCCGTGATTGATCGCCAGCCAATCCATGCAGCGCAGTTGCTCGATGGCGGGGGCTTTGCTCCAGGTAGGCGGCTGGGCGAAGGCCTGGTTGACGAACCAGAGCGCGCGGCCCTGCGGCATCGTCAACCGGGCATTGTCCAGCCAGGCAGCGACGGTGCTGACCGGCGAGGGGACGTCACTCAAGGGAAACGGGTCCAGGGCGATGACGTCGGCATCCTCGCCCAGCATCCCCAGGCTGGCCGGAGTGTGGTTGAGCTGGAAGACGGGGCGCGTGTCCACCTGGTGCAGGGCATCGTACATCTTGCCGAGCACCGGGCCATACTCGGGGCGCTGATCGGGCTGCTCCACCAGGCTCCAGGCCAGGAAGGGCAGGTTGCCAAGCTTGTCGGCCTGCACTTTGGCCACGGCCGGGAAGTCTTTCTGCTCTGCGGTCAGGCCCGCGGGCAGCACCACCTGGATGCCGAGCTTGTGCGCCGCGGTGACGAACGCCTGCGGGTCCTGCACCTTCTGACACTGGACCAGGTTGAGGCCGAGCGACTGCACCGCCTTGAGGTCGGCGACGGTCGCGTCCTTGAGCACCAGGCCGAGGGGGAAGATCTTGCGCCCCTCCAGGTCGAGCACGCCCTCCTCGGTAAAACTGACCTGGCGGCGCGTGGGCCCGGACATCTGGGCGGGGGGCTTACCGATGCGCGTGTCGCCCCCAGCGTGGACCACGGCCCCTTTGGCATCCACGATGCGCCAGCGCAGCAGGCTGGCGCCGTCGGGCTCGGGGAGGAACAGCGTGGTCTGAGGCGTCAGGCCCATCGGAAGGTACTTGAGCCAGGTCATGGCGACCTGTTGCTGCTCCCCGTTACGCTGCGTCACCACGGCCACCGGCTGGGTGGCTTTGAGGGCGGTATCGCGCCAGTTGGCGACGGGCAGCACGCGGAACTCCATCTGCAGGCCCTCGGGCACCTCGCCCTGCACCTGCACCAGCACGCCCACGAGGGTGTGGCCGTCCTCGCCCGCGATGACCAGCTCGGGCACGGTCTGGACGCGCACCCGAAAGCCCGTGCGGATGATGGTGAGCTTGCGAATCTCGAGCGTCCCCTGGCGGCTCTTGAGCGCGAACGCCACGCCGCTGGGCCCGAGCGGGCCGGCGGCGTCGGCCGTCAGGCTGTGCTCGGTCCACTCGGGGGTGGCCTGGAAGTCGAGCCGGCTGGTGGCGAAGCGCGCCTGGCAGGGGCGCTTCGCGTCGGCTCGGGCTTCGAACCTGAGGGTGAAGCTGCCCTCGGCCATCCCGACCGCCGCGTAAGCCAGTGCGCTGGGGGCTCCCCCGGGGTTGGTGAGGACCAGCCCATCGGGCGTCTGCTTCATGGTGGGCAGGCGCTTGAAATCGAGCTGATAACGCTGCACGATGGCGGCATTCACTTTGGCGTCCCTGGACGGCTGCCAATCCATGAGCTGGAAGTCCAGCTCCACGGCACTCGCGTGCGCGAATAGAATGATTGTCAACAGGAGTGTCGTGAGGCGGTGCGCAATGGGCAAGCGAAGCGCGCAGCGAGCCAGAGGCGAGCGGAGGTCCATGATTTTGGGCCGATTCGACGACAAGCGAGGATTACCATGCCAGCTAAGAAAAAATCTGCCACCGGAGGACGCGTGGCCATCGTGGAGGGCATTCGCACGCCCTTCCTGCGCGCCTACACGCAGTTCAAGGACCTGACCGCGGTGGACCTCGCCAAGTTCGCCGTGCGCGAGCTGATCGAGCGCACCGACCTCGATCCGGAGAACATCGACGAGGTCATCATGGGCTGCGTGCTGCCGCCCATCGGGGCGCCCAACGTGGCCCGCGAGGTGGTGCTGGCGCTCGGATTGCCGCGCCGCATCCCCGGCTTCACGCTGCAGAAAGCCTGCGCCAGCAGCGCCCAGGCCCTGATCACGGCCGCCGAGGGCATCCTGGCGGGCGAGTACCGTTGCGTGGTGGTGGGAGGCACCGAGTCGATGTCCAACGTTCCCGTCCCCTACGCCAAAGGCGCCATCGACAGCCTGATGTCGTTCAGCAAGGCCCGCAGCGTGCCGGCCCGCATGAAAGCGCTGGCGGGACTCAACATGAAGGACTTGATCCCGAGCGCCCCCTCGATCGCCGAGGCGGCCACGGGCAAGAGCATGGGTCAGCACGCCGAGATGATGGCCCGCAAGAACAAGATCACTCGCCAGGAGCAGGACCAGCTGGCGGCCGACAGCCACCACCGGGCCGCTGCGGCCAGCGACGCCGGCAAGAACGCCGACGAGGTCTGCACGGTGTGGCCTCAGCCGCGCTTCGAGCCCGTCACGCAGGACAACTTCGTCCGCAAGGACACCACCATGGAGGCCCTGGGCAAGCTGGGACCGGTCTTCGACCGCAAGTACGGCTCGCTGACCGCGGGCAACTCCAGCGGCCTCACCGACGGCGCCGCCGCGCTGCTGGTGATGAGCGAGGAGCGTGCCAAGGAGCTGGGCTACGAGCCCCTCTGCTACCTCAAGTCGTGGGCCTCGGCGGCCCTGGACCCGGACGACCAGCTGCTGCTGGGCCCGGCGCTGGCGATTCCGCTGGCGCTGGACAAAGCCGGGATGACGCTGGGCGAGATGGACCTGGTGGAGCTGCACGAGGCCTTCGCGGCCCAGGTGCTGTCGGTGCTCAAGATGATGGAGTCGCCCGAGTTCTGCAAGGAGCGCCTCGGGCGCGACGAACCGCTCGGCGCCGTGGACCGCGCGCGCCTGAACGTGAACGGGGGCTCCATCGCTCTGGGCCACCCCTTCGGGGCCACCGGAGCGCGCATGGTCTCGGGCGCCGCCCATGAGCTCAAGCGCCGCGACGCCCACACCGCCCTGCTGAGTCTGTGCGCCGCCGGGGGAATCGGCACCGCGCTGGTTCTGGAGCGATAAGGCGTCGACGAGGGGTCAAGGGAGGTCAACAGTCGACAGTTTACAGTCGACAGTAGAAGATAGGTCTCCCAACCTGGCTCCAACGAAACTCTTTTGTCTGGACCTCTACTGTTGACTGTCGACTGTCGACCGTCGACCCCCCAAAGAACGGAGAAGCAAGATGACAACCGCAGTCAAGAAGGCAATCGACATGACCGTCAGCCCCGAGGGATTGGCGGTCCTCACTCTGGATACGCCGGGGCGGATGAACGTGCTGTCGCCGGATGTGTTCCAGGAGATGAACGACACGTTCGAGGAGCTGAAGAAGCGCTCCGAGGTGCGCGCTCTGGTCATCCTGAGCGGAAAATCCGACAGCTTCGTGGCGGGCGCCGACGTGCGCTTCCTGGCCACCATCAGCTCGCCGGACGAGGGCGCGGCGATGTCGCGGGCGGCGCAGGGGGTGTTCAACCGCCTCGAGGAGCTGCCGTTCCCGACCGTGGTCGCCATCCACGGCGTCTGCCTGGGCGGCGGGCTGGAGATGTCGCTGGCCACGACCTACCGGCTCGTGTCCGAGGACGAGAAGTCGCAGATCGGCCTGCCCGAGGTGCAGATCGGCCTGCTGCCCGGCGCCGGAGGCACCCAGCGCCTGCCGCGCCTCATCGGGCTGCCGGCCGCGCTGGACATGATTCTCACCGCCAAGCGCGTCCGCCCGCGCGCCGCCAAGAAGCTCGGCCTGGTGGACGAGGTGGTGCCCCAGGAGCTGCTGCACGACCGCGCCAAAGCGGCCGCACTGGAGCTGGCCGGCAAGCACGGCATGGCGAACGACAACCTGCAGAGCCGCCAGAAGTCGCTCTCCAGCCGCCTGATGGAGGCGTTCGGAGCGCGCTCGATCCTCTACACCCAGGTCAAGGCCCAGCTGCGCAAGAAGGCCGGCGACCACTATCCCGCGCCCTATAAGGCTCTGGACGCCGCCATGGCCAGCCGCAAACCGCTGGCCGAGGGCCTCGAGGTGGAAGCGCGCCTGTTCGGCGAGCTGGCCGCGGGTCTGGTCTCCAAGAACCTGATCCACATCTACGACATGACCACCGCGCTCAAGAGCGACTCGGGCCTGCCCAAGGGCAGCACCGCCAAGCCGCGCAAGGTCAAGAAGATGGCCGTCCTGGGCGGGGGCCTGATGGGCTCGGGCATCGCCACCGTCTACGCCGAGAAGGGTCTGCCGGTCTCAGTGAAAGACCGCGACGACGCCGCGCTGGGCAAGTCGCTGAGCTACGCCTGGAAGTACTTCGACCGCAAGGTCTCGCGCCGCCGGATGCGCGCATTCGAGCGCGATCTCAAGATGGCGCTGATCCGCCCGACCACGAACTACACGGGCTTCAAGCGCGTGGACATGGTGGTCGAGGCGGTATTCGAGGACATGGCCCTCAAGCACAAGGTGCTGCAAGAGACCGAGGCGGCCACCGGCCCGGAGACGATTTTCGCCTCCAACACCTCGTCGCTGCCCATCACCGAGATCGCCAAAGGGGCTTCCCGCCCCGAGAACGTGATCGGGATGCACTTCTTCTCGCCGGTCGAGAAGATGCCGCTGGTCGAGATCATCGTGCACCCCGGCACGGCGGACTGGGTGACCGCCACCACGGTAGAGACGGCCAAGCTGCTGGGCAAGCAGGTCATCGTGGTCAACGACGGGGTCGGCTTCTACACCACGCGCGTGCTGGCGCCGTTCATGAATGAGGCCGTGCGCATTCTGTGGGAGGGCGCCGCCATCGACCAGATCGACAACGCGATGCGCGACTTCGGGTTCCCCGTGGGCCCGATGGTGCTGCAGGACGAGGTCGGTCTGGACGTCGCCACCAAGGTCATGAAAATCATGATGGAGGCGTTTCCGCAGCGTTTCAGCGCTCCGGACGGCTGGACGAAGGTGGTCGAGGACGGCCGCCTGGGCAAGAAGAACGGCAAGGGCTTCTACCGCTACAGCGGCAAGTCGAAGGACCCCGACCCGAGCTTCTACGACCTGACCCCCAACGGGCGCAAGCGCGTGCGGATGGACGTGGACGAGATCCAGCAGCGTTGCGTGATGGCGTTCCTGAACGAAGCCGCCCTGTGTCTCGAGGAAGGCGTACTGCGCAGCCCGCGCGACGGCGACGCCGGGGCCATCTTCGGGCTGGGCTTCCCGCCGTTCTTGGGCGGACCGTTCCGCTACATGGACCAGCTCGGCATCGATCGCGTGGTGGAGCGCCTGGAAATCCTCTCCGAGCGCTTCGGGCCGCGCTTCGAGCCGGCCAAGATCCTGCGCGAGATGAAGGCTTCCAGGAAGAAGTTCTACCAGCCCGCCGAGGGCTGACTCGACCGTCGCAACCTGTGGGCGGCTCGGCCGCCCCCAGGCCTCCCTGCCGCTGCAGGGGGCGCGCCGTTTCGAGCAGAAGAGCGCTAGTCTACTTCTTTGATAGGAAAGCGGTGCCATGGAAAGACACCCGATCTCCGTTACCCAGCTCGACGGCGAGACTCCCCGGCCCAACGGGAGCGCGCCCGCAACCCCCAACAAGCGTTTTACCTGGCCGGTCGTCACCCCGCCTTGCTCGATCACCGACGAGCTGCCCGCGGTGGGGTCCGAGGCCGAGGAGGCCCGCTTCCAGGAGCTCTACGCCACGCTTCCCAGGCTCTGGTCCAACCTCCAGCAGGAGGGCCATATTGACCAGACCGTGGTGGTGGTGCCCTCGATGTCGCTCGACCCCGAGGAGCTGCTCAAGCTCAAAGGCCTGCCGCACTATGAGGAGCGCCTGCTCTTCATGCTCATCCTGCTGAGCCTGCCCAAGACGCACGTGGTGTTCGTGACCTCCGAGCCGATCAACCCGGTCATCATCGACTATTACCTCCAGCTGCTGCCGGGCATCCCGTTCTCGCACGCGCGCCGCCGCCTGCACATGTTCAGCACCTACGACTCCAGTCACAAGCCGCTGACGGCCAAGATCCTGGAGCGCCCCACCCTGCTGCGGCGCATCAAGCAGTGCATCGCTCACTCGGAGAACCGGCACCTGACGGTCTTCAACGTAACCCCGCTGGAGAAATCCTTGTCCGTGGCGCTCGACTGCCCGTTGCTCGGGCCGGATCCGCGCCACCTGCACTGGGGCTCCAAGAGCGGCTCGCGCAAGCTGTTCCGCGAAGCCGGCGTGCAACTGCCGGACGGCATCGAGGACATCACCAGCGAGGAGCACCTCACCGAGTCGCTGCTCGAGCTCTGCGCGCGCAACCCCAAGATGCGCAAGGTCGTCATCAAGATCAACGAGGGCTTCTCGGGCGAGGGCAACGCGCTCTTGAACATCGAGGAGATCCAGAAGGCCCACGGCGCCTCGGCCAAACGCAAGATGGCCGAGCAGCTGCTGCCGACCTGCCGTTTCCAGGCGCCCGGCATGACCTGGCCGTCCTTCCTGCAGAAGTTCATCCAGATGGAGGGCGTGGTCGAGGAGTTCATCGACGGCGAGGGCAAGACGTCGCCCTCGGTGCAGATCCGCATCACCCCCCAGCTCGAGTCCCAGCTGATCTCGACCCACGACCAGATCCTGGGCGGCCCCGACGGCCAGGTCTTTCTGGGCTGCCGCTTCCCGGCCGATCCATCCTACCGGCCCGAGCTCCACGAGGCGGGACGGGCCATCGGCCAGCGCCTCGCCGACGCGGGCGTCATCGGACGCCTTTCGGTGGACTACCTGGCCGTGCCGAAGGGCACCGGCGAGTGGGACATGTACGCCATCGAGATCAACCTGCGCAAGGGCGGCACCACGCATCCCTTCCGCACCCTGCAGTTCTTGACCGGCGGGCGCTACAACGCCGACACCGGGCTGTTCCAGACGGGTACGAGCGGGGTTCCCAAGTACTACGTGGCTTCGGACAACCTCGAGTCGCCGGCCTACATGGGCCTGCTGCCCGAGGACCTGATCGACATCACCACCTACACCGGGCTGCACTACAACTCGTCCACCAACACCGGGGCGGTCTTCCACATGATCGGCGCGCTTTCCGAGTTCGGCAAGCTGGGCGTGACCTGTGTGGCCGACTCGCCCGACGACGCGCAGAACCTCTATGACCAGACGTTGGACACGCTGGACAAGGCGCTGCGGAGCTGCGACTGGATCTCGTGAGCGGCCCGCTAAGCGGCCTCACGGTCCTCGATCTGACGCGACTCCTCCCCGGTCCCTTCTGCAGCTGGCTCCTGGCCGACCTGGGCGCCCGCGTGGTCAAGGTGGAGAGCCCCTCCAACCCCGATTACCTGCGCTTTCTGAGCGACGACGTGCAGGGGATGCACGCCGGTTTTGCTCTCTTGAACCGCTCGAAAGAGAGTGTCGCTCTCCACTTCGAGCAGCCCGAGGGGGCCGAGGTGCTGCGGCGCATGGCCTCGCAGGCCGATGTTCTGCTGGAGAGTAACCGGCCGGGAGTGCTGAAGCGCTTCGGGCTGGACTACGAGTCTTTGAAGGCGGTGAATCCCCGCCTGATCTACTGCTCGCTCAGCGGTTACGGGCAGACCGGCTCCCGCGCCATGACGGCCTCGCACGACCTGAACCTCCTGTCGCTGCTGGGCGTCACCTCGCTGGCGGGCGATCCGCCCCGGGTCCTGGGCTTTCAGATGGCCGACCTCACCGGCGGCATGCTGGCGGCCCTGGCCGTGCTGGCCGCAGTGCGCGAGGGCGTGGGGCGCCACCTGGACGTGTCCCTGGCGGACGGCGCCTTCACCTGGTCGTGCCTGGCGCTGGCCAAAGCGCTGGTGGGCGTTTACGAGCCGACCGACCTGCTGGCCGGAGCCAGCCCTGGCTACCGCTACTACCGCTGTGCGGACGGACTGTTCGTTGGCTTCGGCGGCCTGGAGGCCAAGTTCCAGAAACGCCTCGGCGAGCTGCTGGCGGACGACTTCGAGGGCGACTGGCCGGACGACATCTTCCAAACCACCAACCCGCGAATCCACGCCTCCATCGAGAAGGCTTTCTTGCGGCGCGATCGGGCCGACTGGCTCTCCCGCGCTCGGGATGTGTGCCTGGAGCCGGTCCTGACCCTGCCCGAGGTGGCCACCGACCCCTGGCTGCGCGAGCGCGGCCTGGTGCGGGACATCGAGGGGGTTGCGCAACCGGGCTCCCCTTTGAACGCCGCCTTCGGCCTTTCCGGCGGAACGCTGCCGCCGGCTCCGGGCGCCCATACGCGGGCCTGGCTGCAACAGTGCGGCTACTCCGAGGCCGAGCAAGAACGGCTGCTGTCCGACGGCGTGGCTCTCGAGGCCTGAACAGAAAGAGAGCGGGCCCCGGAGAAGAGGGTCCGCCCTGAGATTGTAGGTTATGGTAGCTCCAGCTTAGGGCACCGGGCGGTGCCCGTCTGTGATCCAGGACACAATCCGCGGGGCTGCGAACCTCCTCGCTCGTGGCCGAGAACGAAGACCCCCCCGTACGTCGCTGGCTGCTCTTCGTGACCGGGGCTCTGGCCTGTCTGGTCCTGGCCGCCTTCATTCCCCGCGTTTCGGGCGGCGGCGGACCCCCGCCCGAGTACCGGGGCACCATCCGCGTGGGCTGGGAGGAGCACTATCCCTACCACTTCGTGGACGGCACCGGAAGCCTGGCCCAGCGGACCGGTCTGGATACCGAGCTCATCACGCGCGCCTTTGCCCGCGCGGGTTTCCAGGTGGAGTGGGTGGACGGGCGCTGGGGCGATCTCAGCGGCAAGCTGCACCGCGGCGAGATTCAGGCCATGAGCATCGCGCTCAAGACCCCGCAACGCGAGATCGACTATCAGTTCTCGGATGCCTACTTCGAGCAGTATTTCGCGGTCTACTACCGCCTGGTGGACGACCCGCCCCCTGCCGAGCCTACCGAGCTGCTGGAATTCTGTCGCCAGCAGAAGCTCAAGCTCGGCTTCACGCGGGGCTACGCCTACCCGCCCGGCCTCCAGGAGGTGCTCGACGATCCCGAGGTCAAGCTGCGCGCCGTCGAAGTGGAGTCGGATAAGAACGGCCTGGAGGACCTCGTCGACGGCCGCATCGATCTCTTCTTCGCCGGCGAGCTGATCGGCTCGAGCACGATGCAGCGCAACGGCTGGGACGACGAGTTGGGCCGCGTCCATGCCAACATCGCCCCCCAGCCCGTTTACGTGATGCTGAACCGAAGCGTTCCCCCCGAAGTCGTATTAGAGCTGAACCAGGCCCTGGCCCAGATGGACGAGAGCGGGGAAAAGGCGGCCTGCGTGCGGGCCTACTTCTACCCGTCGCTGCTGGCGGTCTTGACCGAAAGCCCGATCCTGCGAGAGATCGGCATCCTGGCGGCCGGCTTCGCGGCCATCTCGGGCATTTTCATGGCCTACCGGGATAAGTTGAACCTGGTCGGCGCCTTCATCCTGGCGTCCGCTCCGGCCGCGGGCGGCGGGATCTTGCGCGATCTCATCAGCGGACGCCGGCCCGTGGCGGTCGTGGCCGATCCGCTCATCCTGCTTACGGTGGCCTTCCTGACGCTGTTGCTCTACTTCTTCTTCGAGTTACTCGAGCGCTTCCCGGGCCGCCTCAAGAAGCGCGTGGACGCGCTCGACGTCGACCGCAGCCCTTTGCTGGTGCTGTTCGACTCGCTCGGGATGGGGTTCTACACCGTGCTGGGGGTGCTGGTGGCCATGCAAACGCACTGCGAGCCGCTCTGGCTCTGGGGTCCGCTGCTGGCCGCCTGCACCAACGGCGGAGGGTCGATTTTGCGCGACATCATCCGGGGCATCCACCCCATCCCGATCCTGCGCAGCTTCTACCTGCAGACCTCGATCGTCTGGGGCTTCGCCCTGAGCTGGTTCTTCATCCTGTACAGCAACCACCAACCGCACGAGCTGCACGTCATCGCGTCGGCGCTCATCGTTACGATGGCGGGCGTGGTGGCGATGCGCGGCATCGTCGCGCTGTTGGAAAACCGGAGATGAGCGCGGGGGGCGCGAACATGACCGGATGCTGAATCCGCGCGAAAGACGACGCTTTACGCCGGAGGAATATCTCGCGGTGGAGGAGCGCTCCGAGACGAAAAGCGAGTACTGCGACGGCGAGATCTACGTCATGAGCGGGGGCACCCTTCGGCATAACTTGCTGATGAGCAACTTCATCGGCGAGTTAAGAAGCGCCCTTCGAGGAAGTGAGTGTAAGGTACTCCCTTCGGACATGCGCCTCTACGTCCAGCGCTCGAAGCTGTTCACCTATCCGGATGTCACCGTCATCTGCGGTCCCCCGGTCTTGCTGCCGAACCGAGACGATACGCTGTGCGATGCCCGCGTCGTCATCGAGATCCTGTCAGCCTCGACAGAAGCCTACGACCGGGGCGACAAATTCCGGATGTACCAGAAGCTGCCTTCGCTCGCGGAATACGTGCTGGTGCCGCAGGACACGCAGGCCATCGAGAGCTACCATCGGCGGGGCAAGAAGTGGGTGCGCGACGATGGCGCCCTCTTCAGCTCACTCGGGATCTCGCTGGCGGTCGAAGCTCTCTACGACGGTCTCTAGAGCTTCTGGCTCGCCTCTAGCTCGCCCACGATGGCCTTGAACTCACCGTCCACCACGCCGCGATCGTCGATCTTGTGGCCTTTGGCCTTCAGCTCCTCGACGAACTGCTGGAGCGCGGTCTGGGCGTCCATGGTGCCGGTGTAACAACCCGTGGGGAGCTCGACCATGTGCTCGCCGTCCTTGTCCACCAGGTGGCAGAGCCAGGTGCGCTCGCCGGTGGCGCTCACCTCGTGGCCCTGCTGGGCCAGACAGCGGGCGCGCAGCTCCTTGACGCGCTGGTCCTCGGGGGCGCGAGCCACGGCCTGGTCGAAGCTCTGGATGGCCTCGTCATAGCGCTCCAGCGACTGCAGCGCCACGCCCTGGTTGACCCAGGTCAGCGGGTGGTGCGGGTTGAGCTGGATGGCTTTGTTGTGGCAGCCCAGCGCCTCCTGGAAGCGGCCCAGCTCGAAGAGCGCCGAGCCGCGATTGCTCCAGGCCACGAAGTTCTGCGGGATGAGGCGGGTCATCTGCTCCCAGACGGGCAGCGCCTCCTCGAACAGCTTCTCCTTGAAGAGCAGCTGCCCGTGCAACTCGAGGAACGTCGGGTTCTCCATCTGATCCTTGAGCACTTTGCGACCCAGGTCGCAGGCCTCGGGGACGCGGTTCATCATGCTGAGCACGCGCATCTGGTTCGAGACCGCGTGCGGGTCGTTGGGGAACAGCTCGGCGGCCTTCTGGTAGACCGCCAACGCCTTCTCGCCCTGGCCCAGGTTGACGTAGGTCGCCCCCAGGCTCTGATAGATCTGCACCTCTTGCTCGGTCTCGACCAGCTTCTCGAAGATCGGCACCGCCTCGGCGTAGCGCTGCAGCGCGGCCAGGAGCACGGCGTGGTCGTAAATCAGGGCCACGTTTTGCGGCTCGAGCGAGAGGCCCTTTTCGACCGCCTCCAGCGCCTCTTTCTGACGGCCGAAGCCCGACAGCACCACGGCCCGGGCGCGCCAGGCCTCGCCACTGTTCGGGTCGGCCTTGATGGCCTTGAGGCTCATCTCCTCCGAGCGGCGCACCTCGCCCTGGGCGGAGTAGGTGCGGGCCTTCAGGGTATAGGCCTCGACGTAACGCGGGTTGATGGCCAGCGCCTCGTCACAGGCGCGGCCGAGGTCCTTCACGCAATCCATCTGGCCGTAGATCTCGGCCATGCGCAGCCACACCACGGCGTTGTCGTAGTCGAGCTCGGCCGCCTCCTCGTAGGCGTCCAGCGCCTCGGGCAGACGCCCCGCCAGCTGCATGAAGACGCCGCGGTCGATCCACTCCTCGCAGGTGGTGCACTTGTGGGCCACGATGGCGTGTCCCAGTGTCTCCAGCTCCTGCAAGCGGTTCAGACCAAGCAGCGCCGAAGCGCGGCCCACGCGGGTGGCCAGCGAGTCGGGCAGCTCGTTGAAGATCTTCAACGCCTCCTCGAACTGGTAGCGCCCCAGCAGCAGCCAGGCCAGGCGGTCGCGCGCCTTCTCGTCCTGGGGAGCCAGCTCGACGGCTTTGCGGGCCAGCTCGAGCCCCTCGTGGGTGCGGCGCATGCGGTCCAGCACCAGGGCTTTGCCGGTCAGGGCCGGCACGCTGAGCGGATCTTCCGCCAGCAACTCGTCGTAAAGCGCGAGGGCTTTGGTGTTCTTGCCTTTGTTGACCAGGCGGCGGGCTTTGACGATCGGCTCCATGACTTCAGTCGTTCCCTCCGATGGCTTTGGTGGCCAGCTGGCCGCCCTGAGCGTGAACGTGCTCGAAGGTGCGCTTGATGATGTCCAGCGCCTCGCGCATCTGGGCCTCGGTGATCACCAGCGGCGGCGCCAGGCGGATGATGCAGTCGTGGGTCGGCTTGGCCAGGAGCCCGTTCTCCTTGAGCGCCACGCACAGGTCCCAGGCGTGCACGCCCGAGCTGTGGTCGATCTCGACCGCGTTGAGCAGGCCTTTGCCGCGCACCTCGGCGATCCAGGGGTAATTCATCTGGCGCAGACCCTCACGGAAGAGATGGCCCATCTTCTCGGCGTTCTCGGCCAGCTTCTCGTCCTTGAGCACCTGCAGGGACTCGATCGCCACCCGGCAGGCCAGCGGATTGCCGCCGTAGGTCGAGCCGTGCTCGCCCGGCTTGATACCCAGAATGACCTCATCGCTCGAGAGCACGGCGCTGACCGGCAGCACGCCGCCGCTCAGGGCCTTGCCGAGGATGAGGATGTCGGGCTTGACGCCCTCGTGGTCGCAGCACAGCATCTTGCCGGTGCGGCAGAGACCCGTCTGGATCTCGTCGGCGATCATCAGCACCTTGTGTTTGGTGCACAACTCGCGCACCCCCTTGAGGTAGCCCTCCTGGGGCACCTTCACCCCTGCCTCGCCCTGGATCGGCTCGAACATGAAGCCGGCCACGTGGGGATGGCTCAAAGCCTTGTCCAGCGCCTCGAGATCATCGTAGGGAACCACGTCGAAGCCCGGCATATAGGGTCCGAAGCCGTCGTGGCAGTCAGGGTCGGTCGAAGTGGAGATGGCCGCCAGCGTGCGGCCCCAGAAGTTGCCCTCCACGAAGACGATGCGGGCCTTCTCGTCGGGAATGTTCTTGTGCAGGTAGCCCCAGCGGCGCGTGAGCTTGCAGGCGGTCTCGCCGCCCTCCACGCCGGTGTTCATGGGCAGCACCCGCTGATAGCCGAAATACTCGGTGACGTATTGGCAATATTCGCCCAGCACGTCGGAGTAGAAGGCGCGGCTGGTAAGTGTGAGCCGGGAAGCCTGCTCGGTCAGGGCCTTCACGATGCGAGGGTGGCAGTGACCCTGGTTGACGGCCGAGTAGGCCGACAGGCAGTCGATGTAGCGCGTCCCCTCGGGGCTCCACATGTAGATCCCCTCGGCCCGGCTCAAAACGACCGGCAAAGGGTGATAGTTGTGGGCATTGTAACGCTCATCGAGCTCGATGGCGGTGTGGGAATCGAGGCCGCTCATGGTGGTATCCATCCGATCTTCTCCAGGGTACAACTTGGATTTGGCGCCCGGATGTTTCGCAACCTCTCAGGAAAAGGCCTTCAACGACCGGGCCAGTGCAGCTTTGACCCACTCCGCCTCGTCCTCGCGCAGCGCGGAGTAAATGATGACGACCCTGTCATCGCTGATGAAGTAGAGCCCGTGGGCGTCGCTGCGCACCTCCTCCAACGCCCCCACGGCGAGGGGGGGTTTGGTCGTCACGAGCCTCGGAGCAAACAGACAGGCGCTCACGTACCGGTAGAAGAGAGCCGCGCAAACCACGGGGATCAGCGCCATCCAGGCCACCGCCCAGGCCTCCAGGCCGACCAGCAGCATGAATCCCATCAACAGGTACAGAACGAGCCCGACTGCCAGGCTGGCGGGATTGGCGCGGGGCAGCACGAGCACATCCCCCTCCTGCCGCACGCGGCCCACGGGAGGACCCAAGGCGGCGGGAACCTGCACTTTGTCCACCCAGCGAGTGTCCAGCGTGCGGTAGTCGCGCACTTCCGCCTCCCCCGTGCCGGAGTCGGTGATGTTCACCTCGAGAAGTTTGGCCAGCTTTTCCGAGATGCGGCGGGCCGTCAGGTAGTCGGTGGGAGCCGTCACCTCGGCGGGCGGGCCGCCCAGCTCGATCGACACCGGGTGCACGATGGTGCGGCTTTTGCCGCTCCCGCGCACCTCCTTGCGCACGACGATGCCCTTCACGTCATCCAGACGGCCCAGGCGCCTGCGCCCCAGCAGCGACGCGGTATCAAGCACGCGCAACCCCTGATCCACGACGAGCCGGTAGGGAGCGGCCAGCAACGTGTAGGCCACGACCAGAAGCCCGAGAGCCGGAAGCAGCAAGAACAGGCTCTCGGAAACGGCGTACCAGCACCAGAAGAGCGCCACCGCCAGCAGCGCGGCCAGCCCCAGCAGGCGGGGGAGCAGCGAAGCGAGCGGAATGACCCTGAGCAACTAGAGCGGAGCGACCTGCCGGTCGGGCAGGAACAGGCTCTGCGTGCGGTGCTGGCCGACGCTCAGCACGCGCACCGGCACGCCGCAATACTCTTCGATGCGGCGGATATAGGCCTGGGCCTGGGGCGGCATGTCCTCGAACGACTTCACGCCCTTCAGCGAATCCCAGCCGGGCATCTCCTCGTAGACCGGAGTGTATTCGTGCAGGTTGTGGGCGCGCGCCGGGAACGAGCGCGTCTGCTTACCGTTGCGCTCGTAGGCGACCGCCAGCTTGAGAGTGGGGATGCCGTCGAGGATGTCCAGCTTGGTGAGCACCAGAGCGTTCAGACCGCTCATCCGCACGGCCTGGCGCACGGCCACCAGATCGAGCCAGCCGCAGCGGCGCGGGCGCCCCGTGGTGGTGCCGAACTCCGCGCCCACGATGCGCAGCCAGCGGCCCATCTGGTAGTCATCGCCGGCCAGCGCCTGCTCGCGCTCTTTCTGGGTGTATTCGGGCATCGCGGCCCCGGGCTCGAGCTTGTCGCGCTGCTTGATCTCCTCGTAGAGGCCCAGCTCGGTCGGGAACGGCCCCTCGCCCACGCGGGTGGCGTAAGCCTTCACGATGGCCATGCGGAGCTCGGGCGTGAGGAAGACTCCCGCCCCCAGCAGACAGCCCGGCAGGCTGACGCTGGAGCTGGTGACGTAGGGGTAGGTTCCCCAGTCGATGTCCAAGAGCGCTCCCTGGGCGCCCTCGAACAGCACGCACTTGCCCTCGCGGCTGTATTGCTCGATCAGGTCGGCGGTGTCGCAGACTTTGTCCTTGAGGAACTCGGCCGCCTCGAAGTAGCTCTTCAACACCTCGTCGGCGTCGATGGCTTTGAGTCCGTAGGCTTTCAGAATGAGGTTCTTGTCCTCGAGCAGCAACTTGACGCGCTCGCCGAAGTGCTGCCGGTCGACCTGGCCGCTCTCGTCCACCAGGTCGCCCATCCGCAGACCCCGCCGGCTGGCGCGGTCCTCGTAGCACGGCCCGATGCCGCGCGCGGTGGTGCCGATGGCCCCGCCCAGGTGGGCGTCGATGGCCTTGTGCCAGGGCATCACCAGGTGGGCGCGGTCGCTGATGCGCAGGTTCTCGCAGCCGAAGCCGCGCCCCTGAAGGTTTTTGATCTCGCCCACCAGGTGGATCGGATCGACCACCACGCCCGCGGAGATCAGGTTCATCACCCTGGGATGCAGGATGCCGCTCGGCAGGAGGTGCAGCGGATACTTGCCCTCATCCAGCACGATGGTGTGGCCCGCGTTGGCGCCGCCGTTGTAGCGCACCACCACGTCCACCCCGCCCTCTTGCACGACCAGATCGACGATCTTGCCCTTTCCCTCGTCTCCAAACTGGCCGCCGACCACCAGGTAGCTCTTGGCGCGAATCATTGGGCTAACTCCTTGAACAAATTCTCGAGTCGGCTGTCCGGGTCGCCGAATCGGTCGCGATAGTCCTCCATGGAAAGCTCGATGACCTTGAGCGCCTCGCGGCGCCCGAAGACGCCCTCGCACTCGACTTTCCGGGCGCGCTTCTCGCCCGGCAGGTCCTTGTAGCTCAGGAAGTAGTGCACCAGGCGGTCGACCCACTGCTCTTGCAGGTTGCTGATGTCGTGGATCCCGCCGAAGATCACGTCGCCCTCGAGCACCGCGATGATCTTGTCGTCGGCCTCGTCGTGGTCGAGCAGGCGCAGGCCCCCGATGGGCAGGGCGTTGACCAGGATGTCGCCGTGCAGAATGGTCTTTTCGGTCAGCACGCAGATGTCCAGGGGGTCGCCGTCGCCCTTGATCCCCTCGCGGCTGGTGCGATTGCCCGAGTAGGCGCCCACCTTGGGGCCGCAGTAAGTGCGGGGCACGAACCCGTAGAGGCTCGGGCAGAAGCTCGAGAAGCGCTGCGGGCGGTCCAGCCGCAGGATGCCGCTGGGCTTGTCGATCTCGAACTTGACCGCGTCGGTCGGGACGATCTCGATATAAGCCTGCAGCTTCTCGGGCACTTCCTTGCCCGGTGAGATGCCGTGCCAGGGGTGCGGCTTGAAGTAAAGACCGATGATTTCCTGGATGTCTTTCGATTTCATGTGCGGAACACGTTGGTGCTGCCCTCGCGCAGCGATTCCAGCGATTGGCGCTCGACCCGCGTCTCGCGGTAGAACTCGCGCAACGTCTTGCACCCGCAGGAGCTCATGGTGCCCTTCAGGGCCATCAGGTCGCGCGGGAGCAGCTTCATCAGGCTGCCCTTGTAGAGCACGTAGCCCTCCTCGCCTTCCACCACGAAGGTGCGCGGATCGTCTTGCTGGTAGCGCTTGACGTTCTTGGCTCGGGGAGAGGCCTCGCCCCAGTAGGGCTTGACCGTGACGTCCACCTCGGCCGCCTGGCCGCTGAACAGCACCGGCAGGCGCTTGGAGTAAGCGTTGGTCGGGCTCTCCTCGAAGCCGGCGAAGTATTTGCCCATCATGAAGAGGTCGGCGCCCAGCGCCAGCGCGATGGCCATGTCGCCGGTGGACTCGATGCCGCCGTCGGTGATGACCGGGACGTATTTGCCGGTGCGCCTCTCGTGCTCGTCGCGGGCGCGGGCGCAGTAGTTGACCGCCGTGGCCTGACCGCGCCCGATGGCCTTGACCCGCCGGGTGGTGCAGATCGAGCCGGAGCCGATGCCCACTTTGACGGCGTCCGCGCCGCTCTCGACCAGGAAGTTATAGCCGTCGGCGTCGACCACGTTGCCGGCCACCAGCGGCACGCCCAGGGGCTTGAGCGCTTTGAGCGTCTCGCGCATGAAGTCGGAGTAGCCGTCGGAGGCGTCCACCACCACCACGTCGGCGCCCTCCTCGACCAGAGCTCGGGCGCGCTCGCGATCCTCGGGGTGGGTGGAGATGGCCACCGCCACCCGCAGGCGCTTGTTCTTGTCCAGGCTCGACTGGGGATACATCACGTGGTGCTTGAGGTCGCGAAAGAAGACCACGCTGGCGAGCCGGTCCTGGTCGTCCACGATGGGCAGCACGCCGATGCCCGACTCGAAGATGAGGTCGTTGGCCTCGCTGAGGCTGATGCCGTGCTTGCCGACCACCAGCTTGTCGCGCGGGATCATCCGCTCGGCCACGGTGTGCTCGGCGTCGCGGCTCGGGTGGTACTTCTTCTCGGTGATGAGGCCCATCAGCTTGCGGTTGGCGTCCACCACGGGGAAGGTGGAGAAGCCCAGGCGCTGCTCGAGCGCGATGAGATCGCTGATCTTGGTGTCGGGGCCCACGGTCTTCACGCTGTCGACGAAGCCGGACTTGTAGCGTTTGACCTTGCGCAGGTAGTCGAGCTGGGTCTCGAGGTCCACGTTGCCCGCCGGAAGCACCGCGATGCCTCCGAGTTGGGCCAGGGCGATGGCCAGGCGGTCGCCGCTGACGGCTTCCATGGCCGCGCTCATGAACGGGATGTTGAGCGTGAGGTCGTGGGTGAGGCGCGTGGTGAGCTCGACCGACTTGATGCTGGTGTCGTTCTTGGTGCAGCGCGGGATCAGGATGTAGTCCCGGAAAGTGGTGCTCAGCTCCTGAGTAAATTTCTCCACTATCGGCTCCACCATCGTATCCATCGCGCTCGTCACCTCTTTCTGCGCGGCCGCTTTGGTAACGCCCGCGTCGATCCCTGCTAGAAGCGGTTGACTCGTATGGCGGGGTATGCTAATCTACGTTCGCTCGTGGGCTTGTAGCTCAGGTGGTTAGAGCGCATCCCTGATAAGGATGAGGTCTGTGGTTCGAGTCCACATAAGCCCACCACTCACTTTGGGGCCGTAGCTCAGCTGGGAGAGCGCCTCCCTTGCACGGAGGAGGTCCTCGGTTCGAATCCGTGCGGCTCCACCAAAGTTGAAACCTCGCTTCGGCGGGGTTTTTTCTTTGTCGTGAAATCGACTAGTCGGACCGCAACTTTTGCTTGGTTCCGGTTTTGGTTCCGGTTCCCTGACTTAACTTGACTGCGCCCGGCTACTACTGGCTGGGCCGAAACGCCTCCGGTCGGCGTGAGTTCTTCCGTGCTAGTCGAATGCACCTGGTTGGCCAGAGAGGCAGCCAGGAGGGCGTCCACTGCGGCCTGGGTTTCGCCGGGCATCAGGTGAGTGTATCGTTCAGTCATCCGCAATGAGGAGTGGCCGAGAAGCTCCTTCACCACATAGACGTCCTTCGTCGCGGCATAAGTCCTCGAGCCGAAGGTATGGCGAAGGTCGTGCCAATGAAGGTTCTTAATGCCTGCTGCTTCCAGTGCAGGCCGGAACACCTTCTTTAGGAAGAGTTCCGCGCGGCGATGAGTCCATTCACCCGTAGCGTTGTTCATCGTCCCGAACACCCACTCCGAGGGCTGAGACTTCATTGCAGCCCGCAGAAGCTCTACCGCTCGGGTATTCAGCCGGACCTCACGGGCTTTGCCTGACTTTGACCGAGGGATGCGAAGGCGCTTGTTCACTAAGTCGACGTCTTCTTTTTTGAGTTCGAACTGTTCGCTCTTGCGCAGTCCCGTGAGGAGCGCCAGCTCGACCAGGTCGAAGTGTCTGGCCAGCATCACGGCCTTCAGCCGAGCCTCCTCAGCGTGGGACAGGTAGCGGTGCCGCTCGTCATTGGCTACCGGCTTCTTGACTTTGTCCACAGGGTTGCGCTCCAAGAGTTCGTCCTCGCAGGCCTGATTGAGCAACGCCCGAAGATGATTGAGAGCGCGGAGAACCGTCCCCGGCTTCTTGCTGTCGCCAAGACTTTCAGCCACCCAACCGCCAATGAGTCCGGGAGTCAAGTCGGAAAGGGCACGCGACCCCCAAAGCTCCTTCCAAAGGTTCTGATAGCGAAGCTCCTCGGCACGTCCCTTGACCGACACTTGCTTCAAGCGGGCTGCGCTGTAGAGTTCGACCAGCTGACTGACCGTCTGGCTCCTGCGCTTCTTTCGGCCGACAAACCTCGCTTCAAACTCGCCCTTCCGAATCTCGGTGCGGCGAAGCTCTAACAGGGCCCGCGCTTCGGTCTTCGTGCCCCCCTTCTCTTTGTGCTCTTTGCCTTCTCCATCGAAATAGCGAATCCACCAGGAACCACGCCGCTCGAATAGACCTCGGTCAACTCCGCCCGCTCTCGCCAAAACCTTTCACCTCCTTCACTTTGATTTGTCTGCCCGCCGCTTTGCGTTGAGGGTCGGGTTCTTGTCTCCCCATTCGGGAGGCGCTTCTCGCCCTAGCTTCTGATAAATCCAGGACCTGACCAGCCTAGATGCACCGCCGGACGAACCTCGCACCGGCGGGCCATAGGTCCTCTCTGCCTCCTCTCGGAGGGCCTGGATAACCTCTTCCTCCAGACGAACAACGAGGGCGCTCCGGCCCTCCTTCCACTTAGTCACGAATGCTAGTCCTTTCTTGAGTTATGCACGGGCAAGAATCTTGCGGACTGTCTCCGCCTGCCAGCGCCCGCCACGCTTTGTCGAATGACCCTCGGCCGTCAGGGTTTCCGCGATGGCTCGCAGGGGCCGACCTTCGTGTGCTAGTTGACGGGCCCGATCCACAGCGCCGCCCTGAAGGGGCTTCTGGCCTAACTGAACTCCGCATGCTTTCTTGTGCTGAAGCGCGGTCCGCGTGCGCTCACCAATGGCCTCGCGCTCCCATTGGCTAACGCTGGCCAGGATGTTGAGGACAAGACGTCCGCCCGCGCTCCGCGTGTCAATCTGGTCTGCAACGGACAGCAGGGCGAACCGGCTCTCGAAGTAGGCCTCGAGAAGTTGGCCTAAGTCCCGGACCGACCTGGTCAGCCGGTCAAGCTTGGCGATGAGAATCCCCTGAGCCTCACCGCTTGCGAGGGCGGCCAACGCCGCCGTAAGCCCGGGGCGATTCAGGGTCTTGGCGGACTGTCCAGCGTCGACAATGACCGCGACCAGGTCGACGTCATACAGGTCGGCGTAAGCCCGAAGCTTGGCCTCCTGAGCAGCAAGCGAGACTCCCTCTGTTGCTTGCTCCTGCGTGCTAACCCGGACATACCCCACAACCCGCATTCTTGCTTGCTTCATAGTCCGTATTCTATCAACCGTTTAAACGGTTGTCAACTTAACGGACGTTGCGTTGACACGGCACGCGAGCAAGAATCAAAAGAGCCCAGCTTTCGCTAGGCTCCAAGAACGGCCACTTCCCGTGTTCTAACCTTTGTTGTCGCGAGTGAACCGAGGGCTACCTACGGCATTCTCGTTTGGCGGAACTCCACAAAGCCGCTGCTCTCTTTGTTCATCGTCTAGGTCCCGCCACCCTAAGCCATCGCAAGCTTTGCAAAGGGCTCCGGCGGTCAAACCGGAACCACTACAACCAGAACAGGCCCACTCAAACACCTCCCACTCGCGCGGGCTTTCGTGAGGATGCAAAGCCTCCCACTCCCTGACAATGTCGCCAAGCTCCTCGTGGATAGCAACACAGAAACGGGCAATCAACCTCTCGTTGCGAATCGACAAGCTCTCTGTCGATTGTCCTGCGATCCGACTGCGAGAACCCGACAAGCGCAGGCAACCATAGTCGGCGAACCGGGCAAGTATCTCTAATGCCTGCTGACAACCGGTCTCAAGAACACAGGCACGATGCCTCAGAACATCTTCACGAGTAGCAATACCCGGCCGATATTCAACCTCCAGCAAGTCCTCGCTGTGAACGCTATTGGCCTTATGACTCAGTCCGTACCAGGCAACTTCGCGTTTGGGCGAGGAGTCCAGTACTCGTTGCGGACAGAAGGCGTATCGCGCCTCGGTGCTGGCTGTCGATAGCTTCATCAGCTCGAAGCAAACGTGCTCCGACCAGATAGGGGGGCGGTGGCCAGAGAGAACGGAGCGAGCCGCCTCAATCGGTGCAGAACGATGGCCTTCTAGCGAGGCCACCCTGTTCTCTTGAAGGGACGTCGGTGGCTTACCCACGGCCACCTCCGTTGCGTTCACGAAGAATCGCTTCCAGATTCTCGGTCCAAACGTCCAGCGCCATTGCTTCCAGTTGGTTTCCAACCGAAAGAAAGAGCTGAGCCCAGAGCCGCTTATCAAGTGCTTCTGGGTGCTGAGCAAGGTTCCAAGCAAGCCACGCTAGATTTACCGCGGACGTCTGCAGGGAACAAAGCCAATCGCTTGTCGGGAATGACAGAGAAACCATAACCGCCTCAACCCGGCCTGGGGGATAGAGCGGACTATCCTCGCTCGAATCCTCTGGCTTGCGAGGCTCAGCCGACATAGATATACTTGTCGGACTGGGGGCTCCCGCGTGCGGAACCGTCGAAAGTGAACGCATCGGGGGTCTCCTTTATTTAGGCTGTTGGAAGGCTAGTCTGACTGCGACTGTCCCTCCTGGCTGCCGTTGGCGGCGTCCCACTCGGAAGAGTTAAACCCCAACTCCCGATAGACCAACGCTCGAACGTATGCGCTCACACCGGACTTTCGCCCGCGCTTGTGCTGGGTTCGGTCACGAAGTAAGCGCAAGGCTTCGGGATGGAGCCGAACTAGAATCCAGGGTCGTCCTTCAACTGGCATAGCGCCATCTTACAAACTGATTATCAGTTTAGCAATAGCACTTATGTTCGACCGTAAATGAACACATGTGAAAACCGTACAGACACTGCCTTTCCCATGATATACTCTGAATATTATTCCGACATTTGCTGAAGGAGAATCAAACGATGAGCACACGATTTGAGCCTAACCGCAGAGGCGAGTGTCCTCACTGCAGCACCTTCGTTCGCTTTGAGAGCGCCAGAAACGCTTACGACGACTCGGTAGCCCAGCAAGAACACGTCATTCAGGGAATCTGGGACAGTCCCAACCGCCCCAAAGGCTCAGAGATTACGTTAGCCATCTACCTCTGTGCCTGTCCAAACTGCGGACTCCCTGTGATTGGCCTGGGGAGCGGCCGAATGGTTGGCGACGACTATGAACCGGCTTCGTACGACGAGCGGTCTTACAGGGTCGCTTGGCCAGCAGCCAGCTGGGAAGCAGCTCGCGGAGTCCCCGAAGAAGTCCCGAAGGAGATTGCCCAAGACTTTCGGGAGGCAAGCGCAGTGCTGGCCATCAGCCCCAAAGCCAGCGCGGCGCTAAGCCGTCGATGCCTACAAGCGATCCTCCGGGAGGCTGGACACACCCAGTATAACCTGGAGAAACAGATAGAGGCGGCATTGCCCAATCTGCCCCATTACATAGCAAGAGATTTGGATCACCTGCGAGTCATCGGCAATCTGGCCGCTCACGCGACCAAGTCGAAGAGCAGCGGAGAAATTCTTGACGTTGAGCCGGGCGAGGCCGAATGGAGCTTAGAGGTTCTGGAAGAACTCTTTGACCATTACTACGTCGGCCCGGCCCAATCAAAGCAGAAGCGAGAAGCTCTCAACCGGAAACTGAACGAGGCAGGCAAAGCCCCTGCAAAAGAGCCACTGCCCGCAAAGGCGGCCCTCGTTCCTGTTGCCGTCGGCTTCGACTTGGCTATGGACGACGTCCCATTCTGAGCAACTGTCCAGACCTGGGCGAGCATAACGACAAGCCCGCCCAGACCTGGACAAAGCTAGGCTGCACAAAGCTAGGCTGCAGCGCGGCGCGTCAGGCCGCTCTCTCCATTGGAACGCTGGTCGTGCATCCGAATGACTTCTGCTTGGCGACGGACCAGGTCCAGCAAGAACGGAACATCCTGGCGTGCGTGCTGAAGAAAGACCAAGTCGGCCTCGGAAGAGACAGCTAGCATAGCCTCTCCTTTGCGCTGCGGGTCCTCAACGACTTTTAGGATGGCTACCTCCAACTTAGGCCGCCCCTCCGCGGCCTTATGCTGATTGGTTGCCTCTGGCCACGCGCATAGCTCCGACACGGGTTCACCGCTCTTTCTAAGCCCGTCACTGCGACCAACCTCGATACTAGCCATCTCGTCCCAAAACTCCCAGAGCCCCGGAGTGGCAGCCTTTTCTCTCTCTGCAATCTCTTGCAGTCTGTCTCGGACCGAGACAAGTTGGCCTCGACCATTGAAAACCTCTCTCATTCTCTATCTCCTTTTCTATTCTGATGGGTAGTTAGGAAACTCATACCGAGCTCCCTAAACGATTGCTGAAGGTGAAGCGCTGGACTTCACGCGCAACCGCGCCACCGGCCCCCTTCAAAGTAACCTCGCGGGACTGGGTATCCCCGCCCGCGGTTACCTCGATGGTCAGCTTCAGTTCCTGGGGCTGGGCGGCGTCAGCGCTGGGCTTCCCGTCCGCAGTCTTGAGCGCGGTGCTGGGGACCTGAGCCCCCTTCTTCGCGGCGGTGCTGGCAGCGATGTTGGCTGCTTCAGTCGTCTGAGCGGCAGCCAGTGCGGGAGGAATCCCTAGGACGCGGTTGGCCTCTTCCTCAGTCTTGCCTGCGGCCATCAGCCGTTGCTTGGTTTCGGCCTGGTGCTTGGCTTCAGCTTCGGCGGCGCGGGCAGCCTGGGCGCGCTCGCCCTCGGTCATCCCGCTCTCGTCGGTCTTGCCGTGCCGCTTGGCCTCCTCGGCGTTCTGCTGAGTGATGGCTTCCTGGCGGGCTTGGCGCTTTTCCTCGGCCTTCTGCTTGCGCTCCTGGCGCGCGGCCTCTTCCTTGGCAGAGCGTTCTTTCTCTGCCTTCAGCATCTCTTCCAGGGAACCAACAGGCCCCTGAAAGAACGGCTCATCAGCCTTTTTTGCGTCGTCGTCGATTCTCTTTTTTGCGTCGGCGGCGCGCTTCTTCTCGGCTATCTCCTGGTCGGTGAAGTCTTTCAACTGTTTGGCGCTGGCTTCGCGCGCCTGCTGAATCTTCTCCTGAGCGTTCTCCTCGATTTGGGCGCGGGCATCTGCGCTCTCGGTGGCGGCCTTCGCCTGCTCCTTCTCGAGGTTAATGGCTTCCTCTTCGAGCTTCAACCGTTCCGTCAGAAGTCGCTTAACCTCAGGCAGGACGGTCTTCCCGGTCTTCTCGTGAACGTCGTTCAGGTCGGAGATCCGGCGGTCAATCCCACCCTGGCGCAGCTCGATGCCTTCGCGGCGGGCAGCGTTCTCGGCGCCGTCCTGTCGCTTGCCTTCAGCCGCGTCCCTTTTTGCAGCCGCGACCTCTTCTCGGGCCCGCTTCTTCTCGGCCGTGTCCTGGGCTCGTTGGAGCTTGGCGGCCTCGTTCTGCTGGTGCTTGAGGAACCTCGCGGCGTCGGAGTCTTCCTTCTTGTTGGCTCTTCCCTCTGCTTCAGCAACGTCCAGACTCAACGACCTGAACTTGCCCGGGTCGAGCTTGTCCAGGCCGTGATTTTTCGCCAGAGCGACCAGCCGCTTTGCCTTCTCTTGCGGGTCGATTTCCCCGAGGGCAGCAGCTTTGTCGATTGCGAATCGGTCCTCGTCAAAGGCAGAGAGCGCATTCTTCTTAGCGTCCTTAGCACTCGGGGCGGACTTCTTGCTCTTGGCTTCATCCGCCTCAACCTGAGCCAGTTCACCACGACGAATATTCAAGTAGGTTATTGAGTCCTTCGCTTGCGCAACCTGGACCGGATTGCTGTTCTCGACAGGCTTCCTACTGGTGTCGATATTGGGGATTTTCTTTTTGAGCCCCAAGAGGCCAACAGGGTCGAGCGCTCCGGCGAGTGTGTCCTGGGCCATCCCGGCCGCTGTCATAACGCCCTGGTTCTGAACCGGCTCCCGTCGCTCACCCATCGCGTGATTCAGCTCGGCCTTCTTGACGGCAATCATTGCGTCAATGTCTTTAACTGTAAGACCTTGTTTATGGAGAGTCTTGGCGTCAACGTCTTTGTCCAGAACGGCTCGCACGTCCTCGCCATTGTTGACCCTCGCGAGTCCAGGCAAGAGCTTCTGCTTCTCCTTCAGAACCCTGACGTGTTCCCATTCCTTCTTGATTTGCTCGTTGAGCGCAGCATCCGCGGCCTCGGTCGCAGCCTTATAGGCAAAAACGGCCGTCGTAACCACGCCGATGGCAACAGCAAAAGCGCCCCAGGGGGAAACCGCGAGGCTCGACAGGAGGGGCCCTAGCGCGGCTTGTGCCGCTCGGAAGGCTCCGACCAGGCCGATAGCCCCAGAGCCAACTCCAGCCATTCCTGTGGCCCACAAAACGCCCGTGGCGAGGGCTGCCTTCTGTCCCGCGTCAAGGTTGTTCAACTCGCCAACAACCCCGCTCAGCTCTGAGACCACATCCTTTGCGATAGGAGAGATAGACTCGCCCAGACCGGTCTTGAACTTGTCCCATTCATCCGACAGGTTGGAGACCTTTCCAGCCAGGGTCTCCATCTGCTGGCCCATCGCGCCAGTGAAGTTCTTCTTGGCGGCAACCTTCTCGATGGCATCGGCCAGGGCCGAGAGGTCATCGGAGGTTTCGAGCGCGACAGCTCCGGCGTTCCCGAGATGAGCCCCGGCTTCGAGAAGCTCCCGCTTCGTGATACCGAAGGAGTCGTTCAAGATTTGCAGGCCGTCCTGGCTGCCGCTCAGCGCTTTGGCCAGGGCCAGTGAGGCGTCAGGCAGTGTGCGTCCGAACAGCGAGGCGAGGTCGCCCGCCAGGGGGAGAAAGCGATCCACGTCCGCGCCCAGGGTCCGCAGGGAAACCGCGGCCTGGGTCACGTCGCGCAGCTCGAAAGGCGTGGTCGTGGCGAAGGTCTTCAGCTTTGTCAGCATCGCCTGGGCCTCGTCCGCGCTGCCGGTCAACGCGGTCAGCGTCATCCGAAACTGCTCGGTTTGGGAGGCGGCAGCCAGCCAGGACTGAACAAAGTCTTTCCCCAGGCCGACCAGACCCTGCAGCTTGTTGCCCACCTGCTCGAAGTTCAGCGCTCCGACCTTGTCGTCAATGGCTCCGAGGGCTTTGTTAACCTTGCCCTCGAACTGCTGCAGCGAAGCGCCAGCCTTGGTCAGGCTTGCATTCCACTGAGCCATCTCGGCCCGGAGGACCGCAACAACTTCATCATCTGTGTTGGTTGACATTTCTCGGTTTTTACCTTTCCTTTTTGCAAGAATTTGAAGTATTTTTAAGAGGCATTAATTAACCAGAAACCGTTGCAGAATCAAGCGCTCAGCGCCGCAACGAGCCGGGCCCTCTTTTTTGTATGTTTTGGTTGATTTTCCCGGGTAGCAGCCTCGTGGTTCCAGGGGGCCGACGTGGTCGAAAGGGACGCAGCCCACCCCCCCCCGGGCGGGGCGGGAGGTTGAACTTCATTCAAGCTGAACTTGAATCAACGTCAAGACCTGAATCAAACATCAAGACCTGGAGGCTTCAATGCGACAACGACAAGCGCCGTGCGCCCCAAACAATCGACTAACCAAAGAACGCTTGAAGGTCGAACCCTATGACCCCGTCTTGCCCTTACGAGAAGCGGCAGCCTACCTAGGCCTAGAGTGGCCATACGTCTACCGCCTTTGCAAAGGGCTAAGGCGATTGGCTTACGTCCAAGACGGAGCAAAGGGCAAGATACGCTTGCGGCTATCGGAATTGAATCGCTTTCTCAAGAGCCAAGAGCATCCGTCGAGTAGGGTCTCAGTAGCCTAAGCCTGGTTCCGGAAATCATCTCCATCAGCACCGCATCGCCACAAATGTCGACAGCGCGGGATTCTGCGGGAATGCTTGAGCACCACTCATTGCCACCCGGCCAGGGCTCATCTCCACCCGTCTCAGCGAGAGGGCTCATCTCCACCCGTCTCAGCGAGAGGCGTATCGTACGATACACAGAGATCCGGGTCCGGGTGCGCCGATGCTAGATATAGCCCTCGTATTCCCCTGGTGGCGCTCCCGGGTGGCACTGACCTACGGTTGAGGTCAGGTTATCTCCACCCTCCGAATCCCACAACGACGAGGATTGCGGCGCTGTGGCGCTGGTGGCGACGTTTCCCGGCCCGCCCTTCCTGGATAACCAAACCTCGGTCTGTCGCTTGGTCTTTCGGAACTCCACCTCAATGCCAGACCGCTCCAGAAAGACACTCGCTTGCCGCAGGCGTCGGGTCAGGTGCTGGGCAAGTCGAGGCCAACCTTTGACCCGGCTCACTTGCTCGCCAGCGTGGGCTGACAATTTGGCAAGCAACTCAGACGCAGAGCCAGACCATTCGGACTTCTCTTCCATCCAGCTCTGCAGGGTAGACGCGACCTGGTCGGCCTGAAGCGTCCCGTCCACTGTCTGTCGCTGGTTGGCTTGGTAGGCAGCTAGGAAGAGGCCGGGGTCCCAAGGGCAAGCAGACTCGGCCCGGGCAACCCAGGTTGCGAAGTCGGCCATCCGGGGCTTCGTCGCCAGCTCGACCTGGTCGACGTTCTTCAGGGCGGCTGAGACAGCGTCGAGCAGTGCGCCAAGTATCTTCGGGTGGGCCTGTGCAAAGGCTGCCCAGAAGTCTTCCTCGTTGCAACGAGCGTCCTCGCGCAGGGGCGGCAGAGTCAGGATGATGCACCGCTCCGCAAGGTCAGGTCTTCCCACGAGCGAGGTTATCCCCGTCAGAATAACCGGCTTGCAGTATTCCAAGACCTCTTCATCGGCATCGGTGAAGAGCTTTCTACTGCCCTGACTACCGCCGGTAGAGACGGTGCAAAGCCAATCGCTAATGAAGTCGCTGACGCCGGACAGGTTGTCGAACGCCAGAATGTGAGTGCGGGGGGCGGCTACAGCCATATCCTTCAGGTCTTTTGGGAAACCACGAAGCCCGCCCTTGCGAGGGTCAATGACCCCCCTAAGCAATCGGGCGGTGGTAGACTTGGCGCTCCCCTGGCCACCTTCGAGACACAGGATAGGATAAGGCCCCTTCGGATGCAGAGCGCCCAACAACCAAGCACAGACCAGATGGAAGTCTGTGTCTTCCGAGATGTTGAGGAACTCCCGAAGGTCATCCAGCGATCCGCCCTTCTCCGGTCTTGGCAGCGGCCGTTGGTGCATCGGTCGAAGGAAGTGAACGGGAGGGTTTCTCGTAACCTCCCATCCCTCCGGCCCGACGCGAATGACCTCTCCTTCCTCGTTGCTCAAGTCCAGATACAGGTCTTGGCCTCGCTCAGCCAGCCGGGTAAAGATGCTCTCTTCAGGGCCCCTCTCGATTGCCTGCGCCTCCAGGAGGCCCAGGGCCCGCTGGAGTGCGTCGTTTGTGGGGATGCGATTCTTCTGCTCGTAGAAGCGCAAGCAGAGGTAACGCTGAAGGCTCCCTCTTGCAATGCGGTGCACCTCGCGCTTTGTGTGGCCGGTGCTGGTTGTCGTCTGAACACTGGCGAATGCCTCGCGGTCAGGCGTATGGAATAGATGCAGGTCGGCAGCCAGCTGGACGATTTGGAGGTCTTGCCCCTTCGGTGAAGACTCCTCGCCCTCGGCCTGCGGTCGCACAGATTGTTCCTGCTGACGGTCAGCAGGCGGGACTGCTTGTCCCTGTTGGGTCGGATTTGCGGACATTGCTCTTTCTTTGTCGAGACTCCACGCTTCAGGGAGCCTACTCCTTTCAGGTTTCAGGTCACGCCCGCCTGCGGACGGGATGCTCGTGCTCGCGAGCCCAGCGGTCAAGCTCGCTCTGTCGAATCCGGATGTGGCCGCGGGGACTCTTCTTGATGCACGCTAGCTCGCGGCGGTAAACCATCTTGCGAATGGTCATCGGGTGGTAGCCGGTCAGTTCTGCCGCACGAGCAACAGTCAGCCACGGGTCCTCGATAGGGACGCTCTGTCTATGCTTCACGGCTTAGCCGTGTCCGAGAACAGCGAGTCGATGAACTGACGTGCCAGCTCGAACAGCGACCTGTTGAGCGACGAAGCTTGGCCGCGCGAGTTAAGGTCGGCAGCGACGCCTTTCCGAAACTGCTGCAGTAACGTCGGATCGCTGCTTGCCGCCACTGGCAGAGCGGGGGCGCCGTTGCCCGGCCTGTAGATTAGCACCAGACTGAGAGGGGGAACCATAACCATTGAGACAAGTCTCCTTCCAAGTTCTGCCTAACCTCTTCCGCCGATACCCGAAACGGACAAAACGCCAGGAATATTTTTCAACCCTCGCGAACCATAGAGCGTAATGAGCGCCCCCATTGAGTCACGACCTACGTTGAGCGATAGAGCACAGTTAGCATTGGCAGTTGCCAGGGACGGCGACGACCTTCCTATGAGAATGCTAGCGCAGGAGCTTGGCTTCATAAGCCAATACGGGACAGCAGGTCACTCCACTCGATATGACCCTCTGACTGAAGTCTGCGCAAGTTCTGACCCACAATTCCGCGCCAATGCTATCGTTGCGCAACTCGCGTTGGTAATTTGGGAGTTTGAATCGCGCGGCACCGCACTTCCGACGAACGACGGATCCTTCAGGCGCTATCTTAGCCGGGCTATTGCGCGTTCGCTCATTGGGGAGAAGCGGTGCGCAGCGAAATCGGGGAGGACCCCAGGTCGATTCAGCAAGTCGGAACAAAACCGACCCGCGTCATTGAGACGCGAACACCACGCGATAGGTGGTCCGTCTGGAGTCGACCAGGTCGAGCGGGAGGCCGACCGTCGAACCGCACTTGTAGACTTACTCTTTGACTGGCTCGTCGCAGCTGTCGAGAAAATCAAGCCTCAGTCGGTGGAAGTTAAGGAAGTAGGAGAGTTACTTGATAGCGGCATTCGTGCCGCGTATCGACGAGCCGCCCTCAAACAGCCAGTGATGACGGCGGAGTTAGACGCTATCCTAGTCGAAGGCTCGATGACCCTGGCCGACATTCTGGCAGCCTGCCTCACACTCCATCTCACCGATTCTAGTTTTTCTGCCAACGAGATTACGTCGCTTTGGGAAATTAAGGAAGGCAGCAGCACCTGGGCTATGGAGGGAGCCAGACTGGGCACGACAGGTGAGGCGTTTAGAAAGAAGTATGCCCGGTCGAATTTCCCGGGCGGTCCCAAACTCAAGAACCGTGGAACCTCATCGCGTGTTCGCGCTCGGTAAGAATTGAAAAGGCCAGGGAGGGTGATTGAGGCTAGTCATAGGCTCCGGAAATGAAAACGTTGGTGAACTGTACAGGGTAGCAGCAAAGTTCATTCAGTATGCGGACGAAGTTCTCGGGTTGCGCGCGGGGTTCTCATTCGGCAACCCAGAGAAGGATGGAATGAAGCAGGGGCAGCTCTATCGTTTCGTAACTCTTTCGTTCGCATTCTACGCAAAGCAGAATCTTGAGGCCACAGCTTCGTTGTGCCAGTCGGGGTTAAGTAGTCAGGCGATGGTCTTGATTAGACCTCTTTGGGAATTTATGGCTAATCTCAAATACATCGAGCAGGAGCCAGAACTTCGAACCCAGCAGTTCATTGCGTCGGCAGACTTCAAGGACGCGTATCTTACAGAGCAGGCGAAGTATCTTCACAATCAGCTCACCGTTGCGCGCACCAATGCTATTCTTGACTACAAGCGCGAAGGCGAAAAGCGGCGACGTAAAGAGATGAAAGATACCGGCAAACCGGCGCCTCCGCTTCCCGAGCCGAACGAGGCGGACCTACCACAAGTCCCCCTCTGGATGGACCATCACGTTGGACTCGACCACAGCGAGGTTGAAAATCGAGTCAAGGACCATAGGAATGAGTTAGGCGAAATTGACCCACACAACTGGTCCGGACTCGACCTACGCTCGCTAGCCCAGAAGTTAGAATGGCCAAGTTCTCGAGGCCTATACAACCTGGCTTTTCAGGAATATCTGCCAGTCTTCGCTAACACCAGCGACTTCGTCCACTGCTCGCCGCACTTTTCCTCAACAGTGATAAGTGAAACACCAAGCGGCGAGTTCTTACTGGACGGTGACCAGGAGGCCCGAGTCCGACTGTGCCTTGGAGCTTCCATCCAGAACCTCGCCAGAATACTACGCATACACCTCAGCGCGTGGGGTTTCGGGGATGGCTCGTCTGAGCGCGAGTCGTTCAATCAAATCAACCAGGAGTTCATCGCCCTAACGTCGCCGGAACGACTTACGTAGAGAGACTCGGTTCCGGTTTTGGTTCCGGTTAGCGGGGTTAACTTGACTCAGCCTGGCAGCATTTAGGATAGTCGGGAAGGGCAGTCGCAAGCCAATAATGACGCTGAATTCTACGTCACGTCGGGGCTCTCTAGCCAGTCCAAGAAACTCCCTTGCACGGAGGAGGTCCTCGGTTCGAATCCGTGCGGCTCCACCAAAAGAAAACCCCGCCTACCCGGCGGGGTTTTTTGTTCGCCATATTCGGCTCAGTGGCCGGGGCACATGGTCGGGCTGCCGCCGCCGGGGCTGCTGTTGCCGGCGGGCATGCCGGTGTTCATCACGCCGGGGCCGCGCTCGTCGCCGCCGTCCTGGTCGAGGGAGCCGCGCTCGCGGCTGCGCTCTTTCTCGCGCGCTTCTTCCCGGCTCACGACCACCTTCCACTGCTCGGCCGATTCCTGAGCGCTGATCTCGGCCATCCGAACCTGCATCTCCAGGTTTTTGATAAGGCTCTGCCAGGCCAGGTAACGCGACAGGTCCAGGCGCGAGTGGACCTCGCCCAGGTCGTTCAGGTTGTTGAGCATCTCGGTGGCCGCGCCCAGCTGGCGCTTCTTGTTCTCCAGATTCATCAGCGCGATGGCCAGGTCGGCCGTGGCGTTGTCGATGGCCTCCGAGTTGTGCGAGGCGGCATCTTGCTCGGCCTGCTGGCGCTGTTTCGCAATGGCGCTGGACTCCTCGAACATCTCCAGCAGGCCGGCCCCCGCCTGGGCGCGTGTGGTGCCCTTGCCGCCGGTCTGCAGTATGGCGGCCGCGTCAGTAGCTTTGCTGACCACCTTCGAGATCCAGGCGTCCTGGGCGGTCACGGGCAGGGTCAGGGCTAACAACAGTCCGATCAGGCGGAGTTTCACGATTTCTGCTCCTTCAGTCGCTGGATCATCTCCCGAGCAAGATTCGCCTCGGATTCGGGAAGTCCCTGAGCCAGGGCGCGCTCGAAACTCTCGCGGGCCGCCTTCAGCTGGCCGCGTTGCAAAGCGAGCTGCGCCTGGGCCAGCCGCAGCAGCGCGCTGTCGGGCCAGCGCTCCTGGCCCTTCTGGATGACCTCCGCGGCCTTCTCGGGCGAGGCGGGGACCTCCAGCAGACAGGAGGCCAGACCGTAAGCGTCCGCATCGTTGCTCTCGGGTCGGCTGACCACCGCCTGGTAGGCCGCGATGACGCGCTCGTGCGCCAGGCCCTTGAGGCCCATCAGGTAGAGCGCGTCGAGCGCGCGCGCCATCCGGCGGGCAGGCTCGAGGCTGGTCGGCGCGTTGCGTCCCGCGGCGGTGTAGACCTCGACGGCCGTCTCGACGTCGCCCGCCCGGGCCAGGAAGTCGGCCATCGCCAGACTCACCTCGAGGTCGGTGGAAGCGAGCTGAAAGGCCGCACCATAGCTCTTTCCGGCCAGGTCGAGATCGCCATTGCCTTCCGCCGCCCGGGCCAGAGCCAGCTGCGCTTTGGCGGAGCCCGGCTCGACCGCGACGGCCTTCTGGGCGGCCGTAACCGCCTCGGGAAAGCGTCCTTCTTTCAGCAAAGCATTGGCCTGATCGAGCTCCGGACCCGCCCAGACGGGCAGGGCCAATAAGAGAGCCAGGAGGAAAATTCGCATCCCGGTCATTATAGCACGGACTTGCCGAGCCACGGCCGGCCCGAAGCAGCTCGACTATTTCGCCAGGTAGCCGAGCAGCACGCTGCCGCGCGAGCCCGAGAAGGTGGCCTGGACCAGCAGCTCACCGGCCGGCAGCCTGGCGCTGGTCCCACGCCAGTAATCCCCTTTGGAGCGGGTCAGAGTGAGCCAGGGACCCCCATCGGAAGCGACCTCCACTTTCTTGGCCCCCGGAACCCGGACCGAGAAGCTGGTGCGCGAGCCGGCCTTCAACACGTAGGTCCGCGGATACTCGAGCTCGGCCGCGCTCGCCTCGAAATCGCGGTAGCGTCGGGGGAACCGTCGCTCGGTGCCGGTCCAGGCTTTGACCCTGTAGTCCACGACCTGCTCCTTGCTGTCGGCAAAGGGATCGTCGGTCCCATACAGGCGCACCGTGTACTCTCCCGGAGCGGGGAAGAGCACGTCGGCCGTCCACTCGCGCCCGGTATGCTGCATGAAGACCAGCGTATCGTCCAGGTCTCGCTCGCCCTGCACCAGCAACCCCGAGAAACGCGCTCCCTCGCGGGCCGTAAACCGGAAGCGGAAGCTGCGCGCCGCCGCCACCGTGCCGTGCAGCTCGGCGGGTTTGACCTGATAACGGAAGTAGCCCGTCGAGACCATGGGCAGCAGCTCGAGGTCTTTGGAGGTGCGAGGCGTGGCCAGCAGCTGCCAGCGGTCCTCGCTGGGCACGTGGCTGAAGATCAGTTGATCGGGCGGCACCAGGAAGTAGTATGGATTGAATTCCTTGTGGAATTGACCCGTGGAGGCGTCGAGGTAACCACTGCCCCAGGTCGGGTCCAGCAGATGCCACTTGCCGTCGAGCTTGACGGCGTTCCAGACGTGACCCCCGTCAGAGGACTCACCGGGCGGGTCGCGCGTGTCCCCGAACACCTGGCTCGTCTCCAGGCCGACGTTGCGAGCCAGAGCGTCAAAAAGATTGGAGTAGCCGAGGCAGACGCTGTTGCGCCGCTGCAGCACCGCGACCGCGCTCTGGTCGGGGCGGTCCTGGGGCGCCATGGCTAGGATGGCGGCGCTGTAGGCGATGCGGTCGGTCGTCCAACGATAGACCAGGCGAGCTTTCTCGACCGGGACGCTCGAGCCGGCCTGCAGATAGGTGGACAGCGTGAGGAGAGTGCGTTCGTCGTCCGGTGTCGCCGCCAGGGCGTACCGGTCGATCGCGGCAAAGGAGCGGCCCTGGGCCAGAGGGGCCAGGGCCACCAGCAGCACAGCGACACCGAGCAGCCATCCGCGCATGACCGTATGATTGGGCGGTCAGAGCCCGGTTCCTACCGGCAGAAAGCAGCCGTTCCGCTGGCCTCGCCGCCGTCCTCGTCAATCGTGATGCTGAGACCGTGATCGACGAAGACGAAGCGCTGGTGGTGCGCTTCCAGCACCAGGTCGTCCGAGGTCAGGTGGCTGTGCAGACCCGACCAGGTCTTGACCAGCACGTTGCCGGGACCGGTGTTGCGCACCAGGAATACGGCATCTTTGACGGCGCGGTCGGCGATCTTTACCTCTCGGTCGCCGCCGACTTCCCAATTGATGCTCAGATCAGCCATAGCAGAAAAGCCCTCCATCAAACTCGGATGGAGGGCCTTTCTGTCTAGCGGTCGGCGGTCTCCTGGTCCACCACCTGCAAGATGTCATCCATGCGGGTCAGGAACTCGGATTCCGTCTCGGAATACTGCAGGGCCATCCGCTGCGAGCGCCAGCTGGTGTCGCGCTGCAGCACGGTCCGATAGGCGGTCAGCTCGGTGCCGTCGTTGCGGACCAGAGCGTTCTTGTAGGCGACCAGCGAAGTGATCAGGTCGCGGAGCGACTGGCGGGCGGAATCGGCTTCCGCGATCGAGCAGTCGGGGCTGCGGGGTGCCTCCTGGACGAAGCCCAGCACGGCGCGGGCCTGGTTCTCAGCTTCGGTCACGTTGTCGAGCAGCTGGTCGGCCATCGCGGCCAGCGCCAGATGGGCTATAAAGAGTACGATCAGGGCGGGTCGGAAAATCATCATCGTCATTCACCTCACCACACGAGTGTAGGTCACCCGGCTTCGAGACGCCGCGTACGACGATCCACAGTCAGCGGTACATGCGAGCCAGACGTCCCGAGTCGATGAGACCGCGCAAAGCGTCCAGCACCTCGGGATGGTGCCGCGCGGCCCGTTCGTCGAGGAAAGCGCGGGTCACGTCAGCGTAATCCTGGTCGCGGCGCACCGCGAAGTAGGTATCCACGTCCTCGGCCATGGCCAGCACCCAGGCCTCCAGGGGCACGCGCAGCTCCTCCGAGTAGGGCGTATGATGGGCCGCCACCAGCGGCGCCAGGTGGCGCAGCGAGCCGGTCGTCTCGAGGAAGTTGGCTCCGTGACGGGCGTGCAGCTCGCCCACCTGGGCCGAGCCTTCCAGTAACAGATGCCCGATATCGTGGTAGTAGGCGGCGTCCCACACTTCCTGGCGCGATTGCGCGGACAGGTCCATCATGCTCGTGAGCTTGGTGGCCAGGCGCGCCACGCGCTCGACGTGGCCGGCACCCTCGGGCACGACCAGGTTGGTGGCCCGCACCAGCAGGTCGAGCGTGCCGCTCAGCAGCGACCGCTCCTCGTCGCGCGTCTTGACCAGGTCGTGCACCAGGCCCACCAGGACGGCGAACTCCTCCCAGGTCTCCCGGTTGCCTCCTTCGGCCCGCAGGACCCCGATCAGCGAGCCGAAGCGGGCCACCGGGACGGCGATCTGCTCCCCGTCGACCACGCTCTCGCAGTAGAGGGCGCAACGCCCCACCAGCGAGGTCTCGTCCACCGGCGTGCGGCGCATGATGGGGTCGTCGTTCTTCTCCTCCTCGCGGTCGAGCGGCACCACGCCATCGACGATGCGGGTCAGCTCGCTCTGGCCCGGCCGCACCAGCACGTTCTGATACAGACGGTAGAGGTAAAAGCGCGCCTCGGTCCCGCCGAGAGACTGCGCGGCTCCCTCGACGGCAGCCACGAACTGTGGAATGGAGCGGCTCAGGGAAAGCTCGCCCAGAAGTTGCAGCCAGTTCAGCACAAGAAGAGTCTTTGCGCGCCGCCAGGGTCAGGGTCCTGCCGGGGCGAATCCCGCAGCCACCATGAGCATTTCGGACTGGCCCCGCCTGCTGGGGGAGCTGTCGCTCAACCGGACCACCGCGCAATTCGTGGCCACGGTCGAGCGGCTGGCAGGCGAGCTGGGGGCACCGTTTCCCCGGTTCTACCTGTACAACATGGACGCCGGCACGCTCACCCGCGGCCAGCAGACGCTGGCTGTCGATACCCGGTCCATGGCGGGTGAATGCGCGCTGTACTGCGAGATCATCGATACCGCGCACGGAATGGCGCTGCCCGTGACCCGCTACGGGTCGCTCATCGGGGTGCTTGTAGTGGACAAGGGAGCCGATAAGAACGGGCTGCGCGAGCTGGCCGGAGCCGTGGGGCTGATGCTGGCACCCGTGGAGGCACGCGAGGAGACCAACACCACTCTGGCGGCTCTGCAGAGCCTGCTGGTGCAGTCGGTGGACCGCATGGCCCCGGGCGGACAGGGGCACGTCGACCGCGTGGCCCGCGTGGCCAGCGAGCTGGCCAGCATGATGGACCTCTCTCCCCAGTCGCGGCAGGATCTCTGGGACGCGGCTCACTTCCACGACGTGGGCTGGCTCGTGCTCAAGACCGACACGGCCGACGACCGCGGCAAGGACCACACGGAAGCGGGCGCCATCTTCCTGGAGCGGACGGGCGCCCTGCGGCCCCTGGCAGCCCTGATCGAGCCGCATCACGAGGGTTACCCCGCCCCCAAACCCCGCGCCATCGAGGCCTGGGTGCTGGCGCTGGCCGAAGACCTGGACGAGTTCTTCGCCAGGCGCAGCGAGCAATCGCTGGACGAGCGCACGCGTGCCTTCTACGAGACGCGTGCTCGCCAGCACCATCCCGAAGTGATCGATGCTCTGAGCGGCCTGGTAGACTCGGGCCGCCTGGGCGCGATCTACCGCTAGCCGATGTTCCGCTTCTTCCGCGACCTGCCGATCTCGCGCAAGCTCGTGCTGATGGCCCTGCTGACGGCCGCCATCGCGCTGGCCATCTCGGCGGTCGGTTACGTGTTCTGGAGCGAGCAGCAATTCAAAGCCCAGATCGAGCGAACCATGGGCACCCTGGCGGCGATCACGGCAGACAATTGCGCCGCCGCTGTTGCGATGCTCGAAGCTACGGGCGACATGGGCGATACCGCCAAGACGCTCAAGACGCTGGCCAACAAACCCTCGATCACCTGGGCCGCGGTCTACCTCAAGGACGGCAAGCTCCTGGCCAGCTATACCCGCTCGGACGTCAAGAAATCCGCCGTACCCAGCGCGCCTCCCGATCAGGAGTTCACGGCCGACGCTTACCGCGCCGTGCGCCCCATCAAATCAGACAAGACCGTGGACGGCCTGCTCGTGATCGAGACCGACCTGAGCGAGTTGAACAAGGCCCGCCGCACCTCGCTGGCATTCTCGTTCCTGCTGTTCGGCGTCACCAGCCTGATCGCCGCGGTGCTGGCTTTCCGCCTGCAGAAGCTCATCTCGGGACCCATCATGGGCCTGGCCCAGACCGCGCGCGAGGTAACGCAGCGACATAACTACGCCCTGCGTGCCGCCAAGCAGGGCGAGGACGAGACCGGCTTCCTCATCGACTCGTTCAACTCGATGCTGGACCAGATCGAGGTCGCCAACGCCGAGCTGGCCATCGCGCGCGACCACGCTCTCGAGGCCTCCAGCGCCAAGTCGAGCTTCCTGGCCAACATGTCCCACGAGATCCGCACCCCGATGAACGGCATCATCGGCCTGACGCGCCTGGCTCTGCAGAGCGAGCTGACGCCGGTGCAGCGCGAGTATCTCGAGATGGTGTCGCGCTCGGCCGACACGCTGCTCCAGATTCTCAACGACATCCTGGACTTCTCCAAGATCGAAGCCGGGATGCTCGACTTCGACCCGCACCCGTTCTCGATCCGCGAGCTGGTCAGCACGGTCGCCAAGCTCATGGCGGTGCGCGCCCACGAAAAGGGTCTCGAGCTCGTCTGCGAGGTCGACCCGAAGGTGCGGCCCAGCATCGTCACCGACTCCACCCGCCTGCAGCAGGTGCTGCTCAACCTGACCGGCAACGCGGTCAAGTTCACCGAGAAGGGCGAGGTCGTCATCCGCGTCAAGCTCGAGGAAGAGGCCAACGACGAGGTCAAGCTGACGTTCAGCGTCACCGACACGGGCGTGGGCATTCCCAAGGACAAGATCGCCTCGATCTTCCAGGCTTTCTCCCAGGCCGACGTGTCGACCACCCGCAAATTCGGCGGCACGGGCCTGGGGCTGTCGATCTCGGTCAAGCTGGTGACCATGATGGGCGGCAAGATCTGGGCCGAGAGCGAGCCCGGCAAAGGCTCGACGTTCTTCTTCACCCTCAAGGCAGGCATCTCGGAGGATGCGCCCGTGGCCGCCTCCAGCGAGCCTCTGCGCGGGTTGCGCCTCCTGGTGGTGGATGACAACGCCACCAACCTGCGCGTCATGATGGACCTCCTGCGCGGCTGGGAAGCCCGGCCCCAGGCGGCCCTGGGCGGACCCCAGGCGCTGGAGGCGATGCGCGAGGCGGTGCGCCAGGGAGAGCCGTTCGCGCTGGTCTTGCTCGACATGCACATGCCCGACATGGACGGCTTCCAGCTGGCGCACGAGATCCACAACGACGAAACGCTGTCAGCCTCGGTGCTGATGATGCTGAACTCGTCCAACCTCAAGGGTGACGCCGAGCGGGCGCGCTCGGAGGGCATCGTGGCGACCATGACCAAGCCCGTGAGCGAAAACGAGCTGTTGCGCTCGATCGCCACCCATCTGCGCGGGCGCACCGAGAAACGCACGGCCGCGACCACCCAGGAGCACCATCCGAAGCTGCGCATGACCTCGCTGCGCGTGATGCTGGCCGAGGACAACAAGGTCAACCAGACGCTGGCCATCATCACCCTCGAGCAGATGGGCCACGTGGTGCGCCTGGCCGAGAACGGTCGCCAGGCCATCGAGCTGTACGGCCAGGAGAACTTCGACCTCATCCTGATGGACCTCCAGATGCCCGACATGGACGGCTTCCAGGCCGTGGCGGCCATCCGCGAGTCGGAGCTGGGCAGCAATCGGCGCGTGCCCATCATCGCTTTGACCGCCCACGCCCTCAAGGGCGACCGCGAGCGTTGCATCGCCTCGGGGATGACCGGCTACGTGTCCAAGCCGCTCGACCCCGATCTGCTGGCCAAGGAGATCGCGCTGGTGACGGGCGCCGCGATGGAGGAGGTGGCCGCGCCGCCCGCCGAGGCTCCCGTCGAGGAAGCCCCGGCGCCGGCAGCCATCGAAATCGACCGGGTCGGCTTCTTGAAACGCTGCGCCAACAACTGGCCGCTGGCCCAGACCCTCATCGAGCAGTTCCGCGACACGCGTGCCCAGATGGAGGACGAGCTGCAGAAAGCGATGGACGCCGGCGACGCTGCCGCCATGGGGCGCGCGGCGCACGCGATCAAAGGCGTGGTCTCGGTCTTCGGAGCCGAGACCGTGGTGGCTCGGGCCCGACGCGTGGAGGAGCTGGCCAAGGGTGGCGACCTGGGCGAGGGCCAGACGCTCTCGCGCCAGCTGATCGTGGACTGCCAGCAGCTGGTGGCCGTCCTGGAGGCGATCGAGCCGCCCTAAGACTCGCGCAGGTAGCTCTGCCAGGTCGCCTGTTTGGGGTCGGCCGCGTAGACGAACTCGAGCGCCTTGCGCAGCAGCTCGGGGTCGGCGCCCACGATGGTGGGAGTGTAGAGGCCGCGGGTGCCCAGGCGGATGTTGTCGTCGATGGCCGGGTCGCCCGGCTCTTTCACCGCCACGGTAATCTCGGACGGGCCCAGGCGAGCCACGCAAATGCCCCCGATGGAGCGGGCGATCGCCTCCGGCAGAATGCGTCCCACCTTCCGGTCGAGCTCCATGCGGGCCAGGTCGATGCGGGGGAAGTGGGCCGCCTCCTCGCGGTCCTTCTTGCCGAACAGCAGCTGCCACATCGAGAGCTTGCGGGCCGGCAGCTCCGGCAAAGGCGTAACCGTAATGGGCACGGCCATGTCCTCTTCCGGGGCCGTGGCTGCCTCGGGCAGCACCTCGGCCACGGACTGCGGCCGCGCCTTGCCGTCCGGGTTCATCAGCTTGAGAATGGTGTCTTCCAACTCGCGGGGAAAATCGGCGCGCCCGATGGGGGGCAGCTCCTCGGCGCCCATGAAGCGTTGCAGCGTCTCGGGCGGATGCCTGGCGGTGGCCAGGAAGTAGAGCACCGCACCCACCGCGTAGAGGTCGTTGCGCGGGTGGCTGGCGTCGCCCAACAGCTGCTCGGGGGCCGCGTAGCGCGGGTGCCCGTGGGCGCGGAAGGCCGTCTGCTGGCCCGCCTGGGCCTCGGCCATCTTGGCCAGTCCGAACTCCCCGATCTTGAGCACGCCGTGGCGGCTCACCAGGATCGAGTCGGGACGGAGATCGCGATGCACGATGGGCTTGTCCTGGCCGTGCAAATAGGCCAGCACCGACAGGAGCTGCTTGAGATAGCGCCAGATCAGCTCGGGGTGCAGCGGGCCCTCTTTGGCCACCGTCGCCTCCAGCGTTAGAGCGTAGACGTCCTCGAGCACGACGTAGATGTGACCCTGGTCCTCGACCACGTCCAGCACGCGCGGGAGATTCCGGTGGCGCAGCCGGTGCAACGTTCTGCCCTCGCGCAGCGTCTGGAGCCGGGCCTCGCGGCTCATGCCAGGGTCTTCGAGGTGGCGCAGCACCAGGTGGATGCCGCTGGCGCGGTCGTAGGCGCGGTACAACGTGGAAAAACGGCCCGGGAGCAGCTGGTTCTCGACCCGGTAGCGCCCGGCCACCAGCGTGTCGGGACGAATCCCCTCACCCTCGGCCGGGGGCTCGACCTGCTGGCCCAGTTCGCGGGCCAGCTTGAACAGGCGGCCCGGGGTATCCGGCGGGAAGGGCGCTTTGGGCTGATCACCGTAGAGCAGCAGCGCCACCTGCCCGCGGCTGTTGGGAATGGGAAGACAGAAGGCGCCTTCGCCCAGGCGGAGCTGGCGCGTGGAGAACGCCTCGTCCACCAGTTGCGTGGCCACGCCGGCTTCTTGGAACGCCTTTTCGGGGGCGATTCCCTGGCCCTGGACGGGCCGCAACTCCGAGCCGCTGGGCCGGATGACCAGAGCCCGAGCACAGCCCAGCTCTTGGAGTGCGAAATCCAGCGCAGTCGTGGTAGGCATCGCAGCCCCGTTCTGTGTGCTGCAGGCGGAACCTTCCATGGAGTAGAAGGTGAGCCCGTGCCGTTTACACCCGTGATGCCCCGACGGGCGCAGCGGGCCGCCGCGATGCCCGATTCCCAGACGCAGCCACGTCTCCCGACGCGCTACCAGGTGCGCGATGCGTTGGGCGCGGGCGGCATGGGAGTCGTCTACCGCGCTCTGGACACGGCCAGCGGCCAGGAAGTGGCCATCAAGCTCCTCCCCGCGGGCGCCAACGAGCAGATGCTGCAGCGTTTGCGCCAGGAAGCCGACACCCAGGCCGCGTTGCAGCATCCCAACGTGGTCTCGCTGCTGGAAGCCTCCTCCTACGAGGGCCAGGAGTACATGGTGATGGAGCTCATCGCGGGCGGCAACCTGTACACGTTCCTGAGCGGCAAGCCCAGCCTGCACGACATCCTGGAGGCCTTCTGCGGTCTGTGCGACGGGCTCGACTACATCCATTCGCAGGGGCTGGTGCATCGCGACCTCAAGCCCGAGAACATGCTGTTCACGCCAGAGGGGCATCTCAAGATCGCCGACCTGGGAGTGGTGCGACGCGTCGACTCCGATTCACGGCTGACGCGCTCGGGCGTCATCGTGGGGACCTGCGAGTACGTGGCGCCGGAGCAGATCCTGACCAGCAACGTCACCTCCTCGGCCGACCTCTACTCGCTGGGCGTGACGCTGTTCGAGGCCCTGACAGGCCAGACCCCGTTCGTGGGCGATTCCGAGTTCGTCTTGCTGCAGGCCCACCTGCGCGAGAAGCCCCCGGCCGTGCGCTCACTGCAGCCCGAGGTGCCGCCCAGCCTGGAGGTGCTGGTGGGACGGCTGCTCGAGAAGCAACCCGACAACCGCCCCCGCTCGGCCGCGCAGGTGCGCGACGCCCTGAAAGCCTGCATCGAGGAGCTCGGTCAGGATGCCGACTCGCCCGACGAGGACTCCGAGGAGCACCCGGTCGCGCATGACGTCTCCACCCTGCTGGTGGGCCTGAGCCAGGAGATCTGGAATCCGATGAACGGCATCATCGGCATGACGCGGCTCCTGAAGGGCACTCCGATGTCCGAGAGCCAGCACCAGTACTGCCAGGCGGTGGAGAGCTCGGCGCTGGCCTTACAGCGAGTGTTCGCCAACATTCTCGACTTCACCCGGCTCGAGGCCGGCATGCTGCGACTCGACCCGGTGCCGATGGACGTGCGCTCGCTGGTGCAACAGGTCGTGGAATCCCGGATGCCGCAGGCCGAGGAGAAGAGCCTCGGCCTCTACAGCCAGGTGGACGTCTCGGTCCCCGACACGGTGATCTGCGATCCGCTGCGGCTGCGTCAGGTGTTGAACAGCCTGATCGCCAATGCGCTCAAGTATACCTCGCAGGGGCTGGTCTCGGTGGCGGTGCAGCGCGAGCACGACGAGCCGGGCAAAGTCGGGCTGCGCATCGCGGTCGCCGATACCGGGGTCGGCATGACCGAGGCCCAACTGCGGACCTTGTTCATGCCCAGCATGAAGCGCTCCCGGCCGGGAGCCGGATTGGGATTGACGGTGACGCGCGGCCTGGTGCAGGCCATGGGCGGCCGCATCTGGGCCGAGAGCCTGCCGGGACGCGGCACGACGTTCACGGTGGCGCTGCGCCTGCCCCTGGGCGGGGCGGCCCTCGCGGCCGTGCCGGACAAGCCCAACCGCTCGCTGCGCATCCTGCTGGCCGAGGACCAGCCGGTCAACCAGACGCTGGCCATCGTGCTGCTGCAGCTGCACAAGCACGAGGTCACGGCGGTCTCCAACGGGCGCGAGGTGCTCGAGAAACTGGAGCAGGACGATTTCGACGCCATCCTGATGGATCTCCAGATGCCCGAGATGGACGGCCTGGAGGCCACTCGCCTGATCCGCCAGTCGGAAAGCGAGAGCGGCAGCCGCCGCATCCCCATCATCGCGCTGACGGCGCTCGACAACGACCACAGCGAGGAGCTGGGCTTCGACGCGCACGTGCCCAAGCCGCTCGAGGAGAAGGAGCTCTTGCGGGCCCTGGCCCGCGTGGTGAAGGACGCGCCGGTGCCGCAGCTGATCAAGGCCGAGGAGCCCGCCTACGACGAGCGCGCCCTGCTGGGCCGCGTGGGCGGCTCTACCAAGCACGCCCGCACGCTGGTGGAGGTCTTTCTGGACGTCTGCCCCCAGCAGACCGAGGCCATCGACACCGCCTTCCGGGCCGTGGACGCCGCGGCTCTCGAGGAGGCCGTGCGCAACCTGCGCACCTCTCTGGAGGGCGTGGCCGCCGGCCCGGCCGCCCGCATCGCGGGGGAGATCGAGCAGATGACCCGCGAGGGCCGATTAGACGCCGCGCTTCACGCACGCCGCAGCCTGCTCATCGAGATCGAGCGCCTGCTGGACATCCTCACGGACAGCTGAGGGGCGTTAAGGCGCTCAATTAGAACCACAGAGACACCAATTCTGTCTACTTGAGGGAATCTCTTCCCTAGAAAAAACAGTCGACTCGTCGTGTATTTCACCAACGTAGGGCGTTGATTGAAGGTGTGGCTTGTTCCCCTTCTCAAAGGGATTGGGTAAAACACTATCAAAGAGAAAGACGATGTGTCAGCCTCCAAATTTAAAGACTGGTGCCACTTAGGAAAACATGCTACATGAACTTCGAGTAGCCAACTTTAAGTCTTTCCAGGACAGCGGGCAAGTGGAATTAAGCCCGTTGACAGTTATTGTGGGCGCGAACAGCTCCGGCAAGAGCAGTATTATTCAGGCTATCCTGCTAGCAGCGCAGACGTTCCAGGAGAATTTGGTTGCGCCACTGCTGCTTAACGGCCCTCTCGTTCGTCTCGGCACACTGAGCGACATCGCTCATTGTGGAGCCTCGCAGCCTCTACTCATTGAGTTTAGCGTTTCTGGAGCAACGAATACCAACACTGACGAACGTGCCTTCCGCTATCGATTTGGTCCGAACTTGAACGTTGGTAGAATCACAATATCTGCAGAGATCATTGCCGACAGCACCTCTGAGCGAGGCGTATTAATAAGATCCTCACAAATCAAATGGACTTACCCACCACAAGTTCACGGCAGTGAGCGAACGGTTGGCAAAGTAGCCCTTCTCCAAGCCACACTTGGTACAACTGAACTTCCTAACGACGTCCCCACCGAGGAAATCGAGCAATTCCGCGACGCACTTCGATACAAAGTCAAGAAAGAGAATATTAGAATATCCAGATTGGGGCCCTCAATGCTGGGTTCCGTTCACGGAGTGTACTTTGACGGATTATGTCCTGGCACCGTTGTAATAAAAGAAAATATTTCTGACGAAACCAAACAGGCCCTATGGTGGACATTCGTGAGCTCACCCGGGAATACGCGTCACGTTGGCTCAGTCAGGATACCAGAGCAACTGGGCGTGGCAGTAGCCAAATCGTTACAGAAGATATTCACCAACCCTCCCTCCCACTTTGGCACTACACAAGAATTCAATAAGTGGTATCAAAAGAGCTCAAAAGGTCGCGTACGCAAGATTAAACCTCTACTTAGAAAGACATTTGAAGACTGGACAAAGACCAGCGAAGCCGAAAAGCCGGAATACCATCTGCGACAAGCTGATATTATTCCGGAAATACGCTATCTCATAAAAAAGGCTTTTTCCAGCATTAAATACCTAGGACCACTACGTGTAGATCCTCAAGTTGTTTATAGTCATTCGACCAGTTCTGGCCTGCCCGGAGTCGGATTAAAGGGTGAATTTACTGCGGCAGTCTTTTCGTCGCGCGCGAATGACTTGGTTAAATTTTGGAACCCTACTTCAGAGGAAATGCAGACGAAGCCTCTGAAGTACGCCGTGGACAGTTGGATTCGATATTTTGGCGTCGCAGAAGGAATATCTCCAAGAGATTATAATCGAGTTGGAGCCAGCATGGAGGTCGAAAGCCCTTGGATGGAACAGCGCTTAGACCTCACATCTGTCGGTGTTGGCGTAAGTCAGGTATTGCCAGTGCTTGTGACTGCCCTTTTGTCGTCCCCAGATGACGTCTTGGTCTTCGAACAACCTGAACTGCATCTCCATCCTAAAGTTCAAGGTGATCTTGCTGACTTCTTCCTGAGTATTGCTAGGCTTGGAAAGCAATGTATCATAGAAACTCACAGTGAATATCTGGTTAACCGCTTACGTCTTCGCAAAGCTGAGGCAAGCCCATCCGAGGAAGAAGCTATTGAGAAAACCTTTTCTCTCATATTTGTAGAACAGGAAAGTGGCCGAAGTAGTGTTCAAAACGTCCGCGTGAATAAATATGGCGCGATTCCTAGATGGCCTCAAGGCTTTTTCGACCAAGGTCCAACCGAAGCAGACCGGATCGCCGAGGCGGCCTTTAGAAAGAGACATCAAGAGAAGAAACTTTCTTCCCAATGATTTTAGGCGTCGCCGACCCAAGAAATGTGCACCTTCCGACTCAGGTGAGTTACGATCACCTACTCACTTATGTAGAAAGCCTACGCAAAATCGCGGCTTTGTGCGATGGACCACAAGCTTTCGTTCGATTCCCCAAAGAGGTCTGCAACGAGTTTCATCAAGGATTCTATTCGGGAGGCGATGGTGGCATCAGTCGCGCCGCCATTGAACGATACATTACCAATTGCGAAAACCTTTCTCCATCCAGCGAAAGTCCTCTGGACTTCAACACCGTCCGGAGCGCGCTTGAAAAACTTGTGAACCTTCAACCATTCATAGAAGACATCGCCGAAATAAGCTCAATGACCTTCTCGAGCGTATCGATAGAGCCCGAATTCAGAATTGACAATATGTCCCCGACCGTCGAAACCGCCTTCCTGCAGTGGATTATCATTCTAGGTTTTTGCAGCGCCCATAGTCTTTTGCACTACTCTAACTACATCATAGTTCCTTCGGCTTTTTCCTTATGCCCCATTGAGGTCAGCGTCTCCACCGTGGTCTCAGAGATCGACCCTAGTTCACTTTTTGAGGCATTACCGAAGCCATTTTCTACCTCATTCAAATTGGTGAAGCCTTTCCAGTTGGAGAAATTAATTTCCGAAATTAACCCGCCACTAAACAACAAAACCGTTGCCTTCGTGGGAGGGCGCAAAGATTACGCCAGAAGAATTGAGCAACGAGCCCATTCACTCGGCTGCCAGATCGATGTAATCTTTCTGCCTGCGTCATATGACGAGACTCGAACAAAACCTGAAACGCTCTCGAAGCTTGCGGGGGCCGATCTCGTTATCCTTATTGCGACCGAATGCAAGCACACAGACTTCGACCACGTCGGTCAATTAGAACATTTTCGTCCGGCAAATTCAGGAAACGAGGAAGTGCTGTGGCGATTAATTTTGCAATTTTTCTCGGCGCGAGGCGCCTAGCGTATTTTTCGCGCTTAAGTCCAATGGAAGGCATTGGTTCTGCGAAATTAAATAAAGAAGAGCCAACACCTTACCCCCTAGAAAGGAATGTTTGTCAAAGTTCACCGGATACCCTACTTTGCATACTTATCCAAGATCTTCTCTTCAGGAGAATCCGGCGCAATACGATACTTCAAGTTGTATTCGCCATCGACAAAGGTCCTGTCCATGCCATTAAATCTCGCAAATTTTGTTTGTTCTAGGTAGGTGCTGCTTATTTTGTACCAGCATTCGAAGACTTTGGGAGAGAGCCGTTTGAAGGTCTTCGTGTCAACCAATATCTTCGTTTTGCCGTCGTTGGAAACAACTGCCCATCGACCATCCGAAATACAACATTGGGAACTTATCATGACTATCAGAAAGAAAAGAGAGACACTCCTCATTCAGCAAGCTTCCCCTCACAAAAGTGAGTAGAAAATTCGTCGCTTAGATGGGCCATGTCCTGTAACCTGCCAAATCACAGAGTCAGTTGTCGCCGCTCAGCACCGGCACGGGCTGGTTGAGCAACCGGCAGACCTCGTGCAGGAGGTCCTCGGCCTCGAAGGGCTTGCGCAAAAAGCCGTTGGCGCCGGTGGTGCCCACGACCTGGTCCAGGTCGCGCTCGGTGATGGAGCTGAAGATGAGGATCGGGATGTGCTGGTAGTCCTCGTGGAACTTCAACAGCCGGGCGACCGCCAGGCCGTGCAGGGAGGGCAGGATCAGGTCCAGCAGGAGCAGGTCGGGCGGGACCAGGAGCACCTCCTGGTAGGCCGCCAGGCCGTCGTTGAAAAACTTGACCTCGATGCCCGGGATGAACTTCAGGATCTTGGCCACCCGCAACGCCTGGGTGGGCGAATCCTCGGTCACGTAGACTCTCTTCATCTAGAACGCCGCCGACAGGTTCAGGAAGGGCAGCCCCATGCAGAGGATGAGGACGCCCAGGCCGATGCCCACGAAGATCATCAGCACCGGCTCGACGAGCGAGCTCAAAGCCTTCAGGGCCAGCTCCACCCGCACCTCGTAGAAATCGGCAATCTTGCCGAGCATGTAATCCATGGTGCCGGTCGCCTCTCCCGAGCGCAGCAAACCGAGCGACAGCGTGGTAAAGAACCCGGAGACGCGCAGGGCCTGCGAGAGCTGCGCGCCCTCCGAGATGGGGTCCATGCTCTGGCGGACGGCGTTCTCGAGCACGCGGCTGCCGGTGGTGGTGCAGACCAGCTCCAGCGAGTCGAGCATGCCGACGCCGGCATTGAAGACCGTGGCCAGGTTACGGGCAAAGCGCGCGATGGCCAGATGACGGAACATCTCGCCCAGGATCGGCAGTTTCAAGCGCCAGGTATCGAACAGCAACGCGCCGCGGTCGGTATTGAGAAACCGCCACAGGAGCCAGATACCGGCCGGAACCGCAATCCCCCAGAGAAGCCACGTCTTCTGCAGGATGGCGCTGAAGCCCATCAGCATGCGGGTGGGCAGCGGAAGCGTGCCGCCCAGCGTGCTGTAAATGCCTTCCAGCATCGGAATGCCCACCGTCAGAATCACGAACGCCAGGATGGCCGAGAAGACCACGATGATGCCCGGGTAGTAGAAGGCACCCTTCACTTTGCCGGCCAAAATCTCCGAATTCTCGATCTGGGTCGCCAAACGCTCGAGAATCGTGGCCAGCGTTCCCGATTGCTCGCCGGCCGAGATCAGGCTGACGTAGTAACGGGGAAACGCCTCCGGGTAGAGATGCATGGCCTCGGACAGGGTATTGCCCTCGTCCACGTGCTTGGAGACCTTCTCCACGATGCTGCGCAGCTTGGGGTTATGCGTGTCCTCGGCCAACAGCTCGAGTCCGGCCTTCAGGGTGACGCCGGCGCCAACGATGGCGGACAGCTCCTGGGTGAAGCCGAGCAGGTCCTCGGTCTTGATGCGCTGGCCGATGAATCGGCGGATGATGGCTCCAAGTCCGGTGGAGGTCACCTCGGTCAGGGTGGTCACCAGCTCGTAATGGCCCGAGAGCGTGGTCAGGGCCGCGGCCTGATCGTTGGCCTCCAGCGTGCCCTTGTGCACGTTTCCCTCGTGGTCGACGGCGGCATAGCGAAATCGGGGCATCAGTCCTCCATCACGATGGTCAAAGCTTCTTCCAGGGTGGTGATCCCCTGCGCCATCTTCTCGCCGGCCGATTCGCCCATCGAGATGAAGGCATTGTCCTGACGCGCCAACGCCACAATCGCGGCGGGGGTCAGGTTGGCGGGATCGGCGGCGCGGATCGCAGGGGTGATCTCCAGCAACTCGTGCACGGCCACGCGGCCGCGATAGCCGAGCCCGTGGCACTCGGTGCAGCCCTGGGCCCGGAAGATAGGGGTGCCCGGCGCGAGGCCGTAGTGCGAGAGGTCCTCGCGGCGGTCATCGGGCACCTTGCACCGCTCGCACAGGCGCCGCATCAGGCGCTGCGCCAGGACTCCGTTGAGCGCGGCCATCACCTGGTAGGGAGCCACGCCCATGTCGATCAGGCGCGTGATCGCCTGGGGAGCGTTGTTGGTATGCAGCGTGCTGTAAAGCTGATGGCCGGTCAAGGCCGCCCGAATGGCGATCTGCGATGACTCCAGGTCGCGCATCTCGCCTACCAGCACGATGTCGGGGTCGTGGCGCAGGATGGCCTTCAGCCCGGAGGCAAACGTGTAGCCGATCTCGGGCTGGATCTGAATCTGGGTCACGCCCTCGAGTTGATACTCGACCGGATCTTCCAGGGTGATGACCTTCTTCTCGAGCGTGGTCACCTTCTTGAGCGTGGAGTAAAGGGTGGTCGACTTGCCCGAGCCGGTCGGCCCAGTGACCAGCACGATGCCGTAGGGCTTGGCGATCAGCCGGTAGTAGCGCTCCAACAGGCCCTTGGAAAAGCCGAGGGCCTCCAGGTCGAGCTTGAGGGCGTAGGGGTTGAGAATGCGGATGACCACGCCCTCGCCGTGCAGATTGGGGATGACCGAGACGCGCAAGTCGTACTTGCGCTGGTCCACCACCAGCGAGCCGCGGCCGTCCTGGGGCAGGCGACGCTCGGAGATGTCGAGCCCGGAGGCAATCTTGATACGCGAGACCACGCCCGCGTAGATGTTCTTGGGGGGGGAAGGATACTCGTGCAGCACGCCGTCGATGCGATAGCGCAGCAGAGTGCGGTTCTCGAACGCTTCCAGGTGGACGTCGCTGGCCCCCAGGCGGATCGCCTGGCTCAGCATGTGATCCACCAGCTTGATGATCGGGGCGTCGCGGTCCTCGAGCATGCCCGCGTCGGCGGCCCCGCCATCGGCTTTGGGCTTGGCAGCCGAAGCCAGCTCCTCCACGACGCGCGTGGAGCGGTCGGTCGTCAGGAACCAGCGATTGAGCGCCTGGTCGATCTCGTCGGGAAGTGCCAACACGGGTTCGACGACGAGCCCGGTCAGCTTGGCCACGAAATCCTGGGTGCGCAGGTCTTCGGGATCGGCCAGGGCGACGTACAGATGGTCTTTGACCTGAAACAAAGGCAGGACCCGCAGCCGGCGCGCCTGCTCGTCGGTCAGCAGGTTGACCGTTTCCGGATTCGGCACGTAGCGGCTCAGCTCCAGGGACGGAACCTTGTAATGGCGCGAGCGGGCCACTTGCAGCTCGGGAACCGTGGCTTTGCCGGCCTCGAGCAAGAACTTGTAGGGATTGCCCGAGCGCCGCGCCTCATCGCGCATCTCGGCGGGGACCTGCTCGAGGGTGTCCAGCCAGTCGGTCATTCGTGCAGGGCCAACCCGAGAGCCAGATCGTAATGGATGAGCGCAGTGTCGATCTCGGCGCCCGCGGCGGGCTTCATCTTATCCCAATCGTCCATGCCGGTCGGCAGGCCAAGGTGGTCGGCCAGTCGCTGGGTCAATCCTTTGAAAGCGGCCGTGCCGCCCGTCAGAATGACTTTGGTGGGAGCCAGGGCCTCGCTTTGACGCGCCGCCAGGTCCAGCGAGCGCTTCACCTCGTCCAGCCAGCGCACCAGGAATGGCTCCAGGTGATAGCTGCGCTCGGAGTTGAGGTCCGACTTGTGCTTGAGCTCCTCGGCGCGGTCCCAGCTGATCTGCACGGCCATCTGGAAAGCGTAGGTAAAGTCGGCACCCCCCAGCTTGAACTCGCGCGTAAAGTAGGGCTGCCCTTTCAACATGATGACGACGGTGGTCATCGTGTGGCCCACTTCTACGACCGCCAGCGGCTCCTCGTTCTCGCCGTGATTGCGGGCCACCGCGCGGCAGAGCGCGAAGACGGCCGGCTCGGCCACTTTGACCTCGAGACCCAGCGAGGTGATCAGCCGCACCCGCTCCTGCACGACATTCTTGGGCACGACCACGTAAAACAGAGCCAGACCGGGTTTGCCGTCCAGCGAGGTGGTCAGGCGCTGGTTGTAGACCTCGACGTCGGCCAGCCCGTAGGGGATCTGCTTGGCGATGGCCGAGGGGACCGCCGTCGCGATCTCGGCGTTGCTCAAGGGAGGCAGCTGGAGGTAGCCTCCCACGCTGCCGGGGTCCTCCACGGTCATGTTGACCTGCTTGGACCACGTGCTGCTGCGCTGCTCGCAGTGCTTGAGCACTTCCATCACGCGCTGGCGCAGCGGCTCGCCGGAAAGCTTGTCCTCGCGCGTCTCCCGGTTGGGCACGAGCGATTCGCTCCAAATGGAGCAAAACTGACGCTTGTTATCCAAGACGCAGCACTTCAGGGCGTACGTCCCGAGGTCCAGCCCGATCCGCGGTTTTTTGGTCCAAAACACCATTCCACGCCTTCGCGGGCTCTTCAGGAAGACCCTCTGACCCACGCGGGTCAGGTCCTCTACTCTGCGCGGTAGTGGACCACCACGGGCTCCCAGTACGTGGCGATCGTGGTGCCCTGGACATCGGCCCGGAAGTCGTGGTTGTAGCCATCGTGAACCGTGTGGCAGACGTAGTGGGAGTGGCCGTTCCAATACTCGTAATGGCAGTCCTGGCGCGTCTGCTCGTGGGCTTCATGATAATAGCCGGCCAACTGCAAGTCTTGCACGGGTTTCTCTTGCCACTCGAGGCGGATCCGGTCGCGACTGGCCTGATAGGCTCCCAGACCGGCACCGATCACCGCGGCGCCGCTGGCGCCGGCACCTGCGCAAACCGTCAGCGGCAGGCCGGTAAACAGTCCCACCAGCGTACCCGCCCCTGCTCCCGCCACGGCGGCGATGGCGGCCCACTTGGCGCCCTGGAGCAAAGCGGAGGTGGGAGCAGCGTCGATGTGTTTGGTCACCGTCGTGAACTGCGGGTGACCGGTGGAGTCCAGACGAGGCAAGGGCCGCCAGACCTCGCGTCCCTCGCGCTGGCACTGACCTTGCTCGCAGCTCGTGTAATGCTGGTCCACGTGACCCGAGTAAGAATGGTAGTCGTTGGGGATCTCGCCCAGCTTGCTGTCCACCAGCACGGGCGGCCGGTAATCCACGTCCACCTTCACGCGGCCACGGCCGCCATTGGGCACATCCGGCAGGGGAGGCAAATTGACGTTCATCTGGACGGCTCCTCGACGTGCACGATGTGGGGGGTCTGATAGGTGCCAACGACCTGGCGCGAAATGGTCGGCTCGAAACGGTGGAAGTAACCGGACTGCCCGCCGTGCTGTCCGGGGGTCACGGTCTCGCGGTAGCCGGTCATCTCCTGGGTGACGATGGCGTGCGGGCGCCATTCGAGAGCGACCCGATCGTGACTGGCC
>JBDHVW010000026.1:0-91938 GCA_039809865.1 Vulcanimicrobiota bacterium
TCGATGAGGGGGCGGGGACGTGCCAGCTACTCGCTGGACGCCCCCCGCTCTACTCTACTGCTCTCCGTGGTTTTTCCAAGTGCCGCCCAATTGAAGAGCAGTGAATGTCAACAGGCCCTAGTTGACGCCGGGCTTCTTTTCGACCGCCAGCTTGCCCGTCAACTTGCCGCTGGCACCCTCCATCGAGCACACCGGTGAGACCAGATCTTTCTCGCCGGGCCGGCGGGCCCGCACCTGAAACGAGGAAGGCCTGGACTGCACCTCGAGCGCGACCTCGAATTTGCCGTCCTGACTGACGTTGAGCGAGGAGAACGAGCGCTCGATGTCGCTGCCGTCCGAGAAGTCGAACACGACCGTGGTGTTGGCCGGCAGCTCCGGAAGCTGTCCGCTCAGGTTGATGGTCTGGTGCTCGACCGGGGGGCCTGATGGCGGCGTAAACGCCGTCATGGTGAGGAAAACCAATCCCACCGCTACCATGGCCAGAGCCAGAAAGGGCTTGAGCAGGTTCTGCGGCTCCTCCTCAACGACAGCTTCAGGCTGCCGGCGACGCGCGGCGGGAGCGGGCTCGGGTGGGGCGAGCTGGGAGGAGGGCGCGGGTTCGGGAGGCGGATCGGGGGCCAGCGACAGGCCCGCGGGACGCTGGATCGAGCCGCTGGGCTGACTGGTCTGAACCCGGGCGGGCGGCGTGGTCGCGGGACGCGAGGTGCCGCCGGAGTCGGCGGCCGCAATGGTCTTTTCGCCTGAATTGTAGCTTTTGGGAGGGGGCGGCGGAACGGGGGCGCGCATCGCCGCGGAGCCTGGTCCGGGTGGCGGAGGCACGGTCACCCGCATGGTGCCGGAAGCGGGATTCTGTGGATTGGGCGGCGGGGGAACCTGCACGCGCATGGCGCCCGAGGTGGGCGGCTTGGCGGCGCCCGGCGGCGCGATCGTCTTCATGACCTGCGTTTCCAGCTTACCCTCGCGCAGCATGTCGAGGTGCTGCACCTTCACGCCCGTCCGTTGCAGCTCGCTCTCGGCCGCTGCTTTATCGGCGGCCTCGATCACGCCCGATTTCACCTGGCCGCGGGTATCGATCGCTTTGTAGCTGAATTTGGGCATGGTGCGGGTACATTTTAGCAACAAAAACGATCGGTTTCTAGAGACGGAAGAGATACACGTCGTCGAACGCCGTCCCCGCGGGCCCGGAAAGCAGGATGTCGAGCGGAGCGCCGTCGCTGCTGAGATCGAAGCTCAGGCGCTGCCAACCCGGCTTGCTCCCATTGACGCCGAGACTCCCGCTCGAGATGCGTCCTGATCCGTGAACGTAGGCCTCGAGGCGGTATTTGCCGGCCGGCAGCCGGACGGATTGCCGGGCCTGACCTCCTCGCAGGAGCAGTCGGCGTCGGCCGCTGTTGGGCTCGGACTCGTTGACGAGGGCGTCGCCCTCGAGCCTCCAGGGCTCGCTCGACTCGCCTTCGAAGCCGCCATTGCCCAGCAAATTCTGCTCGACGACCAGTCGCTTGTAGCGCGCCTGTGAAAAACCCGTCCGCTGCCCGTAGACGGCCGGGCTCGTCGGGGGGAGGTCGGCCCGCACGGCGAGCATCTCGTGTCCGTCCAGAAAGACGGTGAAGAGGTCGTCCTGACGGACCATCCGGAGGTTGTGCTCCTGGTCGTAGCGGAACCCACGCGGAAGCTGCGCCTCCCACTTCCGGGTGGGACCCTGCACGAGGAGCCGGCCGAAGGGCCAGGACTCGTGGTTGACGCCGGCGAGCAGCCCTTTGTCTGGGGCGAGGGCCGCGATGCCCACGGTGCCTGGATTGCCGGTCCAGAGGAAGTTGGCGCTGAACTCGTAGCGAGATTGCACGTCGTGCTTGGAGAACGTGGGCGGATGGTCGTTGACCTCGCGCCAGCCGCCGAGCGAGCGATCATAGAAGGCGTCGGTGAGGGCGAAGTAGGAGATTTCGGCGTTGCTGGCCCGGGTGCGAAGAACGGTGTCGTCCGTCTCGCGTTCTGGCCAGGCCACGCCGTCGACGGACACCCGGACTTTGTCCCCATTGCGCGTCAAGGTGACTTCGTGAAAGACATCCGGGGTGACGGGAGTGCCGCCCTTGTCTGGAGCCTGCAACGCACTGAATTCGAGGGGCCCGATGCTCACCCGCCCCCCCAGATTCAGCTTGAAGCACACCTCGAGCACGTAGGTGCTCATCGGGAGCGGCATCGACATCTCTCCGCGACCTGCCTTCAGCGGCCGGTCTGGCGGGGGCATTCCGCCCAGGGACGGCGGGGCGACGTAGAGCCGGTCGCCGGTCCAGTGCAGCCGGTCCAAAAAGGGATACCGGTTCCAGGGCTGCACGAACGGCACCACGCGGGCGTGGTAGATGATCTCCTCGTCCACGTTGTTGGGCGCCTTCACCACCCCATTGTGCCCCGGCCCGTCCACGCCGCGCGTGCCGCGCAGAATCGGCGGCCGCTTCTCGAGCGCGGTCATGGAGGACCCCACCGCGTAGGCCAGGGCGTAGGTGGGCATGTCCCACGAGCCGCCGCTGTAGATGACGTAGAAGCGCCCGTCTTTCTCCAGCACGACGGGGCCCTCGTTGGTGTAGCGCAGAGTCCCGTTGGCCGGGTCGCCGTCCTTGTCTTCCCACGCTTCGCTGCCCCGGATCGCGAACCGGGGCTTGCCCTCCACCTCGGTGGGCGACTTGAAGCGGTCGACGGCGATGCCCGCTCCGTCTTCGTAAAGCTTGCTGTAGAACAGGTAGTCCACGCCCGTGGCCGGATCCCGAAACACCGTCCCGTCGATTCCCCAACCCGGCGTCAGCGGCTTGCCCGAGTCGACGAAGGGCCCCCGCGGGGAGTCGGCCACGGCCACGCCGATGCGCCGGTTGGCTTCCTGCGCCTTCCAATCTTCGGAACGAACCGTGCCGGTGTAATACATGTAGAACTTGCCGTCACGGTAGACGACCTCGGGAGCCCAGATGTCCATCCCGTTCCAGCCGGTCGGATTGGAGCGCAGCATCGGGCCGAGCTCGTCCCAGTGGACCAGGTCGGTCGAGTGGAACGCGCGGATGGGGTCGCCGCTACAGTAGAGGTAATACTCGCCATTCCACTTCAAGACGTAGGGGTCGGCGATCTCCACGTCGCCGCCCAGGAACGGGTTGGTGTAGGGCGGCTCGGCCAGGGCCCAGGCGCACAGGGCCAAGACCAACATCCACCTCATTTCCGGGGCTTGCCGACGAGGTTGATCGGGTTTTTGTCTTTGTCGCCGTAGATGTAGAAGAAGCCGGCGTCGCTGTCGTGCGGCTCGCGCAGACACGTCCAGCCGGCCTGCTCCACGAACGCCCGCGCCTCCTCGACGGAGCCCGTCATGGTGAAACCGAGAGCGGTATCCAGGTTGGCGGCCTGGTGGCCCTCCCAGGAGTGGAGCACCAGTTGGACTCCCTCCGGATTCTTCAAGATGGCCATGTCGCGGCCCATGGAGCGCACGATTTCGAAGCCGAGCGCCTGGTAGAGGGGGAGATTGGCCTCGACGTCCTGGACGTAACGGGCCACGTTGCGAAAACTGATCGGGGGCATGATCGGCGCGTTCCCGGCGGGGGCGCAACCTCCTGGCGAGTGGACCCCCACGGGTATAAAGCGCACCTAAAGGCCCGCCCTGGCGGAAGGAAATTCGCCTGCGAGTGGCAAAAATCTAGACCACACCTTATTCCAGCCCGCTTTCGTGTGGAAAAATTTACCGTGTTAACAGAGAGTTAACTTCCCGTTTCTAAACTCTGGCGGGAGGGCCGTGATAAGATGTATGCGCCGGACATAGCGTTTGGTTTTCATGGTTTCCCCGGGCAAGATCAGTCCCGCAGCGACGGACGATACAAGGAGGAGTACTGATGGCAGGCGGCTACGGTTTCATTCCAGGTAGCGGATATCCTCAAATCGGCGGTTACGGCAATCAATTTTTCCCCACGGCAGGTCCAAACCTGTACGGGTTTGGCGGCGGCGGCTTTCAAAGCCAGGCCCTGGGCGGTAATCCCCTGGCAGCGCTCCAGGGCAATCCCCAGCTGATGGGTCAGTTCCAGCAGATGCTCCAGATGCTGCTGGCTGCCATGCAACAGATGTACGCCGGCTACCAGGGCATCGGTGGCGCGGGCGGTGCCGGAGGCGCTGGTGGCGCCGGGAACGCGGGCAACGCCGGGAACGCGGGCAATGCCGGGAACGCGGGCAACGCCGGGAACGCGGGCAACGCCGGGAACGCGGGCAACGCCGGGAACGCGGGCAACGCCGGGAACGCGGGCAATGCCGGGAACGCGGGCAACGCCGGGAACGCGGGCAACGCCGGGAACGCGGGCAACGCCGGGAACGCGGGCAACGCCGGGAATGCGGGCAACGCCGGGAATGCGGGCAACGCCGGCAATGCGGGGAATGCTGGTGGCGCTGGCGGCGCTGGCGGCGCTGGTGGCGCCTACGGCGGCGGAACGCACGCGGGCAACATGCCGGTCGGAAATGGCGCCTATGGTGGCGGCGTCGGCGGAGCCGGTGGTGCGGGCGGCGCTGGTGGAGCCGGTGGCGCCTACAACGGCGGCGGCGGACCCAACCCGGGTGGCGGTGGTGGCCCGATCGGCTCGCCCCCCCCGAACAACTTCGACTACACCAAGCTCACGGCCGAGCAGCGCACGCAGGTCAGCGGTCTGAGCGACGCGCAGCGCGCGGCGGTTCACCTCTACGGCATCCAGGTCACTTCGGCCGGCAAGAACGACGGCGGCGTGATCCTGAACGTGCTGCAGAACCCGTCCGGGTTCAAGCCCGCTGAGGTCCAGCTGGCCCAGCGCGTCTACCAGTACGAGATGCAGACCTACGGCGGCCTGACCGGCAAGGGTCTGGACGCGGCCTTCTTCGAGGTCTACAAGTCCGAGACGGGTATCGACCTCAACCAGCGCTACGGCAATCGCCCGATCACCTACGCGCAGGGCCCGGTCAATATGGAAAACCGTATTACCGGGAACAACGGCCTGGGTCAGACCAGCAACGCCGTGCTCCGACTCTGGGGCCACGACACGCTGGACAACGGCTTGAACGACGGCTCGGTCGTCGAGTTCACGCTCAACAGCAACAACGCCCTCGACGCCGGCCTCAACCGGAACGACCTGACGGCGTTGCTGGCAGCGGATGGCGCGGACAACGGCGTGCGCGACGGCTCGTCGCTGCACAACGCGTTCCTCCAGACGCTGGACCAGGTCAACTTCGGCACCCAGGGTCCCACCCAGGCGAGCATCCTCGGTCAGTCGGGCATTCAGAACCAGCAGCAGATGGACAGCGTCCTGCAGCGGCTGGCGCAGAACCCGCCCCCGGGCGTTCCGCCGGGAGTCGACATCACCAACGTCCAGAACATCGGACGCTGCCCCGTCCTGGGCCAGTCCGTGCAGCAGAGCGGCCTCAGCGGCGCAGCTTTCCTCGGCGGCTTCTAACCCGCCCACAAAAAAGCCCCGTGTCGAAAGGCACGGGGCTTTTTTCATGCCGGCAAGGCTACCAACGGTTCGTAATTCCGATGGTGGCGCCCCAGTCCAGACCTACGCCCGAGAGGCCTTTGAAGACGGCGAAGTCGAGCGCGCAGTTTTGATCCAGCGTGAAGGAGACTCCTCCGTCCACGGCCGTGGTTCCCGGTGCGCCCGCCGGCCCTTTCCCAAAAGCAGCAAATTCCACATATCCGCTGGCCGTCGAGCTCAACGTTCGGCCTACGTAGAATGTGCCGTAGGGCTGAACCACGCGGTTGCCCAGGCCGTCCACGGGCGTGAGAAATCCCAGGTTGGTGTTGAGATAGGTCAGGTCATCCAGAGGAAAGTCGGCCGCCAGGCTGAGCCCTCCGTTGACGTCCGGCGCACGAAAGAGGGTCCTGGTTGCCGAAGGAACCTCGAGAATGCCCCAGATGGCCAGCGAGTAGTCCTCTGAGCTGGCAAAGTTGTATTTGAATCCGGGCGCGAAGTCATCCAGACCGACCTCTCCGTTTTGGATACTTAAAAAGTTGCTGTCCAACCGGAATTCGAAATCGTCGCTGACGCCGATCCGGAGCCGTTGGGGAAAGTTGTCCAGGGCCGGAGTACCGTCTTTGTACCCCTGGTGAAGAAAGCCCGACTCCAGTTGCACGATGCCGTCTCCGACCACGTGAGAGCTGTTGCCGAAGCTTGGCCGGTCGACGGTCAACGGGGGGAGCTCCGGCTCCGGGGTCTGAGCGGCTGCGTGCAGACAGAGGGCGCCCAGCAACATGCCGCACCACAGAGAACTTTTCAACATTACAGGGGAACCTCTCAATTCAGGTGATTCTTCCAGCCTAAGGTGGGAGGGGTCAAGGGCGCGTCTAACCGCCGTCAAGTTTGAGTAAATGCCTGCATTGACCTTTCCTTGACATGGGGCCCAAACGGCTTGACCTGTCGGTGACCTCGGTCCCGCTAGGCTCGATGCTGAGTTATGTTGCGACCCGAAATGCAAACTCGTACCTCTGAGGAGAAGCGCCCCAAAGAAGGAAGATTGAAGATCTTTCTGGGCTATTGCGCGGGGGTGGGCAAGACCTACGCCATGCTGCAGAGGGCCGCGCGCCTGCAACAAGAGGGCGTGGACGTGGTGGTGGGTTGGGTGGATACCCACGGTCGCCTGGAGACCGAAGCCATGCTAGCGGGCCTCGAGGTCATCCCGCGCAAGCCGCTCAAGTATCGCGATGTCGAGATGGGAGAGCTCGATATCGACCGCTTGCTGGCGCGCAGGCCCCAGCTGGTGCTGGTGGACGAGCTGGCCCACTCCAACGTGCCCGGGTCCAGGCATCGCAAGCGCTGGCAGGACGTCGAGGAGATTCTCAAGGCCGGCATCGACGTCTACACCACCCTCAACATTCAGCACATCGAAAGCCTCAACGACGTCGTTTCCCAGATCACCAGGGTCAGGGTGCGCGAAACGATTCCCGACCGGATCCTGGACGAGGCGGAGGAGATCAAGCTGATCGACGTTCCTCCGGAGGAGCTGCTGCAGCGCCTGAAGGAAGGAAAGGTCTACATTCCTGCTCAGGCGCGCCGCGCGGCCGAAAACTTCTTTGGCCACGGCAAGCTGGCTGCCCTGCGCGAGCTGGTGATGCGGCGCGCGGCCGAGCGCGTGGAAGCGGAGATGGGCGCTCGAGCCCAGTCCGTCTCCTCGGTGGCCTGGCCGTCTCCCGAGCGATTGCTGGTCTGTCTCGGCCCGAGCCCGTTCTCCGAACGCCTGATCCGCGCCACCAAGCGCCTGGCAACGCAGCTCCGCTCGGAGTGGGAAGCCCTTTACGTGGACACGGAGGAATCGCTCGAGCTCAGCGACGACGAGCGGGAGCGACTCGAGCACAACCTGAGCCTGGCCGAGTCGTTGGGGGCCCATTGCGTACGGATCAGCGGGGAGCACGTGGGAACGACCACACTCGAGTATGCCCGCAGTCAGGGCATCACCAAAATCATTTGCGGACGGTCGCACCGACGCTCGAGTCCCTGGCTCCGGCCCCTGTCCGACTCCATCCTGGAGTCCAGCGGACCCATCGATGTGCTGGTGGTCACTTCCGACCGCGGCGAGAAAACGTGGCCCCCCGTGGAGCGCGCGTCCGGGTCGGATACCTCCTGGACCGGGTATGCCCTGGCCGCGGGATTGGTGGCGGTCACGACCGCCTTTGGGGAGTTCGCTTACAACTGGCTTTCCACGACCAACCTGGCCATGTTCTATTTGCTGGCCGTGGTGTTGACGGCCCTACGCGCTGGTCGGGGCCCGGCCACGGCCTGCGCGACTCTGGGTGTGCTGGCCCTGGATTTCTTCTTCGTGCCGCCGCGCTACACGTTCGCGGTCAGCGATTCTCAGTATTTCGTCACCTTTGCGGCTCTCCTGGCGGTGGGTCTGGTGGTGGGGCGACAGACCTCGCGGGTCCGCGATCAGGCGCGGGCTTCCAAGAAGGGGCAGGAACAGGTCTCGGCTGCCTTTGCTCTGAGTCGCGACCTGGCGCTCGCGGCCAGCGCCGAGACGATCGTCTCCGATTTGGTGGAGCACCTCAAGGGGCCCTTTGGCGTACCGACGACCGTGTTTCTGCCGCGCGGCGAGCAGGTTGAGATTCACCCCGGATCGGACCATAAACTGGCCACGATGGAGGACCTGGCGGTGGCCGGGTGGGTCATGCGCAACGGCCAGATGGCGGGGTGCGGCACCGACACCCTGCCGGCCGTGAAGGACCTCTACTTCCCACTGCGCCGTGGTGGAAAGACTCTGGGCGTGCTGCGGCTGAAGCTGGACGGCAAGCGTTTACCCTCCAACCAGCGGCAGCTGCTGGAGACCCTGTCCAATCTGACTGCGATGGCCTTCGAACGGGTGGGCCTGACCGAGGACGCGCGCCGGGCGCAGATCCTGGAAGAGAGCGAGCGTCTCCAATCCAGTCTGCTCAACTCCATCTCGCACGACCTGCAGACTCCCATCACGTCCATCATGGGAAGCCTCGACAGTCTGGCCGACCCGGCTGTGGCGAACGATGAGGCGGCTCTCAAGGGGCTGGCACTCAGCGCCCGCGAGCAGGCCGAGCGCCTGCGCAAGCTGGTGGCCAATCTGCTGGATATGACCCGGGTGGAGTCGCGCCAGGTCGGGCTGCGTAAGGAGCTTTGCGCTCTCGACGATCTGATCGGCAGCGCCTTGAGTGGTCTGGAGGACGCTTACCGCGATCGGAAGGTGGAGCTGGACATCCCCCCCGACCTGCCCCTGTTGCCCGTTGACTTCGTGCCCTTCTCTCAGGCACTCCACAACCTCTTCGAGAACGCGGCCCGTTATTCGCCGCCAGGGACACCCGTCAAGATTCGCGCCTGGACCCTGCCCGATTCGATTCGGATCGCCATCTGCGACCAGGGCCCCGGAGTGCCGTTGGACGAGCGAGAGCGGGTCTTTGAAAAATTCTATCGCCTGGGCGGCCCGGTCAACGGAACCGGCCTCGGCCTTGCGATCGCCCGAGGCCTGGTGGAGCTGCACGGGGGCTGGATCTGGATCGAGGACGAGGGCTTCATCCTCGAGGTGCCGCTATGAAGGGAAGACCCCGGATACTGGTGGTGGATGACGAGTCGGGCATCCGCAAGTTCCTGCGCGTGTCCCTGCTGGCGCACGACTACGACGTACGCGAATCGGCTACCGGAGTGGATGCCATCGAATCGGCCCAGCAGTATCGTCCCGACCTGGTCGTGCTCGACCTGGGCCTGCCCGACATCACGGGATTCGAGGTGATCTCGCACCTGCGCGAGTGGTCGCCCGTTCCGATTCTGGTGCTGTCAGTGATGGACAGTGAGAAGCAGAAGGTCCAGGCTCTGGACGCCGGGGCCGACGACTACCTGACCAAACCCTTCGGACTGCCGGAGCTCCTGGCCCGCGTGCGCGCCTCCTTGCGCCGCTCGCAACAGCTGCCGGGAGACGACCCGGTGTTTCGCTTCGAAGGTCTCGTGGTGGATATTGGGCTGCGCCGCGTCTTCAGCCACGATCAGGAAGTGCAGCTCACGCCGACCGAGTACGACCTGCTGAGGCATCTGGTGACGCACGCGGGGAAGGTCCTGACCCACCGGCAACTCCTGTCCAAGGTCTGGGGGCCCGAATACGGCGATGAGACCCACCTCTTGCGCGTCAACGTAAGCAATCTCCGGCGCAAGATCGAGCCCGACCCGGTGCGGCCCCGCTACCTGGTCACGGAAGCAGGGGTTGGCTACCGTCTCAGGAACGGCTGAGGATTGTGGCCGAAGCGCTTCACCGTCCCAGTCCCGAAGAGCTCCTGGCCGTCGTTCAGGCCGAGGAGCAACGAAAGAAGCGCGGTCGCTTCAAGATTTTTCTCGGCTACTGCGTGGGCGTGGGCAAGACCTATGCCATGCTCGAAGCCGCGCGCCAGCGTCAGCGCGAGGGGGTGGATGTGGTGGTGGGCTGGGTGGACACCCACGACCGCCCCGAGACGGAAGCTCTGCTCGAGGGGCTCGAGGTCATCCCGCACAAGACCGTGCTGCATCGCGAGATTCAGCTCGACGAGATGGACCTCGACGCGGTCCTGACCCGCAAACCCCAGCTGGCACTGGTAGACGAGCTGGCCCACAGCAACGTGCCCGGCTCGCGGCATCGCAAGCGCTGGCAGGATATCGAGGAGCTGCTCAAGGCCGGCATCGACGTTTACACCACCCTCAACATCCAGCATCTGGAGAGCCTGAACGACGTGGTCACACAGATTACCCGGGTGCGGGTGCGCGAGACCATTCCCGATCGGGTGCTGGACGAGGCAGACGACATCAAACTGGTCGATCTGACTCCCGACGAGCTGCTGGAGCGTCTCAAGGCGGGCAAGGTCTACATGCCGACCCAGACCCGCTACGCCGTGGCCAACTTTTTCGGACCGGGCAAGTTGGCCGCTCTGCGGGAGCTGGTTATGCGGCGCGCGGCCGACCGCGTGGATTCGGAAATGCGCGCTCACATGCAGCTCAATGCCGTGGCCGGCCCCTGGCCCGCCACCGATCGGCTGCTGGTTTGCCTGGGTCCCGGCGCGCAATCCGAGCAGCTCGTGCGCGCCACCAAGCGTCTGGCGACGCAACTGAAGGCCCGCTGGGACGCCCTCTTCGTGGAATCTCCCTCGCAGCGCCTGGAGGAGGCCGACCGGGCCCGCGTCGAGGCGGGCTTGAATCTGGCCGAGTCCCTGGGGGCCCGCATCGTCCGTCTGAGCGGTCAACAGGTGGTTCCGGTAGCCCTGGAGTATGCCCGCGGTCAGAACGTCACCAAGATCGTGATCGGCCGTTCGTCCCGCTCTCCCGGCTGGTTCTCTCGTCACCTCAGCGATCTCCTCATCGAGGGGAGCGGCGACATCGACGTGCTGGTTATCTCCCACGAGGATGTCGCTCCTGTACCTGAGGGTCGCCGGCATCTGGACCTGATGGAGGGCCTGTGGGGGTATGTGCTGGCCCTGGGGATGGTCACAGGAGTCACGGCGGTGGGAGAGGTGGTGGAGGACGTCCTGGCCCCCACCAACCTGGTGATGTTTTACCTGCTGGGAGTCGTGGTCACGGCTCTACGGGGCGGCCGGGCGCCGGCCGGGCTATGCGCCGCCTTGAGCGTGTTGGCTTTTGATTTCTTTTTCGTTCCGCCGCGTTACACGTTCCAGATCAGCCAGACCGAGTATTTCGTCACCTTTACCGCCCTTTTGCTGGTGGGACTGGTAGTGGGCGACCTGACCTCCCGCGTCAAGGAGCAGGTGTTGGCTTCGAGACGGAGCCAGCTACACGTCATGGCGGCGTTTGCTTTGAGTCGCGACCTGGCCCAGGCCGCCGATACGGCCCAGATCGTGACGGCCCTTACGCGACACATCAAAGGCCCGCTCGCTTCCCAGGCCTCCGTCTTCCTGCCCGAGGCCGAGCACCTCCGTATTCACCCCGCCTCGAGCCTGCCGGTGGCGAGCAACGAAGAGATTGCGGTGGCCGAGTGGGTCTACAAGAACGGGCGAGCGGCGGGCTGTGGCACAGATACCCTGCCGGCCTTACCCGACCACTACTACCCTCTGCGCCAGGGCGAGCAAACCCTGGCCGTGCTGCGCCTCAGCCTGGACGGGAGGCGCCTGGGAACCGACCAGCAGCAGCTGGTAGAGACCCTGGCCAATCTGGCTGCCATGGCCATCCAGCGCGTCCGTCTGGCAGAGGAAGCCCGCCGCACGCTGCTTTTGGAAGAGACCGAACGCCTGCAGAGCACCCTGCTCAACTCCATTTCCCACGATCTGCAGACCCCCATCACCAGCATCGTCGGCTGTCTCGACGGCCTGATCGACCCGGTGACGCAGACCGACATCCAGGCTCGCGCGACCCTGGTTCAGAGCGCCCGGGAGCAAACCGAGCGCCTGCGCGGGCTGGTGGACAACCTGCTGGATATGACCCGGGTCGAGGCCGGCCAGACGGGCCTGAAAAAGGAGCCCTGCGACCTGTCCGACCTCCTGGGGAGCGCTCTGGGCCGATTGGAGGACGCGTACCGCGACCGCAAGGTCGAGTTGGACATCCCGCCCGACTTCCCGCTCATTCCGGTCGACTTCGTCCCTTTCAGCCAGGTTCTCTACAATTTACTGGAAAACGCCGCCAAATACTCCCCTCCAGGCACGCCCGTGGAGGTGGCCGGACGGGTCGTAGACAAGTTGACCCGGAGGGTGCAGGTGCGCGTCTCCGACCACGGGCCCGGTATCCCCGAAGCGGCCCGGGAGCGCATTTTCGACAAGTTCTACCGCCTCTCGGACCGGGTTCCGGGGACCGGTTTGGGCCTGGCGATCGTGCGGGGCCTGGTGGAGCTTCACGGGGGGTCGATCTGGGTCGAGGAGCGAGCGGGCGGCGGAAGCACGTTCGTCATTCAGATTCCGCTCGAGGAGGCGAATAGTTGAAGGGGCAACCACGAATTCTGGTGGTGGACGACGAGCCGGGGATTCGAAAGTTTCTCCGGGTCTCCCTGGGGGCGCACAACTACGAGATCAAGGAAGCTTCCACGGGAGCCGAAGCCCTCGAGGTGGCGCCCGACTTCCGCCCTGATCTGGTGGTTCTGGACATGGGCCTGCCCGACCTCACCGGCCTGGACGTCATCGGCCACCTGCGAGAGTGGAGCGCAGCCCCGATCCTGGTGCTGTCCGTACTGGGCGGTGAGAAGCTCAAAGTGGAAGCCCTGGATGCCGGCGCGGACGACTACTTGACCAAGCCCTTCGGGCTGCCGGAGTTGCTCGCGAGAGTTCGAGCGGCCCTTCGCCGGGCACAGAATCTGCCCGCCGAGGACCCGGTCTTCCAGTTCGAGGGTCTCACGGTCGACCTGGCCGCTCGTCGAGTTTTCAGTCAGGAGCGAGAGATTGGGTTGACTCCGACAGAGTATGAGATCCTACGCCAGCTGGTGCTGCACGCCGGCAAAGTGCTCACGCACCGCCAGCTGCTGGCCAAGGTGTGGGGACCGGAGTACGGCGACGAGAACCACCTGCTGCGGGTCAATGTCAGCAACCTCCGACGCAAGCTCGAGCCCGACCCGGTCCGACCGCGGTATGTCGTGACCGAAGCCGGAGTGGGCTACCGGTTGCGTAACGGTTGAGTCCACTCGAGCCCCACCAGCAGTCCCATGACAAAGATCAGCATGGCTGCCAGGAAGGCTCCGGTGTCGGCATCAGCTGCGCTGGCGCCCAGGCTCGTGGGAACGTAGCTCCCGGCTAGAAAGATACTCTCGAACATAGTCTCAGCTTACCTTCAGACGGGTCAAGAGGGGAGCAAGAGGGGGTCAGAAGAGCGTCAAGACGAGAACTTGATATTCCATTGATACGGTACGGAAATCCTTGACCGTATCGTGACCCGGAACGGGGTAGCCTCGGAGTATGTCGACCTGGGTTTTGACCGCCGGCCTGATCCTCTTCATCGTGTGGGACTTGCTCATGCTGGGACTGCAGCCGAAAGCCCAGCCCCTCGAGCTCGAGTCGCGCCCCCGCGAGGAAGCCCTCAGCCGCAATCCCATTTTTCCGGTGGAAGTTTCCACCCTGATCGGTCGCAACTAGACCCCAGGCGAGAGGTGCTCGTCAAAGGTCGATCCGGCTGCCCAACTCGACCACCTGCTCGGCGGGCAGCATGAAGCTATGACTGGCGTTGAGCGCGTTGCGGCTGAGGAGGGAAAAGAACCCCTCCCAGTAGGCGCCCATCTGGCTCCGGTCGGAAGCCACGAAGCTTTCGTGGTTGACCAGGTAGATGACCTTATTGCCCGGCACGGAGAGCCGCAGCCTGAGAGAGGCCTGGCGCACTCCCCGCGTGACCCGGGGCAGCTCGCTGAAGCCACAGTGCAAGATGACGCGGAAGATTCCCTGGGCGAGACGCTCGATCTCGACCACCTCGGCCGGGGGCACGCAGGGAACGGCCGGAGGTGACCGTGAGCAGGAAAACGTTCTCGTGCAGAGCTCCGAACCGGTTGACCAGGTTCAAGAGAACGGGCGGGGTCTCTCCGGTGCCGGGGCTGGCCATCACCACGCACAGTCCGGGACGACGGGTCGGGATCTCGCGGGCGATCCGCTGCAAGAATTTGTCCAGGGGCACGGTGCGAGCCTGGTAGAATTCCAGCAACAGGCTCCGGCCCACCAGCCAGGTGACCATGGTGGCGAAGAGCACGGCCGCAATCAGAACCGGGATGTAGCCACCCTGGAAGAACTTGGCTGAGGTGGCCGCCAGAAACGGGATGTCCAGGGTCAGAAACGCCGCCAGGACCAGCCCTGATTTCCAGGCTGGCCAGTTCCAGCGATAACGGCTCACACAGTAAAAGACGCCCGAGGTCAGGGCCATCGTGCCGCTGACCGCCAGTCCAAAGGCGGCCGCCAGTCGGGCGGACTCACGGAAGAGCAACACCAGGGACAAACACGAGAGGGCCAGCGCCCAGTTCACCAGGGGCACGTAGACCTGACCCCGGAAGCGCGCTGAGGTCTGCAGCACCAGCACGCGAGGCAAAAAGCCCAGCCGCACGGCCTGGTGGGTCAGCGAGAAAGTGGCCGAGATCAGCGCCTGCGAGGCGATCACCGTGGCCGGCGTGGCCAGGCAGCACAGGGCGAAGGTCCAGAAGCCCTGGGGCACCATCGAGTAGAAGATCTTGCCGCTGAATTCGGGGTGGTGCAGCAGGAGAGCGCCCTGGCCGAGGTAGCTGAGCATCAGACAGGGCAGAGCCACATAGAGCCAGGCATGGCGGATCGGCCGGCGGCCGAAATGCCCCATGTCGGCATAGAGCGCCTCCCCGCCGGTCACCGCAAGCACCACCGAGCCCAGCAGCAGGAATCCGTGTCCACCGTGACTCCAGAGGAAACCAAGCCCGTGGGTAGGCAGGAAGGCCCAGAGGATCTCGGGAGCCTGCCACAGGTGAAAGAGACCCAGACTGCCCGCCACCAGCAGCCAGAGCAGGAGAATGGGTCCGAACCAGCTGCTCAAACGGCCGGTGCCGCGGCGCTGGAGCAGGAAGAGAAAGGCCAGGATCAGGCAGGTGATGGGAACGACGTACGATTTGAGGTCGGGCCGGGCCACCGCCAACCCCTCGATGGCGCTCAGGACGGAGATGGCCGGGGTGATGACCCCGTCTCCAAACAACAGGCTGGCTCCCAGGATAACCATCAAGGCCACCGCCGGGATGTGTTTCCCTCGGGTCTTGCGCAGGCGCTCCGGCACCAGGGCGAGGAGGGCCATGATGCCCCCCTCGCCCCGGTTGTCCGCCCGCATGAGAATGAAGACGTATTTGACCGTGACCACCAGGATCAGCGACCAGAGAACCAGCGAGATCAGCCCCACGATGTTGGTCGGGCTGGGCTCGACGCCGTGGACCGGGACAAAGAACTCCTGGACCGTGTAGAGCGGGCTGGTAGCGATGTCGCCGAAGACCACCCCCAGAGAGCCGATCGCCAGCGTCCACAGACCCTTGCTGGAGAAGCCTTCGGAATGCCGGTCCTCATCCAGCTCCTCGTCGCTCAGCTCGGCATAGGACAGAGGCTCGGCCGGGAGCGAGGTGGGAGACTCGGGCGCCTCCTGGGCGCTGCTCTGCTCGATCAGGGGTGCTCCGCCGGGCTGCCGGCCAGCTTGTCCAGGTCCTGGTTGAGCAGCAGCACGTTGACGCGCGGCTCACCCAGCATTCCGAGCTGACGGCCCTCGGTGTGCTGGCTGACCAGCTTCTTGACCTTGTCGGGGGCCAGGCCGCGCACGCGCGCGACCCGTTCCAACTGATAGGCGGCCGCTTCCGGCGAGATGTGGGGGTCGAGCCCGGAGCCCGACGCCGTGACCAGGTCCACGGGGATCAGGGCTTGGTTGTCCGGGTCGGCCTGATGCAGGGCGTCCACACGAGCGGTCTCGGCGTCGAGCAGCTTCTGGTTGAGCGGCCCGTAGTTCGAGCCACAGGAAGCCGCCGCGTTGAAGGCCACCGGAGCGGTGGCCGAGAGGCGGCCCCAGAAATACCTGGGATCGCTGAAGTCCTGTCCGATCAGCCGGGGCGAGTCGCCTTGCGACTGCATCCCGAAGGGCCTTGCCAGCGCCGTCAGAGCCAGCGGGTAGAGCAGCCCGAAGGCCAGGGTCGAGAGGACATAAAGGATCAGGGCTTGTTTGACTGCTTTCATGCTAACCTCAGCGCGACCAGCGCCATGTCGATCAATTTGATGCCGATGAACGGTGCGATCAGACCCCCCAGGCCGTAGATCAAGAGGTGGTCACGCAGGAGCTGAGCGGCGCCCACGGCCCGGTAGGGAACCCCGCGCAGAGCCAGGGGGATCAGCACCACGATAATCAGGGCGTTGAAGATCACCGCTGACAGGATGGCGCTTTCCGGCGTGGCCAGGTTCATGAAGTTCAGCTTGTTGAGCACCGGGTAGGTGCTGGCGAAGGCGGCCGGGATGATCGCGAAGTACTTGGCGACGTCGTTGGCGATACTGAACGTGGTCAGGGCTCCGCGCGTCATCAGCAGTTGCTTGCCGATCTCGACGATCTCGATCAGCTTGGTCGGGTTGGAGTCGAGGTCAACCATGTTGGCCGCCTCGCGGGCCGGCTGGGTGCCGGTGTTCATGGCCACGGCCACGTCCGCCTGCGCCAGGGCCGGTGCGTCGTTGGTGCCGTCGCCGGTCATGGCCACCAGCCGTCCGCCGGTCTGGTAGTCCCGGATCAGCTTGAGTTTGGTTTCGGGCGTGGCCTGAGCCAGGAAGTCGTCCACCCCGGCCTCGGCCGCGATGGCAGCGGCGGTGATGGGGTTGTCGCCCGTGATCATCACGGTCTTGATCCCCATCCGGCGCAGCTGCAGGAAGCGCTCCTTGATGCCGCCCTTGACGATGTCCTTGAGGTGGACTGCGCCCACCGCGACCTTGTCTTTGGCGACCAGCAGAGGAGTACCGCCCTGCTTGGCGATCCGCTCCACCGCCTCGGTCAACTCGGGGGCGATGCTCCCGGCCAGAGCCGTGATGGTGTCGGGAGCGCCCTTGCGCACTTCGTTGCCGTTGAGGTTGACGCCGCTCATGCGCGTCTGAGCCGTGAAGGGCACGAACTCGGTCTCCTTGGGGAGCTCCGGCGCGCGCAGGCCGAACTTCTCCTTGGCCAGCACCACGATGGAGCGACCCTCGGGGGTCTCGTCGGCCAGCGACGAGATCTGGGCCAGTCCGGCCAGCTCCTTCTCGCTGGTGCCGCGGATGGGATAGAAGCCCACCGCCTGACGGTTGCCCAGGGTAATGGTGCCGGTCTTGTCCAGCAGCAGCACGTCCACGTCCCCGGCGGCCTCGACGGCGCGTCCCGACATGGCCATGACGTTGCGACGGATCAGGCGGTCCATTCCGGCGATTCCGATGGCGCTGAGCAGTCCGCCGATGGTTGTGGGGATAAGGCAGACCAGCAGCGCCACCAGCACCGTGACGGTGATGGGTGTGCCCTTGCCGGCGGCCTCCACGCTGTAGACCGAGAACGGATACAGCGTGACGCACACCAGCAAGAAGACGATCGTAAAGGCCGCCAGCAGGATGTTCAGAGCGATCTCGTTGGGGGTCTTCTGGCGCTTGGCGCCTTCCACCATCGCGATCATGCGATCCAGGAAGCCTTCGCCCGGATCTTGCTCGATGCGGATGACCAGCCAGTCGGACAGCACGCGGGTGCCGCCCGTGACGGCGCTGCGATCGCCACCCGACTCGCGGATGACCGGCGCGGATTCGCCCGTGATGGCGCTCTCGTCCACCGAGGCGATGCCCTCGACCACCTCGCCGTCGGCCGGGATGAAGTGCCCGGCCTCGACGAAGATCAGGTCGCCCCGGCGCAGGTCGTTGGAGGTGATATCCTCCAGGTCCTTGTGGTTGCCGGGCGCTTTCATGCGGCGGGCCGTGGTCTGCTTGCGGCTGCGACGCAGGGCGTCGGCCTGGGCCTTCCCGCGGCCTTCCGCCAGCGACTCGGCGAAGTTGGCGAAGAGCACCGTGAACCAGAGCCACACGGCATTCTGGATGGTGAACCATGTCAGCGGATTCTGGTTGACCAGATCTCGCACGGCCAGGCACGACACCAGCACGCTGCCGACCTCGACCACGAACATCACCGGGTTGCGGGCCATGTGACGCGGGTCGAGCTTCTTCAGCGAGTCGATCGCGGCTCTTCCATAAAGCTGCTTGTTTTGGATCTTGGCGGCACTCATCAGAACATCGCTCCAGTTTGCATCAGGAAGTGCTCGACGATGGGGCCGAGAGCCAGGGCCGGCAAGGAAACCAGCGCACCGACGATCATGACCACCATGATGAGCCAGCAGACGAAGAGGGGGGTGTAGGTGGGCAGAGTGCCCTGCCCCGGCGGCACCCTCTTCTTGGCCGCCAGGGAGCCGGCCAGAGCCAGCACCGGGAGGCAGAGCCAGTAGCGGCTGACCAGCATCGCAATGCCGCCCCCCACCGAGTAAAGCGGGCCGGTGGCGGTGAGGCCGCCGAACGCGCTGCCGTTATTGTTGCCCATGGAGGTGAAGGCGTAGAGGATCTCGCTGAAGCCGTGCGGCCCATGATTGTAAATGGCGGCCCTGGCCGCCGGGTCCATCACGGCCCAGGCGGTCAGCCCCAGTACGATGGCGGGCATGATCAAGATGACCAGCGCGCACATTTTCATATCGTAGGCCTCGATCTTCTTCCCCAGATACTCGGGCGTGCGACCCACCATCAGGCCGGCGGTGAAGACGGCCACGACCGCGAAGATCAGCATTCCGTAGAGTCCGGAGCCGACGCCGCCAAAGATGACTTCGCCGAGCTTCATCAAGAGGATCGCGCAGCCGCCCCCCAGCGGGTTGAAGGAATCATGCATCGAGTTGACCGAGCCGTTGGAGGCGGCCGTGGTGCACACGCACCAGAGCGCCGAGTTGACGACGCCGATGCGCACTTCCTTGCCTTCCATGTTGCCCTGACTGACGTCCACCCCCAGGGCCGCCAGCCTGGCGTTCCCCTGAAGCTCGGACCAGCAACAGACCGCCAGGAAGCCCCACAGGATGATGGTCATGGCAGCCAGGATGGCCCAGCCCTGACGCGTGTCGCCCACCATCTTGCCGAAGGTGTAGCAAAGCGCGGCCGGGATGAGGATGATGGCCAGGCACTCGAGGAAGTTGCTCAGCGGAGTGGGGTTCTCGAACGGGTGGGCGGAATTCACGTTGAAGAAGCCGCCGCCGTTCGTTCCCAACTGCTTGATGGCGATCTGCGAGGCGGCGGGTCCGACCGCCACGGTCTGCTCGGTCACCGGCTTGCCGTCGGGATCGGCCAGAGCCTGCATCAACTGCACGTGGGTCGACCCATTCAGTGTCTGGGGCGTGCCCTGCGTGACCAGGATGAGGGCCAGAAGGATCGACAGAGGCAAAAGGATGTAAAGAACCGAGCGTAGCATGTCGGCCCAGAAGTTCCCAATGCCCTCGGCGCTCTGACGGGCAAAGCCCCGCGTCAGGGCGGCCAGCATCGCAATGCCGGCCGCAGCCGAGACGAAGTTCTGCGTGGTCAGTGCCAGCATCTGGGTCAGGTAGCTCATGGTGGTTTCGCCGCCGTAGGCCTGCCAGTTCGTATTGGTGACGAACGAGACGGCCGTGTTGAAGGCCACCAGGGGTGGCACGGCGGCCATCTGGTCCGGGTTCAGCGGCAGGCTGCCCTGTGTACGCTGGATCAGGTAGACGAAGAAGAATCCGACCAGTTGGAAGGCCAGCATGCATCCGGCATAGGCCTTCCAGCCCATGTCTTGCGTGGGGTCGATCCCCGCGAGGCGGTAGAAGATGCGCTCGATGGGTCCCAGGAAGGTGAGGCGCCCGTCCAGCACGCCGGCCATGTAGCTGCCCAGGGGTTTGACCAGGGCGAACAGGACGGCAAAGAAGAGAAAGAGTTGCAGAATTTCGGCGCCCATGTCAGTCCAACCATTCCGGGCGTAAGAGCGCGAAACCGAGATAGAGGAAGAGCGCCAGAGCGATGATACCGGAGAGGTAGATCTCCATGGCTATTTCAACCTCGCACAGAGTTCCAGGAGTTGCGCCGTGAGCATCGCCATCACGGCGATTGCCAGCAGCATGTACAGGTCTTGCATTCGAGCTTCCTCCGTTCGTCTGGCAGAAGGGTAGCTCCGAAAAGGTCTGGCTTAAATCAAACGGGAGGGGGGCGTCGTCAAGAATCTGTCAGGATGGACTGGCAGGCCAGGTAGTCGGCTGCTCCCACGAGCAGGGTCCCGAGCACCAGGATGTCTCCCGGTACGGGACTGAGGACGAGGGCAAGATTGAGGCCGATGAGGGCCATTCCCAGGAGCACGCGCATGGGCCGAGTTTAGGCCCGGAGAGGGCAAACCCGGGTTCAGAAGCGGCCGCGGAACCTCAAGGAACGCTCAATTCGGCCCAGGTGTTGGGCAGCTTCTCGTTGGCCATCACCTTGTCCAGGAGTTGCATGAGGCTGGGTTCATCGGGCATGCCCGAGGTGCTGATCAGAGCGGCGTTGGGGGAACGGAAAGCGATCCGGGAGTAATCGCCATCTCCCTCGTTACGGAGACTGTGCATGAGAGCCGAGTACGATTCCAGCGGCAGGTTCGTGACACCGATCTTGACCGCCCCCAGCACCTGTCCCTGGCTCTCGAGTTGGGGCATGATCTGCAGGTCCATCATCGACTCTTGAAGCTTTCCGATAGCCGGCTCGGTCGGATTGAGGTAGGGGATACCCACGACCGTTTTGGGCCCGGCGTGGGACTGCATGCGCTCCAACAAACCGTCGGGCACCTCGCCCACGGCCATCAGCATGAAGTCGTAGGGAGGTTCATTGGTCTGAGCCGGGGGCTGCGTCTCCGGCCTCTGCGGACGCAGGAAGAACGCCAGCGTGGCGATCAGGGCGATCAAGATGACCAGCTCGAGACGGCGCGACCTCATCCGGGGAATTTCGGGAAAGCCAGGGAGAGTCCTATGGTTGGGGCACCCAGCGGCCGTTCTCGACCCGGTAGAGCGTCAGCAACTGATTCTGGGGGTCTCCGAACGGGTCGAAAGCGACGGGGCCCGTCACGCCGGTGAAATTCGTAGCCTGCACATTGTTGATCACTACGTCGCGGGTGTTCGGGGTAAACGTGTTGGTCCCGTTCAGGGCGCTCTTGAGGGAGATCAGGAGCGCGTTGGTAGCGTCGTAAGCAAAAGGACCGAAGTCGGTGGGGGGATCGGTGAAGCCAGCCGCGGCATAATCTTGCTGAAACTGCGGACCGCCCGGGAGCCGATCGATCGGAGCGCCCACGGTGGAAGCCAGATCGCCCTCGGCACCGCCCCCTGCGATATAGGCGTCGTCCTTGACCCCGTCGCCGCCCATCAAAGGTGCCTCGATGCCGAGTTGCTTGCTCTGGGTGCGAACGGTGTCGGCCGACTGATACTCGCCTCCGTAGAACAGCAGGTCCGGGTTGAGCGGCTGAATCGGAGCCAGGAGACTGGAGTAGTCGCTGGTGCCCTCCGGCACCACCTGAGTGATGAGAAGGGTGCCGCCCAGCTTGACGAACTCGGCGCTGAAGGCGTTGGCCAGGCCCTGGCTGACCGACTTGCTCTCGGTCACCACGGCCACGTTGCGGAAGCCGCGCGCGAAGGCCTTGCGGGCCAGGAACGGGCCCTGCACCGAATCCGGCACGACCACGCGGAAGTAGTTGCCGTAGGACCGGGTTGGCAGCGTCAGAGTGGGGTCGGTGTTGGCGGGGGAGATCTGCACGATGTTCTGACCCAGCAGAATGGGGATGGTGCGCGCCGCCACGCCCGAGTTGTAAGTGCCGATGACTCCCACGACGCTCGCGTTCTGCGCCAGGATGGCGGCCTGATTGGCGCCTTTTTCGGGGTCGGACGAGTCGTCCCGGGCGTCCACGATCAGCCGCACGTTGGGGATGGACTGGTTGCGGTTGGCCTGATCCACGGCCAGCTGGACGCTGTTGCGGATGCCCCGTCCAAAAGCCGTGAGCCCTCCATCGATCGGCGCGATGACACCCACCGTGAGCGTCGTGGTGGTGGTGACCCGATCGGAGATCAACGTCTCGGGACCGCCCCCTCCGCAGCTCCACCATGAGAAAGTGGCTAGAAGAGGCAACAGCAGGCGTTTCATCGGGCTTCCGTTCCGGTGGTGAGCGGGGATTCCTTTCCCTGGCAGCCTCGATCGAACAGCGCCAGTTCCCTACGGAATCGAACAAAGGGGACTGGAAGGCGGGTTACAAAAGGATCGAGTCGCCGAACAGGGGTGCCTGAGCGTTCGCCTCGATCAGGGCCGAATGCCCCACTGACGGATCTCGTCGACGAGCTCGGAGAGGGGGCGGTTCGAGACGGCCGCGGCCTGGTGAGGCTTGCCGCCGCCGCCCAGCGTACGGGCCAGCTCGATGGCCTCCAGGGGCTCCTGCGAGCGGATCGAGATATGCACGTGCTCGGGGTGCTCCCACAGCATCACCGCCAGGGGCTTCTCAAACGAGTTGAGCCGGGAGTAAAAGACATCCTGGAGGTCGGCCCGATTGGTGCCCGGGTCCGAAAGCTGCCCGGCCTTCGTCGCGACCTGAGTCGAGGAGCGCGGCACGACCACCAGCGCCATGTCTCCAACCTGCTCCTCATGGTAGGCCATCGACTGGGCCAGAGCGGCCTGGCGCAGCGCCTCCGCCTCCGGGCGCAACATCTCGCCCCGGAAGCTCATCGGCTCGGACAATAAGCCCTGCGCCTCCTCGGCCACGCGGGCCTCGACCCGGCGGCAGGCCGCCTCCAAAAGACCCGCGCCGCGGACCTCCAGGAGATGCTTGAGCACGGGCCCCGTCTCCGGTCGTACCGGTTTGGCGAAAAACTCCGTGTCGGTCAAGATGCCCGTGACCAACGGTGACGCGATGCCGTCCCAGCAGGGCGGCTCGAGCTTCTCGGCCACCGACGCCACCAGCATGGCGGTCGCGTCGGCCTGGGCCACCCAGGAGACGATCGGCCCTTCTCGGCCCAGCGACTCACTGGTGGGAACCTTATCGTGGTGGTCCAGCACCACGGCCACGGGAGCGCTGGCGACGATCGAAGCTGCGCGCCCGATACGGTGGGACTGAGCTACATCCAGGACGACCACCGTGTCGTAATCCTGAGCCTGGACGTGCTCCCAGGAGCTGAACTCGCCCGGGGCTGCCTGGTCCCGCATCCAACCGGGCAGCGGACCGTCCAGAAAGAGGTCGGCCTGCTTGCCAAGACTGGCCAGCAGACGGCGCATCCCCAGTCCGCTGCCGGCCGTATCCCCGTCGGGGGGAGTGTGGCACACGACCAGCACGCGCTTGGAGTTGCGCAGGGCCTCCAGCACGTCGGGAGGGGGGTTCAGCGAGCCCGGATTCATGGGAACGACGTGCTCGAGGGAAGGACGGGGCGGGGGAGGGGGAGCCTCGGTCGGGGCGACCGCGATCATCGTGGGCAGGAACCTGGCCGCGGCCGTGCCGCTGTTCGTCAGCACCAGTTGGGAGTCGGACGCCACCGTTCCCTGCACGGCCAGCTTGAGCAGGGCGCTCTCTCCGTCAGGGATGACCTCGACGTCACGCACGGCCGGTAGACTGAGGGTCTGGCCCGAGACCAGGCCGACCACGTAGCCTCCGATACCGCCGATCATGGAGGCGGGGATCCGAGCGACCACCGAGGAGGGAGGTAGGCCCGTTGAATCGCCCGAGGTGCGCGTCTGCTGAAGGTTGGCCAGCAGAGTGGGGTGCTCGCCCAGGGTGAGCGTTTCGCCGGGCAGCGCAGCCTCGGAGCCGGAGAACGTCGAGGCGACCCAGCGCGTATTGTACGCGGGCGACGTGGTCACGGAGCGAATGGGGTCGGACACTTCTGCCAGATTTCGCCAGCAAGTCGCGTTTACACTCTTTTAACAAAGCCGGGGAACGAATGGCGTGCTGTCGCCGTTGTGAAGAGCAGACAGACAGACGGAGGTCACCCCGATGGAAGAGCGCCGAGATGCCAGACGAATCCGCCGCAGCCTGGAAGCCTGGTTCCGGGCCGGCAAGCAGACCTTTCGCCGCACCCGCACCTTCGACCTCAGCGGCAGCGGGCTGGCGATGTTCGCCCCGCTCTCCCTCAAGACCGATGAGCGGGTGGACCTGACTCTTCGCCTCGAGGACGGCCGCTACGTCACCCTGCGGGCGCGCACTTGCTGGCGCCGCCCCACCCCTGAGCCGGACCGCTGTCTGGTGGGCTTGCGCTTCGAGCAGGACAGCCCGGATCGGAGCAACCTTCAGCGCTGGTTGGGGTACCAGTTTCTGGCGCGTTTTGCCGAGACGCTGGCGGGCTACTCGGCCGGCGGCTTTCGGATGCCCGCCTGGGCCTGAAACACCGCCCACAGCCGTTGCTGCAAGAAGGTGCGCCCGCGCGAGATGCGTGAGCGCACCGTGCCGATGGGGACCTCCAGCACGTCGGCGATCTCCTGGTAGCTGAACCCCTCCACATCGCACAGGAGCACCGCGGAGCGGATGTCCTCGTGCAGCGCATCCAGCGCCGCGCGCACCTCGGGAGTGGGGCAGTGGTCGAAGAAGACCTTCTCCGGATTGTCCACCAGGGTGCGCTCGTCCTCGAGCAGCCGGTCATGCAGAAAGAACTCCCCGGCTTCCTCCACCGAGACCTGCTCCTGGCGCGCCGCCGGCGAGCGCAGCTTCTGGCGGTAGAGATTGTGCATGATCGTGAAGAGCCACGATTTACAGTTGGTGCCTTCCCGAAACTTGTCGAAGAAGCGGAACGCCCGCTCGAAGGCCTCCTGAAAGAGATCCTCGGCCTGGGTATCGTTCTTACAAAGCCGCCGGGCGAAGCGGAAAAGCGCTTCGGTATGTACCAGGGCTTCCCGCTCGAAGCGGTCGCGTACATTTGTCATTGTTGAACGAGGCGGTTACGGGCGCGACCCACTTCCGCATTTCGGGCTCCTCGACGTGAGAGACGAGGCCGAACAGCCAGCCCCCGCTCTCCCAGGTCAGTACGTTGTAGCCCTTGTAATGGGCGAGCGCCGGGTTCTCGGGACGCGGTGGAATCCCCTTCAGATCACGCGTTGGCACCACGTAAAGCGAAACCTTCTCCTGACCCTGGTAGGTGTACATCAGGTGCGGTCCGTGCACCCCTTCACCCACCGGACAATCGCGCCGGTCTGTTTCGGCGAGATCGCTCGGCAGCGCTTTGGGCACGGGAATCTTGACGTCGTGGTGAGCCGTCAGCCAGTCCCGGTAGTGCTCTTCGCGCCCCGGACTTTTGGCAATGGCCCAGCAAGCTTCGTGGTGCTCGACCATGTCGACGGCCAGTTGATCCTGCCTGGGGGGAGCCGCAAACAAGAAGAAGACCACCGCCAGGCAAGCAGCCAGGGCCGCCAGGCCGGCCAGTGGCCGGGACCAGCTTCGCTTCCGGGGAGCCAGGGTGATGATCTTCTCCTGCTCGACCTTGTCCAGGCGAGCGGCGAGCCGCTCACGCAGCCCCGCGGGGAGGGACGGCTCGTATTCCGCCTGGCGGATGAGTCCCGCCAGTTGCGGGGCGAAGGCGACCCGACGGCGGCATCTCTCGCAGGAGGCGAGATGGCGCGCGACGTCGGGATCGCCCTCGTCGGTCAGCCGGCTCTCGAGATCTTGGCAGTTCAGGTCGCCCATCGACTGCCACAATGCAGAGCCGGATCGGAAAGTTCCCGGTCGGGGAAATTATTTTTCCGCGACGTCAAACTCACCGGTATTGGCCAGTTTGTTGTCCACGAACACCTCCACGACGTAGTGGCCGGGCTCGAAGCGAAAGTTGGAGGAGTAGTTTGGATAACAGGGGTCGTCCTCGATGCGCCCCGACTCTTCCCCGTCGAACTTCTCGGTCCAGCGCCAGGAGTCGAGCTCCTCGCTGTTGAGAAAGTAGCGGGTCGTGACCATCTGGCCCTTCTTCATCCCGGAGTAGTCGTAGGAGATGTTGACCTGGGCCACGTCGCCGGAGAACTTGTCCCCCTCGGGATCGATTCCGTTCCCCTCGCCATCCACGGCGGTGAATTCGAGCTCGCCCACTTTGGCCGTCAGCTGGCCCTCGGGACCCTTGCCGGTATTCATCAGGGCCAGCTCCCAGCTGACCAGCTTGGCACTCTCTTCCCAGCAGGGCTCGGGTTTGAGGTCCTTGGCGACCTTGTCGAGCGGAGGGGTGTCGGAGATCTTGTTGAGGACCTGAGCCAGGTTGTCGAGCTCCACGCTGGCGTCCTCGAGGGTCGAGATCAGCTCGCCCGGGGCCCGCACTTCGCCGGCGGCTTTGGTCAGCTCGGCCACGTTCTCGCCGGCCCACTGCAGGCCTACGTCGTAAGCCTTTTTCGACTCCTCGACCTTTCCCTGGGCCATCAGCGCGAGGGCGACCATGAACTGGCTCTCCACGTCCTGAGGCCGACCCACCAGGCTCTCCTGGGCCGACTTCTCGGCTTCGGCAAACTGTCCGAGGTCATACTGCACTCCGGCGATCTCGAGTGGAGCGGACGGGTCGCCCGGCTCCAGCTCGCGAGCCTTCAGGAAGCTTTCCAGGGCCTTCTTGTCGTCGGGCGGGTCGGCCGCCAGGTAGCAGCGACCCCGCTCGAGATAGGCGTCGGCGTAGAGGGGCGCATCCGCGATCGCGGCGTCGAACTCCTTGATGGCCTCGTTGTTGAGGCCCTGGTGGCTCAAAGCCATCCCTTTGGCGTAATGGTCGATTGCCTTGCCTTGAGCGCGCAGGTCGTAGACCGGCTTGCTCCAGGTCTGGAAGGCCCAGGCCAGCGCCACGCCGGTGATGACCAGCCCGCCGATGGTAAAGATGCCGCGCGTGGCTTTGGTGGCGATGGTGCCGGCCAGGCCAAACAGGAACAGCGAGACCGCCAGCAGCGTCAGGTGCACGATGTAGGTATTGGCTTTGGAGTCCCAGTCGTTCTTCACCACCGAGGCGGCTTTGAAGATCTGGAGGTCCTTGTTCACCTGCTCGATATAGGTATCGGCCTCGTAGCGCAGGACGTCCGGCTCGCTCTCTTCCTCGCTGTTGAAGTAGGCTTTGCCGGCGGGATCCTTGCCGCTCAAGAGCGGGCTCGAGTTGACCAGGCTGTCGCGCATATCCCGATATCGGGCGGCCAGCTTCTCGTTGCCGTTCTTCTCGGCCGTGTCGGCCAGCGTGTCGAGCTCGCGATACTGCTCGTAGGACGTGTAATAGTTGTAGTTGGAGTCGGAGTCACCCCGCACCTGAAGCGCGAACGCCTCGACGCTGGCGGCCTTGCCGTCACGGTTGGCGCGGTCGTCGTTGTCGCCCGCCACGGTCTCGAGCTGGGCGATCACGGCTGCGAAGACAGTGACGATCGCGATCAGAACCGCGATGATTCGGCCAAATTTCTCGTCGCTCACAGCTTGCCTCCCTCGATCAAAAAGGAATAGACGATGCCGGCCAGGCTGAGCAAGACGCCCAGAAGCAGCATCCCCTTGCGAGCCCCACCCTCGAAGGTCTCCACCAGCGTCAGGCAGACCAGCCCGAGGCTCATGAAAACGACTCCCAGTAGCAGATTCTCGGCTTTGGCGCGCAGCACTTCGGCTTGCTTGAAGTGGGGATCGGGATCGAGGTCGCGCGTCTTGGCCTCGGCCGCAACATACTCACCCACCTCGGAATCGGTATGATACTTCTCGTTGCGATCCATGAACTTGTTGGGGAACATCTTGAGCTTGGAGTCCACCATCGCATCCGCCTCGGACTGCTGCTCCTGGAGCTCTTTTTGTTTGGCTCCCGTGGTGCCCTTGAGCTCTTCGCCGATGCTGTACGAGATCTCCGAGTAGCGGCGGTAATTCGCATAGGCCTGCGCGTGCTGGTAGGCCTCCACGGTGCCGAGCGTTTGCACTTCCTGGACATTCACCACGGCCCGCAGGCCATCGTAGTCCTCGTCACCGGCACCGTCGGCCGCGACCGAGGCCCGCCAGGCCACTACCGCGGCGATCACCGTGACGATCGCGATGAGAATCGCCGTCCAATGCTCGATCGGATCCTTTTCATCCTGGTCTGCCATGCCCACCTCCCTGTTGCGTCGAAGGGCGGGTCCTACGACAAGGCCAGGGCCCGGACCTTCGGTTCTCACGATACCGCCCCGGGGAGGCGGATGCTGGGCGCCCGGGGGGCGCAGGGGGACTCCCTGGGGGGCGCGAAACTACCCTCTATGGATTCCATGAGAAGCGTCAACCCCGGCTCCGCCCACCTCGTCCGCGGCATTCACGGCGGCAACCTCCAGCCCGTCTCCCAGGCGCTGGCCGAGCACTCCGCCGGCGTGGTGGACTCGTTACAGGGCTCCTACACCGACGACATGGCCAAAGACCTGAAGGCGCTCAAGGTGGCCGTGAACATGGAGCAGATGGGGCGCGCGGGCGCGGCTCAGTGCGACTCGGCCACGGCGTACATGGTCGCCGGCTCGATGCTGAACGCCCCGGGTGTGGGCGGCATGTTCCAGTACGCGGTGCAATCGAACCTGAAAGCCGTCGTGAGCAACCCCCAGCGGCTGAAAGAGTTTGCCGGTCAGGTGGTGGACGCCCAGGCTTCGGCTCCGCCTCAACTCGACAGTCTGAACAATCGCGTGACTTCGGCCCTGGTCAAGGAGGGGGTCAAGCCGGGTAACGTGCCAACCGCGCTCTTCATGGCGGGCGCTCTGCTCGAGAACGACCAGAACCGGGGCCTTCTGCCCGGAAGTTAACGGGCCGTTCGCTTCGCCCCTCCGGCCCCCGCGTTATTCTCGGCTCCAGATTTCTGGAGGGTTGTTCAGCATGGTTATCACCGCCGCTCATCACCAGCAGCCTCTGTTGGCCCGCGCCTCGGGGCGCGCCGTTTCGCCTGATCGATTTACGCCTGGCCTGGCCCGGACAGAGACGGCCGGCTGGATAGCCGGCTCGACGAGCGTGGCCTCGGTCTTTGGCGCCGTAGGCGGCCTGGCGGTCAACAGTCTCGGACTCTGGGGCGTTCCGGCGGCCGTGGTCGGCGGGGCTCTGCTGGGCGGGGCGGCCGGGCTGGGCGTCACCTGGGGAGCGCACGACGGCTCGGTGCAGGGTGGGATGCTCGTCTTCGGCGCCGCGGCCGGATCGGCGGCCTCGCTGGCCGGCTCCATCGCCGGGGTGGCTTTCAGCTCGCATCCCGTTCTTGCGGGTGCCGCCGCGGCCGGGGCGGTAGCGCTCGGCGCCGGCCTGTACTACGGATTCGTCGCCAACTAGCGACTCTTGTCCTGGAGCAGCAAGAGGAGCGCCGCTCCGCTGAGCTCGACGTCTTCGCGCACCGAGGGGTCTTCGCCCTCCACGCGTCCGATGGGGTCGTAGCCAAAGGCTGAGCGATGCACCAGGCCGTCCGCGTCGACGTGCCCGACCCCGCGCCCGTCACGGGCATAGACCACCCCCTGCTCGTCGACGCGTCCCACGTGATTGTAGGCGGCGTCGGTGACGATCCCGCCCGCCATGCGGTGACCGACGGGCTGATAGGCGTAAGGGTTGCCGTGCAGCGTGCCGTCGGCCTCGGCCCGGCCGATGGGGCTATAAGCGTAGGGTGCGTTGTGGACGAGTGCCATGGCTCCATTGTAAGGTCAACAACCTTCGCAAGATGTGATCCTTTTGTAACCTGGCCCCGTTCGGTTGAGTCTTGGGCTCGCCTGCGCTAGAATCCGTTCCATGGCTCCGAGCGGAATTGCGGTCATGGTTTGTTTTCTGGTCCATGTCGCCAGCCTCTGGTATGGCACGTGGCCCGGACGCTTCTTCCGCAAGGCCGTGGGCCCGGTGTTGGAGCTGAAAGCGCTGCGCATCCTGTCGGTCCTCCTCTGGTATGTGGTCGGAGCGTGCCTCCTGTTGCGCCCCGCCCTTGCCCCCTGGCGGTGGACGCTTTCGTGCCTGCTGTACGCTCTTTCCACCGGTCTTTTCTGGTGGGCCATCCGTACCAACCTTCGCCAGCCGCTGGCTCTGGCGTTCAGCGACGAGCAGCCAGGCCCGCTGGTGACCGCCGGCCCCTACCGTCTCGTGCGCCACCCGCTCTACACGGCCTATATGCTGGGGTGGTTGGCGGCGATCGCTGGCACGCGCACGCCCTGGATCCTGGCGGTGCTGGCCACCTTCCCGTTCTTCTGGCTGGCCGCGCGACGCGAGGAGCAGTCGCTCGCCCAGGGGCCGATGGCGGCCGAGTATGCCGCCTACCGGCGACGAGTCGGTGGATTCTTGCCTCGCCTCTGGGAGGCTCGCTAGGTGCTGGCCGCGCTCCCTTACGCCCTGACTCTGCTCATGCCTCCGCTGGTCGTCTTTTCCGCTCGTCTGGGCGGAAACTACACCTGGATTCCGGTCCTTTTTTCGTTCGCCATGCTGCCTGTGCTGGATCTTCTGGCTGGCTTGAACGCCCGGAATCCAAATGCGGTCGAGGTCGAGAAAACGAGCTGGTTCAAGTGGATCACCTGGCTCTGGGTGCCCTTGCAGGTCGGGCTGCTGATCTGGCTCGTGGCACCTCGCTGGTTCTTGCCGCACCTCCTGCTCAAGCCCAACCTGGCCGAGATGACCTGGTCCTCCTGGCTCGGTCTGGTGGCGAGCACAGCCGTCGTCACCGGCGCCATCGGCATCACCTACGCGCACGAGCTGGTCCATCGACCCTCGCGCTTCGAGCGCGTGCTGGGAGAGATCTTGCTGGCTACGGTCTCCTACACCCACTTCGCGGTGGAGCACGTTTACGGTCACCACAAAAACGTGGGTACGCCGCACGATCCGGCTACGGCGCGACGCGGACAGGGCTACTGGTCCTTTCTGGCTCGGGCCCTCGTGCTGACGCTGGTGAGCGCCTGGCGGCTGGAGTCGCGCCGCCTGCAGCGTCGTCACGGCCGGGTCTGGCACATCGACAACAAGATGGTGCGCTATCTCGTCGAGCAGGTATGCTGGTACGGATTGCTCTACGGCGCGTTCGGGTGGGTTGCGGTGAAGTTCGTGGCCGCCCAGGCCCTGGCGGCGGTCATGCACCTGGCGATGGTGGACTACATGCAGCACTACGGACTGATGCGTCGCGAGCTCTCACCCGGGATCTTCGAGAAGATCGGCGCCCATCACTCGTGGGACTCCTACTTCAAGCTGAACAATTGGGTGCTCATCAACCTGGCCCGCCACTCCGACCACCATCTGGTCGCCAGCCGCCGCTACCAGGGCCTGCAGACGCGCGACGAAGCTCCCCAATTGCCGGCCGGCTACGCGACCATGGTGCTCCTGGCCGTTTTCCCGCCCCTGTGGAAGCGCGTCATGGACCCGCGGGTCGATGCCTGGCAGGCAAAGTACTATCCCCGGGAAGAGGCCGAGCTCGTCCTGGAGCCGGCCTCGGTATGCTGAGTTACTCGGTCCTGCGCAGCTCGATCGTGTTCAGCGGGCCGGGCGGGTCGATCAGAACCTTGCCATCCTGAAGCGTGACGCTCGTGCTGTTGAACCAGCCCGGCGGGTTGATGTCGACCTTCTGGTCCTCGACCGTGATGACGGTCTTGTTGAACAGCCCTGGCGGGTCGATGATGATCTTGCCCGCCTCGTGCGAGATGCGGGTATCCTTGTTCCAACCCCGCTTGTCCAGGGTCAGGCCGCCTTCGTCCTTGCGGAGCTGGTGGGCGTAGGTGGAGCCGCTGGCCTGGATGGACCAGCCGTCCGGCTTCTGGGTGAGCTGGATCTCGTTGTAGAGGCCGGCCGGGTCGATCAGCACGGTGTCGCCCTTGCGCGTGATCCACGTGTCCTGCTTGAGGCCGGGACGGTTGATCGTGATCGAGCCCTCGCCGCGAGAGATGGTGGTCGAGTTGACCAGGCCAGGCGGATTGACGCCGTCTGGAGTGACCGAGGTGTCATTCATCGGCCCCGTCGGATCGATGGTGAAGCTGGACGACTTGAGGGCCGCCTCGAGCGGAGCGTAGAACGCGAGGTAGGGCACCAGGCTGAGATTGCCGTTGAAATCGTAGAAGAGCCCGTCGCCGATGTGGACACCGTGGGGGGAGCGCTCGACGGGCGCCAGCTGGCCATCCTTGACCTCGGTTCGGCGCACGATGTCGATTTTGCCCAGAAATTCGGGGGCGTAGGCCACCTGGAAGCCGTCCTGCGGGTCCTGGCGGAACGAGGGTGCCGGCGGGGCGGGCGGAGCGGGGAGGGGAGCGGGGGGCGTGCTCGGGATCGTGTTCATAGGAACACAGTAGGTCAATCGCAACCCCCGAGTTGTAAACGATTAATCCACCAGAAGTAAACGCTCGGCCAGCTCGTAACAGTCCGTCGGCCAGTACGCGGCGGGGCGCGGCTTGTAGACCCGGAAAGCCGGATGCGGCCGGCAGGTCAGGATGGACCGGCGCCATTGTGGGGGAATCGCCTCGCGCCCGCAATGCGCGCCCAGCAGCGCCCCCACGATGGCCGCGTTGGTGTCCGTATCTCCCCCGCAGCGCACCGTCTCGATCACGGCGTCGGGCAGCGATTCGGTGTGCAACAGGTGGTAGAACGCGTTGTGGAAGGCGATTCGCACCCAGCCCATCTGCGACTGAAATCCGAGCCGCGGGCCGGCCGCGGCCTCGCGCAGCCAGTCCAGCGCCTCGCCCGAGCACTCTTTGACCGCCGTGCGAAACATTTCGTGCCGGTCGGCGCCGCGAATCCCCGCCTGGATGGCCGCCACGAAGGCCCGGCAGGCATTGCGGCAATTCGCGTGGGGATGGGTCAGCTCGCTGTCCTCCTCGGCCCAGCCCAGAGCCTCGTCCAGACGCACCAGACCGAGTGGGGAGATGCGCATGAGCGAGCCGTTGGCCTGACTGTTGAAATCCTGGCGGCCATGAAGCCCCGAAACCGTGGTCCGCCCGATGTCGAAGGGCTCGCTCAGCATCCAGTCCTGATAAGCGGCATAAGCGCGCGAGGCGGCGTATCCGCCCCGGTCGATGAGGGCGCGCGCCAGCGTGAGAGCCATCTCGGAGTCGTCGGTCGGCTGTCCTGCCAGGGTGTTCCAGCGGCCACCGTCGACGAGCCTGGAAGGGCCGCCGTCTGGATAGCGCTCCGCGATGGACTCGGCGCGCTCGAACTCGACCAGCGCCCCCAGCGAATCCCCCGCGAGCTGGCCCAACAGGCAGCCCTGGGCGCGGGCCAGCATGGCCGCGTCGGGAATGCTCTGTCCCGGCAGCAGACGGGTGGGGAAGGCGCCCCTCCTCTCGTCGGCGGCAGTGCCCAGGAGCCCCGACCAGGGCCGGCTGTAGAGCTCGTTCGTCCCGGCGAAGATATGCCGAAAGACCCCGTCCCCCTCGTCGGTGTAGCGCACGGGCTGGCCCTTCTCGTCGTAGAGCTCGCCCCCGGCCAGGCGCACCAGGGCGTGCCCCGCGGCGATGTCGACCGAGCGCGGATTCTGCAACGAGGCGGCTCCGTCGGCCTCGCCGGCGGCCACCAGCGCGAGGCGGAACGCGATGCTCGGCAGCGCCCGGATACGGGCCGGCGCTGCCAGCTCGAGATTGCCCTTGACCTTCTTGTCGGCGCTCTGCGACACCATGACCACGCTGTCGCGGGTCAGCGGGCCAAACGCCCGCGGGTCGACCTGCTCGCCGTTGCGAAAGAGGCCGACCCCTTCGGCGCCGCTGAACATGTCGCCATCGTCGTCCGGGTAGAGAGGGGAGTAGACCACGCCCAGCACGGGCTTCCCCTCGCGCACCAGGCCGATGGAGACCGTGTTGCCCCGCATTCCCTGCAGGTAGGTGGCGGTGCCGTCGTTGGGGTCGACCACCCACCAGTCCGGGCCCCCCAGAGCCGTGCCCGTCTCCTCGCCGCGGAAACCGTGAGCCGGAAAGGCTTCGAGCAACCGGCCGCGGATCATCTCCTCGGCTTCATGGTCGATGGGCGCGTGTCCACCCGAGCCGCGAGCGCCCGCGTGGAACTCGGCACGCAACAGCTCTCCGGCTGCGCGGGCCGCGGCTTCGGCCGCTGCGAGCTCAGCCCGCAGGTTGGACAACGGTAGGCTTGGCCGACTCCGTCGGAAGCGAGTCGACCCAGGTGCGGAACAGCTCGAGCTCGTCGATATCCTCGATGGCTCGCAGGAAGCGCTCGGCCTGCCGAACGAACCCGGCCTGCACCGCTACCTTCAAAGCGCTCTTGAACGCCTCGACGGCTTTCTCGTTCTCTTTCTTGGTGCGGTACAGCACGCCCAGCTCGTACCAGGTCTCGGCCAGCCAGGCGGTGTTGCCCTTCTTGGAGAGGTCCTCGATGGCTTGCTGGAACTCGCCTTCGGCCTTGTCGAAACTGTTCTCCAGCCGGTCGATGGTGCCGAAGAGCGATTGCAGGTAGGCCGCCTCCAGCTGGCGCTGGGCCCCCAGGAAGTAGGTGCGCGCTTTGCCGCCCACCTCGCGGGCGCGGTCGGGAGCGCCATTCTTGAGGTGCGCCTGGCAGAGGTCCATGTAAACGCGCGCGATGTTGATGGAGTCGTCCACGTACTGGAAGAGCCCGAGGCTTTCCTCCAGGTTGCGGATGGCCTCGTCGAGGTCGCCCACCTGGATCAAGCAGCGGCCGAGATTGCGGTACGAGTAGCCCATGGCGTAGAAGTTGCGGAAGCGGGTGCTGATTTCGAGGTCGCGGCGGAAGTAATCCACGGCGATCTCGTATTCCTCGCGCACCATGTGGACCTGGCCCAGTTTCCCGTAGATGGTGGCCAGCTCGGTTTTGGCTCCCAGGCGGCGGCACAGGCCTTCGCCTTTCTTGAGCGTGTAGATCGCTTCTTCCAGGCGGTTGAGCGAGAGGAAGGTGCGTCCGATCGAGTCGTACACCTTCGCCTGGCCGTAGGCGCAATTGGAAGCCTTATAGATCTTGAGGGCGGCCAGATGGTAGTCGAGCGCGCTGCGGAAGTCTCCGCCCGTGCTGACCATGATGCCCAGATAGCGCATCACGGAGGCCTCTTCCAGAGTTTGCGGCATGCCTTCCAGCAGCTTCAGGGCTTCCTCGAGGTGGGTCTTGGCTTCCTGACTCTTTCCCAGACGGAAGCAATAGAGCCCGAACTGGCTGAGGATGGCGGCCTTGAGCTTGCGGGTCTCGGGGGTGTCGGGCAGCTCCTTGGAAGCGTCCAGCGCCTCCTCGATGAAGTTGCGGCCTTCGTCGAGCTCGCCCTGGCGCGACGAGTTGCCGCCCAGGAAATACTTGGCCTGGGCGATCAGGCGCTGATCCTTGATCTCCTCGGCCAGCTCCAGGGCCGAGCGAAAGCACTCGGAGGCCGGGACGCGATCGCCGCGGTTGCTCAGGATCTCGCCTTTCTTCAGGTGAGCGCGGACGAGATCGGGGCGGGAGCGGGGGTTGGGCTCCATCTTGGCGACCTTTTCCAGTTCGCGCAGAGCGCGGTCCCACTTGCCCAGAACCAGGCAGACGCTGCAGAAGCCGTTGCGGGCCTGCAGCTCGAGCTCTTCGGTGTGGGGCCCCAGGGGCAGCAGGCGAACCGATTCAAGGGCTTTGGTATAGACGTCGAGCGCCTGGGGAAACTGCAGCTGGGCTGCCAGCTGGCTTCCTTCCGACAATAGCGACTGGATCTCCGATGGATTCACCGGGGCACCTCCCGGACGAGTCTCTTCCAATGACTTCACGGCCTTCCCCTCCGGCTCGAGCAGACTGGACCCCCCCCTTCGCCGCCCCAAAAGCGGGCCCCTGCGCGCCCGAGTCTGGCTCTCGAGCATCCGTTGAGGGTTTTTTCAGCCTTCCGGGGTAGCGTCGGGGTGCAATGAACGTGACGGCGACTTCACTCAAGCTCGAGTCCCTGCGGTCGGCCTATGCGACGTCGCTGGAAAAGGTGAACCGCGAGCGAGCCGAGCTCGACACCGCCACGCTCGAGTGCAACCAGCGCGCCGCCACGGCTGACAAACTGGCCAACAAGATCAACCGCTGGGTCGCGGCCCGCAACAAGATGCCGATGGTTGGCATGGGGTCGTTCATGGTAGGGATATCCACCGTGCAGATGGGCGTCTTTTCGCACAGCCCTCTGTTGCTGGGCATCGGCCTGGCAGGATTTGCCGTCTGTGCCGCCTGCATCGTGGGCATCGAGACCTGGAAGGTCCGGGGGCCGAGGATGCGGGCCGAGCACGACGGGCTTTACGCTCAGTTCCAGTCTTCTCTGAACCAGGTTTCGGGCAAGACGGCTTCGCTGCAGGCTGCGGTGAGCACGTTTCAGACGGCCGAAACAGCCCTGCGCGCCGAGGAGGCCTCGATCGACGAGCTCCAGCGCCTGCTCAAGCCGCCCCAGCTAGGCGGCATCGCCGAGCGCCTGGATGCCGTGGTCGTGGGGGGCATCCGGGTGCCCAAGCGCCCCAACCCGGACAAGAAGTAGCTACTGCAGGATGTCCAGCTCGCCCACCGCGCAGCGGATACCCCCGCCCAGGCGGGTGGAGAGCTGGGCCGCCGGGATCTCGATGACCTCGAAACCCTCCGCACGATAGGCGTCGCGGGCCGCCCGGTCGGTGGCGGGCACGCCATAGACGGGCATATAGACTCGCTTCACCCCTGCATAATTCTCGATCAGCACGTTCTGGTAGGTCATGTAGGGGCTCGACAGCGCCCGTCCCGCCAGGTTGGGCATCCTCAGCACCCGATAACCCCGGCCCTGCAGCATCCCCGCCAGCTCGTCGTATTTCCGCGCCAGGTCCTTGTCGCGGGTCTGCTCGCGCATCGTCGTCAGCTCCTGGTCGCTGATTCCCGGGTGGGGCTGTCCTTCCAGCAAGCGCTCCGCCAACTGAGGAGAGGCGACCACCACAGTGTGGTCGTCCAGAAAGCTCAGTCCCATGTCGATGTGGAAGTCCGGCTCGGGGCTGGCCACGATCACCTCGCGACCGAACTCCGCCTGGAAACGCGCGACGACCTCCGCCTCGCTGAGCCCCATCCGCTTGACGTTGTCCCCAATGGTGGCCGGGCTGATCAGGACGTGACGCCCGTTGGCGACCACGTTGCCGCCCTCGAAATCGAGCGTGGAGCGCCGCACGATGATCCCCTCGTGGCCGGCAAGGCTGGCGGGCGCCTCGCCCGTGCCCTGGAGGATGACGCGGTTCAGGTAGCGATCCACCTGGCCATCGTCGCGGAAGGAATGGGGCAGGAGCACGATCTCCTGGCCGTCGGAGGCCCGGGTCAGCACCACGGCGCCGTCGCGAGTCCACATGCTCATCGCCTGATACAGCTCCTCGCGGCTCGAGCGAAGACCCATGGAGTGGATCTCGATCCGCTCCGGATGCACCACGCGCGTTTGCGCTATCAGCTCGCGCAGGGCGGCCTCTCCACCTGACTCCGCCACGATCTCGAAGCGAGCATCCTGCGGCAGCCGGGTGAGCAGATCGCGGAACATCGCCTCGTGGGCACGCGCCGCCCGCGGATCGGTCTCATTGGGCCACTGCAGGCGCACCGCCCGGATGCGTCCCCGGGTGTTGTCCAACACGTGGGTCGGCCCCAGGTCCGTGGTGCCCTCGCGCACCGGAAAGCCAAAGCGCGGTTGCACGGGAAGCCCCTCGTTGCGGGGGATCTGCCAGCCGCCCTCGACGGTCTGGACGTCCCAGTTCTGCCCGTGATCGTGGTGGAACGGCTGACTGATGCCGGGAATCTGGTCGGTCCCGTGCAAACCCGCGTAAGCCGGCGAGGCCAGGGTGCCCGCCAGACTCAGGCCCAGCATGATGGCGGCGCCCCAGCCGTTCTTGCTGCTGGCCTGCTCGGGGGCGGCCGGCGCGCTCAGAGTAACGACATCCGCCGGCTCCGTCTGCTTCGGGGCAACGCTCCGCCGCGACCCGGGCGGGGCCATCATCTGCAATGGGGAGGCTGCCAGTACTTGCATTGCGAGGCGCAGTATACCGGCTCGAGCAGCTTCAGGCTGGACCCGCCATGTAACAACTCGGCCAGTTTCCCGGGCAATTTGCGCGCCCGTAACATTCGAGCAAATCGAGAGCACGCGCAAGACGCTAGAATGACGCGGTGCAGATCCAGGCGATAAAGCCGCTCACCCGGTTTCAGTTGCCCGCATGCGGAATGCCCCCCGACCAGTGTCAGGACAAGTATGTTCCCTGGGAGCCAGAATGCGAGGCGCACGCGCCTTACGCCGCCGGTGTGAGCCTCCAGGCGCCGCCCAAGCTCAATCTTTTCTGGGGCGGCAAAGGCCACGCGCTGATTCACGGGAAAGCGGCCCTGGCTTTGCCCGACGAGATGCCGGCGTTCTTTCGCAACGGCGCCGAGCGGCTGGAGGGGCTGGCCTCGCAGCCGGATCGCTGGAAACTCCGCGAGCTGCCCCATCTGAAGGGCTCCAGCACGCCCGATCATTACGCTGCGCTCGAGCTGCTGAAAGACCACCAGTTCCCGAAAGATCGATATTCTTACGTGCTGATGATCGACCATGAGCAGCTCGCGCCCGACTATCCGCCTCAGTTCGTAGGCACTCTGCCCTACAAGATCGCGGAGCTGCAGCAACAGTTGACCTGCGAGCTGGCAATCTATCGTCACGAGCTGGCGCGCTCGGGGCCGGGCTCCAAAGAGCTAAAGCCGCTGGAGGAGAACGTCCTGCACACCGCGGGAATGCTCGGTCACTATGTGGGGGACGCCTCCCAACCGCTGCACACCTCGGCCCACAGCAACGGCTGGCGACCCGAGGTCGAGCCCAATCCGAATGGTTTCAGCACCGACCCGGAGGTGCATCGCAAGTTCGAGACTCTGCTCGTGAACGCGTCGGTGGACCCGGAGTCCATCGGCCGCAGGATGACTCCTGCCAGACGGCTTCAGGGTGACCCGCTCGACCAGGCGATCGGGATGATCCGCGAATCTCACCAGCAGGTTCGCCCCCTCTTTCAGCTGGAGAAGGAAGGCAAGCTCGAGCCGACCGGCACCAGCCCGGAGGGCCTCGATTTCGTGCAGAATCGCCTGGCCGTCGGAGCTTCCAACCTGCGCGACATGTGGTTCACTGCCTGGCTCGACAGCGCCGCCCTGGTGGACAAGGTCCACGACCCCGAATAGCCATCGAGCTCGATACACTTCCGATACATTCCGCGGAGCCCCCGATACCCGCGCGAGCTACGCTAGAGTCCATGAAGAAGATCCTCGCTCTCCTCGCGATCCTGCTCGTCGCCAGGGCCGTGGCCATGAAAGGCGCGCAGTGCAAGTTCACGACCGACGCCAACTTTCGCTACTGCGACTCGAACGGGCTGCCGCAGCACACCCCGGGAGCCTTCCCGAACGCGCACAATCCCAATACCATCGCGCCCCAGCACCATCAATACCGGATGCCCCGGAACCCCACGCGGCTGCTGACTCCGGTCTACAGCGCTCCCATGGTCTTTGGGGTCGCTCTGGACGGAGTCCCGTTCGACCCCGGCACGGCCGAGCGCAACGGTCCGCTGCATTACGAGGCCCTCGGGGGCTCCCTCGACCTCGGGCTGGACAAGAGCAACGCCCACGTTCAGCCCAGCGGCAGCTACCATTATCACGCCATGCCGCTCCCGGTCATCAGGAATGGCTTCCAGATGTGCCTGGTGGGCTACGCGGCCGACGGGTTCCCCATCTACAACGACCGCGATCTGGACACGCACAAGATTCGCAGCTCCTTCCACCTGCGGAAGATCCCCAGGCGCGACGGATCGAGACCGGACGGCACCTATACCGAGGATTACGAGTGGCAGGAGGGCGAGCTGGACCTGTGCAACGGGCACTGGGGTCGCACGCCGGAATTCCCCGGGGGAAGCTACCACTACCACTGCACCGAGAACTTTCCGTTTATCCCCCGCAGGTTCGCCGGGGCGCCCGATCCGAGCTTCGCCAGGAGGTAAGAGTGGGTTTTTCGTCCCTGTCCGGGCGCGGACGCATCCTGGTCGCCGAGGACGAGCCGGAGCTGCGCGAGCTGATCGTTCGCTACCTCGAGGAGGAGGGATTCGAGGTGCTGGCAGCCGCCGACGGCCTGCAGGCGCTGGACCAGCTCGGCAAGGACGTCGAGCTGCTGGTGCTCGACCTGCTCATGCCCAATCTCGACGGGCTCGAGGTCGTACGCAGGGTGCGCGCTTTCAGCCCGATCCCCATTCTCATCGTGAGCGCCCGGGGCGAAGGCACCGACCGCGTCATCGGGCTCGAGCTCGGGGCCGACGACTATCTGACCAAGCCCTTTCTGCCCCGGGAGCTGGTGGCTCGCGTCAAAGCCCTGTTGCGCCGTTCCAGGTTGCCGAGCGCCACCAGCGCCAAAGTCGGCTCCCTCGTGCTGGACATCGAGAACCGCCGCGTCAGCCTGGACGGGGAGTTCCTCGAGCTCACCCCGACCGAGTACGAGCTGCTGCGGGTCCTGGCAGGGGCGACCGGCAAGAACTTCACCCGCGAGGAGCTGCTCGACCGCGTCTGGGGCCCCGAATACCTGGGGGATACGCGTCGCGTGGACCTCTGCGTCAGCCGCCTGCGCGCCAAGCTGAACCGTCCCGGCCGTCCCGCCCCCATTCGCTCGGTGTGGGGCGTCGGCTACCGCTACGACCCGTGAGTCTGTGGGCGCGCCTGGCGCTGTCCTATCTGGCCGTGATGGTCATCTTCTTCGGGGTCCTGGCCCTGGCGGCGCCTCTGTTCACGGGGGCCCACCCGCCGCACCCTCAGGATGTGCTGCAGGACCTCAAGCGCAACATCGACGGTAGCCCGGAGCCGCTCGAGGAAGCCGTCCGCAAAGCTTGCAGCAAGTTGAAGCCGGGCACGCGGGTCACCCTGTTTCCCCAGAAAATGGCCATCACCGGCCCCATCATCGAGGTGGAGGCCGAACCCCTCGATCAAGCCATGCACGGCCAGGTCGTGGCCCGGATGCCCGAGGAAGGGGGGTTTGCGGCGCTGGTCCCCTTGCGACAGAACCAGGCGGTGCTCGCCATCGATGCCCCGCCGCCTCCCACGAAGCCCTATGACATCGAGAGGGCGGTCAACCTGGGCTACGTGCGGGCCGGAATGCTGGCGACCCTGATCTGCGCCCTGGTCGGTCTGGCCTTCAGCCGGGCAGTCACGAAGCCCCTGCGGCGGCTGGTTCAGGCCACCGAGAGTTTCGGTCCCGACCGGCTCACGGCCCGCATCGACGAGGGAGGACCGGTCGAGGTAGCGGAGCTGAGCCGCTCGTTCAACCGCATGGCCGATCGCCTGCAGGAGACCGTCGAGACGCTGCGCTCCTCGGAGGCCGCGCGGCGCGAGTTTCTGGGCGACGTCAGCCACAACCTGATGACGCCGCTGGCGGCTTCCATGGGCTGGGTGCAGGCCATGCTGGACGGCATGGTGCGCAATAAGGACGAGGAACGGCGGCACCTGGAAAGGATTATGCGGGAGCTGACCTTCGTCAGCCGGAGCGTGCGAAGGCTCCTGGAGCTGAGCCGCTGGGAGCAGAGCGATCCCGAGTTGCGCTTCGAGGTGTTTCCCCTGACGGAGCCGTTGCTCGAGGTGGCCGAAACCCTGGAAAGCTCGGCCGCTTCGCGCAATGTCCAGCTCGCGTTCGAGGGCCTCGACCCGCGCTGGAGAGTGGAGGGGGACCGCGGACGGGTACGCGAGCTCCTGCAGATCCTGATCGAGAACGCGGTGCTGCACGGGGGACGCGACACCACAGTGCGCGTGGTGACCGAGCAGAAGGCCGGGCGCGTCTGGATCACGGTGGCCGACAACGGCTTTGGGATTCCGGCCGAAGACCTGCCCATGGTGAAGAAGGGTTTTCGTCGTTCCAGCGGTCGCAACACCGGACTGGGGCTGGCCATCGCCGATCGGCTGGCGCGCTCTCATGGGGGAGTCTTGGAGCTGGAAAGCGCCACGGGCCAGGGGACGACCGTCCGCTTCAGCCTCCGGGCCGTCGAAGACTGAGGCCAAAAGAGGATTATTTTCAACTGCGCTGTATAGCCGGGACGAAATGCGGGCCCTTTTCTCCTTTTGGATCGTCTTTGTCCTCACGCGGGCGGTACTGGCGCAGCCGGAACCCTCGCAACCGGGTCCCACCGTGGCGCAGCCGACCTCGCAGAGCCTCACGCTGGACCAGGCCGTGCGCACGGGCCAGGAGCGCAGTCCCAACCTGCGGATCGCCAGCGAGGCCGTGGAGTCGGCCGTGGGCAACTACTGGCAGCTCAAGGCCGGAATGCGGCCGATGCTGCAGTTCAACAGCGCCACCGCGGTCCAGGACAAGCAGAGTAAGGCCACGACACGGCTCGACCCCGTTTCGAGCCAGATCTCGCTCGGCATGCAGTGGCTGCTCACGACCTTCGGGCAGCTCGAAAACCAGATCACGGCGGCCTACCTGCAGATCGACGTGCAAAAGGCCAGCTACGAGGTGTCACGCCAGGACCTGGTGCTGTCCATCAAAGAAGCCTTCTTCCAGCGCCTTCAGGCCGATGCCACGCTGGCCGCCAGCCAGGCGAACCTGGCCAGCAGCGAGCAATCGCTCTCGGACACCAACTCGCTCTTCCGACAGGGCCTGATGGCACGCTTTGACGTGGTCCAGGCCGAGCTGGCCGTCGTCGAAGCGACCCAGGACGTGGCCCAGAGCAAGACCGACATCGGCACCGCCACGGTTGCCCTGCAGACCGTGCTCTACGAGCTGGGGGAGCCGCGGGTCGATCCGGTGCCGCCGCCTGCCATCACGGTCGACCCCGAGGTGGATGCCACCGACCTCGACCAGATGGCCCAGGCGCTTCGGCCCGAGGTGGCCGTGCTGGACCGCAATCTGGCCGTGGCCGACGCGCTGCTCGAATCGGCCTACAGCCAGAGCTACCCCAACGTCTCCCTGTTCTCGGGCTACACCAGCACGGTCGGCTCGATCGTGCCGACCGACGTGCTGGGCGTGCAGTTGCAGGTGCAGTGGAACATCTTCGACGGCGGCCTGCGCGAGGGCGCCGTGCACCAGGCCGAAGCCACGGTCCGCTCGCTGCACGCCCAGGGCGACCAGCTGCGAGCCAGCATCACCCAGCAGGTGGAGCAGGCCTGGCTGACGTTCTTGCAGACCGATTTCACCCTAAAAACCGCCCAGAAGCGGGTGGAGGCGGCCCAGGTCTACTACGAGATGGCGCGCGAGCGCTTCATCAACGGCCTGGGCACCTCGCTGGAAACCCAGAACGCGCTGACCAGCCTGACCAACGCTCGCCAGGAGCTGGTGCAGGCCATCTATCAGCGCGAGATCGCGTTTGCCCGCCTGGAACGTCAGGTGGGCACGGAATTCCCCAACCGACATCTCTCAGTCCCTGAAGGAGTCCCCAAATGAAGAGACTGTGGCTGATTTCCACACTGGCGTGCCTGCTGGTGGCGTGCGGCCCAAAACCGGAGCAAGGAGGGGATTCCTCGCCCTCGCCCGGAGCCAGCCCCAGTGCTCAGGCCTCGCAGGGCCCGGCGGTGGATGTCGTGGTGCAGCCCGTGCTCAAGCAGACGGTCAGTCTGTTCAGCGAGTATCCCGCGTCGACGGCTGCCCGGCGCACCGTGAATGTGACCTCGCAGGTCACGGGCACGCTGGAGGACTTCAGCTTCACCGAGGGCGCCTTCGTCAGCCGCGGGCAGGTTCTGTTCAACGTGGACCCGCGCACCTACCAGGCCAGCGTGATGACCATGCAGGCCAACCTGGAGAAGGCTCAGGCCAACCTGCAGTATGCTCAGAACCAGGTGGACCTGAAGAAAGCCCAGGCCGATCTGGCTTCCAACAAAGCCACGCTGGTCAAACGCCAGCAGGACGTGGACCGTTACAAGCCCCTGGCGGCTCGCCAGGTGATCCCGGAGCAGACCTACACCAACGCTGTCCAGGACCGCGACGTGGCCAAAGCGCAGGTAGCGGCGTCCGAGGCCAGCCTGCAGAATACCGCCCTCAACACGGCGGCCAACATCTCGGTGGCCCAGGCGGGCGTGGCCGAGGCGCGAGCCAATCTCGAGAGCGCCCAGATCAACCTGGGCTACACCACCATCAGCTCGCCGATCGACGGCATCATCGGCCAGATGAACGTCAACCCGGGTAACCTGGTGCAACCCGGAAACCCCGTGCTGGTCACGATCTCCGAGTCCAACCCGATCTACGTGGACTTCTCCATCGCCGAGGTCGAGTATCTCACGTTCCGCAAGCAGAACGACAAAGCGGCCGCGGGCAACCTGCGCTTCGAGCTGCTGCTGGCGGATGGCAGCAAGTACACCTATCCGGGCAAGATGAACATGGTGGGACGGGCCCTCGACGCCAAGACCGGCACGCTCCAGATCCGTACCGAGTTCCCTAACCCGTCCGGATTGCTGCGACCGGGGCAATTCGCCAAGGTGCGCGTGAAGACGGGAGCTCTCAAGGGAGCCCTCCTGGTGGACCAGAAGGCGGTCGTGGACACGCAGTCGATCAAATCGGTCTTCGTGGTCAAGCCCGACAACACGGTGGACCAGCGCAACATCAATATCGTGGATGACTATCAGAACTACTTCGTGGTCGATTCGGGCCTCGAGGAAGGCGAGAAAGTGGTGGTGGAAGGGGTGCAGAAGCTCAAGCCGGGCATGCGCGTCAACGCCGCCGAGGTGGGCAAGTGAAGGTCTTCATCCATCGCCCGGTCCTGTCGATCGTCATCTCGCTGGTGATCGTGGTGGCCGGATTGTTGGCCATGACCGCGCTGCCGATCGCGCAGTATCCGCAGATCACACCCCCCACCATCGTGGTGTCCACGCAGTACGTGGGCGCCTCGGCCGACGTCGTGGAGCAGACCGTGGCCGCTCCCATCGAGCAACAGGTCAACGGCGCTCAAAACATGATTTACATGCAATCCAAGTCGACCAACGACGGCAAGATGGTGCTCACCGTCACGTTCGACGTCGGCACCAATCTGGACATCGCCTCGGTGGACGTGCAGAACCGCGTGGCCCAGGCCAACTCCAGCCTTCCTCCGGACGTGGTGCAAAACGGCGTGACCGTAAAAAAGCAGTCCTCGCAGGTGCTGATGTACATCTGCGTCTACTCGCCCAACGGGGAGTATGATGGGCTGTTCCTCTCCAACTACTGCGCCATCAACATCCTCGACCAGCTCGCGCGCGTGCCGGGCGTGGGCGTGGCCGACATGTCGGCCGGCCGTCAAGATTATTCGATGCGTCTCTGGGTGCAGCCCGACAAGCTGGCCAAGCTGGGACTGACCACCCAGGACATCCAGTCGGCCATCAAGGACCAGAACGTGCAGGCCGCCGCAGGCTCGGTGGGCGCCCCGCCCATGCCTGTCCCGGTCGACTTTCAGTACACGGTGAACGTGAAAGGTCGACTCGACGAGGTCAAGGAGTTCGAGAACATCATCGTCCGCACCAACTCGGACGGCTCCATCGTGCGCGTGCGCGACGTGGCCCGCACCGAGCTGGGCGGGCAGACCTACAACACCGTGGGTCGCCTGAACGGCAAAGCCGCCGCTCCCATCGGCATCTTCCAGCTGCCCGACGCCAACGCCCTGAACACCGCCAAGCTCGTGCGCGCCAAGATGGCCGAGCTCAAGAAGGCCTTCCCGCCGGGAGTCGACTACCAGGTCACGCTGGACACCACCGATTTCGTCAACGCCTCCATCGACGAGGTCATCTCCACGCTGCGCGACGCCATCGTGCTCGTCATCATCGTGGTCTTCGTCTTCCTGGGCAACGTGCGCGCAACGCTGGTGCCGATGCTGGCCGTGCCGGTCTCGCTCATCGGCACCTTCGCCGCCTTTGTCGCGCTGGGTTTCTCCATCAACATGTTGACGTTGTTCGGCCTGGTGCTCGCGGTGGGCATCGTGGTGGACGACGCAATCGTGGTCGTGGAGGCGGTGGAGCACCATATCGAGCACGGGCTCACGCCCCTGGAAGCCACCGAACGCGCCATGGCCGAGGTCTCGGGCCCGGTCATGGCCATCGCCCTCGTGTTGTGCTCGGTCTTCGTGCCGGTGGCCTTCATGGGCGGGATTACCGGCATGCTCTACCAGCAGTTCGCGATCACGCTGGCTGTGTCGGTCTGCCTGTCGGCCCTGGTCGCCCTGACGCTGACACCCGCCCTGTGCCGCATGCTCCTGCGTCCGCGCAAGAAGGGGCGCGGCCCCATCGCGTGGTTCCTGGCCGGCTTCAACTGGATCTTCGACCGCGTCACGTCGTTCTACGTTTTCGGGGTGAAGCTCTCGATCAAGGCTTTCCCCGTCACGCTGCTCTTGCTGGGGTTGATCTATTACGGGGCCTACCACCTGCAGATCACCCTGCCGACGGGCTTCCTGCCGCTCGAGGACAACGGCTATTTCTTCATCTCGGTGACGCTGCCCGACGCCGCCTCGATGTCGCGCACCGACGCCGTGCTCAAGAAAATCGAGAAGACCCTGATGGAGACCGAGGGGGTGCAGGCGGTCATCACGCTCGGCGGCTACGGCATTCTCTCCGGCACCAACAACTCCAACTATGGCTCGCTGGTGGCCACGCTCAAGCCCTGGGACAAGCGACCACCCGATCAGGTCGCCTTCGTGCTGATCCGCAAGCTGCAGAAGCAACTCGCGGAGATGCCCGAGGCGCGCATCATGGTGGTGAACCCGCCCCCGATTCCCGGTCTGGGAACGAGCGGCGGCTTCACGTTCGAGCTCCAGGATCGCGGCGGCCACACCATCAACGACCTGGCCCAGGTCGGCTTCTCGTTCATCGAGGCCACCAAGAAGAACAGCGACCTGGCGGGCGTTTACACCTTCTTCTCGCCCCGGGTGCCCCGCATCCAGCTCTATGTGGACCGCGACAAGGTCAAGATCCTGGGCATCCCGCTGAACGACGTCTTCCAGGTACTGCAGGCCAATCTGGGGGGCCTCTTCGTCAACCAGTTCAACAAGTTCGGGCGCACCTGGCGCGTGTACATCCAGGCCGAGGCGGGCTATCGCCGCACGCCCAACAATATCGGCGACCTTTACGTGCGGGCCGCGGACGGCTCGATGATCCCCCTGCGCACCCTCACGGCCGTGCAGACGGTGACCAGCGTCGACACGATTCTGCGCTACAACCTCTACCGCTGTATGGAGATCAACGGCGGTCCCTCGCTCGGGAAGTCGACCGGGCAGGCGCTGGCGGCCATGGAGAAGACCGCTTCCACCAACCTGCCGGCGGGCTACGGCTACGAGTGGACGGGGACGGCCTACCAGGAGAAGCTGTCCTCCGGCGCCCAGGGAATGATCTTCGCGCTGGCGATCCTTTTCGTGTTCCTCTTCCTGGCCGCGCAGTACGAGAGCTGGGCGGTTCCCTTCGCGGTGCTGCTGGGCATTCCGGTCGGAGTCTGCGGCGCCTACATCGGCACGGCCGTCATCAAGATGGACAACAATGTCTACGTCCAGATCGGCCTGGTGATGCTGATCGGACTGGCCGCCAAGAACGCCATTCTGATCGTGGAGTTCGCCAAGGAGAAGTACGAGAAGGAGAACTACAAGCTTTTCGATGCGGCCGTGGAGGGCGCCAAATTGCGCTTCCGGCCGATCATGATGACCTCGTTCGCGTTCATCCTCGGCGTGGTGCCGCTGGTGCTCGCCTCGGGCGCCGCCTCGATCTCGCGGAAGGCTCTCGGGACCGCGGTCTTTGGGGGAATGGTGGCCTCGTCCTCGCTGGGGATCTTCTTCGTCCCGATGCTCTACGTGCTGGTTTCGACCATCGCGGGGGTGTTCGGAGGCAAGAAGAAGGAGGCTCCGGTGCCGGTCGAGGCCGAGACCGTGGCGGTGGCCAGCGCAAAGGTGGAGAAGCCCGCCGTCAGCGCTGAGGTCGAGAAACCTGTTAGCGTCAAGGTGGAGAAGCCTCCCAGCGCCCGAGTGGAAAAGCCTGTCGAGGAGGCGGTCGAGGAGAAGCCCCCCGAGGAGCCGCCGGCCGCGCCTTCCGAATAGGCAACATCGCGAGGGAAAAGTTCATCCTCGGCCCGTTCTGGGACCGAAATTGTCACAGTTGTCCAAGCTGAGTCAACCAGGGGCGCGCGCCGACGAGTTAAGCTGAGGTCACGCAAATCAGGTTGGAGGACACTGCCTCGATGTCTGACCTCTTCATCCGTCCCGAGCTTCGCACCCATCCCTCACCCAGGAGCAACGCCCCGGCGGCGCCCGCCACCGACAAGGGGGCGCCGCCCGCGCCCAAGGGGGACGAGGTGCAGAAGTCGACCGAGAAGGGGCAGGAAAAGGTCTTCAACGAGTCTCAGCCCAAATGCAAGGACGACGACAAGAACCCGTGCGAGAAGGACTGCAACGAGAAGACCTCCGAGAAAGACCCCAACGAGAAGTCGACCGAGAAGGACCCGAACGAGAAGACGTCCGAGAAGGACCCGAACGAGAAGACGTCCGAGAAGGACCCGAACGAGAAGTCGACCGAGAAGGACCCGAACGAGAAGACGTCCGAGAAGGACCCGAACGAGAAGACCACCGAGAAAGACCCGAACGAGAAGTCGTCCGAGAAGGACCCGAACGAGAAGTCGTCCGAGAAGGACCCGAACGAGAAGACGACCGAGAAAGACCCGAACGAGAAGACGACCGAGAAGGACCCGAACGAGAAGTCGTCCGAGAAAGACCCGAACGAGAAGACGACCGAGAAGGACCCGAACGAGAAGTCGTCCGAGAAGGGCGCCAACGAGAAGGGCGCCGAGAAGGACGCGAACGAGAAGGCGGTCGAGAAGCCCCCCGAGGGGCCGCCCCCGCCGGGCTCAGCCAGCATCACCGGCGATCCGCACGTGGCCCTGGACATGAATCGAGACGGTTTTCTGACCCGCGACGAGCGCGTCTTCGACCTGCATGTGGCCGGTAAAGCCGAGGACGCCCTGGTCTACGGCAACACCCACGTGGATGTGACCACCGAGCAGTTCGATAACGGCCATCCCTACGCCAGCCAGGTGGATCTCGATTTCGGTGGCAACGCGGGCGCCCAGGTGCAGGTCAACGATCAGAACGAGATGCAGATCACCGAAATGGTGAATGGCAAGCCGGTCGTCCACCCCCTCGAGCCAGGCACCTCGATTCAACTGGCCAACGGGGTCACCATGACCGCGGACCAGGCCGTGAACCGGGCCGGCCTCGAGCAGAACAGCGTCACGTTCACCGAGGCCGACGGGACGACCACGACCATCATCCAGAACCCCCACCAGATCACCGGGGCCTCCAGGGACAACCTGGACGTGGTCGTGGATACCGAGCGCGAGATTACCGCCGGACGGAACACCATCACCGGGGTGGGCGCTCCCAATGACACCTACACCGCTCCGAGCGGGAGGATGTTCGCATGACCACGCTCTTCATCGGCTACCGGTCGAACCAGGCCCTGGCTATCCTGCGCGAGCGCATGCCTGGCAAAGTCGTGTTCCTGGATCTCGAGCGCTACCCGCGCGAGCTGCCCTTCTACCTGCGTCTGAGCGGCGGCGCGCTGGAAGGATGCCTGTTCCCACCCGACGAGGACCCGGTCCCGTTCGACCAGGTGAGCTGCGTCTACGTGCACGAAATTTGCATCTCGTCCGAGGCGGGCGTGGGATTCGACCAGCAAGACTGGGCCTACCTGTCCACCGAGTGCTGGGCCAGCCTGATCGCTTTGCTCGAGGCGCTGAAGCTGCACTGTCGGGTGGCCAACAGCGTCAGCAGCCGTCACGAGGTGGAGAGCCGGGTGGCACGCCTGACGGCGCTTTCGGCCCACGGCGTGCCGATCGCTCCGATGCTGGTGACCAGTCACCCCGAGGCGGCCCGCAAATTCTACGCCGAAAACAGGGGCCGCGTTGCGTTCCGCAGTCTGAGCGGCGAGGGCTCTGCTCGCGACCGGGCCATGCAGCCCGCCGACCTGGAGCGCCTGGAAGATCTGCGCACCGCCCCCGTCGCCTTCGAGGGCAAGCTGGGCGATCAGCCGGCCTGGCTCGCCCTCGTGGGCGGGCGCGCCATTCTGTGCCCCGCGGGCGCCGCTCCGCCCGAGCCGGGGCTTGTCCAGGCCTGCCTCGCGACCGCGCGACGCCTGGAGCTCGAGCTGTGCGAGGTCGTGCTGCGCCGCCTGCCCAACGGTCGCTATCAGGCTGTGGACCTGATCCCGTTCCTGACCCCCGGAACCCTGGCCGTGCCCGAGGTTCTCGAGGCCGCCCTCAACCTGGCCTGGGAAGGAGTGCCGGCATGATCGCTGTGATGGGCTCGACCGCCGAGCCGATGATCGACCGGGTGTATACTGAGCTCCAAAAGCGGAACGCGCGCGTAACCCTGCTGGACACCGACCAGATGCCCGGCAGCCTGACCCTGGCGCTGCGCCTGCCCGAGCTCAGCGGCTCTTTCGTGTGGTCGGACGGCAGGCGGCTCGACCTGCGCACTCTCCGCTCGGTCTATCAGCGCGTCGGATTCCGACCCTTCCAGGGCACGGCCCGCGTGGCCGAGCTCTGCCTGGCGGCCCTCAATCCTTTGCTGAACGAGCTGCCTTGCCTGGTGGTCAACCGGCCTCGGGCGGCCCACTCGAACGCCTCCAAGCCCTTTCAGGCCCAGCTCATCGCCGGCCAGGGCTGGCGTGTGCCAGACACGCTGTTGACCAGCGATCCCGAGCTGGCCGCCGAATTCTACGAGTTGCACCGGGGACGCGTGATCTACAAATCGGTCAGCTACTTGCGCTCGCAGGTGCAGGCGATGAGCCCGCACGATCTGCGGCGCCTGGAGACGGTTCGCAACTGTCCGGTGCAGCTCCAAGAGCAAATCCAGGGGACCGACGTGCGCGTGCACGTGGTCGGCGAGCGTGTCTTTGCCTCGCAGATCGCGACCCGCTCGAGCGACTACCGGTTCGACAAAGGCACCAGCGTCACTGCGGTGGAGCTGCCCCCCGAGCTCGCGCTGGACTGTCTGCAGCTGAGTCAGGCCCTGGGTCTCACGATGGCGGGCATCGACCTGCGCATCACTCCCGACGGGGAGCCGGTCTGCTTCGAGGTCAACCCCTCGCCGGCTTACACCTATTACGAAGACCGCACCGGACAGCCGATCACGGCCGCTCTGTGCGATCTGCTGGAGTGGGCCGGCTCCCGGCGGATGGCGGCTTAGACGCCCACCGCCTGCATCAGCGCGGCGAACACGCCGGTCGGGGGAGCGTAGTTCTTGCGGCGGTCGAGGGACCCACCCTCGAAGATGCTCTGCAACTTGAGCGTGCCCATCGCGGTCAGCGCGTCCATTCCCCGGGCGCGGAGCTGAGCCAGGCGCAGGGTGACGTTGGCGGTGGCCTGCGAGGTGAACTCGCCCTCGGAGCGGATGGTGCCCAGGCCGGAGGTGTCGGCGCGCCCGTCCTGGCCAACCTTCGAGCTCTCGACCCTCAGCGCCGCCGTCCTGGCCAGAGCGTTCTCCTTGTCCGCGCCCTTGTTGCCCGCCGCCACGACGACGGGGATCCCGTAGCGGTTCTGGAGGAAGGTGATGGCCTGATTGATGGCCTCCGTCTCGGCGTCGGCGGTGAAGTCTTCCTGGGACAGGTTGACGGCGTCGAAGCGCTCACCGCGCTCGGCGCGGCGGGCGATCTCCATGAGCGACTGGGCGATGCTCTGGCCGCGGCGCTGGCCGGGCTTGTCGACGTTGAAGCGCACGACGTCGGCGCTCGAATCGGAGGACTTCATCTGCTTCTCGAGGCTCTGCCCGTGGCTGTAGCCCTTCTCGTCGGCCACGAAGTCGTCGATCATCGCGATGCGGGGGGTGTGGGCGGCGGCGAACGGGCGGCGAGCGGTGTGGCAGGGGCTGTTGAAGAGCGGCGCGAGCATCATTTTCGGTGGTCCTCCGTGCGATTTGTTTTCTGACGTCATCCTATCGCCGGGGTTCCCATCCGAATTCAAAACACGTTGCCAGAGTATGAACTTTTTGTGAACGCCGCGTTTACATTCCCGTCGTCAGGGTGAATTTTCCCTGCCGGGAGCCATTCTCGTCGATCGCGGTATAGGTTCCCCCGGTGCTGTCGCCGTTGAAGAAGCAGATCGTGAAGGGGAAGCCCGCGCCGTTGTCATCGATGTTGAAGAAATAGCTGTTGGCCAACCCGCCGCCCAGTGAAAGCTCATTGGTGTCGAAGGGAGTGGTATAGGCCAGGAAGGGGTTGGGCGGAATCTGCACGTCCGGAAGCGCCTGCGGATCCACCCCGGCGGGGGCCAGGTTCAGGGGGACGACCGTGCCGTCGTCGAGAGTCGCCGTGTAGCGGCCGCTGAGGGGGGGCTCCGCCTCGACCCTCTGCGTCTGGAAGCTTCCCGTGCCCAGCGCCTGGGCGCCGGGGGCGAGCTCGAGGAAACTTCCCGCGGTCGCAGCGCCCTGAAAGCGCATCAGGGGAAACCGGGGTCGGAAGTCGATGTCGAAGGTCTGCTCCGTTCCGCTCACCGGTCCATAGGCCGCCGTCATGCCGTCGGGGGCGATCAACCGCGCCTGTCCTGTCAGGGCGCCGTTGGCCCGGGTCAGCTCCAGGTCGAATTGGAAAGGCTGCCCGGCGCCGTCGGGCAGCAACTGGCCCCGATGGGGCTCACGAGCGGAGGCCACCAGAGGAGCAGCCGTGGCCGTGCCGGGCTCGAGGTCGTGGCTGCCGCAGCCGACGGCGAGGAACATGAGCAGAAGCAGAAGCGCGCGTTTCATGGGGGCCTTCCGTTCGGATCGCCGAGGGGCGCCTCCTCCGGGTGGAAGAGGCGCCCCTTTAGCTCACTTGAACAGCGGGGCCAGCAGGGGGGCCAGGATGGCCTTCTTGTCCTGCAGCACCGTGCGCCAGTCGTCGGCCAGGAGGCCGCCGGTGTCGGTGGAGTTGGGGTTCCAGCTCCAGTAGGTAAAACTGACCCCGTTCGTCTTCATGTAGGCGGTCAGGGTGGTCAGCCATTGCTTGTCGACGGTCGTCTGGTTGCGCGTACCGAACTCACCCACCAGCACCGGGGCGATGTTCCCCTTCACCAGGTAGCCCCAGCACTCGTCCCAGATGGCCGAGAGATTGCCGGGATAATTGGGCGCGCTGAACCAGGACTGGTTGTAGACGGTCTGCGGATAGTCGTGCGTCTGGTAGACGAGCTGGTTGGGGACGCTCAGGACGACCGGAAAGGCTCCCGCCGACTTGAGATTGCCGCCCCACCAGTAAGAGCGGCCACCCGTGGTGTCCACGCCTTCGACGATGATGAGCAGCTTGGGATTGATCGCCAGGATGCGATTTCCGCAACGTTGGGCTGCCAGGCGCCAGTCGTTGGCCGAGCCGTCGCCCCAGGTGGCCGGACTGTGCGGCTCGTTGTGGAGGTCGAATCCCACCACGGTGGGATTGTTCTGGTAGCGGCGCGCCAGCATTTCCCAGTCGGAGATCCAGCGTTCCTCGGAGATCTCGCTCGTGTACCAGAGAGCGCTCTGGCCCGCCCCGGTCGGGCGGTGGCGATCGAGGATGACCTTGACCCCGTAGAACTGGGCGCGCTCGATGACCTTGTCCATGATCTGGAGACTGGTCTTGCCCACCAGGTCCGGGTTCTGGCTGCGGTCGTAGTTGGTCGGCACCGAGGACGCCTCGAGCGCCCGGTTGCAGTAGGGGAGACGGATGGTATTGTAGCCCTCGGAGGCGATCTGGGCCATCATCGAGTCGAGCGAGCGCGACCAGAGGCCGTGGGGCACGCGGTCGTCGGTCTCGAGCCCGAACCAGTTGACCCCCGTGAGGCGGACGACATTGTTCTTGTCGTCCAGGATCCTGGCTCCGCTGGTGTGCAGGTAGCCGGTGCCGACGACGGGACCCCCCGTGGTCGAGCCGGTCGTGCCGCCGCCCGTGGTTCCTCCGGTGGTCGTGCCGGTCGTGGACCCGGTTGTTCCTCCCGTTGTGGACCCTGTGGTGCCACCCGTGGTCGATCCCGTCGTGGACCCGGTGGTGCCACCGGTGGTCGAGCCCGTGGTCGAGCCGGTGGTGGTGCCGCCGGTGCTCGTGCCGCCGCCCACGAGGGTGACGGGGAGCGAGGGGATGCGTCCCGGGGTGCCCTGGAACCCGAAGGTCACGCTGGACCCCGCGGGGACGCTGCGGTTGTAGTCAGCCGGGCCAAAGCGGATGACGTTGCCGTTCCGGCTGATCTGCTTGCAGTTCCAAGAGCCCGTGATGGTGCCGCTGAACTGCACCTCGACCTGCCAGTCGGAGAGCGTGCCGGGGCCGGCATTGGCCACGGTCACCGTGCCCACGAAGCCGCTTCCCCAGTCGTCGTCAGTCTTCCAGGCGACCGAAGCGCCTGAGGTCGAGCCGGACCCACCCGTGGACGAGCCGGTCGTGCCTCCCGTCGTCGAACCTGTCGTCGTGCCTGTCGTGGAGCCCGTCATGGCTCCGGTCGTCGTACCACCACCCGCCACCGTATCGCCCGTCACTTTGAATCCCGTGGGGGACTTTACCCCACCGGGCGTTCCCTGGAATCCGAACTTGACCGAGCCGCTCGCCGCGATCGCCGCGTTGTAGCTCTCCCCGGAAATCACGTAGTGAGTCCCGGTATGCGAAACGATCTTTCCGTTCCAGATCGATGTGATCTCGTGGGCGAAATCGAACTCGAGCCGCCAGTTGCTGACCTTCACCCCGGTCAGGTTGACGATCTCGATCTCGGCCGTAAAGCCCTGGCCCCAGTCGGAGCCGGGCTTGAATGTGACCCGGTACTCGGAGCTGGTCAAGCTCCGCAGTTGCTCGTCAGAGGAAGAATCCACCCTGGCGGTGGGAACTTCCCCGCTTCCCCCCTCGGTCGTGACGGATGAAAGATCTCCCGAGCATCCCGCCAACAGCAGGACCAGGAGAACGGACCAGAACCGCATGAACAACCTCCCTTACCAAACACACCGAGGCTCCAGGGGAAAGACCGGGGGAGCCCCGCAGGGAGTTCCGTGGTTGGGGAGGAATCATCGGCGACCGCAGCCGGGCCTAGTAAAGAGTGAAGAGTAGAGAGTAAAGAGTTCCGGAGATGAATCCTTGAGCAATTTTCGCCCCGTAAAGTTTTTGATATTGTTGCTGTGTCTCGCTTTTGCCGCTATGGCCCAGCCCCAGAAAGAGGTGCTGTTGCTGCCGGTCAACATGCTCGGCAGCTATCAGCCCGGGACCAACGACCAGTTCACCAACGACATGGTGACCCAGATCGCCAGGCTGGCCCCCAACGTCAAGCTCGACGTGGCCCGCCCGGCCGATCTCTCGGGCCTGCAGTACAGCGTGCAGAGCCAGCCCCCCTCCCCGGATGAGGCCGCCCGGCTCTGCGCCGCCTACGGCACCACCAACGCCACCTGGTTGCAGGTTCGCTTCTCGCCCACCTATGAGGCGCCCGCCAACGGCCAGCCCGGCTCGCTGACGGTCTCCGGGGCGGCCCGCTTCTGGGCCTTCCGCGCTGCCGACCGCATGGTCGTGGTGGACCAGCCCGTCAGCGTGGCCAAGACGACCATCGTTCCGCCCGGCACGACCGACGCGCAACTGGCCAGCCTCAGCGAGACGCTCAACAGCCAGTGCATGAACCAGTTGGCCCAGGCGATCATCGCGGTAGGCCGGGCCTCGGCGTCCAAGCAGATGACCGCTCAGTGGGGTCCTCCCAGTAACCCCACCGCCACCGGCACCAGCGCGGCCTACCAGACCATGGCCAACGCGATCAATCGGTACCAGAAGGACGTCGACCGGGGCGACCTGATCGGCTCCACCGACAGCCAGCGCGCCGCGCTCACGGCCTGGCGCGCCCTGACGCCCTCGGATCAACAGCTGATCGAGAAGAATTTCCCCGGCACCACCCAATGGATGGAAGGCGGCGTCTACTACGACGTCGGCAGCTACTGGTATCCCGTTTATCCCCGTCGATAACAGCACAGGAGGAACCTCGTATGGATATGGCCGTCAAAGAAGCGATCACGCCCCAGTTGGAGCCGATCCCGCAGCCCCCCAAAAGCCGATTCACGGGCAACATGGCCCAGATGCAGCTGGCTGACAATCCGATGGAAGCCATGATGAAGGTGGCCGAAGAGTACGGCCCCATCTTCCAGCTGGAGGTGGGCAGCAACAAGACCGTGGTGGTCTCCAACTTCGAGCTGGCCAACGAGCTGTTCGATACCAAGCGTTTCGACAAGGGCATCGGCCCCGGCCTGAAACAGGTGCGCAACTTCAACAGCGAAGGGCTTTTCTCGAGCTATACCCACGAGGCCCACTGGCGCAAAGCCCACAACATCCTGCTGCCCAACTTCTCGCACGCCGCCATGAAGCGCTACGCGCCCGGAATGCTGCGCATCGCCAACGAGCTGATCGCCAAGTGGAACAAAGCCTGTGACGCGGGCGAGGCGGTCGACGTGGCGGCCGACATGACCCGACTGACGCTGGATACCATCGGCCTGTGCGGCTTCGACCACGAGTTCGAGTCGTTCAAGCGCACCGAGCCGCACCCGTTCATCAACGCCATGATGGGCTTCCTGGGCGCCATGCAGGACAACGCGCGCCGGCCCGCCATCGTGAACAAGATGATGGTGCTCAAACAGCGCCAGCTGCGCAAGGACAGCCAGTTCATCAATGACTACGTCGACCAGATCGTGGCCGAGCGCAAGAAGGATCCCAATCCGGAGAAGTACGTCGACCTGCTGAGCTACATGCTCACGGGCGTCGATCGCGAGTCGGGCGAGAAGCTCGAGGACAGCGTCATTCGCGCCAACATCGTCACGTTCCTGATCGCCGGCCACGAGACCACCTCCGGACTGCTGTCGTTCGCGCTCTACGAGCTGCTGCACAATCCGAAGGTGCTGCAGCGGGCCCAGGAAGAGGTCGACCGGGTGCTGCCCGACCAGCCCGACTTCAACCAGATCCACCAGCTCGAGTACATCCTCCAGATCCTCAAGGAGACGCTGCGTCACTGGCCTACCGCGCCGTTCTTCTCGCTGGCGCCGATGGAAGACACCGTGATCGGCGGCAAGTATCTCATCCCCGCGGGTCAGCCCTGCCAGGTGCTGCTCAAGACGTTCCAGCAGGATCCGAAGATCTGGGGCCCCAACGCGGCCGAGTTCGACCCCGACCAGTTCGCGCCCGAGAAGGAAGAGAACCGCCCCGCCAACGCCTTCAAGGCGTTCGGCAACGGCCAGCGCGCCTGCATCGGACGGCAGTTTGCCCTGCAGGAGGCGATGCTGGTGCTCGGCATGGTGCTGCAGCGCTTCGAGCCGGTCGACTTCGAGCACTACAAGATGCACGTCAAGCAGAGCCTGACGATCAAGCCGGGCGACTTCCACATCAAGCTCAAGCGGCGTGAGGCGCCCAAGAACAAGGTCGTGGTCACAAAGACGGCCGATGACACCGGACTGACCGAGTCGGCCAGGCTGCGCGTGAAGGCGCACAACACCCCGCTGCTGGTGCTGTACGGCTCCAACATGGGCTCGGCGGAGGCGTTCGCGCACCTGATTTGCGACGACGGCGGCGACCGCGGCTTCAAGGCGGCCGTGGCCCCGCTGGACGATTACGCGGGCAAGCTTCCCAGGGAGGGCGTGGTCCTGATCGTGTCGGCCACCTACAACGGGCAACCGCCGGACAACGCGGTCAAGTTCGCGAGCTGGCTGAGTGAGACCAAAGACGACCTCAAGGGCGTCAAGTTCGCCGTGATCGGTTGCGGAAACCGCGACTGGGCCTCGTCGTTCCAGGCGATCCCCAAGCAGATCGACGAACGCCTGGCCGAGCTGGGCGCCGAGCGCCTGATCGAGCGGGGCGAGGCGGACGCCCGGGGCGACTTCGACGGGCAGTTCCAGCGCTGGTACAAGCCCGTCTGGCAGCTGCTGGGCGAGAAGCTGGGGCTGGGCGAGACGACCGCTCCGGTCGAGAGCCGGGGCGACCAGTACGAGGTGGAGTTCCTCGAGGACGAGCGGGACAACCCCTTCGTGGCCTCGTTTGGTGCCAAACCGATGACGATCGTCGAGAACCACGAGTTGTATCATTCCGACCGCTCCGCGCGCCACATCGAGCTGGTCCTGCCGGAGGGCATGAGCTACCAGCCCGGCGACCATCTGGGAGTCATCCCGCGCAACGATCCGGCGCTGATCAAACGCGTGGCCGAGCGGTTCCGCCTGGATCCGAAGTCGCGCCTGCGCATCAAGCAGAAGTCCGGCTCGCGCAGCGTGCTGCCGGTGGACCGCGTGGTCTCGCTCAGCTATCTGCTGACGGAGTATGTCGAGCTCCAGGACGTGGTGACGCGCCGTCAGCTCGAGACGATGGCCGCTCACACCGACTGTCCGCCCCACAAGAAAGAGCTGGAGCGGCTGGCCACGGATGACCAGGCCTACAAGACCATGGTCATGGACAAGTGCGTCTCGCTGCTGGACATCCTGGAGGATTTCCAGAGCTGCGAGCTGCCCTTCAACCTTTTCCTGGAGATGCTTCCCCCGCTGCGTCCCCGCTACTACTCGATCTCGTCCTCTCCCAGCGTGGGCGATCGCATCCTGAGCGTGACCGTGGGCGTGCTCAATTCGCCGGCGCGCTGCGGCACGGGCAATTTCCTGGGCGCCTGCTCGAACTACCTGGCGCGCAGCACGCGCGGCACGCAGATCTACGCCTTTATTCGGCAGAACGCGGCCTTCCACTTGCCGGAGTCGCACGCGACGCCGCTCATCATGGTGGGTCCCGGCACGGGTCTGGCAGCCTTCCGAGGCTTCCTGCAAGAGCGTGGGGTGCAGCATGGTCAGGGCCAGAAGCTCGGGCCGGCGATCCTCTTCTATGGCTGCCGCAAGGCGGAGGAAGACTACCTCTACCAGGACGAGCTCGAGGAGTACCAGAAGGAGGGCATCACCGAGCTGGTGGTCGCCTTCTCTCGCCAGGACCCCGCCAAGAAGGTATACGTGCAGAACAAGATGGTCGAGAACCGCGAGAAGCTCTGGGAGATGCTCGAGGCCGGCGCGGTGATCTACATCTGCGGCGACGCGGGCAAGATGGCCCCCGACGTGCGCGCCGAGCTCATGAGCATCTATCGCGACAAGACCGGTCGTTCGCAGGACGACGCCGACGCGTGGCTCCAGGATCTGGCGGCCCAGAACCGCCTGCGTTTGGACGTGTGGGCCTCGACCTAGCTGTCGGCCGGGTGGTCTTTGCGGCGTCGGCTGAAAGGCTCGACGTCGTTTGTTTTCAGTGGCCGCGGGACGCCCCAGGGCGTCAAGCGACGACGAGGTCGCACCGGCGCGCCCGCGCTTGGAAAAATCTTTTCGACCGGGCCGGAACGCGAACAGGCCGCCCCAGAGTTACAGCGCCGCAAGTTGCGCCTGCTGTACTGCAAGGGTTCGCCCGAGGCGGTCGGGGGGCGGGCCAGCGGGCGCGTCTCGAACGTGCATGTCTGGGTGGGGCGTCAGCACAGCAGAGAATGCAGAGCATGTCTGCGCCGGTTGAACGGCGGCAGGCGCGGATCGTTTCCAGTGAGTGAACGGCTCACCTCCTGCCGCTCGGGGAGCCGCAGGCGATGGGGAGCAGCTCGAGGATCTGGAACCAGCCGCTACACTCCTTCGATCAGGCGTCGCCCGGCCAGGAGGATCTGCTCCGCGGAGCTGGCGGGCAGGCAGTCGACGGCGCTCAGCCAGCCGGCTTCGCTGCAGGAGGCGACCAGCTCGCCGGGCCAGAGTGGCCCGAGGCTGCCGACGGTCAGCAGCCGTCCGCGGGAGCGCCGCAGGGAGTCTTCCCACGCGCTCAGTCGCAGTGGCTGCAGCTCGAGGGGCACCACCAGCTCGCAGCCTGGAAAGTGCTCCATCGCCTCCAAACAGGGGGCGAGATCGGGACCCAGGCAGGTCAGGGTCAGGCCCGGAGGACCGGGGGTGCGGACGAGCCGGGTGGGGTAGGGGAGGGGTTCAGCGCTCGACTCGTAGGGCAGGTCCGAGCCCAGAACCAGGGGCTGTCCGCAGACTTCGGCGGACTCGTAGAGGACCACGGTCTGTGCGTCTTCCATCGCGGCGGTGAGCAGGGCCGACTCGGGGTCGTGCAGTGTGCTGAGCACCAGCAGGCGCACCGCGGGAAGCTCGGCCAGGAACCCGGCCGTGGCGAGCTGGCGGGTGCGCACGACGAGGCGTCCGGACGATTGACTGGAGAGGCCGCGCAGCAGCCGGTCGAGGGGATCTCGGGTGCGCTCGGCGGGGGTTGCCAGGATGTCCAGTCGCACGACCAGCGACCGCGACCCGTTGCGCGTGAGCTGCGCCTCGGCGCGCGCCAGGGCGTCGGCGACAATTTCGCCCGTGCGGCTGTTTCCGGGAACCTGGTTCACCGGTTCAGCTTCTCAGCGCCCCCGTCCAGTCCTCCGCCGGCCCGTCCGATCCACGGGGAACTGACTTCGGCCGGGCTTTTCTCCGTCCCCCGGGCGTGACGCCTTCGACCACTGAAGCCTCGAACGCGTCGAACCCGATGTTCTCATTCAGAACCGATATGAGACAACAAAATATCGACCGACTTTCGATTCCGTGGGGAACTGACCTGGGCCTCGTTCGGCCGGGCTAACCGGTAACCCCGCGTTGACGCTTCGAGCTCGGACGTCCTGGAACGCTCGAGGCCCGATGTTCGTACTCAGAACCCATACGAGACGCCAAAAGACCGACCGATTTTCGATTCCGTAGGGAACTGGCCTGGCTCATTGATGGCCCGGCTACACCGTAACCCGGTCGTGCCGCCTTCGAGCTCGGAGCCGGGAACAAGTCGAGCCCGATGTTCGCACTCTGAACCGATACCAGACGCCAAAAGACGACCGATTTTCGATTCCGTGGGGAACTGATTCCGGCCTCTGTTCCGCGCGCCTGGCTCGTCACCGGCACCCAGGCTTGACGCCGAGAACCCCCAGGCATCGAACAACTCACCTCGACCCGTTCGATTCAGGCCCAGACGCCTTCTGTCGACTGTCGACCCCCGCCCTTCCGGGTTGCACTCGTCTCCTGCCCGAACGACCAGGAGGCACCCGTTCGATTCGAACCCGGTCCTACTGTCGGCTGTCGACCCCCTCGTCCCGCGCACGCTTGTCGCCTTTTGAACCGGGCCCCGAGCTTGACCCCACTCGACGCGCGCCCGAGCTTCACCCCCCTCGCCCGAGCTTGACCCCCTGCGACCCCCGAACGATCTTGTCGCCCCTCGGCCCCCGCCCGAACGGCAGTTCGTTTCGCCCCCGGCCCTATTTATCGACTGTTGACCCCCCCTCGACCCCCGTCCCCGAACGGATCAACCGTCGTCCCCCTGCCCGAGCGACCGAGCGCGTCCGAGCGCGGCCAGGCACTTGCGGCAGGTCACCAGCGAGCGGTCCTCGGTGGCGATCCCCTCGACCTGGGCGCGGTGCGCTGCCTCGCGGTCACGAGGGTTGCAGGCCACCATCCCCTCAGCGGTCAGCCCGTGCACGTCACGACGAATGCGGCGATCCACCTTACGGGAATACCTGCACGCCGTTGAACAGCACCGTCCCGGGCGGAGTCGGCGTCAGCACGATCAGCGCGTTGGTGGGCGACACGGTGCCGTTGATGCGCGCGCTCACCCCGCCCACCTGGCCGCCGGCCAGCACGCTCAACGTCCCGGCCGTGATGGCCACCTCCAGGGCGTTGCTCACGTTGGTCCCCAGCGTCCCGCCCAGGGCTTTGATGAAGCTGTCGCCCCCGGCGGTTACGTCGGTAGCGGCGTCGAAGGTGGTCTCGTAGACGCTGCCCGAGGCCGTGATCATCGCCTTCCCGGTGGCCGACACGGCGCCGATCTTGAGGTCGGCTCCGCTGCCCGTGGTCAGGGTCAGGTTGCCCGCCGCGCTGGCGTTATCGACCGTCAGCACGCCGTTCGGAGAGCTGATGAACACGTTGCCCGACGCCGTCGTGGCGTTCACGACCCGCATCCCGTTGACGACCTCGCTCACCAGCAAAGCGCCCGTTCCGGTGACCTCGCCGGTTAAGGTGCCCGTCTGCAGTTCCAGGGTCTGCCCGTTCCCGATGCCGGTGCCGGCGGTCAGGTTGACGTCCGCACCGACGAGGTCGGCCCCGGCATCCTGGGTGTCCTCCGTGATGAGGCCTGCGGCGTTGACGGTGACCGCGTGCCCGACGGCGCTCACGGTCCCCACGCGCACATCCCCCGTGCCCGTCGTCAGGTTGATGTCGGCCGAGCCGTTGGTGGAGGCGTGGGTGACCTGCAGCAGCCCGTTCTGCGAGGTGAGCGCGATGGCGCCGTTGGCGGTGGTCGCGTCCGAAACGACGACCGAGGAAACGATCTCCTTCAACGAGATGCCGCCCGTCCCGGTGACCGTCGCCGAGAGCGTGTTGGTCGAGGTCTCCAGCGGGTTGGCCTCGCTGATCCCGGTGACGGCGGTCAAGACGACGATGTTGGCCGTGAGGTCAGCCCCCGCATCGCTGCCCGACTCGCGGATCTTACCGGCCGAGCTGACGGTCAACGTGCGGCCGCTTCCCACGGCCGTGTTGCCGAGCAGCACGTCGCCCGAGCCGGTGGTCTGAAGCAGCGTGTCGCCGAAGCTCTGCACCTGGCCGCTGAGGTCGAGGTTCCCGTTGGCGCTGCTGATACGCATCGCGCCCTGGTTGTTCTTGGCCAGCGTAACGTTGGTTCCGCCCGCCACTTCAGCCAGGTTCAGCTCGGCCAGGGTGCCTGTCGTCTGGGCGCTCAGCGTGGTGCTGGCGGTCTCGAGCGCGTTACCGCCGCCGATCGAGTTGGCGGCGGTCAGCGTAACGGCGCCTCCGGTCAGGTCGGCGGTTGGGTCGTCGGGGCCCTCGCTGATGGCCCCTCCCGAGTTGACGGTCACCGCCTTCGAGCCGGCGTCGAGGTTGTCCACGAGCAGGTCGCCAGGCCCGGTCAGGCTGATATCGCCATCGAACGTTGCGAGCGTGACCGCGCCCAGCGGATTGAGCGAGGCCAGATGGAGGGCTCCGGTGCCGGTCAACTGGCCGTTCAGGCTCGTGGTCGCGCTGACCTCGAGCGGATTGGGCCCCGTCCCGATTCCGTTGGAGGCGGTCAGGACGACTGTGCCGGCCACGATGTCGGCGCCCGCATCCGCACCGGCCTCCTGGATGTTTCCGGCGGCGGTCAGCGTGGCCGCGTCGGCCGTCACCGCATTGACCAGAATATCGCCGGAGGTCACCGTGGTCAGCGTGGCGGTCGCCGTCGAGACCAGGCTGTCGACGGTCATACTCGCGCCGACATTGACCAGCTTGATGGGACTGTCCGTGGCCGTGCCGGCCTGGGCGCGCAGGATCTGCAGGGCGTGGTTCCCGATATTGCGCAGGTCCACCGCCCCCTCGTCCGTGGCCACGTCGAGCTGGTCGACGGCCAGCTCGAGGGTTCCGGCTGCTCCCACGCCCCCGTCGGCGGTGATCGCCAGCAGCCCGGTGGTCAGGTCGGCGGCGGAGTCCGAGCCCTGCTCCTCGAGAGTGCTCGCATCGACCACGATGCCATTGCCCACCACGCTGGCCACGCGCACGAGCAGGCCCCGGAGGTTCGTCTGCCCGCCGGAGCTGGAGCTGATGACGGTGAGGTTGGAGGAGGGGCTCTCCAGCTGGATGGTCCCGCTGGCAACGGCGGAGTTGATGGTGGCCACCGGTCCGAAAGGCACGATGTGGAAGAACGAGATGTTGCCCGCGGGCGCGGAGAGAGTGGCGGCCGTTTTGCCATTGCGGCGATTTTCGATCCCCAGGTTGCTGCCTGTGGAAGCGGCGGTCACGTTGGCGGCGTCGACCTCGAGCGTCACCGCGCCCGTGGCTGTCACGAAGAGGGAGGTGGCCAGGACGGCCGCCATATCGTTCGGCACGTCGGAGATCGTGCCGCCGGCGCTCAGGGCGGCCGTGGTCGCGGTCAGGTCGGCGACGTTGATATTGCCCGTCTGGTTGCGCACCTTGGCGTTGATCGCCGCGCTCACGGTTACGGTCGGGCTGGCGGTGAAGAGATCCACCCCGACGTCGGCTCCGGTCGCCTGAACGTTCAAGGAGTTCGACTCCACATCGACCAGGTTGGTCAGCGCGCCGACTCCCAGACCGCTGAGCATGACGCTGAGGCCCCGCACCCGGGTGAGGTCGTTGCTGTCGTCGGTGATCGCCGCGGTGGAGGCGATGGAGACCGTGCCGCCGGTCGCGTCGACGTCATCCAGGACGATGGGGGAGCCGCTGTTGCTGAAAGTCAGATTGGTGCCGGCATTGACGGCAGCGTTGAGGATGTTGCCGTTCAACGTGAGGGTGTCGGGGCCCGACACGTCCACCTGGCCTCCGTTGGCCTGCACGTTGAAATTGGTAAGGTCGTTGGCGTTCTGCACGAACATGCCGCCCCCGTCGCCCGAAACCACCAGGAATTGGGTGGCCCCGGCCGGTTGACTGATCTGAATCGGAAGGCCGGAGGCGCCGATCCCGGTGGCGGAGTTGAGTTGGACCGACCCCGTGGCGGTGATATCGGTCCCGCCACCGGTCGTGCCGATCACTCCCGTGGCGCTCAGGTTGACCAGTCCCCCGGCAACCTGGTCGGTGAAAGTCAGGTCACCCGTTGTGGAGATCTGGATGCTGCCCCCGTTGGTCGCGATGGGTCCGAGAGAGAGGTTGGCGTCGTTGGCGAGTTGCAACGCGCCGGCGTTGGTGCCGCTGGTCGAGAGCGCCGCGACCTGGTTGCCGAAATCCAGTGTGTCCGCCCCGGCCGTGCTGAGAAACAGGCTGCCTGCGGTCGTCGCGCCGGCCGACTGGACCACCCCGGCGGAGCTCGAGGTGAGGAGAACATTGCCCCCGACCGAGGTGACGTCGCCGAGCGTGAAGCCACCCGCGTAGGTCAGATCGATCGTGCCGCCCCCGGAATCGAGCGTGCCACCCTGGCTCTGGAACGTACCGCTCCCCGAGGAGGTGAGGGAGGCGCCGCCGGTCGCGATCTGCTCGCCTGCGGTCAGGAACGTCCCGGAGCCGGCGGTCAGAACCACGGAGAGGGGAGTGCCGGCCAGAATGCTGTCGTTGAGGGTGATTCCGCCGACCGCATCGAGCGTCAGCGTGGTCGCCGCCCCGGACGTCTTCGAGATGGTGGCGCCCGCGTTCTGAACGATGTCACCGCTGCCAGCCCCGCCGGTGTTGGTGCTGATCGTGACGGAGGTGCCCGCATTCAGGGTCGGGTTGATGAACTGGTCGGCCGAGACCTGGTTGGATCCGGCCGTGCCGCTCACGATGGTGATGGTGGGCGGGTCGATCAGCAGCTCTCCGGCCGTAACGGATCCGCCCAGCAGGATGTTTTGCATGCCGGACGTCTCCACGAAGCCGTCGGCTGCCAGCGTGCCCTGCATCAGGGTGTTGCCGGTGGAGAAGACCGTGATGGTCTGGGCCTCGACGCACGAGGCGGCCTGGACGGCGGTGACGGAGGTCGAGTCGAGGCGCACGTCCGTGCCGGTGATGGTGCCGGCCTGGACCAGCACGCCGTTGCCGCCTGCCAGCCGATCTCCGGTGAGCTCTCCGGCCGTCATCAGACCGCCCTGCTGCACGGCGCCCCGGAGCACGTCGCTGACGGAGACCAGCTCCACGGCGTCTCCCTGCCCGACCACCGAGCCCAGCTCGTAACGGACCAGCCCGTCGAAGCTCACCCGCATGGCTCCGCCCGCCCCCAGGCGCACGACCCGGGCCGCAATCGCCCCCTCATTGCTCACCAGAGGGGCCGTCAGGACGACGTAGTCGCCCCCGACGAGGTTCCCCTGGTTGACCACGCTCGACAGCGCGCAGGCCGGGTCCTGGGCGAAAGAATAGTGACCGCTGAGAAAGTCGTCATTCGTGATGCTCAGCGTGGTGGCCAGCAGCCCGCCCGCGTCCACCTGAGAGCCGGGGCCGAAGAGAATTCCGTTCGGGTTGACCAGGAAGATCTGCCCGTTGGCCTGGAGCTGCCCCAGGATGAGCGATGGATCGCTGCCCACGACCCGGTTCAGAGCGACCGAGGAACGCGACGGCTGCAGGAAGCGAACCCGCTCTCCCACGCCGACGTTGAACCGCAGCCAGTCGATGATAGCCTTCTCGGTGTGCTGCCGGATGGTCGTGCCGTCGATGGTCGCCGACCCGGCCGTCACCGTGCCGCCTTCCGGCGCCGCCAGCAGGGGGCTGGTAAGGGACGCCAGGATCAGACCGCCGACGATGAGCTTGCGCATGAACTCCGTCCTTTTCCGAGGTTGCCGCTAACGGGCCAGCGCCGCTACGGATAGACCTGAACGCCGTTGAACAGCACAGTCCCCGGCGGGTTGGGGGTGAGGACGATCAGCGAGTTCGTAGGCGAGACCGTTCCATTGATTCGTGCGCTGACCCCGCCCACCTGTGCGCCTGCCAGAACGCTCAGGGTCCCACCGGTGATGGCCACCTCCAAGGCGTCGTTGACGTCCTTCCCGAGCGTGCCGTTCAGCGCTTTGATGATGCTGTCGCCGCCCGCGGTGACGTCCACGCCGGCATCGAAGGCGGTTTCGTAGACGCTGCCCGAGGCCGCGATGACCGCTTTGCCCGTGGCACTCACCGCGCCGAGCTTGATGTCCCCGGCGCTGCCGGTCGTCAGGGTGAGGTTGCCCGCGGCCGTCGCCTGATCCACGCGCAAGAGCCCCTGCGGACTGCCGATGAAGATGTTGCCGTCAGCGGTAGTGGCGTCGAGCACGCGCATGCCGTTGACGACCTCGCTCACGAGGAGAGTCCCCGTGCCGGTGACGCGACCGCTGAAGGTGCCGGTCTGCAGCTCCAGGGTCTGGCCATAACCGATCCCGGTTCCCGCCACCATCACCACGTCCGAGGCGATCACGTCCGCGCCCGCGTCGGGCACGTCCTCCCGGATGTTGCTGACCGAGTTGATCTGCACCGTGTGACCCAGCGCGGTGACCTGCCCCACGCGCACCTCCCCGATCGTGCCGGTGGAGAGGTGGATGAGGCCCGAGCCGTTGGTGGTGGCGCTGGTGACCTGCAGATAGCCGTTTTCGGAGGCCAGGTCGATCAGGCCGTCGGCCGTGGAAGCGCTGGTGACCACCACCGAGCTGACCTTTTCGTTCAGCTTGATGGCGCCCGTGCCGGTCACGTGAGCCGAGAGGTTGTTGGCGCAGGTCTCCAGAGTGTTGCCGTCGTCCCCGATACCCGCCACCGCGGTCAGGTTGATGTTGGCTCCCGTCACATCCTGGTTGGGATCCGTGCCGCTCTCGAGGATCTTGCCCACCGAGTCGACCGTCAGCGTGCCCCCGGTGCCCGCCGCCGCGTTGTTGACCCGGACGTGACCCGACCCGGTGGTGCTCAGGGTCACGTTTCCGGCCAGCGAAGAGGCTGTTCCGGCGATGGTCAGATCGCCTCCGGCACTGGTGAGGAAGACGTTCCCGCTGGGCGTGCGGGCCAGCGTGACCGCGACGCCCGCGTTCTTTTCGGCCAGCCGAAGGTTGCCGCTCGCCGTGACGGTCGCCGTGATCTGGCCGGTGTCCGTCTCGATGGCGCTGGCGACTCCGATGCCATTCGAGGCCGTGAGCTGGAGGGTCGACGCGGTCAGGTCGGCAGCCGCATCCGGAGTCAGCTCCTCGATCGCTCCCGCAGCCGTGATGGTGATACCGGTGGTGGCCACCGCCTGATCGACGAGCACATCGCCCAGTTGACTGCTGAGGGTGAGCGTCCCTCCGGCCGTGGCCGAGGTGACGCTCGTCGTGGTCAGGACGGGGCTGAGCTGGGCGAAATCGATACTGCCCAGAGGAGCGGAGAGGTTGACCGTGGCGTTCGTCGTGCCGCGGTTCTCGATGACGATGTCGCCGCCGGTCGAAGTGGCGGTCAGGTTGGTGCAGTTGCTCTCCAGGGTGATGTCGTCGCCCGCGTCGAGATAGATCGAGGTGGCCACCACGCCGTTCAGATTGTCCTGCACGTCGCTGAGAGTGCCGGCGGCGCCCAGGCTGACCTGCAGGCCTGTCGAGCGCCCCATGGACAGATTGCCCGCGCCGGCGCGGACCTTCGCGTTGCCGGGACCGTTGACGGTCGCCGTGAGGTCGCCGGAATAGTCCCACAGCCCGATCTCGCCGATCGAGGCGGTGGCGTTCACGGTCTTGGCTTCGAGGTCGAGCATATTGGCCACGGTGCCGATCGCGTTGGCCTGCATGAAGACCGAGTCGCCAAAGAGGCGAGTGGTGTCGACGCTGTCGTCGAAAATCGACCCGCCGTTCGCGGTCAGCGTGACGGTGGCGTTCTTGTAGTCGACGTTGGCTACCGTGATGTTGCCCTGGTTGGCGAACGTCAGATCGGTGAAGCCGTTGCTGGCGCCGCTCAAGACGCCGCCCGTGAAGTCGACCACCTCTCGTCCGATGCCTCCGCCCGGCCGATCGGTCAGGGAGACGCTGCCGTTGTTGGTCTGCACCGTCACGTAGGACAGATCGGAGTCGTGCTGCACCTGAATCGGCGACCCGGCGCCAAGGGACGTCAGCGAGAGCGACACGAAGCCGGTTTGGACCAGCTTGAGCGGATTGACCGAGGTGCCGATCCCGGTCGTCGCGGACAGGTTGATGTTACCGGACGCGCTGATGTCGGTGCCGGCGAAGGTGGTGGTGATCGCGCCGGTGCCCGCATTCACGTACACCGTCGAACCGCTGAGGCCCCCTGCAAGCTGGATGGTGCCGGAGTCGGACAGGAGCGAGACGTCGTCGGCCGCGGTCGCGATGGGATCGGCCACGAAACCATTCACGTCGTGGTAGTAGAAGGAGCCGTCGTTCCCGGCCCCCGTGGTGAGGCGCCCGACGTTGTTGTTGGCGTTCAGAAAGTCTTCCAGAAACGAGGTGATCGTGAGCACGTTGCCGGTGATGCCGGCGTTTCCGGACTGGAGAATGCGACCATTGGTGCTGGTCAGGGTGACGTTGCCGGTGGTGGTGGTGCCGGCCAGCAACAGGTGGGAGCCGAAGTTGACCGTCACGTTGCCGCTGCCGGCCTGAACGGTGGACCCGTCCAGAGCCTGGAACTGCGAGCCCCCCGTGGCGATGAACGTGCCATTGTTGGTGAGGATGTCGGTGGTGGCGCTCAGCGTGACGCTGCCGCTGGTGGAGCCGGCGTTGAGGTTGACGTTGAGCGCGCCTGACGTGGAGGTGATGTCGTCGTTGAGAACGATGCTGCCGCCGGGCGCGGCGAGGAGCGTCAGGGTGGTGGCGGCGCCGCCGGTCTTGGAAATGGTCGCTCCGGCCTGCTGGGTAATCTGGCCCGTGCCGCCGCTGCCTCCGGTGGTGTCGATCGTGACCGGGGTTCCGGCGCTCAGCATCGGGTTGATGGTCTGGGTGGAAATCTGGTTGGCCCCGGCCGTGCCGCTCACGATGGTGATATCCGAGGGGTCCACCAGGAAGCTGCCGGCGGTGATGGACCCGCCCAGCAGGATGCTCTCCTGCCCGGACGTCTCCACGAAACCGTCAGCAGCCAGGGTTCCCTGCATGCTCGTGTTCTTGTCAGACCAGACCGTGATGGTGTGGGCGTCGATACGCGAGCCAGCCTGCACCGCGGTGACGGCGCTCGAGTCGAGCCGGACGTCGGCGCCGGTGATCGTGCCGGCCTGCACCAGCACGCCGTTACCGCCCTGGAGCTGGTTGCCGGTCAGCTCTCCGGCCGTCATCAACCCGCCCCTCTGGACGGCTCCGGCCAGCACGTCGCTGACCGAAACCAGCGACACCGAATCGCCCGCGCCGGGCTCGACCTCGTAGCTGACCAGCCCATCGAAGCTGACCCGCATCGCGCTACCGGCGCCCAGGCGCACCACGTTGGCAGCGATGGTGCCCTCGTTGCTCACCAGGGGGGCTGTCAGCACCACGGTGCCGTCGCTGGCGATCGTGCCCTGGTTGATGACGGAGTTGAGGCCAAAGGCGGGATCCTGGACGAACTGGTAATTCCCTGTCAGGAAGTCCTCGTCGGTGATGGACAGTGTCGTGGCCACGAGCCCGCCCACGTCGACCTGCGAGCCCGGGCCAAAGAGAATGCCGTTCGGGTTGACCAGAAAGATCTGCCCGTTGGCCTGGAGCTGACCCAGGATCAGCGAAGGATCGCCGCCCACCACCCGGTTCAGAGCCACGGCGTTTCTTGACGGTTGCAGGAAGCGGACCCGCTCGCCCGCGCCGACATTGAACCTGAGCCAGTCGATGATGGCCTTCTCGGTGTGCTGGCGGATGGTCGTTCCGTTGATCGTGGCCGACCCGGACCGGACCTGGCCTCCCTCGGGCGCCGCCAACGCCGGACTCGTCAGCGACACGCTCGCCAGGATCAGACCTAGAAGAAAAGCAGCACGCGACATGACTGGTCCCCTCGACGTGAGAATCCTCTGGTTTTATCTCAAGAAGAGCCTCGAGTCAACCAGCTTCACAGGCCTACTCGCGTGTTCCTAAAAGGGCGAAGAGAGCCTGAAACGTCGGGCGCTAGACGATCTTCTGGAGCAGCCGGCCGGGAATCTGCTCGAGCGCTCTCACACAGTCTCCGTTCTCTCGTCGCCGCACCAGCTCGACCCCATCCGGCCCCAGCAGCACCACGGCGGGTCGCAGTTGGATGAACTGCATCGACTGGGAGAAATTGTAGGCGCCGACCTTCCTGATCAAAACCGGGTCCCCTCGTCGCAGAGGCGGCAGGGAGACCCCGAGCTGCAGGCAATCGATCTGCATGCAGAGCGGCCCAAAGACGTCCATCTCCTCGAGCAGACCGCCACTGTCGACCCCGGGCACGATCTCGTGGCGATACCATGTGGCGGTGTAGAGCAGGTTGACTCCCGCGTCCAGCACCAACGCACGACGCCCTTCCCCGCGACGCCGGTTGGAAAGGACCCTGCAGCCCAGATGCATGGCGTCGTCCACCAGCGAGCGCCCGGGCTCGAGGAAGAGCGTGGGCAGATCGAGGTCGCTGGCCAGCAGGCGCGAGCAGATCTGCTCGGCATACTGCTCGAAGCTCGGGCAGGCATACTCGGCCGGCATGTAAGTGCCGTGCAGCACGTTCTTGCTGGCGAATCCGCCGCCCAGGTCGAGCCACTCGAGCTTGATGCCGTACTCGCTCTTGAGCTTCATCAGGAAGGGGATCAGCTTGTCCAGAGCGCGTCCGTAAACGCCCGGATCGGTGAGGTAGGTGCCCAGGTGGCAGTGAATCCCGGCCAGCTCGAGCTTGGAGCTGGCCGCGATCCAGCGTGCGGCCTCCTGCGCCTGGCCGCTCTCGAGGTTGAAGCCGAAGCGGTCCCAGGGCTGCGCGTTGGCCTGCAGGTTGATGCGGATCCCGATCCTGGTCCGTCTCTGGGCGAGTTGCTCCATCTCGCCCAGCTCCTCCATACAATCGGCGTGGATACGGGCGCCCTCGTCCATGGCTCGCTTGAGCTCGTCCTTGCGCTTGCAGGGTCCGTTGAAGACGATCTTGTCGCCAGGCATTCCCAGATGGCGCGCGTGGTCATACTCGAAGCCGGAGACCACTTCGGCCCAGGCGCCCTCCTGGTGCAGGATGTTGCACACGCTGGAGAGGTAGTTGGTCTTGTAGCTGTAGGCGATTACCGTGCGCGGATAGCGCCGGCTGAAGGCCTCGTGCATGCGCCGGTAGTTGTCGCGCAACTGGTTCTCGCTCAGCATGAAGAGCGGCGAGCCGAACTCCTCCAGCAGCATCTGCAGCGACCGGTTCTCGACGTGGGTCTGCGGGCGCGTGGAATGGCTGCGTCCGAACTGGTTCATGACGCCGACGGAATGACGGGTGATGGACGGGCGCTCATAACTCATGGGTGACGAGCTCTCCTTTCATAGTGAGGCTTTCCAGGTGCTCCAGGGGGCAGACCACGTCCACCGAGTGACGCACGAACGTGAGCCCGGTGTCATAGCTCTGGTCTTCCTGCGTGGGCTTTCCCAGGGCCACCTCGGCCACGCGCGCGGGCAGATTGAGCCCGGCGGCGGCCGCGAGATAGACCCAGCTGGGGAAGCGAGGATTGATCTCCAGCAGGCGGAACTCGTGGTCCCTTTCCGACAGGAGGAACTCGAACTCCAGGGGTCCCACCCACCCCAGCTCTTGCAGAGCCCGCTCGGCAAGCTGCAAGAGCTGGGGGTGCGAGACGGACACGCCCGCCCAGGCCGTGCCCTTGGGCGTCACCCGCAACTTGCGCATGGCCACCATTCCCAGAGAATCTCCCGACCTGTCGGCCGCCGCGACCACGTCGTATTCCTCACCCGGATAGTGGCGTTGCAGCACGATCGGAAGTCCCCACTGGCGCTCCATCTCGCGAAAGCGAATGCGGGCCTCGTCCAACGTCTGGGCCAGCACGGCCCCGTGAAACAGACCTTTGACCACCAGCGGAAGTCCCAGCTTCCCGACAGCCTCGGGAAGGCCGTGGGGGCTCGTGAGGACCTCGGTCTCGGGGTGGGGCAGGTCGTGCTCCTCGCAGAACTTCGCCAGGTTGGCCTTGGAGCGCAGCTGGAGCGTCTCCGGGCGCGGCAGGAGCGTCTCCACACCCAGTTCCTCGAGGCGGCTCTGTAGCTGGCAGAAGCCCATCAGCTCGCTGTCGAGCGTGGGGATGATCAGGTCGAACTTCGTGCGACGGTGCACGTCCACGAGCCGGTCGTAGAGAGCCAGCTCGCCCTCGCTGGGGTAGGGGAGGAGGAAGACCTGGTCGAGCAGACCCCGGCTGTGGATGCCGGTGTCGAGCGCGTCATAGCCCAGTCCGACGATGCGGATGTCGGGGTAGGCTTGCTTGAGGCAGCGGGCGACCGCGAGCCCCGGAGCGGGATTGTCGGCCGAGTTGAGTCCGGTGACGGCGACGGTGATGTTCACGAGCGGGGATCCCCCAATCCGAGCTGGGCCAGGTTGTCGATGAAGGCGGCCACGTCCACGGCCGCAATCTCGGGAGCCAGCTGGTAGTGTTGCGCAAACTGCAGCGTCAAGATGTCCGGCGGCGTCCCGTTGCGGACGGCGTCGTAGAGAAAGCGGCCTGTCTCGTTGAGGACGTACGTGTGGCCGGTGTGAGGCTCGAAGAGAAAGCCGGTGTCGGCGGCGGGAGGCATGCTGGAGTGTTGCCAGCCGGAGAGTTGCTTCACTTCGTGATCCCTCCCGAGTGATAAGCGCGCAGACCTTCCATATGAAACCCGTTCAGCTTGCACCAGGCGCATTTCGTGGCGCAGCTCGCCCTGGGCACGCGGGTCTCCCACAGCGCCATCTCGTACTTCCCGCCCGGGCTCAGGCTGACCCGGAAGACCTCGTTGATGGGGCCGGCCTTGATTTTGCGCACCTGGTGCCAACCGACCTTGTCGTTGGGTCCGTAGACCGAGACGCCGATCCAGCCCTGTTTGTCCGCCTTGCCGGTGACGGTAAGGCTCGTGGTGGTGAGCCGGGCGCTGAGAGTTTCCCTGGTGTTGGCTGCTACCGCGATGCCACACAGCAGCAGCAAGATAAGAGCGAGCTTCTTCACGCTGACCTCCTTTGGATGCGCTGCCCGTTGGCGGGCCGGCCGTTGGGCACGGCCTGCTTTTCGTGCAGATAATCTTGGAATCGGGTGGGGAGACTGGGGGCCCCCGGCCACGGCTGCGCCTGCAGCTGGATGTGGAGGTGCGGCTCGCAGGACAGGCCTGAATTGCCACACCGGCCGAGCAACTGTCCCCTCCGCACCTGCTGGCCCAGCTCCACGGCGAGGGTTCCCTGGCGGAAGTGGGAGATCTCGGTGAAGAGACCGTTGCCGTGCGCCAGCACCACCAGGTTGCCCCAGTTCTGGGCGTGGTTGGGACGGCCGGGCTCGTTGTCCGGCACGTCGTTCACCAGAGCCACGACGGTTCCGTCGGCCGGGGCGGCCACCGGCAGGTCGTAGCAGTAGTAGTCGCTCAGCAGCAGGCCTCGGCCCTTGTGGCTGCGCCCGCCGGGATCGAGCACGATGAAGTCCCAGGCTTCGTTCCAGGGGCCTACGTGGGTCCAGCCGCCGTCGGGCGCCTGACAGACGACCCACTCGCCCCAGAAGGGCAGAGTCCATTGCACGGTTTGGTGCCATTGCCTGGCATAACGCGCGAAGCGTTGCTCGGGGAGCTCGAGCTGGAAGTGCTTCTTGCTCGCCAGGGCGACGAGATGGAAAGGCAGGACGAAGGTGGGGGTGAGGAGTGTGGCCAGGAGCGCGGCCACCGCTGCCTGGAGCAGGGCTCTGAGGGCGTTGGCAGGGCTGGGGGTCGAGAAGATGCCGCCCAGCACGCTGGCCGTCAGGGCGCCGTTGAAGATGGCTTCGGGCCGGTGCGAGACGAGGCTGGCGGTCAGCCCGCCCAGCAAGAAGAGCAGGGCGTAGTAGCGACTGGTCAGCGCGATGGCCAGCACGCAGACCGTGGCGCTGGCCAGGTCGGGGCGAAAGAGGATGGCGCCCAGGGGGCTGAGGAGCTGATCCTCCAGCGGCGCTCCGGGTTGCGGAGGTCCGAAGAGGAACCAGGCCGGGTAGCCCGTGAGCAGGAAACGCCAGGCCATGGTGTGGACCGGAAGCTTGCTCTGGATGAGCAGCGCGAGCAACAGCGCCGGGATCGGCCAGCCGGCCCAGGCGAAGAGCATGCCGGTGAGAGCGGCGTTGCAGGCGGCGTTGGGCGTGCGGCCGATGGCGACGGCGGCGCCCAGGCCGGTCATCCCCAGGCGGGGATCGAGGAGCGTGAGTGCCAGCAGGAACGCTCCACTGGCTTTGCGGTCCGCCCCCAGGATGAGTCCGTAGCCCCGCAGGATGGATTCCATGTCCTGAGGTTAGCGCGACAAGTTGTCACCGGGGCGCGCAAATGTATCGGGGATGTATCAGGTCTGCTCGAGCGTGACCAGGGCGACTTTGCGCGAGAACATCATGCTGCTGGCGACCAGGCCGCCGGGGAGCTCGACCTGGTTTGCCTCTCCCAACAGCTCGCGCTGGGCTTCGGCTCCGTCCCCCGAGCGCAGCACGACGGCGCCCGCCTGCTCCAGGGTCTGACCCATCAGGGCCTGGATGCGGTCCTCGGTCGGGTGCCACACGATGTCCGGGCCGCCAATATAGCGCCAGCGCTCTTGCTCGGCGCCGCGCTCGTGAGCGGGGGGCGCCCCCAGGCGGTCGATGACCTGCTCGCGGCTCATTCCGGGAGCGAGCCCCTGGCAGGTGACCGGCAGCGAGCGCTCCAGGCTGCCTGCGATGCGCTTTTGGAGTTGCGCTTCCACCGTCGGGTAAACCAGGTCTCCCAGTTCGGGGAGCACTCCCAACAACATATAGCCGTCGTGGGGCGAAAGGCTCTCCGCCAGCGTGGCAGCCCGCTGCATCGCCTGCTGCGCGCCCGGCGAGAATCCTTCGCTCTCGGGCTTCCGCTGCTCGAGCCGGGCCCGCAAGTCTTTCAGGCTCATGCCCGAAGCGACGAGGGCGCTGCAGGCCAGACTGGACTCGTCCGCCAGCAGGCCCAGCAGGATGTCGCGCTCGGTGACCATGCCGCCGCCGAGGCGGGCGGCCTCCTCGCAGGCGGGCCGCATCCAGGCGAAACGGATGGAGGTCACCTCGTGCCCCGCGGGATGGCCCTGCAGCCTGGCTACCGCGGTCTCCAGCCGGAAGGCCACCACCCCGGCCTCGCTGGCAATCCGCAGGACCTCCGCGCTGGAGAGCGCCGCTCGGATGAGGTGCAGGGGCTTGACCTGGGCCAGCACCAGCTCCTGGAGGAGCGGTCCCATCGGCATGGGGGTGCGGTCCTCGCGGGCCAGCTGCTCGAGTTCGGCGCGGTCCAGGCCGAGCCAGTCCAGGATTTTGCGGGCCAGGCTCTGCCGGGCCAGGATCGCCCGCAGATAATGGCCCGAGTTGGCGTCCACGAAGCCTTCCCGGGTAGCCGTGTCGCTCAGCTCTTGCAGGTCGAGGCGGGTCCACTCCTCTCCCTCGCAGGCCGCCTGCAGCAGCAGGTCGGTGACCCGCCGCTTTTGCTCGGCCGACATCAGCTTGCCGAGACTGCTCTCGGGCTGGATCAGGCGCAGCAGGACGGACTCGGCCCATTCGGCACCCAGGTAGTCGATCTGGCAGAGGCGCATGGCGCGCAGCACCACCTCGTCGGCCTCGGCCGTGAAGCCTTCCCCGGGCAGCGGGCTCAGGCGCTGCTGCAGCAGGCGCGGCTGCCAGCCGAGCAGCTCGTTGAGCTCGGGCGCATGCTCGAGCGCCGCCACGAAGATGTGCTCGGGGCCGATGCCGCCGCCTTCGGCCAGCTCTTTGGCGCGCTCCAGGGTGGCTTTGGCCTCGGGGCTGAGGGGTCGTTCTTTTTTCATGCGGTCAAGATTCGCGGAGGGGGCGCGGGCGGCGGCGGACCGCCCTCCAGCACGAGGCTATCCCCGTCCGTGGTCAATCTGGTCAGCTTGAGCTGCACATTCGGGGGCAGGAAGGATTTTGGATCGACGATCAGGCTGTCCCCATCGCTCTGGATGTCGAGTTTCGCCAGGTCGTCACCGACGATGGCGTTGACGATCGCCACGGCGATGCGTGGAACAGGCAGTCCGAGAACGCGCACCTGGTCGGGGGAGAAACGGATTTTTCCGTCGCGAGTCAGGTCCAGCTTGCCTCTGATCCCGAATGGGACCGTGAACAGCCTGTCGATCGTGCCGCTCGCCTCCACCAGCCCGCCCGGTTGAAAGCGCAGATCGAGCTCGCGCACGCCCTCCTCGCGCAGCATCTTGCCTCCCCGCAAGTTGGCCGCGTCGTTGGCCACTTTGCTGGGGATATTCATGCGCACCTTCTCGACGCGAATCGGGCTCTTGGCTAACGGGTCGAATGTGGGCTTCACCAGGCTGCCGGGATCGGCCAGGATCTTCTCCAGGGTGAACTCCTTGAGCAGGTCGACCCCGGTGGCGAACCTGGCGCTCAGCTCCTCGACCTGCAGTCCTGCGATAGGCAGATTCTTGATGTCCACGCGATTCTGGTTGACCGAGAAGTGCACCGTGGGCCCCTGCTCGGTCTGTTGATTGGCCCTGAGCCGCGCGATCTCGCGCCTAAGCTGGTCATTTTCGTCCTCGAGCGCGTGAATCCGCTCCTCGACGGGATCCTGCGCGGCCGCCGCCACGGGCTTTCCCCCGGCCGGCCCCCACCCCAAAGGCATGGCATCCCGAATGATCATGCATGGATTATCCCCCAGCAAAGGGTGGTTGACAAGTGAACAGCGTCAACTGCAGGTCAATCGTCGATACGATCACCATCGAGCTTACTTCCCGCACGAGAAGGGCCCGGTCAAGGCAGGAGAACCTCCCCGTGGCGCGCACCACGCCTGTCATGCAGCGGATTATCAAGCTCTCGACGGTGGAGGCGATGGCGGCGCAGGGGTGTCTGGATGGCACGGCCGTGCAGGGGGTGGACCTGAGCAGTCTGGACCTGGATTCGCTGACCTCCTGCGTGAAAGGCACGCTCTTTCTGGGGTGCATCCTGCCGCCGGGGGGCGCCGGCAAGCTGACCGACGCCGGGGCCATCGTGATGCCCCGACTGCCGGAGCTGCCCTACGACCCCTATCGCACCCGGCTCTACACATGGCGCGATCTCTACGACGACGACTTCGATCTGAAGGTCTGGGAGCACTTCGTGGCCCAGGGCGGTCACCAACCCCCGATGCTGGAGGCGATCGCGCAACGCCTCCACGACCACTCCATCGAAGACGCGCTGGGCGACCTGCTGGCCATCGAGAGACGTATCGTGGGCATCATGGGCGGACACAGCGTGCCGCGCACGCATCCGGACTACGCGCTTACGGCCGAGACCGCCCGCCAGCTCTGCGCCGCCGGCTATTACGTGGCCACCGGGGGCGGCCCGGGGCTCATGGAAGCGGGCAACCTGGGCGCCTACTTCGGGCGCCGCAGCGCGGACGAGCTGCAGGATGCGCTGGCTATCCTCAAAAGCACCCCCGAGCACCTCCCGCCTGCCCTGGAAGTGCTCGAGCGCTATCCGGAAGGGTGCGAGAGCCTGGCGATCCCCACCTGGTTCTATGGCCACGAGCCGTCCAACGTGTTCGGCACCTACGTGGCCAAGTACTTTTCCAACAGCCTGCGCGAGGACGGCCTGCTGGCCATCTGCCTGCACGGCATTCTCTACGCGCGCGGCAGCGCCGGGACCACCCAGGAGATCTTCCAGGACGCCGCTCAGAACCACTACGGCAGCTTCGGTTGGTACAGTCCGATGGTGTTCCTGGGGACCGAGCGCTACGCCCGGGAAACCCAGATCTATCCGACGCTCAAGGGGCTGGCTCAGGGCAAGGTCTACGACGACCTGCTGCTGCTGACCGACGACCCGCGCGAGGTGGTGGGCTTCCTGCAGACCCACCCCCCGCTGAAATACAGTCCGACGCCGTTTATTCCGTGAAACGGGCGCGCACGTAGCCCTCGAAGCGGTCGAGGTCGGCGCGCATCTTGGGCTCCAACTCGGCGAACTCGAGCCCGACGCGACAGCGCTGAAATTGGCCCGTGGGGCGGCACCAGATGACGCGCGCCCGGCAGATGACCGAGGGGATCTGGCGGATTTCGGTCTCGAGCGTGAGCGTCAGCATCGTGTTCAACGGCACCTCGCCCTCGGCCTCGAGCTGCAAGCCGGAGCGGCTGAAGTCGACCGAGATCGCTTTGAAGCTCGGCAGCTCCGGGGAGAGAATCCGGATTCCCACCAAAAAGCGCGGCTCCCGACGCGGCTTGTCGGCAATCTGGTCGTTGAGCGCCTGCTGAAAGCGCTCCAGGCCCTTGACCGAGGGGACGTCCCCATAGCACAGAAAACCGTTGTCTCCAGCCCGGCAGCTCTTGATCGTGATGGGCAGCGTCATCTCGCTCTGGCCCGGCAGGGCCACCTTGACCTTCACGGTCTGACCGACCGTATTTTCCTTGAGACTACGGAACCCCAGCCGGCGGCCGTCCATTTCCAGAAGCTCGACTTGCTGCGGTTTGGAGAGGAAACTGAACATGAGGGGCCCGTTTCGATTCGCCCTCGGGAGAGCCCTCCAACCGGGCGCGACCCCACAGACGAGGGTTTCCCATCACCTCGGGCCAGGCGCTCCACCCGATGCGGCTGAGGCCCGCATTCGACCCGATGGGTGTGTTGGTGTCATCGGCGTCGTAGACCAGGACGTTCAATCCGAACTCGGGGGCCAACTCGCCGACCTCCGCGCGCGGAATGGTCACACGCACGACGTATCCGCCTTCTTCCAACTCACTGGTGACCGTCAGGCCGGGAACCGGGCCGGGACGGGCGTCGGCGTCGCGGAAGGCCAGGGGCTGCCCATTGCTGGCAAAAGGAATGATGCCCAGCTTGAAGGTGGTCAGCGTGTTCTCGCTGGCGCCCGAAGGGTCGATGTCCAGCTCCACGGCATCGGTTCGCCAGTGGGCCGATGCGTCCTCAGGAGCAATCTGGCGGCAAATCCTATCGTCCCTGACATGGGCCACGAAGGAGAGGTCGGACTCGCGGGACGATAGCGAAAATTCCGCCCTCACCTGGCTGGGAGAGCCTTCCCAGAGCTGGTCCACGGTCCCCGGTTCGGGCGCCTGATAGAAGGGCACCACCTCGAGCCGGCCGTACTCCGTGGCCACGGCGCCCGGTCGCTCCGCCACCCCCTCCAGCACGACCCGCGTCACCCCCGGCGGAGCGCTCTGTTGGAAGGGCCCGCGGGTCCAGCGGACCCCGGCCGGAGGGGCAATCTCCACCTTGGCGGCCTTCTCACCGCGGTTCGTGACCTCCAGCTCCACGGTCGAGGGCCGCCCCGCGACCATGCGAGCCTCCGGCTCCGACAGCACCGGGTCCAGACCCAGCTTCAGGGCCCAATCACGATACGCAGCCACGGCCGGAATCGGCGCCAGTTGCACGCTGACCTCGGACTGAGCCCGCGGTCCATGCGACCGCGCGGGGAAGAGCGCCGAGTTGCCGTGGGCCACGAAAAAGGTCTCGGCGCCCAGCACGAAGGTCGGTCCCGTGGTCGGCAACGCATCCCAGCCCTGGCTCACGTAGTGCCGCAGGGCGTTCAATTCTTGCTCCCCGACGGGCGTGTAGACAAAGTCTGGCTCGAATCCGTCCTGACCGTACGACAGGGCATAGACCAGCTCGGAGGAGATGCCCGCGGCAAAATATGCTTCGGTGGCCAGCCGGGCCGCGAACTGGTGGTGTCCATGCCCGCTGGGAAAAGGATTCATGGTCACGATGATGTCGGGCTTCTCTCGCAGCAAGAGCTCCACCAGGCGACTCAAGCAAAGATCGTGGTCCCACCTCGAAGCGGTGGCCGCATAACTGGTCGTGTAACCCCAATCGACGCGATCGAGATAGATGACGCGGGTGATCCCGAGGGAAGCCAGCGCCGCCCGCTCCTCGGCCTCGCGTACATGCCCCAGCGAGGCTCCCGAGCCCTGGCCGAGGGCATTTCCGCCTCCTTCCCCGCGACTGAGCGTGACCACTGTCACCGAGGCCCGGCCCGACGCCACCAGCGAGCCCAGGTAGCCGGTCGCGCCGGAATCGTCGTCCGGATGGGCACCGATAAACATTACCCGGGCCGGATCGGCGGCCGCCCAGGTCAATCCCAGCAGCCAGAGCACCAGAAACAGGAGAGCAGAGCGCACGAGCGCCTGTTCGTGCTCTCGACTTGACCCCCTTCGCACGTCGTTTTGGGTGTTTTTTGTGCTACCATGAAGTGCGGGTGTGGAAGTTGCGGGCCGGCGTGCGACTCCGCCGGGGGCTCACACTCAGTGAGCTCGTTATTGCGATTGGTCTGGTGGGCACTCTCGTAGTGGTCATGGCCGCGCTTTTCGTCAAGTTGATGGCCTCCGGCACCAAGTCCACCAACCAGTCGGTGGGCCTGTTGTTCGCGCAAAGGCGGATGGACGCCGCGCTCGGGACCGGACCCCCCTTCTGGGGCAGCGGGACGCCCATGGTCTACGACGCGGCGACGCGCTGCTGGACCGAGGCTGCCGCGGATACCACCACTTTCGCGGGCGGTCTGGGCGGCGGAGTCTATACCAGCGACGAAAATAACAAGACGCTTTTCTATCATAAGCTGGAAGCCCGTCTGGTCAGGGCTCAAATCATGGGTGACCTGTACCGGCTCAAGGTCGACGTGATGTGGTGGCCCAACACCTCGGGCGCCACGCCGCAGGCGGTCGTGCGGCAGGGCACCGGCAAGCAGTTCCTCACCCTCACCCGCATGTTTTACTACCAGAAGGTCAAGGACAAAGGCTGGACCGAGCCCGGATACCTGCCCGACTCACCATGAGAAGAGCACGCGGACATACCGTCGTCGAGATGCTGGTCTCCCTGGCGCTCCTGAGTGCCCTGGGGATGGTGCTGTTCTTCCTGTTCTCGACCGGCACGCGGAGTTTCCGCATGCTCTTGACCCGGCAGGGTCTCCAGGCCGAGGCGCGGCGCATCGCGGCCGTGCTCCGGCGTGACCTGGTGCTGACCCACTACCGCTCGGCCGGCTATCTCAACCGGGTCGACGCCACGACCGGCGAGCAGCGCGACGGCATGATCTTCGTAGGAATGGATGATTGGAGCAACACGGCCGACGTGACCCGCTTCGACAGCAATCTGCGTCCGAAGTGGAATCGCCGGGTCATCTGGTATGCCACCAGTCGCGAGAGCGAGAAGCTCAGTCCCCGCGGCGATCGCAAACTGGGCCAGCTGATCCGGAAGGTGGTCGATACCGGCCCGATCCTGTTTCCGCTTCCCTACACCGCTTTCGGACCCATGATGGCGAGCCCGCAGGCGAGTACCAACGATTTCAAGGTCTATTCGCGCAACGTGGTGATGTTCGGGGCTCAGCTCGATCCGGCCACCGAGACCGTCACGGCCCACCTGGTGTTGCGCGAGCGCTCGGGCACCGCGCCCACGGGAGACAAGCAGATCGTGGAGAGTTTCGAAGTCTTTATCGACACCCATCCGGAGAACACATGGCCGGCGCTCTGACAGGCGAAGGAGGACGTATGAACCGACGAGGCATCGCCCTGGCGATGGTGATGACGATGCTCGGATTGCTGACCCTCATGACCACGGCCTTCGTGGCCATCAACCACTCCAACTTCGGGCTCCTCAATGCCAGCATCGACCAGGAAAACGCGACGCGCGCCTGTTACGACGCATACGCTTACGCGCACTACGCGCTGGAGAACAACAAGCGCTGGGGCACCGATTTTAGCACCCTTCCCCCGGCCGAGTCGGCCGACGTGGCCAGCGAAATGAATATCGTGGTGGTCGACCCCAACACGTTGCAGGGCACCTTGAAAGAGCCCGATGGGAGTCTCTCCCGCATCACTTTCACCCTGACGGTCATCAACAACTTGCGTCCCGGCGGTGCCCCGGTCGCCCGCGGCGGGTTCCCAACCGTGGCCCCGGAGACCTGCTACATCCGCGTCGTCGGTAATTCGACCGGGCTCGAGCGGCGACTCGAAACCGTCTTCGCCACCTCGCCCCTGTTCGACTCGTCGGCCCTGGCGAGCGGTTACATCGACATCGACGCGCGCAACAGCCTGACGTTCGACAGCCTGGACAAGTATCGCAACACCGTGAGGGCAAACGGGGACATCACGGTTCCCGACGGCGTCATCGCCAATCGCGTCCACTTCGACTGGACCGCCGACCCCGCGCTCAATGCCCTGCCCCGTAAGGGGATGCTCTGGAGCAAAGGGGCCATCAGGAGCGGCCCGACCGATCTCAGCCTGGCCATCAACAATCCCCAGCGCCAGCAGTTCGAGAACCACTCCAAGGGCTTCGTGGCCAACAACGCTGCCAAGACCAACAACATCTACGATCTCGGCTTCGACGACTTCAAGATGTACGACACCACCCCTCAGGTGGACATCAAGCCCGGCAAGTACGTGTTCGGCACGGCGACCTACGACGTTAATTTTGACTACCAGCAACTCGACCGCTTCGGAAATCCAGCCACCGACTTTCTGGGACGTCCCGTGATGGGCAATACCACTCGCGGAATCAGCTTCCCGGCCCTGATCCGGATGGAGAATGGCGTCGCCCAGGAAATGTGGGTGAAGGACGGCACCGTGCCGCCTCCAGGAGCGCCCCTGCCGGGAGCTCTCAACAGCACGATCCTCTCCATCACGCCCCAGCAGTCGGCCGGCGCCGAGCACCAGATCGCCGATGGGATCGTGCGCCTGACGGATATCGCTGTGAACCCTTCCACCATCCCGGCCGGCACATCGGCCACCATCGACATCGAGGGTGCCGACTTCAATGTCGGTGCCAATACCATCTTGAACGTGGTGGGCGACTTCGCGATGACCTCCGAGGTGGGCACCAACCCCGGTCCTGGATTGCACCGCGATGTGGAGGCCAAGCTTCACCTCGGCTACGACGTCGGGGCGGCACCCGTGGCCGGTCAGCTGGGCGCCATCAAAGCCAGCGGCACGTTGACCGTGCGCGAGGTGGATGGGAACGGCGCTCTGGTGGCCAACAGCGACCTGACGATGCAGGCGGGGGGACAGGTTTCCACCGATCCCAACATCGGCATCGCCCTCTACGGGAACCGCGACGTCATCATGGACCCGGCCGGAATGGCTCCGGCCGACATCGGCACGCCGGGCGCCATCGTGGACAGCAAGTTCAAAGGCCTGGTTTACGCCGGCCGCAACTTCGAGATGCGCAAGCCGCCGCCCGCCATCACCAATCCCTCCAGCGTGGACATCGAGGGCGCCCTGGTCGCCAAGCGCGGCAACATCTGGATCGACGAGGCGACCAACGTCAAGCTGACCTACAACCCGATCTTCCTTACCAAGCTGGTGAAAGATCGCCCTGACGACGACATCCGCCTCGAGCGGCAATCCTTCAACCTCAACTAGGGGGTCCAGCGCGCGCGAGCGCGCCATGAGCGGGACCTTTGGGCGGTGGCCACCAGGGGGGAGTGGCCCCCGCCCTCTTTTTACGCAGGAGGAACGCGGGCCGTCAGGGCAAAGGCGCGGCCATGGCGCATTTCATTCTGCGAACGCCCCTGCCGGCGACGGCCGAGGAAGTCTTTGCCTGGCACGAGCGACCCGGTGCGCTGGAGCGCCTCCTGCCTCCGTGGCAGGACGTGCGGCTCGAGCGGAGCCAGGGGGGGCTGGAAGTCGGCGCCCGGCGCGTCCTTTCGCTGGGAGTCGGCCCCCTGCGAGTGCCCCTGCACGCGGTCCACACCGCCTGCGAGCCGGGTCGCAGCTTCCAGGACACGATGCAGAAGGGTCCCTTCCGCCACTGGAAGCACCACCATCGCTTTCTTCCCCGCGACGATCAGGGTAGTGTGCTCGAGGACGAGGTGGAGATGGGCTACCACGGAGGCCGCCTCGTCGAAAAGCTGGCGCACCCCTTCGTGCATCCGAGCTTGCGGCGCATGTTCACCTTCCGTCACCGGCGCACCCGCCAGGACCTCGAGCGTCACGCGGGCAAGCCGACCTTACGCGTCGCGGTGACAGGGGCCTCGGGCTTCGTGGGCCGGGGTCTGAGCGCTTTCCTGACGACGGGGGGCCACACGGTGGTACGCCTGGAGCGGCGCCGGCCCCTGAGTCCGGGGGCCGTCTACTGGGATCCCTCCCGCCAGGAGGTGGACGCGGCCGGTCTCGAGGGGCTCGACGCCGTCATCCACCTGGCTGGCGAGAACCTGGCCGGACACCGATGGACTCCCGCGTTCAAGCAGAAGATCGTGCAGAGCCGCCGGGAGGCGACCGCCTTCCTGGCCCAGACCCTGGCCGGGCTGAAGACCCCACCCAAGACCCTGCTCTCGGGCTCGGCCATCGGCTGGTACGGCTCCTCCGAGGCGCCTGTCACCGAAGAGAGCGGCTCCGGCCGCGGCTTTCTGGCCGAGGTCTGCCGCGAATGGGAAGACGCCACTCGCGCCGCCGAGGAAGCGGGGATTCGGGTCGTGCACATGCGTATCGGCGTGGTGCTGGGTGCCCAGGGTGGCGCCCTGGCCAGCATGCTGCCGGCGTTCCGGATGGGATTGGGGGGAACGCTCGGCTCCGGACGCCAGGGCACCAGCTGGATCTCGCGCGAGGACACCATCGGCGCGATGCATGCTTTGCTCTACTCCGACCTGGCCGGACCGGTCAACCTCGTCTCTCCCAATCCGGTCACCAATGAGGAGCTCACGCGCACGCTCGCCCGCGTGCTGGGGCGACCGGCGTTCATGCGTCTCGAGCCCTGGCTGCTCAAGATGGCCTTCGGCGAGATGGCCGAAGAGGCGTTGCTGGCCAGCCAGTGGGTCTTGCCGGCCCGGCTGCAGCAGGCCCAGTTCCCGTTCCTGTACCCCGATCTCGAGGGCGCGCTGCGCGCCGAGTTGGGCCGATTCACGCTGACCCCGGAGGCGTCCCATGCTGCAAGGACTTGAGAAGATGGAGCAGGACGAGCTCAGCGGCGCGGCCGTGATGCTCGGGATCAACCCTGCTCGCGAGGGTCTGCGCGACGCCTCGGCCCTCCGTCAGCGCCTGCTGAACTGGATGGCGCACCGCCTGGGACTGCCCGCCGGGGCCGCCCCCGAGATGGTCGAGCGCTCCGCCCTGGAGTGGCTGGCTACCCAGACCGAGCTGCCGCCTCAGGAGGGCGAAACCGTCGCGTCGTTGGAGAATCGCCTCTGGGAGCACATCACCGAAGACGCCTCCAAGAACCTCGTCCCGGTCTGGCGCATCGCCTCCTGCATGGCTTCGCTGGGCCCTCCGGCGGCTTTGAGCGAGGAGATCCAGTTGCTCGACCGCGTGGCCGAGCGCGTCTTCCCCTCGGGCCGGGCGCGCGAGGACATGCGTAAAGGCTGGGCCGACTATTGCTCGCGCTCGGTGATGATGGCCAGCAGCCTGGTGGAGACCCTGCGGCCCGAGCTCGAGCAGGTCAAGACGCACCCCGAGCTGATCACTCCCACGCTCGTGCTGACCCTGGTCGTGGCCATGGCTGACGCCAAGTACGAGATGGAGGAGAGCAAGCTCTTCATGCTGGTCGCCAAAGAGCTGGGTCTGACCGAGAAGATGGCGGAAAGCGTGCAGGAGCAGGTGACGCGCTCCTTCTGGGACGCGCGCCGCGAGCTCAACACCGAGGTCCTGGGCGAGCACAAAGCCAGTCTGATCGCCGCCCACAAGACGCTGGAGACGAGCGGCGCCCTGCGTTCCCTGCTGACCGAGGTGCAGAGCGGTTACCTCGAGCATCTGCATCATTCCCTGTTCCGCGATCCCGACTTTCAGCGTGGCCTCAAAGCGTGGAAGCGGGCTCCCTATCTCTGGCCCGTTGGTTTTGCCGTCGGGGTGGTGCTCTATTTTCGCCAGCGCCTTCACCCCGAGGAGAATCGCGGCATGAGCGCCCTCATGTATCACGCCTACTCCCGCCAGCAAGCATCTTGATCGTTTCTGAATGATTTTCAAGCCGGGTTGACGAAACTTCCCGGATGGCCGAGGAACAACTTCCTGGAATCGACGAGCAGGTCTGGAGCTATCGCGGTTACCACATCAAGGCCAGCGAGTTCACCACCGCGATGGTGCACCTGTTCCGGGCCGAGGTTACCCGGGCCAACGTCTGGCGCCAGCGCCTGGACTCCACGACCAACTGGGCCGTGGTCGCCACGGGCGCCTCCATCTCGCTCGCTTTCTCGGAAAAGGAAGTCAGCCCGATGGTGATCGCCATCAACACGCTGCTGGTCACCTTGTTCCTCACCATCGAGGCGCGGCGTTACCGCTACTACGAGCTCTGGAGCTATCGGGTGCGGTTGATGGAAACCGACTTTTTCGGCTCCATGCTGGTGCCCCCGTTCCGTCCCGCCCCCGACTGGGCCGAGAGCCTGGCCGAAAGCCTGCTGCATCCGGACTTCCCGGTCTCGTGGTGGGAGGCGGTCGGGCGACGCTACCGCCTGAACTACGTGTGGATCTATGCCGTGCTGGCTCTGGCCTGGTTCTTCAAGATCGTGCTGCACCCGATGCCGGCGGTCACGATGGAAGATTTCCTGGCGCGAGCCGCAGTGGGCCCGGTCCCGGGCTGGTTCATCGTAACGGTCGGCCTCCTCTTCAACGGCACCCTGCTGGCGATGGGCATCCTGACGATGCACCTGAACCAGGCGGCGGGGGAGATCCTGCCCCGCTTCGGGCAGGACATGGACCCCGAGAAGCCACGCGGACTGCGGGCCTGGTTCCGGCCCTCCCGCAAGCGCCAGCAGGTGCTGGTGCTGGTCGTCACCGAGAAACCCGAGGAGGTGGGCCGCACGCTGCTGCGCGAGATGAGCCGCGGCGTTACCGCGCTGCTCGGCAAAGGCCTGTATTCCGGGAAGCGGCGGGCGGTCTTGATGACCGCGCTGACGGTCACCGAAGTGGCTCACCTGCGCCAGGTGGTGGCGGGCTGCGATCCCCAGGCCTTCGTGGTGATCTCGCCCGCGCGCGAGATTCTGGGCTCGGGCTTCATGCCGCTGCTCGAAGAGGATGAAGAGAGCCCCGATTGACGACAGAGCCCGAAAGGGAGTAGATTCCAGCGACGACAGGAGCGGCCACATTGGTCAGGCGACGACAGGAGCGGCCACATTGGTCAGGCGGCGACAGGAGCGGACAACCTTGGTAGCGACGACAAGAGCGGAGAATCAATCATGATGCCAGATCAGCTGCCCACCTTCGCCGCCTCTGGCTCCATTCCGCGCAAAACCCGCCGGAAGGCCCTGCGTTTCTTTCTGACGGTGCTGTTCCTGCTGTTGCTGGGGGGTGCGCTCACGCTGGCGGGCGGCGCTTACTTCCTGGTCGCCAACCAGATCCAGAAGGAAGGCGGCCGGCCCGAGCAGGCGGCCCAGTTCTGGCTGCGACCCGACAATTACGTGTTTGGTGACCGGCAGCGCCTCAACGTGCTCTGCATGGGGGTCGACTACAACTACACCAACACGGGCCAGCCGTTCAGCAAGAGCGCCCGCTCGGACACGATGATGCTGCTCAGCTTCGACCGCAGCTCGAAATCGGTGGCGGTGCTCTCGATCCCGCGCGACCTGTGGGTTTCCATCCCGGGCTACGGCGAGGACAAGATCAACTCCGCTTATGCGCTGGGGGGCGCCGCGCTGGCCCGCAAGACCGTTTCCTCGCTGCTGGGAGTGCCCATCGACTACTGCGTGTCGGTGCGCGTTCAGGCCGCCAAACAGGTCGTGGACGGCCTGGGCGGGCTTACGGTGGACGTCGAGAAAGACATGGACTACGACGACAGCTGGGGCCATCTGCACATCCATCTCAAGAAGGGCAAGCAGAAGCTGAACGGCGAGCAGGTGGTGGGCTACTCGCGCTTCCGTCACGACGAGGAGGGCGACCTGGGACGGATCCGGCGCCAGCAACAGGTCATCGCGGCGTTGACCAAGCAGCTCAAGTCGCAGGCCCGTTTGGATACCATCCCGCGCCTCACGCGGGTCTTCCAGAAGAACGTGGACACCGACCTGGCCCTTTCGAAGATGCTCGCGCTGGGGCGCCTGTTCCGCGGCGTGGACAAGAATGCGCTGCACACCGCCCGCCTGGAGGTCTCGGATGCCGAGGTGGGAGGCGCGATGGTGCTCATCCCCCAGACCGAAGCCAATCAGGCCCTGGTGCGCAAGCTGCTGACCAACCCCGAAGACCTGCCGCTGTCGGAGCTCACGGTGGAGGTGCTCAATGGCAGCGGAATCAGCGGCGCCGCCGGTCAGGCCGCCACCCTGTTGGAGCAGAAGGGCTTTCACGTGGTGTATGTGGGGGATGCGAGTAAGGATTACGCCCACTCCGAGGTGGTGGACCGGGTCGGCAGCGCGCGGGCCTGCAAGCGCATGACCGAGATCGTTCCGGCGCGCGTGGAGAAGGGCAAACCGGAGCCTTCGATGCCCGACCTGACGCTGGTCATCGGGCGCGACGCCAAAGGGCTATAAATTGCCGGACGTGATGGACATCCGCCGGGGGGACGGATGGCCGCGTCAAGTTGGCTCCGGGCTGATTTCGCTCGGGCTGGGCCTGGGGGTGGTGGCGGCCGGACTGGATTTCGGGTTCGGCCTGGGGGGCTCGCGCAACGCCCGCCTGGGATTGGGATTCGGAGCGCTGCTGCTGGCCTGCATGGGGTTCCTCTTGTTGTCGTGGCGCCGGGTGACGACCCTGGATAGGGGAGAGCGGACGCTCCACCGCTGGTGGGGACTGGCGCTGGGCCCCTGGATGCTGCCCATCAACGGCCTGGACCGCCAGAAGATCGACCCTTACGACAAGCTCGTGATGGTGGCGACCCGGCCCGAGGAGCACTACAAGCGGCCGCGCGACCAGTTCCAACTGCAGCTCGAGAAGACTGGCGAGTTCGGACGCCTGCGCGTCGACGACGAGCTGATCAGCCGCGCCGCGGCAATGGAGCTGGGCCGGCGGGTAGCGGATTTCTTGGGGTTGCCGCTGGAGGCACGGGAGTAAACAGGGTTTATGTGGAAGATTTCATCGGTAGATCAACCAGCGAAGTCACTGGTGAGGCCAACTTGACGGCCAGCCAGAAGGCCGGGAGCACGCGTGTCTTTAATGCCAGAAGCCACGAGCCTGGTTGAAATCCCTGACCTCCTCCTTGAAAATTAACCACGATCTGGGCCAAGTCCGATGCTGTCGCTCCAGTATTGCTGCGAGCTGTCACTACCATCACATAACTACCGTTGGAAACCTGTTGCCCGGCGTTGTTCAGGCCATTCCAGACAAGCTCTTGAACGCCGGAGGTGGAGGATACCGGGGCCGAAGTATAAACGGGTTGCCCGCTTGGGGAGTTGCCTCGGTAAATCGCGTAGGTGAACTGGGTTGGGGGCGCGGAAGCGGTGGCTCGAACGCGCGCAAGCTCTCCTTTATGGGGTTTCACGTGTTTGGAAAGGACAGCCAGTTGCAGCGAAATGGGCGTCGGCTGAGCGACCCGAAAACTCCACTGTTTCCTGGCTTCGTTCTTGACGTACCGATCAATCGCGTAGACCTCGACCTGGTGGATTCCCACGCTCAGGGACTGGGTGGGGATCGCGACCTGTAAAGTCATAAAGGTAGCATTTCGTTGCTCGAGATTGAGCGCGATCTGAAAAACCTTCTTGGAGCGGTCCGTTGCTTGCCCCCCGTCATAAACCAGATTTCCGTCCAGCCAGACCTTCATGCGGTCAATGTCCGGCTGACGTTGGGTGACGTCCCCGTCCGAGAGCGTGAAACGAATCGTGGGACTGGTTTCGGTCACCACCGCGCCATCGGCCGGAGACTGGACCGTGATCAAGGGGGGGGTTAGATCTTGGATTTGGGCTGAGTCCTGGATATTGAATACACTCATTCCATCAGCTCTTATGTTGAATAAGTCTTGAGAATCTAGCCCTTCTCCTCCAAACCTGCTTGCTGCCAACGCTTCGATACGCACTCCGCGTCTGTAGGTAACGGTATCGAAGGTCGCTTCGTTGGCTGCTCGCGAGCACATTCTGTCCGCAACCAGGGACAAGAGATCCTCAAGAATGAGCTCCTGCTCTTTGGAGGAGAGGCCTGCTACCGGGCGGATCGGCCCGGACAGGTCATCTTGAGCAATATCCGGTCCACCCGCTCGCATCACGGCCGCGCGAATTCGAGCAAAGTAAGCCTGAAAAGCAGGCGAGTGAAGGCTGGAGTCAGCCTGCGGAATCAGCTCCAGGTCGGCAAGATTACTCTCGGCAATATATCCAAAGAAGCTGTTGGGAAAGCGATCGAGTACCTCTTGGTAAACCTGTCGCGCAGCCCCTAGATTGTGTCGCACGGCCCCCAGAATGTAGGCACGATTCATGCACGCTCGGGCGTCCAGGCTCGTACCTGGATAACGAGCAGAGAGAGAAATGAGGATTGTCAAAGCTTGGTCATACTCAGAGTCGCTGATCAGGGCGTCCGCTCTCCGGAGCTCAGCCTCACCATCGGGAGGCTGGGCGTGACAGCAAAGTTGGACCAGCCAGAGCATCACAAGAATTGCAAGAAATTTCTTCATGGCACCACCTCGAAACTGACATCCGGACGTCTTCTCCCCACGACCTCCAAAAATTGATCCGACTTGCGCGGCTTGTCCCACTCGCTGGATGGAACGCGAATAATCCGTCGATTGGTGTGGTATATTCGTTTTCTCAAGCTTTGCCTCAATGGATCCCAATAAGTGGGATCTTCTTTTTCATCGTGCCCGATGTAGTAGTAAGCGCCAGAATCAATGGCACTGGCATTGTCCAAGACATCTCTCTTGGCGTGCCCCTCAACCCAGAGGAGAGGGGTCAGGGAGGGTAAAGAATACCAACTCGGCCCCATGTCGTTGAAGAATCCCTGTATCAGGGGCTGATCGTAGGGAGCCTCGGGGGCACCGTCCTGGTAACCCAACATGATAGCTCCGGGTTTGAGAATCTCGATGATCGTCCGGGCTGGACTTGACACTGGGGTTGCATCGGGATTTCCGCCAGTGACGTGTTTTTGGATGTTGAACGCATAATCATTGAGATTGCATGCCACGCATCCGGCCACGATAAGCGTCTGTATTTTTCTCCACTGCGGGGGACCAAATGCATTGGCCGGCCGAGGTCCGGTTCTGTCGGCGAGAATGATGTTCCCAGCATCGGTTGTCCAGTTTTGATAAGAGCCGTGGCCACTCAAGTAGGCCACGTCCGCCGTGTTCTCGATCCTGGCCACGACCTTTTCGCGCGAACTCGACCACCTTGAGTCCCTCACAAAATAGTCGAAAACAGTGTATCCGGCTGATTCGAAACATCGGATCCCTGCCTTCTGCAAATCGACCACATCAGCAAGGTAGTTTTCGTTGTCTGCGGGCCGACCTCGGACCTCAAGAATCTTCGTGGCATCGCCCCCGACAATCACGCGGCCAAACTGCACTCCGCCCCTGGCTTTCATTTCAAACGCGAAGATGTCGGAGTCCCCCGTAGGATATCTTCCCTGGCTCCAGTCGATCGAAGTGAACTCAAGTCTACCATTGTCGGCGTTATCCTGAACCAGCGAAGAGGCGGCCAGACGACCAGACAAAATGAGTGACCCACCGGGCCCGTTCAGAAGGGTGCTCTGGGCACCCTGGTTCAAGCGACTCATCACCGCCACTCGAACCTCGGGGCCAACATCAAAGGGCACTCCGACGATTCGAAGCTCCAATGAGTCCGCCGGCTATCAGGGATCGGACGATATGATCCACCTGCGGATCGTTCGATATGATCCACCCGCCCTCGGGCGGCACCGCGGATCGTTCGATATGATCCACCTGCCGATGCCACGTTCCTGAGCCACTATAATCTGCTACGAAATCTACCGTTGAGGAGGTGTCGTGGCCAGGAGGAGGCTCACTGTGAGGGACTACGAGCTGCTGTTGCAGCACATGCGCGACGGAATGGGCAATCGCGAACTGGATCGAAAGGGGCTTGCGAGTCGGAACAAGTCAAAGAGTGTCAGGGCGCTGGTGGAGCCGCTGGGCTGGC
>JBDHVW010000027.1:0-90557 GCA_039809865.1 Vulcanimicrobiota bacterium
GCCGAGAGCAACTCGGCCCGGCTCTCGGCCGCAATGAGCGACGCGACCGACTCGGCCTGGGCCAGGGAGAGCCGCCCGTTCAGAAACGCCCGCAAGGTGAACTCTCCCGGACGCGCGAGCCGTGCGCCCAGAGAGCAGCAAAGTTCGACGACCGCGCGGACCAGAGCAGGCGAGCCGTGCAGATGCAACTCGACCACGTCCTCTCGGGTGTAACTGCGCGGCGACCGCATCCAGACGGCCATCGCCTCGTCGAGCACCAGCGGACCCTCCACGACCGAGCCCAAATAGAGCCGGTGACTCTCCCACGAACCGGGATGAGCCCGCCGAAACACCTGCTCGAGGACCTGTGCCGCCTGAGGTCCGCTCAGACGCACGACGGCCACCCCACCCTCTCCGGGCGGCGTGGCCGGCGCGACAATCGTATCGGTCTCGATCAGGGCTCTTTGGAGCCGGGGGAGACGACCACGCAACGGTCGGGCTCTTCTCCCTCGGAGTAAGTGCGAACCCTCGGATGGTCGGCCAGCGCCAGGTGGATGACGCGGCGATCGCCGGCCGGCATGGGAGCCAGAACGATCTTGCGCCCTTCCCGCTGAGCCCGGGCGGCGGAGCGGCGAGCCAGGTCGCGCAGCTGACGCTCGCGGCGATCGCGATAGCCCTCAACATCCAGCACGACCTTATAGTCCACCAGCTTCTTGCGGGCGTTGATCACGCCCACCAGGAACTGCATCGCCTCGAGAGTGCTGCCGTGACGCCCGATCAGCGCCCCCAGCTCGGGTCCCTCGATGTGATAGCGCACGTGGTCCTCGCGCTCCTCGTACTCGATCTCGGCATCGAAGCCCATGAGATCAAGGATGTCGTAGAGCAGATCGGCGACGGGATCTTCTTCCTCGTCGTCGTCATAGCCACCACCATCTCGCGGCGCAGGGCGCGCCGCGGTGCGGGGTGCGGCTTCGGGCTCGTAGCCCTCTTCCAGATCGTAATCTTCCGGCATGGATTGACCCTCCCTCTGGGTTTTCAAGCGAGCGTCCACGAGTTTAGGATTCGCTCCCACTTGCAACGGGAGCAGGATTGGGATTGAGCTTGGGTTTGTCCGACGCTCGCATAATGAAAGCTTGCTGGGCCAGGGTGAGGAACGTGAAGACGCTCCAGTAGAGCAGCATGGCACCCGGGAACTTGCCCACCCAGGCCACGTAGGTGATCATCCCGGTCATGAAGATGGCCATAAAACTCTGATTGATCGGGCTGTTGCCCTGCGTTGGAGTGAGCTTCTGAGACAGATACATCGTCAGAGCGTAAAAAATCAGCATGGGCAGGTCGCGCCCGGCCAGGCTGCTGGCTGTCAGGGACGGAAAAAGGTTCTGCAGCGGCCCCGGGTGCATCCACAGGAAATAAGCCCGCTCGAAGACCTCGGGACGATGCGAGATGGCTTGCCAGATGCAGAGAATGATGGGCATCTGGAGCAACATGGGCAAACAGCCACCCAGAGGATTGACCCCGTGCTTCTTGTAAAGCGCCATCTGCTCTTGCTGGATCTTCTCCAGGTCGCCCTTGTACTTCTTCTGAATCTTCTCGAGCTCGGGCTGAACCTTTTGCATCTCCTTCATCGACTTGTAGGTCTTCTGCGTGGTCGGATAGAGCAAAATCTTGATCACGACAGCAAAAAGGATGATGGTCAGACCCCAGTTGTGCGTTACGCTGTTGATATGCTCCAGGATGGAGATCAGCGTAGACTCGATGAAATGCAGAAGGGATTGCCACACGTCAGGTCACCGGATCCGAGCCACCCGGATGCAGGGGATGGCAGCGACAGATGCGCTTGAAACCCATCCAACTCCCTTTGAAAACCCCATACTTCACCACGGCCTGACGGGTATACTCCGAACAGGTCGGCTGAAAGCGGCACATAGCCGGGGTATAACGAGAAACTGCCTGATACATGCGAATCATTGCTTCGGCGGTTCGGATGGACCAGCCGGGGCGAGCACCTGCGCCTTCTGGGCCAGTTGTAGGAACAAGCTCGTCAGCTGGCTGAACGTCGCCGTCATCGCCGGGCTGCGCGCCAGAAACACCAGGTCCCATCGCGCGGCAAGCTTCTCCTTATGCTGACGGTAAACCTCCCGCAACCGGCGGCGCAACCGGTTACGCAAAACCGCTCCCCCCAGTTTCTTGCTCACGCAGAAACCGACGCGGCCGCCTCCTCGCGGACGACGGAAGACGACCAGCGAGAACTCCGGACCATTCCAGGTCCGGCCTTGCCGGAAGACACGATCGAAATCGCGCGCCTTCTTGAGCGTTTCCAAACTACAGGGTCAGGCGCTTGCGTCCCTTGCGACGACGAGCGTTCAAAACATTGCGACCGCCCGAAGTCGACATTCTCTTAAAAAAGCCGTGCTCGTTCTTTCGCGTGCGTTTCTTCGGCTGATAGGTCCGTTTCATGGCTCCTCCACAGGGTTCAAAAAGAAAAAAAGCCCGTAGGCCCCGAGAGTATACTTTCCCCCCGAAGGACTGTCAACTTCCTGCACTTTTCCCCAGTTGGGGAGAACTCTGTGGATAAGTGGACAAGATCCCGTCACGACGCAGTTCGGAGGGTCACGAAGCAGGCCTGGAGATGGCCTACCACCGGCGTACACTCCTGCTTCCCTCGAAACACCGTTTGTCCAGCATGGAGCACAAAGTTCGGCCGCACGCAAACCATGTCGGTTATCCACAGACGGTGCAAAAATCTGTGGAAAATGTGGATTTGGTTTCGATTTTGTTTCGGTAGGAAACCCTTTCTGACCAACCGAAGCCCGCAAACTCTCGTGGAACTCCCGTGGTTACAGGCCCGGATCGTTCAGCGACGACAGGAGCGGCCGGAAGGCCATCCGATCCCTGACCAAAGTGAGGGCCGCCTAGAAAATGTCCGGCAGCTACAGCCAGACAACAGATTTTATCCCGGTTTGGACCAACTGCCTGGAGGTCCTTGAAAGCACGCTGGATACCCCGGTGCGCAACTCGCTGCACAACAGCCGCCCGCTCGCCATCGACGGGAACCTGCTGAAAATCGGGGTGCACGGCTCCTTTTCCCGTGACTACTTGAGTAAGACGCAGAACCGCGAAATCGTTCGCGCCGTCCTCAAGAAAGTAACGGGTGAGGACTTCCAGGTCGAATTCGTAGCCCTGAAAGCCGAGCAGCGCGAAAGCGCCCGGCCGGAGCGCGCTCAAACGAGCGAGCAAGAAGGCCACGAGGACGAGCCGAATGCTCTGTTTCTCAATCCCCGATACACCTTTGACGCTTATATCCAGGGAAGCGGCAACAACTTGGCCGCCGCCGCCGCGCGAGCGGTCGCTGACAGCCCTGCCAAAGCCTATAACCCCCTCTTCATCTATGGCGGCGTCGGGCTGGGCAAAACCCACCTGATGCACGCCATCGGCCACGCCGTACTGATGAAACGACGCAAAGCTCGGGTCGTCTACATGTCGGCCGAGCGCTTCACCAACGAGATGATCGATTCCATCTCTGAAGCGCAAATGAACAAGTTTCGCCGCAACTATCGCAACGTCGACGTGTTGCTCGTGGACGACATCCAGTTTCTGGCCAACAAGGAACGCACTCAAGAAGAGTTCTTCCACACGTTCAACGAACTCCACGGTGCCTACAAGCAGATCGTGATCTCGAGCGACCGACCTCCCAAACAGATCCCCACCCTGGAAGATCGACTTCGGAGCCGCTTCGAGTGGGGGATGATCGCGGACATTCAGCCTCCGGACGTGGAGACCCGCAGTGCCATTCTGCGCAAGAAGGCCGAACAGTGTGGAACTCCGATCCCACATGACGTTACCAGCCTGATCGCCGAGAAGATCCCCTCCAACATTCGCGAGCTCGAGGGAGCGCTTACGCGCGTCATCGCGTACAGCTCGCTGCAGCGCCAACCGGTCACCATGAGTCTGGCGATGGAGGCCCTGCAGGGTCTCTTGAGCGATTCCCCGCTTCAGGTGCTCGACATCAAGTCGATTCAAGAAATCGTGGCCGAGTACTTCGGGATCACCATGGCCGACCTGGTCGGAAAGCGCCGCGACCAACGTGTCGTCCGGCCACGCCAGGTGGCAATGTACCTGTGCAAAGAGATGATCGGGGCGTCATACCCCGAGATCGGCTCTCAATTTGGCGGCAAGGATCATACGACCGTCATGCACGCCTTCCGTAAGGTCGAAGAGAACCTGGGCGATACTTTCTACAAGACAAGTCTCGAGAACATCAGCCAGCGTCTCAAGGACCTCGCCCGATGAACGGGACCGCTTCCACCGCCCCGGGAAGACGTCGGACCAGCCGGCGTTTTTGTCTTTTTTGGCCTGTTGAGGATACTTCAAGTTCAGGGGGTAAGCCTGTGAGTAAAATTCAACATGCCTGGGGACAAGCCCAGGTCAGGGGAAAACGCGGCGAGGACATGGGAAAAGCCTTGAAGAAAATCCCATGGTCTTCCCCAACCATGGTCCTCGTGTACTTAGCACAGTATCTCAGCTTCTGAGCTTTTCCACATGTACCCCAGGTACTAAGACTACGGTTATAGATATATATTCAAGGAGGTACTCTCACCCCATGCATGTGAAGATCGAAAAGGCGCAGTTGGAAGAAGGCCTGCAGGTCGCTTCCCGTGCCATCCACGGGCGGAGCCCGTTGCCGATATTGAGCCACGTCCTCTTAAAAGCAAGCAACGAGACCCTCGAGCTCACCGCAACCGATCTCGATCTCGGTCTCCAGACCCGCTTGCCGGCCGAAGTCGAGCAGGCGGGCTCTCTGACCTGTCCGGCTCGCCTTATGAGCGAGATCGTGGCCAAGCTGCCCGCCGGTCCGGTCGAGCTACATCTGGTGCAGGAAGGCCTCCTGGCCATCCGCTCGCGGCGCTCCGAGTTCCACGTCTCCACCCTTCCGGCCGAAGAGTTTCCCTCTCTCCCTTCCCCGGCCGAGGCCCAGACGGTGCCGATCCGTCAGGGTCTGCTCAAGACGATGGTCCGCCGCGTGGCCGTGGCCGCCGCCAGTCAAGAAGAGACTCGCGCGGTGATGACCGGTCTGTTGACCATCCTCAAGCCCGACTCGATCACCCTGGTTGGCACCGACGGACGAAGGTTGGCCTGCATGCGCCGAGAGCTCCCTCACGACGACCAGCGCGAAACTCAGGCTGTCATCCCGGCGCGGGCCCTGCTCGAGCTTGTCCGCGTGCTGAGCAATGAGGACGAGGAGGTAGGACTGGCTTTCACCCCCGGCCAGGTGTTCTTCCATCTGCCCACCACTTCGATGCACTGTCGCCTGCTCGAGGGCACCTTCCCGGACTTCGAGAAGGTCATTCCCAAGGATTTCCAGCGGAGTTGCCGGGTCGGCAAGGACGCTCTGCTCGAGGGCATGAAGCGCATGCTGATCGTGGCCCAGGAGAAGCAGTCTCCCCACCTGGTGCGGCTCGACTTCAGCGCGGAGCGTCTGCGGATCTCGGCCAATACGCCGGACCTTGGGAGCGGTAAGGAAGAGATTCCCGTAGTACTCGAGGGCGACGAGTTGACGATCGCTTTCAACGGCCGCTATATCGTGGATGGCCTGTCGGTGCTGGAGACCGAGGAGCTCGAGTTCAGCCTGCAAGACGAGACTCGTAGTGCCGTGCTCCGTCCCTATGGGGAGTCCGGATTCGATTACGTGCTGATGCCGGTGCGTCTGCGCGAGCCGGTGCTGGAAGAGCAAACCCGCGTCGGTGCAGCTTCTTAACATATCCTTTACAAGCTGAGCGACCCTGTGGTATATTTTCGGTTGCTCAAATTTCCGCTTGTGGAAAAGAGTGGGTGATCCCACTCTTTTCTTTTGGAGCAAGATAGACACGACGGGCTCCGTGGGCGGGACTGAGCCCGTTTTTGTTTGCTAACGGAAATTTTGGGAAAGGAAGTAGGGATGTCCAAAATCAGCCCCCGAGTGTTGGAGCGTATCGAGCGCGAGGCCCGCAACCTGGCCGAGCAACTCGAGCTCGAATTGGTCCGGGTGGACTTCGAGCAGCAAGACATCGGGTGGTGTTTGAGCTTCATCGTCAACCGCGAGGGAGGCGTGCGGGTGCAAGATTGCGAGCGCCTGCACAGGCCCTTGTCCAAACGGTTGGATGAGCTGGACTTGATCCGTCATCGCTACTTTCTGGAAGTGTCTTCGCCGGGGGTTGCCCCGCCGGAGTCAGCCAGTCAGCCCGGAGGAGGAACCTCGGAATGAACTCCGACTTTTTGAGCGCACTCAAGCAGATCGAGAAAGAGCGCAATATTCCGCTCGATATGCTGCTGCACGCTATTGAAGACGCCCTGGTGGCGGCTTATAAACGCAACTTCGGTCCCAACCAGAACGTGATTATCGAGATCGATCGGCATTCCGGCGAGCTCCATATCTGGCAGCGCAAGCTGGTGGTTCCCGAGGTGGAGGAGCCCGGGCTCGAGATGTCCCTGGACGAAGCGCGCGCCCTTTCCCCCGATTCGGACATCGGCATGGAGATCGATCTCGAGGTTCCCAACGATACCTTCGGGCGTATTGCCGCCCAGACGGCCAAGCAGGTCATCGTGCAGCGTATCCGCGAGGCGGAGCGCGAGGTGATCTACGGCGAGTACATTCGTCGCAATGGCGACCTGGTCAGCGGCACGGTGCAACGCTATGAGCATCGCAGTGTTTTGATCGACCTGGGACGCGCAGAAGGAGTCATCCCCCCGGGGGAGCAGGCCCATAACGAGTGGTTTCGTCACGGAGATCGCATCAAGGCTTACGTGATGGAGGTCAAGAACTCCGCGCGGGGACCGCAGGTCGTGCTCTCTCGCGCGCAACCCGGCTTCCTGATGCGCCTCTTCGAGCTGGAGGTACCCGAGATTCGTCAGGGCATCATCCAGGTCAAAGCGGTGGTTCGTGAGGCGGGTCTGCGCTCCAAGATCGCGGTCAAGTCGCTGGATTCCTCGGTGGATCCCGTGGGTGCTTGCGTGGGTCCTAAAGGGAGTCGCGTGCAGGCCGTGGTGGACGAGCTGCGAGGGGAGAAGATCGACGTCATTCCGTGGTCGGACGATCCCATCTTGTTCGTGGCTAACAGCCTTCAGCCCGCCCGGGTCAGCCGCGTGACGCTTTACGAAGGCGATCGCTCCGCCATCGTGGTGGTGCCCGATCACCAGCTGTCCCTGGCCATCGGGAAGGAAGGCCAGAACGCCCGCCTGGCTGCCCGTCTGACCGGTTGGAAGATCGACATCAAGAGCGAGTCTCAGGCTCGCGAGATGGCCGAGGTGGAGGCCAAGCACCGCGAGGAGATGAAGCGGATTCAGGCGGAATCGCCCGCGCCGCCTCCTCCTCCCCGCGTCGAGCGTCAGGCTCCTCGTCCCGCCGCGGCCGAGGAAACGGTCGAGATGGCTGCCGTCGCCGCGCCCGTACCGGCGCGTATCGCCGTGGAAGAGGCCATCCCCGAGATGGAGATCGCCGAGTTCAAAACCGAGATCGAGAGAATGCCCGAGCCGGTGGTCGGGATCGACCCCAAGGAAGCTTTCTCGATGGACGAGCTGCTTGGACGTCCCCAGCTCAACGACGACCGCAATCGCAGCGGCGGTGGCGGTGGCACCGGTGGTGGGGGCGGCAAGAAGGGCCGCAGGAGAGTGGGTCGGTATGAGGAAGACTAGGTATTACTTGGGTTTCTCTGTGTCAGTGGTCAACGAGCCCCGCGCTGACGGGTGAGCGGACCGGACAAGACGGAGAAACCCAAACACGTTCCTCTGCGGATGTGCGTGGTCTGTCGGGCCCTCAAGCCCAAGGCGGCCCTCTTCCGGTTCGGGAAAGCCGAGACGGGAGCACGACTGGCGCTCGACTCGCAGGGCGGGCGAGGACTTTATCTCTGCCGCGAGATCGGGTGCCTGGACAGGCTGCAGAAGGAGCGGCGTTTGCGCAAGTTGTTTTTGGATCGGTTCTGCGGGGAGGATCTTGGACGAATGCGGAGTTGCCTCGAGCAACCCGACGGACGGTAAGGACGTGGTTGGATGAGCGGAAAAATTCGAGTGTATGAACTGGCCCGAGAGCTTGGAATGGAAGACTCCAAGCCCTTGATCAAGATGCTCAAAGATATGGGGTTCGAGGTCAAGACTGCCTCCAGCAGCCTGCCTGACGATGTGGTTGCCCGCGTCCGCGAGGTGTGGGCGCCTCATGCCGAGCGCAAGCAGGTACAGGCTCAAGCTGCCAAGCAGAAGCAAGAGGAGGCCGAGAAAGCCAAGGCCGCTCAGGTCCAGAAGGAGCCCGTCAAGCCGGCCGGCCCTGCGCGCGTCGTGCGCATCGTCCGCCACGCCACCACCGAGGAGAGAGCCGCGCTGATCGACCGTCAGGAGCGGAAGAACCGCGGTGAGGAGCTGGTCGCCAGCGCCACCGAGACGCGCAAAGCCGCGGCCGAAGCGATGCTGGCCAAAGAAGAGCCGCCCGCTCCCCCCGCTCCGGTGGTCGAGGCGCCCGCTCCGGTCGTCGCCGAAGAGCCCGCGGCCGTCCCGGTGGTCGAGCCGACGCGGGAGCCCGAGCTCGCACCCGCGGCCGCCGCAGCGGCGCCCATCGGCGAGCGGAACCTGCCGCCCGATCAGATGATTGCAGCCGAGTATCGTGACAAGCGTCCAACTCCGGTTCAGCCCGTGGCGGCCGGTCAGACCGCGGTCATGGAGCAGGCCCGGCGTCCGGGTCCGGGTGGACCACCGCCTGGTGTTCCGAATCGCGGTCCGGGTGGTCACCCCGGCCATGGACCGGGTCACGGACCGGGCCCTGGCGGCCCTGGCCGTCCCCCCGCGGGACAGGTCATCCAACGCGAGATTTTGCCCAGCCGTCCCCGCCGTCCCGGTCAGCCCGGTGGACCGGGTGGACGTCCCGGCGGGCCGCAGGGCCGTCCCGGTGGAGGCCCGCGCGGCAAGAAGGGGCATTATCGCAAGCACGCCAGCGCTCCGGCCGCGCCCACCCGTAAGGTGGTCGAGATCCCGGAGATGATCGCCGTGGGCGAGCTCGCCTCGCGCCTGGGAATCTCCTCGAGCGAGCTGATCAAGTACCTGATCAAGCAGGGCCAGATGGTCACCATCAACCAGGCTCTGGAGTATGAGCAGGCCTCGCAGATCGCGACCGTTTACGGTTTCGAGGTCGGCCAGGCGGGCGATGAGGACATCGATCTCTCCCTCCTCGAGGATGAGGACGAGGCCCACCTCCAGCCGCGTCCGCCGGTGGTCACCGTGCTCGGTCACGTCGACCACGGCAAGACCAGTCTGCTCGACGCGATTCGCGAGACCGAGGTGACGGCCACCGAGGCAGGCGGCATCACCCAGAAGATCGGTGCCTATACAGTGCACCACAACGACAAGCTGATCACCTTCATCGACACCCCGGGTCACGAGGCGTTCACGGCGATGCGCGCGCGCGGCGCGCGGGTGACCGACATCGCCATCCTGGTGGTGGCGGCCGACGATGGCATCATGCCCCAGACGGTCGAGGCCATCAACCACGCCCGGGCCGCCAAGGTGCCGATCATCGTGGCTATCAACAAGATCGACAAGCCGCAAGCCAATCCGGACAAAGTCATGCAGCAGCTGACCGAGTACAACCTGCTGACGGAGGCCTGGGGCGGCGACACCATCTGCGTGCCGGTCTCGGCCAAGCAGAAGACCGGTATCTCCGAGTTGCTCGAGATGGTGATGCTGACCGCCGAGCTCGGCGAGCTCAAGGCCAACCCGGACCGCAAGGCCCAGGGAACCATCATCGAAGCCTGGCTCGACAAGGGCCTGGGCCCGGTGGCCACCGTGCTGGTGCAGAACGGCACCATGCGCGTGGGCGACACCGTGGTGGTGGGCAATACCTGGGGTCGCGTGCGCAGCCTTCTCAACGAGAATGGTGAGAAGATCCGGCGCGCCGGACCGGCCATCCCCGCCGAGATCATCGGTCTGACCGAGGTTCCCGACGCGGGCGACTACCTGCAGGTCGTGGACGACGAGAAGATGGCCAAACAGGTCAGCGAGGCTCGCACGGCCAAGACGCGCCACGCCCGCATCCACTCGGGCTCGCGCACGACGCTGGACGACCTCTTTGCTGGCATCCAGGCGGGCGAGGTGCACGACCTCAAGTTGCTGCTCAAAGCTGAGGGCAACGGCAGTCTCGAGGCCCTGCGCGCATCGCTCGAGAAGCTGACCACCGAAGAGGTGAAGCTGACGATCGTGCATGCCGCGGTGGGCGCCATCAGCGAGTCGGACATCATGCTCGCCAGCGCCTCCGACGCCATCATCATCGGATTCAACGTTCGCCCTGACAGCGCCGTGAAGCGCCTGGCCGACCAGGAGGAAGTGGATATCCGCCTCTACCGCGTGATCTACCATGTGATCGAGGATATCAAGAAGGCGATGACCGGCCTGCTCTCCCCGGATATCTCCGAGGTCGAGCTGGGTAAGGTGGAGGTCCGCCAGCTGTTCAAGATCACCAAGGTTGGCAAGGTGGCCGGTTGCTACGTGACCGAGGGCAAGATCACGCGCGACGCGGAGATCCGGGTCGTGCGCGATGGTGTCATCGCCTACGTCGGCAAGCTGGAGTCGCTCAAGCGCTTCAAGGATGACGTCAAGGAAGTCACCGAGGGTTACGAGTGCGGTATCCAGGTGTTGAACTACCCGGATCTGCAGGAAAAAGACATCCTCGAGGCCTTCAAGAAGGAATACAAAGAGCGCGAGAGCCTGCACGCCTAGATGTCGCGCCGTCAGCAACGCGTCAGCGATCTCTTGCGTGAGGTCGCCTCCGACGTCCTCCGCCGGGTGAAAGACCCCGGTCTGGGGGACGATCTGGTGAGCATTACCGAAGTGAAGGTGTCCCCGGATCTCGGCTCGGCCAAGTTCCTCGTCAGCACGCTGGCCCCACCGGAGCGGCGTCCCGAGATTCTGGAAGGCCTCAATCGCGCCAGCGGTTACATCCGCCATGAGATCACCCGTCAGATCTCGATGAAGCGGATCCCGCAGGTGAGTTTCGCCTATGATCCCTCACTGGAAGAGGGCGCCCGTCTCCTGGGGCTCATCAATGAAGCGGCGCGCGGGCTCGGGCCCGCCACGGATGAGGAAAGCTAGATAAACAGGGCCACGCAGGCGCCGATGGTGCCGCCCACCAGTCCGCCGGCCAGCAGGCCGGCCACGCCGCCCACCGTCGTCCCGACGTGCAGGTAGCGCTCCTCGGCCAGGGAGGCGGCTAACCCGACCGCGCCCCCCAGAATAGCTCCGGCCGGTCCAAAGTTGGAGCCGAGCTTGGCGCCGTAGTAGGTGGCGCCCACCACGACCGAGCCGCCGCCGGCGATCGCCCCCAGAATGGTGCCGAAACCTCCGCCCACGGCGGCGCCCGTGGCGAAGCCTTCCTTGATGGTGAGGCGGTCCTCCTTCTCGGCCGGCCGGGCGGCGACGAGGGCGGAGCGCGTGATTCGGGGGGAGCTGACGGCGGTAATATTCATGGCGGCGCCAGTATAGAGCTCATCTGCCCCTTTACAGGATAGACCAGATGTGTACAATCCGACACAGCCCATGGTTGTCGAAGCTACCTATGATCCTCGTTTGATCCCCGGCGCGCGCAACGCGATCGAGGTCTGCTTGAACGTGCAGCCCCAGCAACGCGTTTACATCCTGTCGGACCGCCACTGCGAGCCGATCGCCCACGCGCTCGCGGATGCCTGTCGGCGGGTCAACGTCCCGGTCCGGCTCGAGTTCCTCGAGGACCACGTGGAGCGACCGGCCACGCGCCTGCCGGAATCGCTGATCGCGCCGCTGGACCAGAGCGACGTCGTTCTCTACTGCGTGAAGCCGCTCCCCAACGAGCTGTCGCACCGCCAGCAGTTCGTGGGTACCGTGGAGCGCCTGGGCCTGCGCTACGCGCATATGGTGGGGATCACCGAGTCGATCATGTGCCAGGGGATGCGGGCCGATTTCCGGAAAGTGGACGAGGTCTCCAAGCGCCTGCTCGAGCGCGCCCGGCGCGCCAGCCGGATCACGGTCAAGAGCCGCTACGGCACCGACCTGGTGGCGACTTTCGACCCCGCCCGCATCTGGCGAAAGACCAGTGGGATCATCGAGGAAGTCTGGTCCAATCTGCCCGGCGGCGAGATCTTCACCGCTCCGCTCAGCGTGGACGGCATCTTCGTCATCGACGGGACCATCGGGGATCACTTCGGTCCCAAATACGGCCTGATCAAAGACACGCCCATGGTGCTGCACCTCCAGAACGGCTATCTGCTGGCCGCCACCTGCTCCAATAAGGAGCTCGAGCGCGAGTTCTGGGCCTACTGCCACTCGCAGAAGCATTCCGACCGGGTGGGGGAGTTTGCCATCGGCACCAACCTGGCCGTCTTCGAGTTCACCGGCAACCTGCTCCAGGACGAGAAGATGCCGGGTATCCACATCGCCTTCGGGGACCCCTACGGCAGCCAGACCGGCGCCGACTGGAGCTGCGGCACGCATGTCGACGTCATCACCGGCTCCTGCGACATCTGGATCGACAACTTCCAGGTGATGGAGAACGGCATCTTCATGGCCGACCAGCTCGGCTTCGACTACAGCTACCTCTTCGAAGACCCCTCGGTCGTTCCCGACGAAGACCTTAGCTGACGCGCTAGCGGTCGGCAGTTTACAGTTTACGGTTCGCAGTTTCGGGTCAGACTTTGTCCACTTATCCACAAAACTTGTGTGAATAAGTGGAAGTTATGTCCTCGATAGGACATGTTCTGTGGGAGAAAGTGGGGTGAGGTGGGGGGACCCTGCCAACCGCCAACCCGCCAACCGAGAAGCTAGAAGCGAATGGCCATCACCGAGAAATCGTCGGAGAGCTTGCCGTTGGTGAACTTGCGCACCTCGTCATAGATGCGATTGACCAGGCGCTGGGGGGAGTTCCCGGTGTGGGTCTGAAGCAGCTCCAGCACGCGTTGCAGGCCGAAGAACTCCCCCTCTTCGTTGCGAGCCTCGGTCAGGCCGTCGGTGTACAGGATGAGCCATGACCCTTCCGGCAGCTCGATCGAGCAATCTTCGTAGGTCGCCTCCGGGATGGCGCCGATCAAGATGCCCTCGGCATACAAAAGGCGCGGCTTTTCCTGGTGGGGGCTCCAGAAGATGGGCGGCTCGTGGCCAGCGGAGGCGAACCGCAGGCGGCGCGTCTTGAGGTCGGCCTCGGCGTAAAAGACGGTCACCTGGCGCACGATCTGATCCTGGCCGACCTGGTGGTTGAGGAGGCTCAACACCTTGCGCGGCGAGTATCCCGCCAGGGCGTAGCTCTTGAGAATGTGCTTGGCGCGCACGGTCTGGATGGCCGCGTCCGGACCCTTGCCTGAGACGTCGGCCATGACCAGCCCGCACTTGTGTTTCCCCAGAGAGATCAGGTCGTAGTAATCACCCGAAAGGTCCATCGAGGGGATGAACCTGTGTCCCACCGCCAGACCCGGGAACTCGAGCCGCTCGCGCGGGATGAGCACGTCGCGCAAGAGCTCGGCCACGCGCTCCTTCTCGGCGTAAAGGCGAGCGTTCTCAATGGCTACGGCCGCCTGACTACCCAGGGTACCCAGGAGATTGACCTGGGCCGGCGCCAGGCTGGTCAGCTCGCGATAGTACACGTTGATCAGGCCGACCACCCGGCCCCGGGTCTCGACGGGCACCGAGAGAACCGTGGCCATGCCTTCGGCCCGCACCGAGGCGGGGAACTCGTCGCGATGGGGCTCGCGATCCAGCAGCAGCATCGGACGGCGGTTCTTGGCCGCCATTCCCAGCGGCCCCGAGCCCAAGCGCACGGGCTCGCGCGGGCGCGTGGGGTCCATGCCCTCGGCCGTCTTGTGCACCAGGCGCTCGCCCTCGGTCAACATGAGCGAGCAGGCGTCGGCGCGTAAAATCTCGCGCACGTGGCGCACGATCTCTTGCAGCACCCGGTCGAGCTGGAGGGTGGACGTGACCGCCTTACTGACCTCGAACAGGGTCCCGAGCTCGCCCATCTTGAAACGCACCAGCCCGTGCAGGCGAGCGTTCTCCACGGCCACGGCGGCCTGGTTGGCGAACCCCCGCAGCAGGCGAACCTCTTGCTGGCGGAACCGTATTCCGGGCGGCGTGAAGCAGTTGAGCACGCCCACCATCTTCTTGCGGGCGATGAGGGGCACCGACAGAACTCCGCCAAAGCCGGCCGTCTGCAGCGCGCGATCAAATTCTGCACCGTGCTCGGAATCGAGGTCTTTGCCCATGTAGTAGGCGTGGGCCCGCTTGCGCTCCACCGCGTGGCGGGCCATGCGGGCCTGCAGAGCGGGATCGAGCAGGCCAGTCGGCAGCGCCACACTGGTTTCCAGCCGGAAACTCTCGCCCATCTCGTCGAGCACGAGGAGCCCACAGGCGGACTGGTCCAAAAGCTCGACCGCCTGGTCGACGATCAGCTTGATCACCTTGGTGAGGCTGAGGGTGCCGGTGATGGCCGTGGAGACCTGGTATAGCGCTTTCATAGGGCCCAGGTTGGCCTGCAGCTGGTCGATCAGGCTGGCGCGGTGGATGGCGTTGGCGACCTGGAGCGCCAGGGTCATGACCTGGCGAATGACGGCCTGCGAGAAGTGATGGGTGCCGCGCGCGTCGTCCAGGAAGACCAGACCCAGCAGGCCCTCCTTGCTCGGGAGCGGCACGACCAGGGCATTGGAGCTGGGCAGTAGCGCGAAGAGCCGGGCCAGGCCCTGGCACTCGCCCGGGTTGGCTTCCGACAGGATGGGCTTGCCCTCGCCGAGCCGGGCCCGGTTGGCCTCGGAGAGCTGGGCCAGCGGCAGCCGGAAGGCGGAGAAGAACTCCTGTTGATCCTCGGAGAGCCCGATGGAGGCCTCCAGGGTGAGGAACGGCCGTCCCGGGTGCTTGAGCAAGATCAGGCACCGGTTGACCTCAGCCAGCCGCGCCAGGGCCTCGCAAGAACGCTGAAGCACCTCCCACAGCTCCTGGGCCTGCTCCACCGAGCGCGCGGCCTGGTAGAGGGCCGTGGCCTCGCGCGCGCGTTGCTGCTCCTGGAGCAGGGCGTGGGCGTTCTCGATGGCCAGCCCGGCCTGGCGGACCAGGGCGTCCAGGCCGTCGATGGGGGCCTCGCCAGCGAATTCCAGCGTCAACAAGCCGCGCACCCGGTCGGGACGGCCGATGGGAAGGAACAGTCGGCTACCTGCCTCGCTGAGCTGGCCCGCCTCGCGCACGGTAGGGGAGAGCTCGTTGCCGTCCACCAGCTGAATGGCGGCCCCGCGAGCGCCCATGCGGATGGCCTGGTCCAGGATGGCGGCCAGCAGGTCGTTGAGCGGCGCTCCCAGCGCGGTCCGCTCTTCTTCGAGCAACTGTCCGGCGCGTCGCGCGATGGCCTCGAGGCGGTCCAGGCTGATCACCGCTCCTCCGGCCGGGGTGACGGCTACGTGCCCGCCCGCAATCTCGAGGTTTTCCGAGCTCCAGGCAAAGCAGGCCACGCTGTGTGGACAGATCTCGACGCACGGTTGTCCGCCGCGGCCCTGGGCCTTCTCGCGCAGCTCTTCGTGGAAGCGCAGGCAGCTTTCGCGATGGCTGGCCAGCGTGCGGGCGCAGTGCTCCGGCAGAACAGACTCGTCCAGGGGCTCACCATTGAGAAGATAGATGGGAACACCGGCAAGCTCGGCACAGGCCAGCAGCCGCTCGGCGAGTCTTAGATTCGGTTGAGAAAGCGGGCCTGACAAGCCTCACCTCTCGCTGACGGGTGCGCCCGGAGCCCCCCTGCTACGCGCAAGTTCCACCCAGCCTTTCGTGTGCCGTTCAGGACAAATGAAAAAGAGGCCGGCATCGCCCGAGCCTCTTACCAGATCCTAATTGATGACGCCTTTGTAACGCAGCAGGATCTCGATGAACTCACAGTTATCCATGACAACGATCTCTTTTTTCATCAGGAACCTCGATAAAAGAAAGTAAAGATAGCTACGCGAAATCGGGACAATAATACCATACCGGGAGTACTTTCGTCAACGGGGCGCCTGGAAGCAGAGGCTCCAGTAGCGCTCTTTGTCGACGACCGAGGGGTAGTGGATCAGGGCCATGTTGACCAGAACCTCATACTCCAAAAGGATCTTGGTAAGTTTGGCGTGCTGCTCGTCGTCGAGAGAGCCCTCGAGTTGCTTGAGCATGTGGGTGATGCGGGCTTCTTGCTCCAGGATCTCGCCGGCCGTGATCTGGCCGTCTTCCATGTAGCGCTTCCAACCCGCGTGGTCATCGAGAAAATCGTCCCTGTGGAGGTCGATTCCCTTGCCGTCGAACCAACCGTCTCGTGCTGCCATGGCCCGAGAGTTCAACGATGGGCCGGGCGATCCTCTAGTGAATGCGGGGGTCGAGACGGCGTGCCTCATCCATTTGCCGCCGGCCTTCCTGCGTCTGGCCGAGCCGGACCAGGACCTCTCCATGGCGATACAGCGTGCCCGCGTGGGCAGGGTAGAGCTCGAGGCTGCGGCGGTAGCTCTGCTCGGCTTCCGCGAGCTTGCCTTGCTTGAGCTGATCGTCGCCCAAAAGGGCCCAGAAACCAGGATTGCGGGGGTCCATCCGCAGGGCCACCCGGAAGAGCTCTTCCCCGCTTCCCTTCTGACGTTGGACGATGCCCGCCATGTTGGCCACCGGATAGGGGTTGCGCGGATCGAGCCGGGCGGCCAGGGTATAGGCGCTCAAGCTGGCTGCGCGCAGATTCGGATCGTCGTTCAAGCGGAGCGCGACCTCGTTGTAAAGCGAGCCGAGCTGGGTGGCGACCAGCAGACGCCGCTGGGGCTGCACCAGACCCGCCGCCTGGCCGTAATATCCGACGGCCCGCTCGATTTCGACCATCTGGCCGGAGGTCAGGCCGCGCAGTCGGTATTCGTCGCCCCACCAGAGGTCGCGCTCTCCCTCGACCCAACCCAGAGCGACCACCGTGCCCCCCAGCCAGACCAGCCCGGACAGGAGGACCATGATCGAGGGGGGACGCCGGCTGGCCGGCGGATCGAATTGCCCCGGCCAGCTCAGGGCCGCCAGCCAGAGCACTTCGCCGGGCAGAGCGAAGCTGATGGTCAGAAGGTGGACGGCCATGGCCGTCACGGTTAACAGCAGAGCCAGCTCTGTCAGGTCGGTGCGGGCCCGCTTCCAACGCTCCCGCACGTAAAGAGCCAGGCCGGCCAGCAAGAGAGCCACGCCCGGCCAGCCGGCATCGGTGCCGACGCTCAGCAGCTGGTTGTGCGGGTGCTCGGGCAGCCGTCCCTGGTCCCGCTTCTCCATGGGCTCGTACTGCCGGTAGTGCAGGGCCTCCATGGTGTAGCCGCCGGGGCCGACGCCGAAAGGATGCGTGACCATGATGCCCAGAGCCGCTCGCCATAGAAAGATGCGGGCCGTCATGTTCTCATCGCCCATGTTGGAGGCCTGGGTCCGCTCGCTCAAGACCTGGGCGCCCAGCGCCACGACCGCTACGGCCACGAGCAGCATCGAGGCGGCCACGGCCAGGATAGCCTTGCCGGGACGGCGGGCAAAGGCCACGATCAGGCTGACCAGACAGGCTAGCCAGGCACCGCGAGTACCGGTCTGGATCAGAGCCCCGAACACCATGAGCCAGGGAATCCAGAGCCAGCGTCGGGGGAGCACCAGCGGCAGGCTGAGTGGCAACCAGGCCACCAGGAAGAACGCGAGGTAGTTCGGGTTGCCGAGGGTCGAGATGGTGCGGATCACGGAGAACTCGGGATGATCCCAGCCCATGAAGTCGAGCCCGGCGCGCTGGATCCAGGCATAGAGCGCCACTAGCAGGCCGGCCACCAGGATCATCCACCACCAGACGCGCCAACGCTCCGGGGTGCCCGTGGCCGTCCAGGCCAGCAGCAACATGAGACTCAGGGCGTGTTCGAAAGTAAAAATCTGTCCGCTCAAGCCACCCAGTCCCCAGAGAGCGCTGGCGGTCCACCAGGCGTAAAACGCCACCCACAACCCCGTGACTCGGCCCGGTCGCAGCCAGGGCCAGGTTCCGCGAGAAGCGCCCAGCAGCCAGGCGAAGCTGACCAGGAGGGCACCGATCGTGAAGCAACTCGACTTGGGAACCTCCACGGCGTCAGCCAGCCGGGTCGAGCAGGCCAGCGGCACGCCCGCCCACACCAGCAGGGAGCCCAGGTGCAGCAGGCGTTCTTCGGTTCTCACCCGAGCCTGTTGGCGATCTCGGGAGAGGAACCCTACCTCGACTCTGGACAGGAACCCTAACGGGGTCGCGGAATGGGCTGGAGTGTCGGCGCGCAAACTCACCTGGGCCGGGATGTTCGTGGCCCTGACGTTGGTGGCGGACCAGCTACCGCCGGGAGCTTCCTCGGGAACGTTCGGGAACATCTTCCGTATCATCGGTTTCCCCGTGGTGCTCTCCGGGCTCGTCCTGGGGCCGGCCGGCGGCTTTCTCGTGGGCGCCGTGTCGGACGTGCTCTGCTTTCTGATCGGCCCGCCCAGCCTGCCGTTCTTCCCGGGTTTCACGCTCACCCAGGGCCTGACCGGAGCGTTGCCGCCGCTGCTTTTCGGGCTCATGCAGTCGTTACGTCCGCGCGCCGAGCGCGGTTCACTCGAGGGACCCTGGGTGTTGCCTCAGCTCATCGTGGCGGTCACGGTGACCAAGCTGATCTGCTCGGTCGTGTTGGTGAGCTATTTCCGCTCGCTCCTGTCAGGCAAGCAGACGTTCCTAGTGTTCGCGGGGCCGGCCCTGCTGGTCTGCCTCATTCACTCACCGCTCTACGCCTGGCTCAGTCTTCCTTTGATGCGGAGTCTGCGCCGAGTTCAGGACCGCCAGTGAGCCGCGCGCGGCCCGTAGTGCGGGGCACCGGGTAGGAGGTCGGCTCGGGGCGCGGCTCGCGCGGCTTCTTGACTTTAGGCGTGGCCTCGCGGCTCTTGTAGCGAGAGTAGCTGCCCAGGTTCAGCACGGCCTGGCGCAGATCGTCGATGCGACGAGGATCAATTCGCGCGTTCAGAGCGCCGCCGGGTGCCAGCACGAGGCCCGGCTCGAGCCAGTCGTCCGCCTGGCGCTCGAGCACCGCGGGATACTCCTCCGGCTTGAGCTCGTCCAGCCCGCCCAGAATGGCACCGGCGAAGCCGGCCCGACCACGGGTAACGCCCGGACCAGCCTGAGCCTGGGACCAGCCCAGCAGACTGCAGGGAAGGCGTTTCAACGGCTCCAGGAAGAGCCGGTTGCCGGCGGCATACACGGTGTTGCAGGGCGCCTCGGGTGCGGCGTCCAGGACGCGGCGGTCGTAAGGCTCGCACCACTCGGCGTATTCCTCGGGGCTCATCAACCCGTGAGAGGCCGCCGCTACGACCAGAAAGACCCCGTCGGCTCCCGCATCCATCGAGCGCTTCACATAGCGCTCGTAAGTCAGCGTGATGGCCTCCAGAGACGGCTTGAGAAAACCGGGATGCTCACGCATCGCTTCCAACACCACCGGGGCGCCTGCCAGCGCAACGAGAGTCGTGAAGGGGCTGTTGACGGTATCCACAACGCAGCGCTCTTTCAGGCCGGCGCAGACCTTTTTCACGCAGGTCAGCGCATGGTCGAAGCCGCCCACCTTCCCCTCCGTCGCTTCCACGCGCGCCAGGTCTTGAGGCCGCTCGAGCCGCACGCCTTTGGGCAGCGGGAACGGATAGCCGCAATCGAGCCGAACGATATCCAGACCGTAGCGCTCGGCGAACGCCAGGTGGACGGAGGCCTGCGCCTCGCCGGACATGTGCTGCAGCCCGAAGGGATACCAGCAGGTCCAGGGGGGACGGTCGACCGGTTGGCAGGCTAACGCCAGCTCTAACCTCTCAGCAGGCTTCAAACCTCAGAACCGTGGCATTTCTTGAACTTCTTGCCACTGCCGCAGGGACACGGATCGTTGCGCCCGGCTTTGGCCGAGAGGTAAGGATTGACCATCTCCAGCGCCTTCTTGTAGTGGTCGTTGTTCGGCTCCATCCCCACGGCCTTGCGGAAGCACCGGGTGGCCTCGGCGGTGTCCTTGTTCTGGTAGTGGAGCCAGCCCACGACCAGCAGCGGATAAGGCTGCTCGCGGTCCATCTCCAGGGCGCGCTGGGCCTCTTGGAGGGCCTCGTCCAGCTTACCGCGTTGCGAGAGCAGGGTGGCCAGGTTGAGATGGGTGACGGCGCGCTTGTGGCCGTCCTCGGCCACCAGAAAGCGCTCGAAACCTTCGTCCTCGTGTCCGTGACAGGGAATCAGCAGGACCTCGACCGCGCGGCCCGGGGTGATCGTCTCGAAGCGCTTGGCGGCGTCCCGCAGCAGCACGTCGGCTTTCTCGACATTGTCGGTCAGCGCCTCGAGGTTGCCAAGGTTGAGCACCGTGAGGGCCATGTTGTCGTCCTCGATCTTGTGCTTCTCGAGGTTCTCCTTGGCCCGCTCGAGGTACACCTTGGCGTCCTCGAACTGGTTGTCCAGCGTCAGCAGGAAGCCCAGGTTGTTGTAAACCAGGTAGTGGTCGCAGCCATCCTCCTCGATGGCGCGGCGATACTCGGCGATGGCGGCGGGCCGGCCCGGCGTGCGGTAAAGCAAAAGCGCGACGTTGGTGACGCAGCTGGCCAGGCCTTCCTGGTCGCCGGCTTTCTTGAACAGCTCGCGGGCGCCCTCGTAGGCTTGCTTGGCGCCATTGTGGTTCTGCAGGTCGATCTGCACGCCGCCCAGGTTGCGCAGGTTGCGCGCCTGGCCGAGCACGTCCTCGGTCCGCTCGAAAGCGCGATAGGCGCGCTGGAATGCGTTGGCGGCGGGACCGAACTCGTGGCGGCCGTGGTAGGCGGTTCCCAACTGCTCGAGGGCGTTGGCCATCCCGGTCGTGTCCTTGGCCTCCTCGCACAGCTCCACGGCCCGCTTGTAGTGGGCCAGCGCCTCGGCGCCGCGCTCGGTGGCGACCAGGCAGTTGCCGGTGAGAAGATGAAGCTTGCCCCGTTCTTCGGGAGTGGCCGCCTCCGTCACGTCGCGGCGGGCGCGGGCGAGGAGATCGAGGGCCTCGCGGTAGCGCGCTTCGTCCATCAGGCGCTGGGCCTCGGTGAGAGCTTCGGGCAAAGGTTGGGTGGTCGTCGACATCGGAGGTCTCCTTGGAGTTGTGAAGCCGTATTGTTACTGCCCTCTCGGCCGGTCTCCTGCAGAGGAAGGTTAGGGATAGCTCAGGAAGAACTCCTCAGCCCCTCAGTTACGCAAGCGAAGCGCGCAGCGAGCCGCCGGCGAGCGTAGATCAATCTTTATGGACGTGCGTTTTGCCTACACAAACTAAAGCCCACAAAGCCACTTTGAATGCCCAGCAGTTGATGGAGGCCTATCGCCTGATGGTGACCTCGCGGCGCGTCGACGACCGCGAGATCCAGATGAAGCGCCAGAACAAGATCTTCTTTCAGATCAGCGGCGCCGGCCATGAGGCTCCTCTGGTGGCCGCCGGGATGGTGCTCAGGGCTGGCCACGACTGGTTCTATCCCTATTACCGCGACCGCGCTCTGTGCCTGGCGCTGGGGATGACCCCGCTGGAAATGTTTTTGTCGGCCGTGGGCGCGGGCGACGATCCTAACTCGGGCGGACGCCAGATGCCCTCGCACTGGGGCCACCAGAAGCTCAACATCGTCTCTTCCTCGAGCCCGACGGGAACCCAGTTCCTGCAGGCCGTCGGCGCGGCCGAGGCCGGCCGCTACGCGGGCACCCATGAGCTCGAGATGGCACACAAGAACGACGAGGTGATCTATTGCTCCACGGGCGACGGCACCACCTCGGAGGGGGAGTTCTTCGAAGCTCTCAACAGCGCGTGCAACATGAAGCTGCCGGTGTTGATCCTGGTGGAGGATAACGGTTACGCCATCTCCGTCCCGGTCGAGGTGCAGACCGCCGGGGGCTCCATTTCGCGCCTGGTGGGCGATTGGCCCAACCTGTTCCACATCCAGGCCGACGGCAGTGACTTCGTCGCCTGTTACGAGGCCATGGCGAAGGCGGCTCAGTATTGTCGCGACCGGAAGGGTCCGGCCCTGGTGCACGTGAAGGTCGTGCGCCCCTACTCCCACTCGCTGTCCGACGACGAAGCGTTCTACAAGCCCGCCTCCGAGCGCGAGGACGAGGCCCGGCGCGACCCGCTGGTGTGCATGCGCGCATTCCTTCTCAAAGAGGGCCACGCGACCGAGGCCCAGCTCGACGAGCTTGAAAAGAAGTGCGAAACCGACGTGGCGCAGGCGGCCGAGGAGGCCGAGCGCCACCCGAGCGCGGGCCCCGAAACGGTCAGCCACCACATCTACTCGATGGAGGTCGATCCGACGACGCCGGCTTTCAGTCATCCGGCCACGTTCGAGGGCGAGCCCACCACCATGGTCGACCTGATCAACGCTTGCTTGCGCGACGAGATGGAGCGCGACCCGCGCATCGTGATCTTCGGCGAGGACGTGGCCGACGCCAGCCGTACCGAGGTCCTCTCCGAGTGCAAGGGCAAAGGCGGCGTGTTCAAAGTGACCTACGGCCTGCAGTCGAAGTTTGGCGCCGATCGGGTGTTCAACTCGCCGCTGGCCGAGGCCAACATCGTGGGCCGGGCCATCGGAATGGCGCAGCGCGGGCTCAAGCCGGTGCCCGAGATCCAGTTCTTCGACTACATCTGGCCCGCGATGCAGCAGCTGCGCAACGAGCTGGCCACCATGCGCTGGCGTTCCAACGGAGCCTTCAAGTGTCCCCTGGTGCTGCGCGTGCCGATCGGGGGCTATCTCAAAGGTGGAGCCCCTTATCATTCCCAGTGCGGCGAGGTTCTGTTCACCCACACGCCGGGCGTGCGCGTGGTGTTTCCCTCCAACGCCGAGGATGCCAACGGTCTCTTGCGCACCGCCATCCGGTGCGACGACCCGGTGATGTTCCTCGAGCACAAGCATCTCTATCGCCAGACATACAACAAAGGCCGCTATCCCGGAAAGGACTACATGATCCCCTTCGGGCAGGCCAACCTGGTGCGGGAGGGCAAGCATCTTACCGTCGTGACTTATGGCGCGCTGGTCCAGAAGAGCCTGGTGGCGGCCAAGGCACTGGCCGAGCAGGAGGGGATCGAGGTCGAGATCCTGGATCTCCGCACTCTGTCGCCCTACGACTGGAACGCCATTCGCCGCTCGGTGCAGAAGACGAACAAAGCGATCGTCGCCCACGAAGATACCCTGAGCTTCGGATTCGGGGCCGAGATCGCGGCTCGCATCGCCGATGAGCTGTTCGAGTACCTGGATGGGCCGGTCCGGCGCATCGGAGCCTACGACAGCTTCGTGTCCTATGCGCCCAGCCTGGAGGACGTCATCTTGCCGCAGGTCGACGACCTGCAGCAAGCCATGAAGGACCTCGCTCGCTACTGAGCAAAAGGGCTGGCTATGAAAGTCAGAACCCAGGGACAGCTGTTCGATCACCGTTGCCAGATCAAGGATATGAAGCTCTCGGGCTTCGGTCCCAAAGGGCTGCGGTATCATTGCATGGAGTGCGGCGGCGTGCTGGTGTTGAAGTTGGACCGCGCCCAGTGGGACGCGGCTTTTGGGGATAAGCCAACCTTCAAGCTCAGCAAGAAGGTTCTGCAGCAGCTCGAGGCGGCGGGCGCCGAAGCCATCCTCGATGAGACCGAGGTCGACGACGTCTCGGCCGAGCTCGAAGCGGTGCACATCACCGAGACCCACAAGTTCAGCTGGACCCCGTCCGACGATGACGACGACGAGGATGAAGACTGAAGTCATCTGAGAAGGTCTTTCGTGACCCCGTCCACGGGGATATCCGACTCTCGGCGCCGCTGATCGAGCTGTTGGATACCCGGGAGGTGCAGCGTCTGCGCGGCGTGCGCCAGCTCGGGACCGCCTATCTCGTTTACCCGGGGGCCGTTCACACCCGGTTCGAGCACAGTCTGGGCACGGCCTGGCTGGTCAAGCGCCTGCTGCAATCGGTCGAGGAGTTCCAGGGCCCCGTCCTGGCCGGTCAGGACCGCCTGGCGGTGGAAGCAGCGGCACTGCTGCACGATCTTACCCACATTCCCTTCGGTCACACGCTCGAGGACGAGCGTCGCGTCTTCCCTCGCCACGACGTGCCGGAGCGGGTCAAGGCACTGCTTCCCAAAGGCGAACTGGGCAAGGTCCTGCGCAAGCTCAAGCTGCTCGATCCCGTGCTGGCGATTCTGACCGGTCAGGCCGAGCCCTTCGCTTGCGAGCTGGTCAGCGGAACCGTCGGCGCCGACCTGCTCGACTACCTTTCGCGCGACGCCTACTTCTGCGGGCTCTCCCAGCGCTACGACGAGCGGATTTTCCGTAGCTTCCGGGTGGACAAGCAAGGCCTCTATCTCGACGCGCAAAAGAGCGGCCTGATCCGCCAGGACGTCCTGAGCGAGGTGGTTCACCTCCTTCGCCTGCGCTACTTTCTAAGCGAGCGCGTCTATTTCCATCACACCAAAGTCGCTTCGGGAGCGATGATCTGCCGCGCCGTCGAGGCCTCAGGCGTCACACTCGAGCAGCTGACGAAACTCACGGACGAGCGTCTGTTGGCCCTGTTGGAGATGAGCTACCCCGACAAAATCGTGCAGAACCTGCTGGATCATCTGGCTTCCAGAAGGCTTTACAAGCGGGTCTACGTGCTGACCCGGCGTATCGGGGAGCCGCGGGTCAAGGAGTTTGTGGAGCGCTACCACTTCTCGGCCGCGCTGCGAGGGGAAGCTGAGGACTTTTTGATCACCCGCCTCAAGCTCCAGCCGGGCGAGTTGATCGTGTATTGCCCGGCCATGAAGATGCAGCTCAAGGAGGCGGAGCTCCGGGTGCAGGTCGGCGAGGGAGCTCCCCGCCCCCTCAAGGAGCTGAAGCTGGCTGACATCGAGGTGCTGCGCGAGAAGCACCCGGATCTGTGGAAGTTCTACGTGTTCCTGGCTCCCGAGCGCCGAGACAAGGCCGCCAAAGTGGCGCTGGCCTGCGAGGACTACTTCGGCGAGCAGAACCACCTGCCGGCGCTGCAGTCGGGGCAGATGTACTTAGGGCTGTAGGCTCCAAGCGTCGAAGAGGGGCGGATTGATCTCGACGTACTCTCGCAAATCCCTGAGTTGACCCGCCCCCAATCGCCTCCCCTCCCAAAAGACCGTGATGGGACCATCCGAGGAAACGACGATGACCAGGCAATCGGCATGAGTTTCAGTGAACCGTAGAGCTGAATTGAATCGAGAGCCTCTGGCCCGATCCTCGTACAGCGAGGACATACCATCGAGAAGGCAGCCAAAGGCCTTCAAACGACCTTCTCGGTTCAGGTGCAGAGCTCCATCGACTTCCGACAAGGCGCGCAGAGCCGGGATGTCCAGTTGGGTCGGCGTCACGTGTTGCCCCGAAATCGTCAGAGGAGAATCGCTCGTTTCCAGGACGATCGTCGCGCCGTGGTGGTGGCCGGCAATTTCCGAGCAGAGAATGGAGAGGTTATTCTCGACGCTGGCCGCTCGAGCTTCGTCGAGTCCACTGTCCAGAAGGACGCCTTTGAGTCCGGGGAGACGGGCCTGGATGTGGCGGGCCTGGTATCTTCCGAGGTTCACCGTGCAGATCTCCAGAGCCGGAGAGCACGATTGTCCGGCCAGGAAAACAGCCGCGATACCTGATTGGAATACGACCCGCAGGAACAAGTCGTAGGGGAGGTCCGTATCACGGGAGATACCCCAGAGCTCATGCCCGCAGGAAAGCAGACAGACTCCTTTCCACAGGCCGTGGAGCAACTTGGACAGATGTTTGTGGTTGCGCAGCAGCGGACGGGGAGAAAACTCGAGCTGGAACAACTGGTTCTGCAGATACTCCGCGTCGGTGAAAATAATCTCACCCGTGGTTGGGGCGGCTTCTTCTTTGGCCAGGGAGATTTCGGCCACGGTTTCGAGGATGCTCATCAGGTCGCGATGCGGAGCTTTCTGACGACGGTAGGCATACTCGGTGGCGATCGAGTGCTCCACTGCGTAAAGCGAATAATTTTCCAGGGCGATCTTGGCCGATTGCGTGTGCAGCGGGCAGCCCAGGGCGACCTCATAGGACAGGCTTCGCGCCGCCGATGCAAGCCAGTGCCGGATCGAGTTCTCATGGGAGATATCGGTGGGACGCTCGGCAAACCAGATCTGATAATGGATCGACTGCGATTGTTGGGCGTAAGCAACCAGACCGGAGATTTCAGGAATTCGGTCGTTGTGCAGCCTGTTACCGAGTTTGGAAGAATTCTCGAAGCCACGATTCAGTGGGTCCTGGAAGTATTCTTTCAAGGCACCCTTGCTGCTCTCGAGTATCCGGTAGGGGTCGATGATGCGCAGTTGTTTCGGGTCGTCCTCGATACAGAGCAGGACGGCCACTCGCAGGTCCGTTCCGGCGTAGCTGGACAGGCCCTTTTGCGAGGCGTGAAGGAGCTCGTCGACTTTGATGAAGATTCTCTCGCGGAGCTGGGTGTCTGCAGGCGTCATTCCAGGCTCCCCGCCAGCAGGCCAAAGAGCTCGTAGACGTCCACCTCGGGACCGATCATCGTGAGGGGGAACATCACGAAGCCTGTGGCGGGCTTGTGGAGCGCGAACTGATCGCCGATGCGCACCCACTCCATGTCGAAGACGCGCACGAAGGCATCGCCAAACACGGCGCCCATGCCCTCGAGCAGCTCGGGATCGTGGTAGCCTTCTTCCAGCAGGGTTTTGAGGACGGTCAGCTTGTAGCCGATCTCGCCGTAGCGCAGCACGTCCTCCTCGCGCATGTATCGCACCACACGCGCGCGAAGCTCGTAGAGCTGCTCTTCCTCTTCGTCGCTAAGACTTGGGTACATAGCCCTCGGGGGGCTTGGCCGTGTCCTTGAACAAAAATGCCTCGATCTGGTTGAAAAAGATCTCGTTGGTGGCGTCGTCCATCATATCCAGACGGTTCTCGTTGATCACCATCAGGAAGTAGTCCTCGAACTGCTTCCAGGCCTGGGACGAGACGTTCTCGTAGACTCTCTGGCCGAGCTCGCCCGGGATGGGGGGGGAGTCGAGCCCGGGAAGCTCCTGTTTTAGCTTAACGCATTGCACCATCCGCATCGGCGGCGTACCTCCTGATTCCGAGTTGAGTCAAAGCCAGATTCTGACGGCGCCGCTTGCCCAGCAACCGGGTCGTCCAGTGGTCGGGGCCGAGCGGGTCCACCAACACGGTGAACATGCCCAGCCGGTTGCCACCCAGGATATCGGTGAAGAGCTGGTCCCCGACCATGGCCGTGTTCTCGGCCTGGGACCCCATGCGGGCCATGGCCCACCGAAAGGCCTTCGGGCCGGGCTTTCGATCCCAGAAGTGGGCCCCGTAGACATGCGGTACCTCCAGCAGATCGCCCAGATGGCGCAGTCGCTTCAGGCGTCGCGGACCGAGGATCACGTTGGAGATGAGGCTGACCCCCTGGACGTGCCCCTCGGCGCGTCCCCGGGCCAGGTGCTCGCGCACCCCCGGATACAGGCGCCAGTCATCCTGGAGCGCCAGGGTATTGTCTACGTCCAGGCAGTAATGCCTGATTCCCCGCGCCGCCAGCGCTCCGAAGTCGAGCTGACAGAGGCCGGACACCCACAATGACGGCCGAAGCGACATTCAAAGCGCCTTCCCCCCCGAGCCAAAGGCTCCTTCATGCAAGTAGGGAGTAGCCTTTCGGCCACTCCCTACTCCCGACTCCCTACTCCCTACTCGGCTAGATGCCCATTCCCGCGAACTGCTGGTTCGGCACGCCGCCCAGTCCGTTCTGCTGCGGCCCACCCAGGCCCGGGATGCCCTGAGCGCCCTGCTGACCCTGCTGCTGGCCGGGCTGCGCGATGCCCAACTCCTGCTGCACCATCTGCTCGATCTCGGGGCGAATCTTGGCATTGCTCATCTTGGCCTGCAGGTAGTCCTGCATCAGCTTGGCCTTGGCTCCACCGGGAACCTGGCCCTGTCCGGGCGCGCCGGGCTGACCGGGACGAGCGCCGCCGAAAGGTCCGCCCGCCATCGGGTTCATCCCGTTGGCGCCACCCAGACCCGGAACGCCCTGGGCGCCCTGAGCCGGGTTGCCGAGGCCGGCGCCGGGAGCGCCGCCCTGCAGCGGGTTCTGGCCCGGGTTGCCGAGGCTGGCGGCCATTCCGCCCATCTTCTCGGCCTTCACGGCCATCAAGTCCTGCGAAAGCGTATCGTTGATGTCGCCCTGGCCCTGACCCTGGCCGGGACCGCCCGCCTGCTGGCCACCACCGGCACCGCCGGCCTGCTGGCCGCCACCGGGACCACCGGCCTGCTGTCCGCCGCCGGGGCCGCCACCCTGCTGGCCACCGCCGCACTGGCCGCCCTGACAACCGCCACCCTGCTGACCCTCGCCGGCGCCCTGCTGGCCCTGACCCGGTCGGTTGCCCATGCCCTCGAGCAGCTTCTTCATGTCGTTGATCTCGTTGCGCATCCCGTCAATCTGCTGGTTGCGGTCGCCCTCGCCGGCACCCGGAGTCTGACCGCGATCGCGGCCCTGACCGCGGTCCTCGCCCGCTCCCTGGCCCTCGCCCGGTCCCCGACCCTCGCCAGGCCCACGGCCCTCGCCCGGGCCCCGGCCTTCGCCCGGCCCGGTGGTGCCGCAGCGGCTGTCGCCATTGCCGGCGCCCGGCGTCTGACCGGCCTGGCCCCGGTCGTCACCGTTGCGGGCGCAGTGTGAAAGACTTACATTGTCGCGCTCGTTGATCCTGGCCGGAGCGTCGGCTTCGCGACCCTTGCCCGGAGCCTGCGGAGTGGTGCTCCCCGTCGTGCCCGTCGCCTCGCGGCCCCGATTGGGCGTGGACGTGCTGTTGGTGCTGGGGGTGGACGCCGGGGGCCGGCTCGCGTTCTGAGTCTGGCTCTGCTGGGGGCGGGAAGTGACGTTGGAAGTCTGGCTCATCTTGTCGCTATCCTCCGTGCGGTGTGGGGTGTCTTGTCCCGAGGATAGCATCCGGGGAGTCGGGCTCGACCCGGTTCGATGTTACACCGTTGTAACCGATGTTAATGTCAGGTAAACGTTTCTAAAGGATTTGCCTGGCACTCTTCTTATCCCCCGAAAAGGTCCTGAAGTCTAGGGGGTTGCGGGAAAAAAAATAGCCCCCCGGTCATCCGGGGGGCCATCTTTCTCGGCTCGCCTAAGCTTTGACGGCGCTCTCGAGACCTTTGCGGGCGGTTTCCGCGAAGCGGGCGAAGGCCTGCTGATCCTGCACGGCCAGATCGGCCAGGACCTTGCGGTTCACCGTCACGCCGGCCTGCTTGAGGCCGTTCATGAGCCGGCTGTAGGACAGACCGTTGGAGCGGGCAGCCGCGTTGATGCGGGCGATCCACAGCTTGCGGAAGTCGCGCTTCTTGGCGCGCCGATCACGATAGGCATAGGAAAGGGCATGCAGGATGGCTTCCTGGGCGCAAGACACCCGACGGCTGCGGGCTCCGCGCATTCCCTTGACGGCCTTCATCAGGGTACGACGCTTCTTGAGCGAGTTTACGCCACGTTTGACTCTGGGCATTGTTCTTTACTCCTGTTCTGGAAAGCTAGAAGGCGTAAGGGACCTGGACCTTCAGACGTTTGGTATCCGAAGGGCTGGCCAGGGTGGTCTTGCGGAACTTACGGGTCCGCTTGGGGGACTTCTTCTCGCGGATGTGGTGGCAGCCGGAGAATTCGCGCATGCGCTTGATTTTGCCGCTGCCGGTGACGCGAATGCGTTTGGCTACCGACTTGCGGGTACGGATTTTAGGCATAGCAACTCCTTTTCCAAGATCGGGACTACAACGCGGACGGGGGGAGGGTCTTAGCTTTCCGTCTTGGGAGCCAGGATCATCGTCATGTTGCGGCCTTCCAGGGTGGGCCTCTTCTCGATCACAGCAAGCTCGACCGAGTCGTTGAACACCTTCTCCAGAAGCTTCAGCGCGATGTGGGCGTGAACCACCTCGCGACCGCGGAACATCATCGTCACCTTGACCTTGTCGCCCTCTTCCAAGAGGCGCTGCACCATCTTGCTCTTCACCATGTAGTCGTGCTCGTCGATCTTGGGACGCAGCTTGACTTCACGAAGCTCGGTACTTTTGCGCTTGGCCTTGGACTCGCGCCCCTTTTTGGCGTTCTCGTACTTCCAGCGACCGTAGTCAAGGAAGCGACAAACAGGGGGACTCGAGTGGGGAGACACCTCCACCAGGTCAAGTTCCTTCTCCCTGGCGATTTTCATGGCATCGCGAGGATTCATGATCCCGAGCTGGTTACCCGCCTCATCGATGAGGCGCACCTCTCGGGCGCGGATCTGCTCGTTAACCCTCAGTTCTTTGGTAATACGATCACCTCTGCCCTTTGTTAGTAAATAAAAAGCGAGCGGGCATAGAAGTCCCACTCGCATACAAGTCCAAACAAATCAAGCCAGGCTTGATTTCTACGGGCCTGCAACCTCTGTCGCTAGACTTACTGCTACGCGCGCAGACTGGCTGCGCGCCTTCGCTGGCTTGCTTCAGGGTGAGAAGAGCGGGTCGTTCTTCTACTTGGCTGGCCAAAAATTCGTTCAGAGTATAACGTACCGCCTCAGGTACGTCAACGCCGTTGTACGAGAGGCCCGCCACGCAACAAAACGCAAGCGCAGCGCGCAGGGAGCCGGAGGCGACCTTAGCGAACGGTTTTTCTTGAGTGAATCACGAGGTCCCCTTCTCTACCCTCGCTTCGGACGTGGCCCGAACGGTGCTTCCGAACGGGGTTCGGGTGCTGGTCAAAGAGGTCTACCCCACCCGGGTGGTGAGCGTAGGCCTGTGGGCCGGCGTGGGCTCGGTGGACGATCCCGAGGAGCAACTCGGCATCAGCCACTTTGTCGAGCACCTGCTCTTCAAGTCCAGCGGCGACAGGGGGGAGGGCGCGCTGGCCCGTTCGCTGCACGAGCTGGGTGGCTACCTCAACGGCTTCACCACTCACGAGTGCACTTGCTACTGGGCCGTTTTGCCCAGCCGCCATTTCCAGGCCGGCCTGAGCCAGCTGGCCGGTGCCATTCAGAGCCCGCAGTTCCTGGAAGCCGAGTGCCGAAGGGAAGAAGAGGTGATCCGGCAAGAGCTCCGGATGTACCAGGACCGTCCGGATGCTTTCTGTTTCGAGCGGCTGTTGGCCCTGGCCTATCCCGACCATCCCTACGGGCGCCCGGTGCTTGGTCGCGAGGATACTTTGTTGACCCTCGATTCTGGCCGTTTGGAGCAACACTTTCGGCGCTTCTATGGCGCCGGGAACATGGCCGTGGTGGTCGTGGGCGAGGTCGATTCGGCGCTCGTCTTCGAGGCGGTCGAGGAGGTGATGGGTAGCTGGCGCCATGGACCGCGCGTGCAGCGAGCCCAGAAGCAGGGCTCCTTCGGGCGCGGTCACCAGAAGGAAGATCATTCGGGGGCCATTACCACCGGGCACCTCCAGGTCGGCTTCGCCATTCCCGAGCTGGCCCATCCCGATGTCTACGCCTGCGATCTGCTGGCCTCGATGCTGGGCCGCGGTCGCTCGTCCCGTCTAAACAAAGAGCTGCGCGATCGCCAGGGCCTGGTGAGCCAGATCAAGACGGGCACGATGATCGAGCGCGATCCCGGGCTGCTGGTCGTGGAGGCGGTCCTGCCCGCGGAAGGATTCGAGGCCGTCGAGGAAGCGCTGTGGAACGAGCTCGAGCGGCTTTCCGCCGAGGGCGTCCCCGAGCGCGAGCTGCAGCGGGCCAAGAACCAGGCCGAGTCGAGCTACGTGATGGCGCAGGAGACCGTGGAAGGGCAGGGGCGCAAGCTCGGCTACTACGAGATGACCGGGGATTACCGATTGGCGGAGCAGTACGTGATGCGTCTCACGCGGGTGTCCGGGGATCAGGTTCAAGAGGCCGCCCGCCGCTATCTCAACCGGGAGAACGCGAGCCTGGTTCGCTACCGACCGGCGTGAGACCGCGCCAGCGCCCTTCGCCGCCGCCTCTTTGCTTCATCGGGCCGGGCGGACTCAAGCTCATCCTGCGCGAGGACCACGCTTCGCCCGTCACTGCGGTCACTGCCAGCTTTCTGGGGGGCTCGCGCTTCGAATCGCCGGGCCGGGCCGGGCTCTCTTACTTCACGCAGCGCCTGGCGGCCCGCGGCACCGAGTTGCGAAGCTCCGAGCAGGTGGCCGAGGACTTCGAGTTCATCGGCGCCGCTTTCTCTCCGTTCGCCGCCAAGGATCTCTTCGGGGCCAGCCTTACGGTGCTGAGTCGCCATTTCGAGCCGGGTCTGCGCTCGCTGGCCGAATGCCTGCGGGCGCCTTCCTTCGAGGAGTCGGAAATCGAGCGCGAGCGCAAGATCCTCTTGTTGGAGCTGGCGCGGCGTCCCGAGGACACGCTCTCCTGGGCCAACGAGCTGAGTGAGGCGGTGCTCTACCGTCGCCACCCGTACCGTTTTCCCGTGCGCGGGCTCAAGACCGCGGTGGAGAAATGGGATCGCGCCGACCTGCGCGCCTGGCATCGCCGCACCTTTACTCCGGATCGCCTGGTGATCTCGGTCGTGGGCGACCAGAATCCCGAGCGCGTGCGCGACCTGGTCGAGCAGGCTTTCAGCGGCATGGAGCCGTCGGGCTGGAGCCCCGTGAGCGGCGTGCTGGAAGCCCCCCCGGTGCGCAAACGCGTGCGCACCGAGCGGCGCGAGAAGCGCCAGGCGGCCGTCGTCTTGAGCTTTCTGGCCCCGCGTTTCGGCACTGAGGAGTCGGATGCGTTCGAGGTCATGCACCACCTGCTGGCCGGGATGGGGTCGCGCCTGTTCTCGGAGCTGCGCGACCGGCAGGGGCTGGGCTACGTCGTGAACTGCAACGTGGACGCGCGCTTCGACTCGGGTTGCTTCAAGGTCTACGCGCTGGTGCCGTCCGAGCAGGCCAACCGTGCCCGCAAGGCGATGCTGGGCCAGCTCGAGCGCCTGCGTCACGAGCCCGTGAGCGCCGCCGAGCTGTTGCGCGCCAAGAAATACATGCTGGGCCTGTTCGAGATCTCTCAGCAACGCAAAGCTACCCAGGCCTTCCGGTTAGCCATGTGCGAGCTTCTGGGCGCGGGCTTCGCGGCCGTCGAGGACTACCCGCGCCGCATCCGCTCGGTCACGAGCGAGCGCGTCATGCAGGTGGCGCAGCGCTACCTGGACACGCAGAATTACTGCTGTGCCCAGGTGCTTGGGACGGGAGACTAGAGACGGTAGACGGTAGAGTTGCAGTCTACCGTCTGATTCAGTGCTTGGTGAGCGCGGCCGCCATGTATTCGCGGCGCATGCGGGCGATGGTCTGGATGGAGATCGACTTGGGGCAGACCGCTTCGCACTCGGCGTGGTTGGAGCAGTCGCCGAAGTTCTCGGCGTCCATCTGGGCGACCATGTTCAGCACGCGGTTCTGGCGCTCGGCGTGGCCTTGCGGCAGCAGGGCGAGCTGGCTGATCTTGGCGCTGGTGAAGAGGCTGGCCGAGGCATTCGGGCAGGCGGCCACGCAGGCGCCGCAGCCGATGCAGGCGGCCGCATCCATGGCCTCCTCCGCGATGTCCTTGCCGATCGGGATGGCGTTGCCGTCGGGTGCCGAGCCCGCGTTGGCGGCGACGTAGCCCCCCGACTGGATGATCCGGTCGAAGGCCGACCGGTTCACCACCAGATCCTTGATGATCGGGAAGCCTTCGGCGCGGAACGGCTCGATGGTGATGGTGTCGCCGCTCTTGTAGTGGCGCATGCGCAGCTCGCAAGTCGTGCAACCGCGACGCGGCCCGTGGGCGACCCCGTCGATCACCAGCCCGCACGTGCCGCAAATCCCCTCGCGGCAATCCGAATCGAACGCTACCGGGTCCTTGCCCTCTTTGATGAGCTGGTCGTTGAGTTGATCGAGCATCTCCAGGAACGAGATGTCCGGGGAGACGTTCTTCATCGTATACGAGACCAGCTGGCCCTGAGCGTCCTTGCTGGCCTGGCGCCAGATGCGCAGATTGATGACCATGCTCATTTGTAACTCCTCTGGCCGGGGGAGACCTCCTCGAAGGTCAGCTCCTCGCGGTGCAGCTTGGGATTTTTGGCGTCCCCCGTCCACTCCCAGGCCTGGGCGCACATAAACTTGTCGTCCTGGCGCCGGGCTTCGCCCTCTTCGGTCTGGTACTCGGTGCGGAAGTGTCCGCCGCAAGACTCTTCGCGGGTCAGCGCGTCGCGCGCCATCAGCTCTCCGAGCTCGAGGAAGTCGGCCACGCGGCCGGCAAACTCGAGGTCCTTGTTCAGCTGCTCTCCGGTTCCAGACACCTTCACGTTGCTCCAGAACTCGTCGCGCAGCCTGGCGATCTCGTCGATGGCCGACTTGAGGCCCGCCTCGTCGCGCGCCATGCCGACCTTGTTCCACATGATGCGGCCCAGATCCCAATGGATCTCGCGCACCGTGCGCGAGCCCTTGTTGTCGAGCAGGCGCTTGATATTGCCGGTCACGTTGTCCTTGGCTTCGAAGAAGGCGGGGCCGTCCTTGTCCACTGGCTTGTGCTTGTGCGAGGCGAGGTAGTCGCCCAGCGTGTAAGGGATGACGAAGTAGCCATCCGCCAGGCCCTGCATGAGAGCGCTGGCGCCCAGGCGGTTGGCGCCGTGGTCGGAGAAGTTGGCCTCCCCCAGCACGAACAGCCCGGGAATGGTGCTCTGCAGGTGGTAGTCCACCCACAGGCCGCCCATCGTGTAGTGAGGCGCCGGGTAGATGCGCATGGGGGTGTGGTACGGGTCGTCGCCCGTGATCTCGTCGTACATCGCGAACAGGTTGCCGTAGCGCTGCTCGACCGTGGTGTGGCCAAGCCGGACGATGGCCTGGGCAAAGTCGAGATAGACCGAGCGCTTGCCCGGCCCGACGCCTTTGCCGTCGTCGCACTCGTGCTTGGCAGCGCGCGAGGCGATGTCGCGCGGCACCAGGTTGCCGAAGGCCGGATAGCGGCGCTCCAGGAAGTAGTCGCGCTCTCCCTCGGGAATCTGCGCCGGAGGTCGCGTATCGTCGGCCTTGGCCGGCACCCACACGCGCCCGTCGTTGCGCAGCGACTCGGACATCAGCGTCAGCTTGGACTGCTCGTCGCCCAGCTGCGGGATGCAGGTGGGGTGGATCTGCGTGAAACAGGGATTGGCGAACAGTGCCCCCCGTTTGTGGGCTCGCCAGATAGCCGTGGCGTTGCAGTTCACGGCGTTGGTGGAGAGGTAGAACACCGTGCTGTAGCCACCGGTGCACAGCAGCACCGCGTCGCCCGCGTGGCGCTCGATCTCGCCCGTGACGAGATTGCGGCAGATGATCCCCCTGGCATGCCCGTCCACGAGCACGATGTCGAGCAGCTCGTGGCGTTCGTGCATCTCCACCGTCTTGGCATGCACCTGGCGCATCAGCGACCCGTAGGCGCCCAGCAGCAGCTGCTGGCCCGTTTGCCCTCGGGCGTAGAACGTGCGCGAGACCTGGGCGCCGCCGAAAGAGCGGTTGGCCAGATGGCCGCCGTACTCGCGCGCAAAGGGCACGCCCTGGGCCACGCATTGATCGATGATGTTCACCGAAAGCTCGGCCAACCGGTAGACGTTGGCCTCACGCGAGCGGAAGTCGCCGCCTTTGACCGTGTCATAGAACAGGCGGAAGACCGAGTCGCCGTCGTTCTGATAATTCTTGGCCGCGTTGATGCCGCCCTGAGCGGCCACGCTGTGGGCTCGCCGGGCAGAATCTTGCAGGCAGAAACAGTGCACCTGGTAGCCCAGCTCGCCCAGCGAGGCAGCGGCCGCGCCGCCAGCCAGGCCGGTGCCCACCACCAGAATCTTGAATTTGCGCTTGTTGGCGGGGGAGACCAGTTTGGCGTGGCTCTTGAAGTAAGTCCACTTGTCGGCCATCGCTCCCGGGGGGACGCGGGGATCGAGCAAGACTTTGTCGGTTGCGGTGCTCACGCTACTGGGGACCTCCCGTGGGATTGGCAGCCGGGGTCGTGACCGGTGGGGCCGGCTGGTCGAAATTGCGTTGGTTCAGGTTCATATAGATGGGCAGGTAGACGAAGCCGATCGCCAACAACACTGCGAAGCCGTGCCCGATGAGAGTCAGGAAGGGCATCCAGCGGGGATGCGTGGCTCCGAGCGACTGGAAGGCGCTCCAGACGCCGTGCCAGAGGTGAAAGCCGAGCGCCACCATCACGACCACATAGAAGCCCACCCAGAACGGGTCGGCGAAGAGGTGCTCCACCACCGTGTAGAGGTCGCGGATCTGGTTCTCCTGGGGACCATAGTAGCCCAGTGGGGCGGCGGGAAAGGCGCCGTACTTGAAATTGGCCAGATGGACCGGGACGAAGATCAGCAGCAAAACGCCCGTGACGATCATGGACATCGACGCGATCGACTTGCGGCTGCGACCCCCCGCGTTGCCGGTCTTCTGGTAGCCGACCGGCCGGGCGCGGCCGCGGTCGAGGACCGCCACCCGGAAACCCGTCACCGCGTGCACCAGAAAGAACATCAAGAGCCCGAAGTCGGCCGCCGGCACGAGCATGCCATGCCCGAGCTCCTCCAAGAACTTGGCGTAGTGGTTGAACGCATCGGCGCCCAGTAACAGGAGCAGGTTTCCGATCAGGTGACCGATGACGAAAACAAATAAACCCAGACCCGTGATTGCCTGAAGAAACTTCTTCCCAACCGACGAATTCAGGATGGCGGACAAATGAGGCATGAACCCTTACCACTCCCAGCGCTTGGGCTTGAAGACCGCCGGCCAGACCACCAAAAAATTGCAGGCAGTCGGCTTCAAGCCACAACCAGTAGATCGGCCCGGCCTGCGGCCGGGCCTTTAGGAAAAATCTTCCCCAAGCGCCCCTCCGGGCCCTTCAGAGATCGTAGACGGATTGGATGCCGACATCGAGCAGGATGTTGACGACCTGCTTCTGGTGAGGCCGGGGAAGATCGAAGCGCTGCGAGATGGCGATCACAAGGTCCTTGAAGGACGGCCCGGCCGGCTCGTCCTCGGGGTCGGGATTCGCCGGCTCGTCGGCCACGTGGAGGGCGTCCCCGTGCAAGAGATCGAGCAGTGCCTCAAAATCTTCCAAATCCTCTTCGTGGGCCAGCTGCTCGCGATTGAGGCCCATGCGGTGAAGGAAGGGGGCAAACCGATGGCGGGTGGGCTGGAAGACCTCGGTCTGCCAGGGCTCGATCATGCGCTCGGTGCTGAAGCTCGCCAGGTGGCTCTCCAGCTCGACCAGGGGCAGGCCGCCTGCCCGTTCCACGCGCAGAACGCGGGGCATCTCCTCGACCCGCTCGAGCAGCGCCAGAAACAAGGGTGAGTCCTCCCGGCGCGCCTCCACGAACGACGAGTCCTTGCGGCGCCAGGTGCCAAAACGCTCGTGCGGGTTGAGGTGGAAGAGTGTGACCGGTCCCGAGGTCGAGCCCAGGAAGGGAGCCTCCCCGTCGAACTTACGGGCCAGCTCGGGGCCGTGCTCGTGCAGAAAATCCTGGTACTCCAGGCGGAGCTCCAGAGCGTCGTGAGAGGCGGCCAGCTCGCTGATGCGCTGACCCTGACGGAGCGCGAACACTTTCCAGCTGTCGAAGACCGCGCTGCGAAGAGGCCGCAGGCGCTCGGCGCGGAGCAAAAGAATGTAGGTGTGACGCTCGGGGGGCACGGCCCGGTTCAGACCCACCAGAAAGGCCGCCAGCTCGCCGATCCGCTCGATGCGGGGCTGCCCTTCGGCATCCAGCAGCGTCTGGGCCGCGTTTCGCCCCTTCTCGGAAGTCGCCTCGCCGAGCCAGTCGCGGATCTCGGCGGCCATCTGGGCCACCTCGAGGTCCTCGGGCAGGGTCTCCTCGGGGATCGGCTCGGGATTCGTCGGCGCGAGGTTGCGTCGCTGCACGCGGATCAAGCCGGGCAGGGGCACGGCTCCCTCCAGAGCCAGCTGCGCCAGGGCTTCTCCGGCTGCCTCGCGCACCGCGGCATTCTCGTCCTGGCGGGCTCGGCTCAGTTCGTACTGGGCGATCAGACGGTCGTTGCGGTCGCGGATCTCCTCGCGCGATACCAGCAGCCGCACCGCCAGGGCGCGGGTGTGGGCCGAAGGCGAGTCCAGTAGTCCGTGCAGGCGCGTGCGCACCAGCTGGCGCAGGCGGGTTTCGTCGAACTGCTTGAAGCGGCGCTCGAGCTCCATGTCCTCCGCGCAGCACAGAGCCAGCAACAGGTGCAGGGCCAGGAACTCCAGCTCCTCGGGGCTTTCGACCGCCCGCGCCAGCGGCTCGAAGATGTCCAGATCGGCGTAGTGGGGCCGGCTGATCAGCTCCAGCAGACCCTCGCGGGTAGGCTGGTCGACCATGGCCGAGGTGATGCTCGCCACCCCGGGCTCCCGAGAGACCGCCTGCAGCCTGGCCAGCAGCTCGGGATGGTCGTCCAGGGCGAAGTAGCTGGGTTTGGCCTGCAGGATGCGTTTGACCGAGGAATAGATCAGCTCCAGCGTGCGCGCCTCCTCCAGGAGCGTCTCGCTGCGCCCGAGCAAGGGGTCCTGGCCCAGCTCGCCCATGAGCTCGGGCAGCTCGTCCACGGCTGGAAACGCCACCGTTTTACCGCTTTCGGGCAGGTCGGCCGGCTTCTCCACGTAGCGGAACTGGTAGTTGCCTCGCTGATCCAGCTCTCCGATGACGGCCGGCCCGGTGGGACGAGGCGAGAGGAGCTCGGCCATCACCATCCGGTTGAAGGAGAAGGCGGTGAAGCGCTTGATGAACGTATAGCTCTCGGCGGCGTCCGCGGGCTGGAGCTTCTTCCACAGCATGGTTCGGTCATAATCGGCCGAGAAGCAGGCCATCATGGGCTTGCCGGCTTGCAGGAAGGTAGTCAGGTCGCGCTCGCTCAGCTGGTCGATCAGGGCAAAGCGCCCCAGAACATGGCCGGTAAAGCCCAGGCCCTCAGCCGCCAGCTTGCCCACATCGTCCGGCGACGAGAGGAACTCCCACCAGAATCCCTCGACTCCAGGCTTGAGGAAGCGCGCCATGAGGCGACCTCCGGCCAGCTGCAGCAGGCTGTTCAGCCCGGTGGCGGAGGCTTGCTCCAGCGCAAAACCGCGCAGTCCGAGGTCGAAAGCCCCGGCCACCGCCACCATGGCGTACATCGAGGTATCCACCCGGTCACCGGCGCTGACGAGCTGGTCGTAGGCCGCCGAGGTCAGGACGCCGACCTCCACATCCACGAAGAGGCAGAGCGCCGTCAAGGTGTTGCCGTGGACGGGCGTGCCGCTGGCTGCCAGCAGCGCTCCCAGGGCCACCTGCTCGTCGTTGACCCGAAAGATTCCCTGCTCCAGCCGCGGCTTCATGGCCTCGACGAAGGCCGCCACCCGCTGCGATTTCGCCTCGCGCCCCAGGTCGCCCAGAATATCGAGGTGCGTGCGCGAGGTTGCGCTGCGCTTGAGGGCCGCGCGCAGCTCCTCGTCCTCGGGGTAGGCGGGCGACTCGCCGAAGAGCTCGCGCCAGGCCTCGGCGGAAACCTGCACATTGAAGTGCCGGGCCACGTGCCAGCAGGATTCGGGACTCACTTCCAGCGGGGTTCCCGGGTCGAGGTCGTCGGCCAGCCAGCGCCGCTGCTCGAACTCGACGAAAAAGGTCAGGGCGGCCAGCACGGCCGGGTGCACGATGCGCCCCCCTCGTTTGAGAGCCGTCTCCAGGGCCTTGAGGTGCTCCGAGGAGAACTCGTGGGTGCGGCCATAGCGAGCGGCCATCCGGCCGGCTTGCTCGCGGGTGCGGGCCGAGCCCGCCTGGCGGGCGATGTCCTCCAGGCACGCCATCGCGCTGCGGCGGTGCTGCGTCATGGCCCGCAAGAAGGCCGCCATCTGGGCCACGGGCGGCACCGTGCGGAAGACAGGCCGGCGATCGTCCACTGGCTCGAAGCCCTCCACCGCCAGGGTGTCGGGGAATTCGAACACGTAGCGGAACTCGTGCTCCTCGTGGGTCATGAGGAACTCGATCATGCTCGAATCGGGCGGCACGCGGGCCTGGCTGGCGCGCGTAAGATCGATCCGGTAAGGCTCGATCTCGGGCGGGCACTGGTAGGTCACCCGCACGGTCTTGCCCCCCTCGAGGGGGATCGTCAGCAGCACTTGCTTTTGACCCCGGTCGGCCGATTCGGTCGACTTGACCGGGGGACCCGTGATGGCCGAAACCAGCGTGAACATCTTCTTGCCCGTGATCAGGCTGAGAAAGTCGACGCTCCTCCCGCCCGGAACGACGCGCAGCTGCGCCTCCTGGGAGTGGGACTCGAGCAGCCAGAGGGTTTCGGGCTCCTCGGGACGGGCTCTCCGGGCGCCTTTGCCCCGCAGGTGGCGCACCAGATCACCCAGGTCCATCCGGAGGAAGTCGGGCAAATCAGAGCTCGACGTCGGCGAAGTTGTCCATCAGGCGCTGACTGCGCATGCGCTCCAGCGTGGCCAGGAACTCCTCGAGCGGAATCGACTTCTGCTCTTTCACGGCGTACCGGCGCCAGGTGACCTCGGTGGCCTCCTGCTCGCGCTCGCCCAGCACCAATACGTTGGGGATCTTCTCGGTGGCGGCGTTGCGAATCTTCTTGTTGAAGCTGTCGGCGCCCAGGTCGAGCTCGGCCCGGAAACGCCGCTTGCGCAGCTCCTTGTGCACCTTCTCGGCGTACTCTCCGAACTTCTCCAGGTGGACCGGGATGACGCGCACCTGCAGCGGGGCCATCCAGGTGGGGAAGGCGCCTTTGAAGTGCTCCATCAGGAAGGCCAGAAATCGCTCATGCGTGCCCAGCGGCGCGCGATGGATGCAGTAGGGCGTGTGCTGGGCGCCGTCCTGCCCGATGTATTTCAGGTTGAAGCGCTCCGGCACGCCAAAATCGAGCTGGTTGGTGGACGCGGTCTCCTCGCGACCCACCACGTTGCGGATCTGGAAATCGACCTTGGGCCCGTAGAAGGCTGCCTCGCCGAACCCGACCTGGTACTCGATCCCCAGATTGTCCAGGATGCCCTGGATGACCGACTCGGAGTGCTTCCAGGCCTCGGGATCGTCGAGATACTTCTCTTTGTTGGCCGGGTCGTGCACCGACAGGCGCATCCAGTACTTGGCGATACGGAACTTCTCGTAGTAATCGCGGTGCATCTCGAGCACGGCCCGGAACTCGTCCTCGACCTGCTCGGGCGTGCAGTAGATGTGGGCGTCGTTCATGCACATCCCGCGCACGCGTAACAGGCCGGCCAGCGCCCCGGAAGGCTCGTAGCGATAGACCTGTCCATACTCCGCCAGGCGCAGGGGGAGCTCGCGATAGGACCGCGGGCGCATCCCGAAGATCAGGTGGTGGAACGGGCAGTTCATCGGCTTGAGATAGAACTTCTGCTCGTCCACGACCATGGCCGGGAACATCCCCTCCTCGTAGTACGGCAGGTGGCCCGAGGTGTGGAAGAGCTGGCCGTCGGTGACGTGCGGGGTGGCTACGCGCACGTAGCCCGCGTCGTGCTCCATGTCGCGCGCCAGCGCCTCCAACTCGTCGCGCAGGACGGTGCCGTTGGGGAGCCACAGCGGGAGCCCGGCGCCCACCTGATCGCTGATCATGAAGAGCTCGAGCTCGGTGCCGAGCTTGCGATGGTCGAACTTCTTGGCTTCCTCGCGCTCGCGCTTGAACTCGTCGAGCTCTTTCTTGGTGTTGAAGCAGAGTCCGTAGACGCGGGTCAGCATCTCGCGTTTCTCATCGCCGCGCCAGTAAGCGCCGGCAATGGTATCCAGGCAGAAGCTGTCGGTGGGGATCTTGCGCGTGCTCTCCACGTGCGGCCCCGCGCACATGTCCTCGAACGGGCCGTTGGTGTAGAACGTCAGAACCTCGCCATCCTTGACGAGCTCGGCGGCGTACTCGGCCTTGAGATGCTCACCCTGCTGTTTGAAGTCCTCGAGCGCTTTGTCCAGTGATTTCTCGGACAGCTCGAACTTCTGATCCTCATTGAGGATCTTCCGCATCTCTTTCTCCAGCACCGGGAGATCCTCGGGCGTCAGGGGCCGGGGCAACTGGAAGTCGTAGTAGAAGCCGTTCTCGACCGGCGGCCCGAAGCCGAGGTGGGTCCCCGGCACGACTTTCTGCATCGCCTGGGCCAGCACGTGGGCCAGCGAGTGACGGCGACGGTACAGCGGATCGTTCTCTTTGTCGAGGGTGTCCTTTTTCATGAACCCCCGCGTTCGCGCCGTTTCCACCGATCCCTCCGCCCGTCATGAAGGGCTCGGGCCCCGCGCTGGTAAAGTGAGTGGTCATTGAAATCGGCATGCAAAGGAGTGAGTTTCTCGTGGAACAGACACTCGAGGATACTGGAGCGGAGACCCACGGCAATCTCATCGGAGCTTTCGGGCTGGGACTGGTGGTTGGCACTTTGATCGGCGCCGCTACGGCCATTTTGTTGGCTCCCCAGCCGGGTAGCGAGACGCGCGAGCAGCTGGGCGATCAGGCCAAGCGGCTCCACGAGCGCGCTTCGGGGCTGGCGCACGAGGTGCGCGGCGGGCTCGAGCGCCTCGGTCACCGCATGAAGGGCGACGGCAAGACGGAAGAGAGCAAAGATCAGCTGCCTTCGGACGGGATCCGCATCCTGTAATTTGCGCGTTCTCGTCACAGGCGGGACCGGGTTTGTCGGCGAGCCGGTCCTGAAGACCCTGCTCGAGCAGGGCCATGAGGTGCGCGCCCTGGTGCGCGAGCCGGGCCGACTCCAGGTGGCCGGCGTCGAGGCGTTCCCCGGGGACGTGCTCGAGCCGGCCACTCTTGCGTCCGCCGCTCAGGGCTGCCAGGCCTGCGTGCACCTCGTCGGGATTCTGCGAGAGAACCCCGACAAAGGCGTCACTTTCGACCGGATGCACTACCAGGCCACCAGGAACATGCTGGCCGCCTGCCTCCAGGCCGAGGTGCGCCGGTTCGTCTACGTGAGCGCCAATGGGGCCGAACGGGGCCTGCCGATCCCCTACTTCGTCTCCAAAACCAAAGCCGAGGTCGCGGTCCAGGCCAGTCGCCTGGAGACCGTCATCCTGCGCCCCTCGGTCATTTACGGCGGGGGCAAGGACAAGATGAGCTTCCTCAAGCAGCTCGAGGACGTGTTCAGCTGGGCCCCTGCCGTGCCCTACTTTACGGGGGAGGGCTTCGGGCTGGCCCCCGTCTCCGCCCACGAGGTGGCGCTGGCGATCGGCGCGGTGCTGGTCAAGCCCGAGGCGGCTGGCCGGGTCTATCACCTGTGCGGAACCGAGGAGTACAGCTACAAAGACCTGCTCAAGCTGGTGCGCGACCTGGGGGGCCACAAAGCGTTCTTGTTCCCGATGCCGTTCGGCCTGGCCCGGGCCATGAGCAAGATGAAGGGTTTTCCGGTTACGGCCGACATGCTGGATATGCTGAAGGCTGGCAATACCTGTCCGGCGGACGAGAAAGACTTCCATCTGCCCCTGAACGTGCTCCCCGAGAGCTTCAAGCAGTGGTTGCTCCAGCGCCGGGGCGGCGAGGAGCCGCCCGATCCCGATCCGTCCGAGCCCTTGCAACGCGCTCGGCCAACTCGCGAGCTCTACATCCCCAAGATTGAAGATTTTCCTCCAGGGGAGCTCCCCGGGTCAGGCGAAAAATCAAGTTGAGGAAGCTCGAGTACGCGCGTCCGCTGAACAAACGTTTCGGGCGTAGGTATAATGGCATGCGGAGGTGAACCAATACCGGTGAAGTCGCGGGCGCTCTGGTCCGATCCCCTGTTTTTGAAGGAAATGGCCGCACAGGCTCGGCGCCGCCTTAAACGGGGATTGACTTACCCCGGGTTGATGTGGTTCTTCCTCTTCACGCACCTGCCGCCGATCGTTTTCTGGCGGGCCGGGGGCGAGGAGGCGGGATTCGACGTCCGTCACTTCTTTGCCGGCTCGGTCCTGTTTCAGACCTGGCTGATCTGCCTCCGCTCCGCGCTCTATCCCTCGGTCTCGATGTCCTGCGAGGTGCGCGAGGGAACGATTCCGGTGCTTCTTTCCACGCCCCTTTCCCTGACGCGGGCGCTGGGGGCCAAGGTGGTCGCCTGCTTGCTGCCGCTCTGGATCGAGATCCTGGCCGTGCAGCCGCTGTTCTTTGGTTTCTACTGTTGGGCCGAGAACGTCTCGCCCTGGACCATTCTGGCCGTGGATGGCTTCCTGGTTTCGCTCTCGATCTTGTTTGGCTGCCTGGGCCTGTGGCTGGGCAGCCAGGTGCAGGACCCCGAGAAGGCGGCGAGCCACGCCCGGCTGGCCGTGATGATGGCTCTGCTGGGCACCCTGTTGCTGGAGAACCTGCTCACCTGGCCGTTCTTGCTGGTGATCAGCGCGGTCTGGATCTTCATGCTCCCGCCCACGCGCCCGGGGCAGTCCTACCGCAACTTGCTCTATGCGGTCACCGCGGTCGTCTCGATCCCGATCTTCATGACCTTCTCGAGCAACCTGCAGTATGACTTCCAGCTCAGCGCCTACAACCCGCTGTGCTGCATCTACAACCTCGGCGCCCCCGAGCCGGCCGACCACCTGGTGCCCGATCTGGTGGCCGAGTCCAGGCTGCGCTCGGGCCCGGCCGAGAGCACTCTCGAGCAGCTCAAGGCCAACCTTCCGGCCGAGGAGTTCCAGCGTCGCGCCCGCAATCACCTGTACCCCGCCAGTCTGGTCTACCTGGCTCTGGCCGGGCTGCTGTTCCGCCTCACGCTGGGGAGACTGCGCCAGCTCCACGGATGAACGAGCCGCAGAACCCGTCTGCGTCACATCAAATGAGGTCGCTGGTCGACCGCTCCCAGTTCATCGGCGATGCCGGCCGCACCGGCAGCAAGCAGGCGCGTGAGACCGATCCCGAGGGGTTTCAGAACATGCTGACCAACGAGGTCAAGCGCAATGATCGCCGCACCCTCGACGAGCTGGGCAAGCAACTGACAGAAGAAGAGCAGGGTGGCTCCGAGTTCGGCCGGGTCGCGCAAGATCTTTTGTCGGCCGCACTGACCCAGTCGGCCGAGACCGAGAAGCGCGACGTCAAGGCGCAGATCGAGGAGAAGGAGAAAGACGAGGCCGAGCGCTCGGGCGGTGGAGCCTGGCGGGGTCCCCAGCCGATCCTCGGGCTGTCCGTTCTGAGCGCCCCACCCGCGCAGCTCTCGGTAGCGCTCAATCAGAACGAGAAGCCCCGTTCCGACCGTAAGGCCGAGGCGACCTCGCAGGAGATCCTGGCGGCCGAGGCCCGCGTCAAGCCGGAGCTGATTGTCGGCCTCCAGGAAGTCGGTCTGACGGCCCCCCTGACCGGCCTGGCCGACGCGCGGTTGGCAGGCGCGTTCCCGGCCCTGTCCGAGGAGGATGGCTGGGTGGAGGGCCCCGCGCGTCATGGCGTGAGCTACGTCTGGCAGAAGGGCCCCCGCGCCTACCAGCGTCTGGAGTGGTCCGACGCCCACACGATGATCGAGTCGGCGGTGGACGAGCGCGTGCAGTGGCTCGAGCGCCGTGGCAACGTGGTGACGGTCAAAGAGTCGGGGCGGGACAACCCGCGCAAGTTCGACGGGCCCCGGTAGGGCGGCTCAGCTCTTCTTCTTTGCGGGCGCTCTCCGCGTGGGACCCGTCAACGCCTTCCCCTCCAGCGCGTCCCGCACCAGGTCCAGCACCGCTCGGACGGCTCGCTTGAGGTCTCCCGGCAACAACCGCTCCAGCGCCTGGATGGTGCGATTCTCGAGCTGCTCGCGCACCTGTCCCAGGCGCTCGACCGCCAGGCCGCTGCGGCTCTTCCAGGTCTCTTCGCGCAGGTCCCAAAAGCAATCGTGCGGGTCGTAGTAGTAGGGCGCCTCGAGCTTGGCCAGCTTGGCCTTGAGGCTGGGGACCGTGAATCCGAGGTCCTCCACCAGCACCTTGATAAAGTTCAGCTCCACGAGGTCTTGCTGGGTGTAGCGCCGGCTGCGTCCCTCGATGGGCAGCTCGGGGTGCAGCAGCCCCTGGCTCTCCCAATACTGAATGATCCGGGGCGTGATCTCCTTGCCCTTCATGTCCACGCCCAGCGCGCGCGCTGCGTCGGCTTGCGAGACATAGGGCATCGCTCCTGGGAAAAGCTCGAACTGCCGCTCTGCAGTAATGCGCTTCAACACTCGGGACATGTTCGGGAATTCGAACACTTTTTCCCTCCTGATCAGCACATGGTTTTTCCACTTATCCACAAAAGTTGTGTGAATAACCTCAAGAGGGGTTGACATTCGATCATGCCGGGTGTACTATGAAGACAGTTCAAGCAGGTTGCACTCTTCACCCGGCCTCCCTTCCGAAGCTTTCCCAAGTAGTCTGGGTGAAATTGTTTGAACTGGTTCCTCCTTGATCCGCCTCCTACCCCGGGGGCGTTCTTTTTTTTGCGCGGGGTCTTGCTTGTGGGGGGAGGAAAGGGAATCGGGGAAATTATTGGAAATAATGGGAATGGTTTACTGAGCGTCGGGGGTCTGGGGTTGGACTCTGCGGATATCAGCCTTAGATGAAGCGTAGTTGACGAGCAAGCCTACGGGCAAATTTGTTGCTTTGAGATAGGATCTCAATTGTGAGTAGTAAATCTTGGTAAGTTGCTCGACAGTCTTGAGTTCAACGTTCAGACAGTCCTCAATGAGCAAATCGAGTTTGTGAGTGCCCACCAACTGGTCTCTATAGAGAATACTAACTTCCTTTTCGGCCTCAACCCGTAGACCCTGACTCCTCAATTCCACCACGGTAGCGCGACGATAGACGCTTTCTAAGAATCCCGGCCCAAGAGTCTGATGCACTCAAAAAATACACCCTATGACTTTCCTCTCGAGCTCTTTTTGATCCATTTCCCCGATTCCCACCAATTCCCCCGATTCCCTTAAAAAGAAGCCACCCCCGCGCTTACTTGTTCTTCTCGCGCAAACGCCGCAACAACAATGGCGTCGGGATCTTGGACGCGGCGGGGGGCGCCTCCGGAGCCTCGGGTTGCGGGGGTTGATGCGCGATGGGCGGTTCCGCGGGGCGTTGTTGGCCGGCGGCCGGGCGCTGACCCAGGGGCGGGCGGCCTTCCGCGCGGTTGACCTGCATGGGTTGAAGCTGCTCGAAGCCTCCGCCGTCCTCCACCGGAGGCATGGCCTGGAACTCGCCCGAGCGGCCGGCCGCGGGATATTCGCCCGAACGGCCCGCCAACGGGCCGCCCTGCTTGGCCGGGGGCGTTCCCAGCACGCGGCCTGACGGAGGCGACTTGGGGGGCGGCTCGGGAGCGCGCGGAGGAGCCTGGGGCGCAGCCGGAGGTTGCTGGGCATACTGAGGCGCAGGCTGCTGTTGAGGCGGAGGAGCCTGTTGGGCAGCCGGCTGCACGGGATAAGGCGTCTGGGGCGGCCCTGTGGGCGCCGGCGGCATGGGCGTGTTGTCGAACCGCGCCGTCACCGCGGCCGCAACCGGGCCTACGGCTGGGAACGGCACCTCTGGAATGCCGGGCCGAATCGGACGCGAAGGCGCTGGCGCGGGCGCACGAACAGGGGGCGGGGGTGGCGGCGCCGGGGCCGCCACCGGCTCGGAGGAGACCATGCGCGACACGACCTTCAGTCCGCCTGCCCGCTCGCAACGCGCGGTCACCCGCAGGTCGCCGGCGCCGCGCACCAGCCACTCCAGCGTCTCGCGGGGCTTCTCCTGACCGCCGCTGAACCAGACGACGTCCACGTCTTGCTGGTGGTGCACCGAGCCCGTCCCGCTCAAGCCCTCGAGCTCGTGGCGGGCACGACCCAACATGATCTCGGTGCCCTCACTCAGCTCCAGTTGAACGTGCACCGGACAGCGATGCCCGATCTCGGTCATCCGCTGGGTGACCCAGGTGGCCAGATAACCCTGATTCTCGAGCTCCAGCGTCACTTTCCGCAGCGGCAGAGGCGGCTCCACCAGGCCGCCGGCCGGATCGGGTGGAGCGCCCGGCGTGCGCGGCTTGGAGCGGCGCTCCGACCAACCCACCGTCTCCTCCCGAAGCCTGGCGGCGCCCAGCCTGGGCAGCGCCGAAGCCAGGAGCATCGCCACGCGAACGTGCTTTTGCAGCTCTTCGCGCAAGTACAGCCCCGGCGGCGGGTTGACCCAGGTGGTCAACAGATGCCAGCCGCCCACCTCGACCCGGCCCAACTGGGGGTGCTCCCAGGCGGTCCAGGGCGTGAAGCCCTGGCCCGGCAGCTCGCGATCGAGCCAGCGGAGCAGCGTGTAGTTGTCCACCTCGCTTCGATTGGGCTGGTTCGACTCGAGCCCGGCGGCGCGGGCGATCGACCAGAGACGCGTGCGGAACGACAGGATGCCGCGATCGTGGTAGAGCCACTCGTCCATCCGCCCACCCGGACCGTCCGGGGCGGCCTGCACAGGAAAGCCCGTCAGCTCGGTCACCTGACGCCCGAGAGCGTCGTACAGCTCGCGATCGCGGGCCGGCAGCCCGCTGGTGGCGGGATGGGTCAGCAGCCCGCCGTTGGTGTGACACGACAGCGCCACGCACAGGTTGGGATGGTGGCGCACGAACTCGGCCACGCAGCGGGTCTCCGGCTCGGACAGCGGATAGGGCCCGGCCCCTTCGCCCGGCTGGAAGCCGTGCGGGAAATTCCGGTCGAAATCGACTCCGGTGCGACGCGGACCGACCCGCAGGTGCTCGGTGTCGAAATAGCCCTCGCGGTAGACCCGGTAGAACGGCCCGGTGCGGTCGCCTGGACCGCGCGGCACCAGCAAGCGTGCGTCGCGCTTGGAAGCGCGCCACTCGCCCAGCGGGTCTTCCTGGCGCATCTGCAGGATGCGCCCGTCCGAGTTGATGTCGGCGGGGGTCAGACCGGGGCGGTCCTCCTCGAAGGGGTCCATGCGGATGCCCGAGCGCACCACGTCCTGCGTGTTGAGGCAATACTCGGCGCCGTCCACGGCCAGGCGGGGCACGATGTAGAACGTGCGCGTGTCCAGGAGGTGGGTGACGAACTCGTCGCGGCCGTGGCCGGAGGCCAGTTGGTAAAGCACCTCCAGGCACGCCATGGAGCCCAGCAGCTCGGAGGCGTGGAGGTTGCCATCGAGCCAGACGGCCGGCTTCTCGGGCCCCTCGCCCGAGCCTCGATTGGTGACCTCGGCCAGGAGAAGGGTGCGCCCCTCGGGCGACGTACCGATGCTGTAGAGGCGCACCAGGTGGGGCGCGGCCGCCTCCACGCTGCGCATGTACTCGGACAGATCGTTATAGTTGAGGTAGCGGTCCGTGCCCAGCGCGGGAACGACAGGCACAGCCTACTCCTCCTCGTACTCGATCTGATCCCCGGCCGGTGCTGGTCCCCCGTAATCCTCTTCTTCGACGACGGCTTCCTCGTGGATCTCCTGGCCCAACTCGGCCGCCTCGTCCTCGGCGCGCTGCATCGCCTCGAGGGTCTGGTAGAATCCGACGCCCGCCTCCTGGACTTTGCGGGTGGCCTTCAGGAGGTCCATCCAGCCCTGGTTGAGGTGGTCGACCACACCGTCGTCGGCGAAGGCCAGCATTTCGTCCAAAGCGGCCTCGGCCTCGGCCAGACCGCGCACCAGCAGGCTCGCAATGCCTTCGAGCTCGCTGATCTCGCCCAGCGCCTCGGCCTGCGAGGCCAGCTGCTCCTCGACGAAGGCGCGCGACTGCGAGAAGGACACGACAAAGCTGTCGATGACCGCGTGCCACTGCTCGAGGGGAATCTTTTGCCCCGCCACCAGGTCGCAGGCCTGATACAGCTGCATGTACTCCGGGGGGACCATCACCAGGTCGCTGGAGGTCTCGGCCCGGGAGGCCGCGGTGCGCTCCATCTCGTCGGGAAGCACGGCGCCGCACTTGAGACATTGACGCACGTTGGACTGATTGAGGTGGCCGCACATGAGGCAGCGGGCCATCTGGTCGCGCTTCTGGATCTCCTCGAACTTCTGGTAGGCTTCGCGCAGCTTCTTGGAGGCGACCTTACAGACGCCGATCCCGTTCTCGAGCACGGCCGGGTCTTGCTGATCGAAGTAGTTGAGGAAATCTTGCAGGCCTTTGCGGAACTCGTCAAAGGCAGCCTCGGCTTGATCGGCCACGCCGCGCACCTCGTCGGTGATGCCGGGAATCTGGTACAATGCCTGGTGCTCGGTCAGAGCCTGCTCGAGGCGCGCCATCATGGACTTCACCTCTTCCAAGAACTGGGCGGGAGTGACCTTGTCGTCCAGATACTTGCGCGCGGTGCGGATGAGGACGTTGAGGTTGGGAGAGTCGGACTCGTCGGGATACAGCGTGTCGTCGGAGACATCGTCGCCGCCCCAAGCCGAAACCAGGCTCTCCAGGAACATGCTTTCTTCCATTCAAGTCACCCGCTACGAAAGTTGCGCTGCGCCGCGCTTGCGATGCTTCGCCGGGGCCGCAGGAGAACCTCTAAGCACCTTCCAGCAGGGCGCTGAACGCAGCCAGCGGATCCGGCTGCGCCTGATTGACCTCCAGCATGACCGTGGTGCCTCCCTCGCCCGTGGCCAGGTGAACGCGGTCGGCCAGCTCGAGCAGCATGGAATAGCCCATTCCCAGCGAAGGCGCGGTGGAGTAACCGGCCGTGAGCACGGCATCGGGCAAATGGGCGAAATCGATGCCCGGTCCCATGTCCTCGATGCGGATGAAGGCCAGCCCCTCCCCGAGGCGCACGGAGACGCGACCCCGGTCGGCGTGCTTGATGACGTTGGCAGCCGCCTCGCAGGTGCACAGGGCCAGATCGTAGCAGCGCTCCTCGGGGTAGCCGTTGGCTTTGAGCACGGCCTCCACCAGGTCGCGCGCGCGCGGCACGTCAGCGGTGCTCTCGATCTCCTGCGACCCGGCGTCTTCGCCCGCCCCGCGCCAGGAGGCGTCCACCTCGGGATGCTCGCACACGATCAGCTTGCCGCGCGTCACCGCCTGCAGCGCATCGCGATAGAACTTGCGCCGATTGGCCTCTTCCTCGAGGCGGGCCTCGACGTGCCGGTGGTTGACCACGCTGCTGGCCGTCTGGGCCGCGATCGAGATCAGGAGCGACACGACCTCGCGCGAGAGACGGCGGGACTCGCGGGCCACCACCCAGAGCACGCCGATCTGCTCGCCCGAGTGGACCAGGGGCACGACGGCCACCGATTTCACACCGGCCTGTCCCAGCGAGAGACTGACGGGATCGTCGGGCTGCAACTCGCGCAGCACGCGCGCCCGCTGCTCGCGCCGTACCCCGGCGGCCAGCTCGGCCAGCCCTCCCAGAGCCACGCGATCGAGCTCCATGCCGGCGATGACCCGCAGCTCCAGGCCGTTCGGCCCCACCAGGAACACACCGCCGCCGTTCAGTCCCATGAGGTCGAGGATGCGCAGAACCACGGCTTGCAGGGCGTCGTAAAGCTTGTTGGCCTCGGTCAGCACCGAGGCGACCGAATAGAGCGTGAAGAGATCGCGCCCGCGCTCGAGATCGGGCGCTTGCGCCTGCACCCCTCGCAGCACGAGCGAGGCGCCCTGATAGATGCCCTCGGCATCGTAGCGGGGACTGGGATCGACCTCGACCGTGTGGCCGCCCGCCATGCGGGCCGGAAAGGTGATGACCACCCCGGTCAGGTGTTGCTGCCGCAGGGTGCGCAGGCGGCGCGCGTCCTCCGGGTCGAGCGCCTGCTCCAGGCTCATCCCCTCCACGTCGTCGGCCCCGATAGCTCGGCGGGCCGCCGCATTGCCCCAGCGGATCACGTCTTCGGAGTCGACCTCGAGATAGCCGTCGCTGAGGCGATTGAAAAGCTTGCGGTAGCGCTCGTGTAGAGCCGTTTCGGACTCGCGCACCTCCCACCACTGGCCGGTTTCCGAGAGCAGGCGATTGGCCCATTTGTGCGGGCCTACACGGGCCTGGCCCAGGTAAAGCGGGGCGCGCGCGTGCTGAGGCCGGAAAAGGTAGCTGACGGTGAGCCCCGCCTCCCGGCTGGCGGACAGGAGACCGCGGGAGAAACGGCTCGAAGCCGGCCATAAAACCAGATCGATGCCGTCGTGAAGCCGTTTGCGGGTGCGGTTGGGGCTGGCGGACCACTGGAATGAGCCAGCCTGCGTGCAAAACAACCGCTCTAAGGCCTCACGCTGCCGCGGGCCGCTTACCAGGACGAGCGTTTGAAAGTTTTCGCGTGGCAAACCTTTGATTTGGCGCCGTTCATTCTCCCCCCCAGGGAAGCCAGTTCGGCTTCAGTCCTCCCGCTCCTTTGGACGGCCCAGCAGACCCTCGATCCCCAGGGCAAAACCGCGCGCGATGGCGGCACCTTCCAGCATGTAGAGCCGTCCCTCGCCCACCTGCGGATGTTGTTTCCCTGCTCCCGCAAAGGCGCCCAGGTCGAGGGCCAGCGAAGGTTTCAGGGTGGGATAGAGGACCTGCCCCAGCAGGGTCAGGCTGAGGAGATTGCCCAGGAGTTGGCGCGCCAGGTGGAAGCGCGGATCCAGCACGCCGTCGGAGTACAGGACATCGACCATCCGCTGATGCGGACCGGCCTCCTCACCCCGACTCGGGATCTTTCGCGTGACAAACGCGAAGGACAAACTGAACCCTCCATTCGGATCTTCGAGGCGTGACCTTCGACGGAGAATCTTTCCTCAACCTGCAGACAGTGCGCACAGGACGGCGAACGTCTGGCCGTTGAAAAGCGCGTGAGCGATCATCGAAGGAAAAAGGGAGCCCGTCATCGCGTAGGTCCGGGCGAAGACGATGGCGATCCACAGATAGGGTAGAAAACCGGCCGGATCGCGGTGGGCCAGGGCGAATATCAGGGCGCTCACGAGCGTGGCCGCCCACTCACCGTTCCGACGCAGCCCGCCGAAGAGAAGACCGCGGAACAGGTATTCCTCGAAGAAGGGTCCCGCTACCACAACCAGGATCCCCAGCCCTGCCATCTCGCCCGGGGAGGCGTCCCGAAAAAGATCCAGCGCATTGTTGCGCGAGACCAACGGATGGCCGGTAGCGGCCTGGACCAGCCAGCCGATGGCCATCACACCGAAAGCAGCCGCCCAGAAGGCCGCGATTCCCTGGACCAGCCCCCGCAGGGAGGGGCGAAACGAGCCGACCAGGGGCAAGATGAAGCGAAGTCCCAGGCCATAGGCGACCAGCTGCGCGCCCACAATCGCGAGCTGCGTCCCACCCAGCAAGCTGACGCTCAGGGGCACCAGCACCACAGCCCCGAGCTGCCAGCTCACGAACACGATCCAGGCCTGCCAGGGGGTGGGACTGTCCGAGGGCGGCGTCACGAGCTTGCGACCGCGCGCGAGCCACCAGAGCAGAACGACCGGACCGGCTGTCAGGTTGACGAGCACCCACAGGCCCGAGAGAACCAGGAGGGTCAGGTCGCGGTCGGCCGCCTCGCGATCCGCAGGGCTGCTCGCGCCGGTCTCCGGCTTCAGCTTGAAGGCGTGGGTGAGGAGCGCTCGCTCGCGTGCATCCAGGGCGGTGCTCGAACGCAGGATGTTGGCCACCCGAGCCTCGAGCCGCTGCTCCACCTCGTCCTGGAGGGCCGGTGTGTCCTGGCGCGGCGCCAGGGCCAGCTCAAGTCCGGTCAGGCCCAGCCAGAGGCCCACCAGCAGGGCGACCAGCACCTTCTGGGGTGAGCTCAAAGTGTTAACACCCGGACGCAAATTGTTAAAGTTTGTAACATCGCGTTAAAGAACCGCCCTTGGTAACCCGCCGGGGCTCCGGCTAAACTGAGGACAAGAAATCTCCCGAAAGGTCGTGCAGAGAATATGTGTCAGCGGTTAGCGGCCACCCAGTCAGCCTCCTTCGCCATGTCGGCAGCCTTCTCGTTCAGTAGCGGGAATGCCCCCGGAGCCGGCGCCCAGGCTTTCGCCGGGATCGGCCCCAACGGCCAGCCCATCGCGATGGCGCAGGCCGGCGTGCCCGGACAGGGCGGCGCCCAGGCCTTCGCCGGTGCCGGCGCCCAGAACGGCGCTTTCGGCCCCCAGGGCCCGCAGGGTCCGCAGGGCCCCCATCACCATCACCACCACGGCGGCGGTCAGATGGCCAAGATGATGAACTTTATCAAGGGCTTCATGATGGGCAAGATGATGAGCCAGATGATGCAGGGAATGGGTCTGGGCCAGGGGATGGGCCAGGGCCTGGGAATGCCGGGCGGCCAGATGTTCGCGGGTGCCAACCCCGGCTTCGGCGGTCTGACTCAGAACTTCGGCGGGCCCGGCTTCAACGGCCAGGTCAGCTATGGTAACCCCGCGTTCGCGCAGGCGGGCGGAGCACAGCCCTTCGGCAACATGCTCGGCGGCTTCCTCGGCTAGCCAGCCCGCGACTAAAGATGCGCAAGAGCCGCCTCCGGGCGGCTTTCTTGTTTGAGGGGGGAAAGGGGCCGCGCCAGCGTTCGCGAATCAGCGATGCGAGTAATTTCCTGCGGAGGTCCCCTATCCATGGTGCGTCGGCTCTTCATCGTGATGCTCGCGCTCGTTCTTATTACCGGGCTCGCCGCAGCCCAGGACGAGCAACGCGCCGTCAAATTCATGCAGGCCTTCCAGCAGGCTTTCAATCCGCACGACCTCACCCAGGTCATCGAGCTGGTCTCCAAAAATCCGGACGCCGCCCTCGAGGCGGCCGCCTTTGTGGGACAACACTGGTCGGAGTTCAATGAAAGCCAGCAGACGGGTGCGATGGGGATGCTCAACATCATTGCCCGCGTGCTCGAGACGCGCAATAACGACAACCGCTTGAGTCAGGAGCTGGCTGCCAAAGGCCTCCTGATGCCTGATTCGGCCTGGGCCGGCACCCTGCTCGCCACCAGTGCCGGCGCGACGACCGGGACAACGCCGTCCGGGCCGGTGGCCCCCGGCGACGATATCGACCTGGTCAAGGCTCTGCTCCGCCTGGGGAACTACCAGGACGCCGCCGCCGTCAATCAGGCCATCATGCCGGACCACGTCGACCAGCTACCGCGACTCATGCGTTACGGCCTCCTTTCCATGGCGGGTCTGGGCTATACCTATCAGGCCGTTTCGATGGCGGAAGAGAACAAGTCGATGATGACCAGTCCCGAGGACAAGCTCGGCCTGGCCCTGCTCACCAGCTACGCCGCCTTCAAGAGCGCCCTGCCGAGCAAAGCACGGCCCGCCCTGCAAGAGGCCTCGGCGCTGGCTGCCAACTATCCGGGAGCCTATGGCCAGGTCGCCCGCTTTCTGACCAAGAGCTGGCTTTTCTCCCTGGATCTCCAGCAGAATCCGAACATGCCCCTGGCGACGCTCAAACAACGCCACGACGACGCCTGGAAGGAGATCGCCCAGCTCAGCCCCGAGCACCGAGACGAGCTGACCAGCGAGTTCTACTGGGTGGGCGAGACCTACCTGGATGTCTGGGTCGAGCAGATGATCGGCATCGTGTATAAGTACAATTTGCTGGAGAGCCTGCAACCGCTCATGATGGGCGATGCCCAGCAGACGTTGGCCTGGATGCAGCAGCTGTCGCCCGGCGGCCACATCGAAGGTCCCCTCACCTCCATGATCGCCTTCATGAAGCTGATCGGGCTGTACCAGGACAGCGGAGAGAATCTGGCGGACGCGCGCTCGATGCTGGTCCGGGTGAAAGAGGTGGTGCCCGAGCTGCACGAAGCGATCGCGGCTTCCTATGTCGAGCTCGAGCTCAAGTATGGAGACCTCCTCAAGCGCAAGAACCTCAAACTCAACCCCAGCAAGGGGACGACCAACCTGCTGGTGGGTGGAATGTATCTGTTGGATGCCAACCAGATCATGTGCGAGAACGAGGACAAAACGCTCTCGCCGGCCGACTCGAGCACGGTCAAAAAGGATCTCGATCAGGCGGCCGCGGCGCTATCAGAAGCGATCAACCTCGAGCTTCTCCAGAGCCTGGCCGTCGGTCAGCTGGATTACCTCGAGAAGGCCAAGCCGGCCGGCTGGGACAAAAGCTCTGAGGAGCTGATCAATGGCTTCCTCACTCAGGAGTACCTCCAGAATCTGCGCCTGACGCAGGCCGGGATGCTCTACCGGCGCGGTAAGCTGCGCCTGGCGCAAAAGCGCGGTTCGGAGGCCGTGGCCGATTTCCAGAAGGCGATCGACATCTTCGAGGGCTACATCCGCGAGGTAGGGGGCGGTGCGGATTCGGCCGCGTTCCTGAGGCTTTTCGCCTTCGACCTTTACGAGTCGATGGCCAAAGCTCAGCTCGAACAGGGCAAGTCTGGGGACGCCTTTACCACGATCGGCCGCGCCCAGCAAGTGAGCAGCAGCGGAGTCTTCCAGATGGACGACCTGCGGGGCCAGGTCAAGAAGGAGGACCAGCAACTCGTCACCCGGGCCGAGCAGGGCAAAGCCGAGATCCAGGTTCGCGAGAAGAACCTGGCCAATCTCCGGGCCACGCGCGCCTCCACCGAGCAGATCCAGCACGCCTCGCAGTTGCTGGCCCAGAGCCGCGAGAGCTACTACAAGACGGTGACCGACCTCGAGAGCAAGTATCCCGCCTTCGAGAAGCTCGACATCAAGCCCATCAACTTCTCCAAGCTCCAGCGAGCCATCCCTCCCAACACGCTGGTGGTGCTGCTCTTCCCGACCGACGACCAGCTCTACCTGATGGAAGCCACCAGCGACAACTTGCTGGTGCGCCAGGTGGCCGTCAAGAAAAGCGATCTCGAGGAGATGGCGCGCGACTTCCGGGTCCAGATGGCAGCCTTCGCGCGCGGTCCCCACCCGTTCAGTTGGAAGAGCCCTGAGGCCGCCCCGCTCAAGTCGAACCTTTCCCAGCTCTACAACACGGTGATCAAGCCGATCGAGCCCGACATGGCCAACAAGCAGGCGGTCGCCTTCGTGCCTTACGGCAACCTGGTCTACCTGCCATTCCAGGCTTTCCTGACCGAGAATCCCGACGGCGGGGTGACCTTCCTGGTGGAGAAGAAGCAGCTCGTGGTGTTGTCCAAGGCCGCCGACCTGGATCAGATTTACGGTCCACCCTCGGACAAAACCGGCAATCTGGTCGCCTTTGGGAACCCTGACGGGAGCCTGGCGGGGGCCACCCAGGAGGTCCAGGCTCTGGGGACCATCTTCCCGGGCTCCCAGGTCTATGTCGAGGCCCAGGCCACCTCGGACAAAGTGCAGGCCGTGCAGGCCCCCAAAGTCTCTTACCTGCACCTGGCCACGCACGGCAATCTGAACGCCAGCGACCCGCGGGAAAGTTACCTGACCATGGCTAAAGGCGGCAAGCTTTCGATCCGCGACATCACGGGCTTCCATCTCGACACTCCGGCCGGGGACCTCAACCTGGTCACCCTCTCGGCCTGCCAGACCAACCTGGGCGACCGGGGGGGCGCCGGCGACGGCTCGGACGTGCGCAGCCTGGCCGACGCTTTCTCGTTCGCCGGCTGTCGCAGCATGGTCGCCTCGCTTTGGAAAGTCGAGGATAACGCCACCCGCGACCTGATGGTAGAGCTCTACAAGAACCTCAAGGCGGGCAAGACCAAGGCGGAAGCCCTGCAGAGCGCCCAGGTCACCTTGCTCAAGCAGGACAAATACGCGCACCCGTTCTTCTGGGCGCCGTTCATCTTGATCGGGGACTGGCGGTAGGCTAGCGCTCCTCGGGGCAGCCCGGCGTGCCCGCGACGGGGCAATCGTCGTCGTCCGGGCCATCCGGCTCCTCGGGCTCGTACATCAGCAAGATCTTGCCGGGCATGCGCTCGACCTCTTCGCCCGCGCAGCAGGCATCGTTGGAGCAGACCGTCTTGAGGTGCATCACCAGCACGTCGGGGTCGCCGTTGTCGGGGTGCTGCGACTGCACCCAGTCGGCATAGACCATCAACCACTTCTTGACGGCGCGCCCGGGCGCGTCCTCGGTCAAGCCGATGACCTTCACGCGGTCCACGTCGCGCGGGCCCCAAAGGTCGACGAAGTTCTCCAGCACCCGGATGGCTTCTTTGCGGTCCAGACCGTGCAGGTCGATGGCCGGGATGCCTTTCGGACCGGGCAGGGCCGGCGCCTTATGCCTGGCCAGCGACGCGAAGCCGGTATCCTCGATGCGCGCCGCCTTCTGCGAGCGCAGCGTCTTGGGGCCGGGGTCGTACTCCACCAGGCGGATTCCCGGCACCTCGGGATAGTAACGCCGAAAGGTCCCCTCGACGGCCTTGATGAGGAAGGCCACCGGGGCGCCCGTGGCGATGCGGCGCGCCTTGACCTCGACGAAGTCGTCCTCCCCCACGGAGGCGAACTCCATCGCAATCCCTTCCTGCTCGGCCGCGGGGCCGAGCCGGGCCAGAATCTCCTGGACGCGACCGCTGTCGATCATTCGAGCTTGACGCCCACCTTGCCCGGGCCCAGCTCCTTCTTCTCCTTGCGGACGAACCCGAGGTCCATGCGCTCGTGGGTCAGGTAGGTTTCGTGCTTCTCCTGGAACGACATCTCGAAGTTGGAGGTGAAGGCCAGCGACTTCGTGGGGCACGCCTCGGTGCAGAGCCCGCAGTAGCAGCAACGCGAAAGGTCGATCGAGTAGATCTGGGGATACTCGAACCCCTGCTCGTTGTGCGGCGACTCGAGGTAGATGCAGGCGTCGGGACAGGCGTCCACGCACACCCCGCAGCCCACGCACATCTCGGCGGCGCAGCCGTAGCAACGCATGCCTTCGCGCTGGGCCATCTCGAGCGAGAAGCCGATCTCCACCTCGTCGAACGTCTTGATGCGCACCTCGCCCGGAATCTTCGGCTGCGGCACCTGGTAGTTCATCATGCGGAAGGGCTTCTCTTGAGGCTCCACCGTCCAGGGCTCGGGGTGATCGAAGTGGGCGGGCGGTGGATCGGCTACCTTGGAGAGCCCGTGGAGCTCGCGCTGCACGGGGCCCGAGGAGACCGCCGGCATGGTGCCGTCGAGGTAGGGCGTCATCCCCACCTCGGCCTCGTTGATCTTCTCACCCAGCTTGTAGGGGTAGAGGAACGGCGTGCTGGAGGGCTTGACGCCGTGTTTTTCGGCGATGGCCAGACAGACCTTGTCTGCTTCGCCGATGGCGTTGATGATGGTGGACACGGTGGCGATGTCGCCACAGGCCCAAACCTTGCCGTTGGGGCGGCTGGTCTTGCCGTCCTTCTCGCCCACGATGATGGTCCCGTTGCGGCGTCGCTTGACGTCGGCCGGCACCCAGGGAACGTCCACCTCGCGGCCCAGCGCGGTGATGATCATGCCGCACTCGAGCAACTGGTCCGAGCCCGGGATCGGCACCGGCTTGCGGCGACCCGAACGATCCTTTTCTCCGAGCCGGTTCAGGATGACGCGCATCCCTTTCAGCTCGCCGTTCTCGACCACGACCTCCTCGGGAGAGGTCAGCCACATGATGTGGACGCCCTCCTCCTCGCCGTCTTCGATCTCTTCCTCTTCCGAGGGCATCTCCTTGCGCGTGCGCCGGTAGATCATCGTGACCTCGGCGCCCAGGCGCCGGCAGGTGCGGGCGCAGTCGAAGCCGGTGTTGCCTCCGCCGACCACGACGACTTTGGAAGGAACCTCGGTCAGCCGTCCCATCAGCTGCTCCTCGAGGAAGTCCTCGCCATACCAGACCCAGGGCTTTTCCTCGTTGGCCAGGCCCAGGTGATAAGGCTTCCAGGCGCCGGCCGCGATGATCACCTCGTCGTGCTTCGCCTCGAGCTCCTCGAACTGGATATCCTGGCCGATCTCGGTGTTGACCTGAAGCGTGATGCCATCGAGGAAGTGGATGCGCTCCATCTCGCCGTGCACCACGTGGCGCGGCAGGCGGTAGAGGGGGATGCCCAGCGTGAGGAAGCCTCCCGGGACGCTCTTGGCCTCGTAGATGTGGCAGGCGAAGCCCCACGAGCGCAGCAACATGGCGCACTGGTAGCCGGCCGGACCGGCTCCGATGATACCCACCGTCTTGCCGTTGAGGGGCGTCTTGGTGCAATAATCGGCGTAGGAGAAGCGCTCCTCCTCACTCAGGCTCATCTCCCAGTCGGAGTAAGTTCGCTTGAGCTTGCGGATGGCGATGGGCTGCGGCCCGGTGAAGCCACGCGAGCAGCGTTTCTCGCACGGAGCCGGGCAGACGCGTCCTAGCGTGGCCACGAAGGGGTAGGTCTTGCGCAGCATCTCCAAACCCTCGCGCCAGCGCGCCTCGCCCGCCAGCGTGACGTAGCCGCGCGCGTCGGTGTGGGCGGGGCACCCCTCGGTACAGGGGGCCCAGCGGGTGCCGTGGTACCAGTCGAACTTCTCGCTGATCGTGCGGGAGTCGTGAAAATCGACCATGCGCAACGTACCGCGCGAATTGGTCGGAATCTTGTCCTGCACCCATGGATACTGGACGGTCTCCACGGGGCGCCGGAAATTGCGCAGGGTCACCTTCATACCCGTGAGGACGGCTTTCATGTTATCGAGAAGTGATGGCATAGCCTCAAAGGGTTCCTGAAGCGGGAGCGCTTTCCTGCGCCAGCGAGCGCCTGGGAGTGAGGTCCGCGGCGTGCGTTTTCTCGTGATCGGGCGTTGCGATGACCATGGGCAGCCCTCCCAGTCTCGGCGCTCCCGACGCCCTCGTGGGCGCCAAGAAGCGGCCTTACTCCACGACCACGTCCAACTTCTTGAGCGCCACCTGGGGCTGGCCACCGTTGGAGTCGGCCAGGCCGATACGAAGCTCGAACGACTCCACCGGCTCGGCGGGGAGCGACATCGGGGTCTTGGGAAGCTCGCTGTCCAGGGCGAACTGGACCGGGCCGAAGCCCCGGGCCGAGCATTCGGGAAGCTCGAACCCGTCGCCCGCCACCGTCAGGGCGATCAGGCCGTCGGTGGCACCCTGGTTCGTGGCCAGCAGACACTCCAGCCGCACGTGTTTGAGACGCAGCAGACGTCCGTTGGCGCTCTTGAACTTGACCGTGAAGCGGGCCAATCCCCCTCCCGCCTGAGGCACGAGGTAGAGCACCCCGCCGGCGCCGTCCTTGGGGTCGGAATGCAGCCAGGCGTTCCGATAGAGCGGCTCGGTGAGATTTTGGTGCACCTGGAAGCCAGTCATGGTCAGCGGGCCGGGCGCCAGCGGGATGAGGCCGATCATATGCCTGCGCTTCGCGCGTGGGGAACAAATGACCTACAGGGATCTAAGGCCCGAAAGGGAAGCCCACAGAGTGATTATTCTGCCCCACTGCGTGGGTCCGTTCGAGATGAACTGCTACGTGGTGGCCGACGAGGCCTCCCGGCGCGGCTTCGTGGTCGATCCCGGCGACGAGATCGAGCGCATCCTGGCCGATATTCGCCAACACGATCTGAAGATCGAAACCATTTTGCTCACCCACGGTCACATCGACCATGTGGCTTACGCCCAGGATCTCAAGACGGCACTCGGGGTGCCGATGCTGATCCACGAAGATGACCTTCCCTGGCTCGAGCGAGTCGAGCAGCAGGCGATGATGTTCGGGCTCCCCCCGGGGCCCAAACCCGTCGCCGACGGCACGCTCAAGGAGGGCGACGAGTTCTTTGCCGGTCCGCATCGCTTTCGAGTGCTGCACACGCCCGGCCACGCTCCCGGCCATATCATCCTGGCCGGAGATGGGCTGGCCATCGTGGGCGACACGCTTTTCGCCGGGGGCATCGGGCGCACCGATCTTCCCGGGGGAGACTACCAGGTCCTGATGCGCTCCATCTGGGACAAGATCATGACTCTCGGTGACGAGGTCAAAATCTACCCCGGGCACGGTCCGTCCAGTACGATCGGCGTGGAACGTCGCAATAACCCGTTTTTACAGCAGAGTTTTCAACCAGGTTGATAGAACTCTGTCATCTGCTATACTGGGGCAAGTTTTTTTCCTCGAGGTGAGGGCACTGGGTAAACGAAGCTTGGCGGGGATCGTCCTGATCGGCTCACTGCTGATCGGTTGCGGCGCCGGACCTGGCGGTGGGGAAACTTCCCCGACGCCAGCGCCCGCGCCTGTTTCCGCCACCCCTTCGGCAGCCTCCGCCTCCCCGTCCGCGACCTCGTCTCCCGCCTCCCAGACCACGGCTCCCGAGCATTCCGGGCTCAAGACAGCCACCTTACAGTCCTCCAAGGGCCTTCCCTGGGAGCTGGTGGCTGACCAGGTCGAGTGGAACGACCCCACCCGGCGCGCCAAGGCCCTCAAAGTGCAGTTCACACTCTGGGACAAGGCCAAGGAGAAGAAGACGCTGGTCGCGGCCGCTGGCGCCAACGTCGATGTGGAGTCCGAGCGCATCGAGTTTCAAGGCCGCGTGACCGCCAGAGGTGCCGAGGGTGAAGCTCTGACGGTCAATCGTCTCGTCTGGGACGGCAAACAACGCAAGTTCTTCGGCGACAAGGGCGTGCGCGTCGAGCGGGACGGGTCGGTGGTCGAGGGAGAGCGGCTGGTCGCTTCGCCCGATCTGCGCCACTTCGAGATCCTGGGCGGCGTGCGCGGGGTGATGGACGTGCCTGAGGAGCCACAGTTTTGATTATCCGCCTCGAGCAGTTGGTCAAGGCCTACCGTCGCCGCCGGGTCGTCGACGGCGTCAGCCTGACCGTCGAGAAGGGTGAGGTCGTGGGGCTGCTGGGTTCCAACGGCGCCGGCAAGACGACCACGTTCTCGATGGTGGTTGGGCTGGTGAAGCCGACCGCCGGCCAGATCTTCCTGGGCGACCGCGAGGTGACCGGACTTCCGATGGCCACCCGAGCCCGTCTGGGTATCGGCTACCTGGCGCAGGAGCCCTCCATCTTCCGCCACCTCTCGGTGGAGGACAACCTGAGGCTTATCTGGCAGGTGCGCGGCATTCCCGCCTCGGCGCAGGCCGAGCGCCTGGAGACCCTGCTCTCCGAGTTCAGCCTCAAGCGGGTGCGCAAGAGCATGGCCTACGTCCTGAGCGGCGGCGAGCGGCGCCGTGTGGAGATCGCCCGCTCGCTGGCAATGAACCCCGACTTTCTGTTGCTCGACGAGCCGTTCACCGGCGTCGACCCGATCGCCGTCTCGGAGATTCAGGAGATCATCGTCCGTCTGCGTGAGCGCGGCATCGGCATCCTGATCACCGACCACAACGTGCGCGAGACGCTGGCCATTACCGACCGCGCCTACATCATTCGTGACGGTCGCATCCTGGTGGCCGGCAACGCCCGCGAGATCGGGAACAGCGAGCTGGCGCGGCAGTACTACCTGGGCGAGAACTTTCGGATGCCCGACGAGGTGGAGATGGTCACGGTGGGGGCCAGGGCCGGCATCACCTCGGAGAAGAAACATACCAACGGCGGGAACGGCACGAACGGGCACTAGCTTGCTATGGTGAAGATACTCGACCGTTACATCATGCAGGAGATGCTGGGCCCGTTCCTCTTTGGACTGGCGGCCTTCTCCATCCTGTTCTTCTCGGTCGAGTCGCTGATGGGCGTTGTCCGCATGGTGCTCGACGGTCACGCCGGACTCCCTGTCGTGGCGGAGTACATCTGGAACCGTCTCCCCATGGTGCTGGTCTATACCTTCCCCATGGCCGTCCTGCTGGCTTCCTTGCTCACATTTGGCCGGATCTCGGGCGAGTCCGAGCTGGTGGCGATGAAGGCGGGCGGCATCGGATTCTTGCGCGTGGCCCTGCCCGGGCTGGTCTTCAGCCTGCTGATGACGGGCGTGGCAGCCTGGATGAACGAGTACGTCGTGCCCCCCACGATGAAAAAGGCCATGAACCTCTTCATGCAGCACCGCCAGCCCGACGAGATGGAGCAGTCGCTTTTCACGACGCCCCGTAAGCTGGCCAACGGCCAGGAGCAAATGGTCTACGCCAAGAGCTTGAACGTCAAGTCGCGCGAGATGCAGGGAGTTTTCATCCACTATTTCCAGGACGGGCAGCGCCGCCGCGAGATTTACGCCGAGCTGGCCCGGTGGAATGGCCAGGTGTGGCTGCTGCGGAACCTGCGTGAGGTGGAGTTTGGCTCCCAGCAAGAGCCGATCTTCGAGGTGCGGGGTGACGAGGGGTGGACTCCCATGTCCCTGGCCGAGGCGCCCCCCGGCCCCGAGGAGCTTTCCAAACGCAAGTTCCGTCCAGAGGAGATGAGCCGTTCCGAGATCGTGCGCCGTCTGGCCGAGTTTCCGACTCCAGTGACCGGCCCGGCCGACGACACGCAGACCCAGAAGGTCAAGAATCGCTTGATGGTGGCCTACCATCAAAAACTCTCCATCGCCTGGTGCTGTCTGGTGTTCGGCGCCTTTGCCATCCCGCTCGGCGTGCGGCCGCACCGCACCAGCACCTCGATGGGCCTGGGCCTGTCGGTCTTTTTCATCCTGGTCTATCACGTGATGATGACCCTGGGCGCGGTCATGGGCGAGTCGGGCGCTGTGTCTCCGTTGATCGGCGCCTGGTTCCCGAACATCATTTTTGGCGCCGTGGGAATCTTTTTCCTGATCGACGCGTCCCGTAAGTAGGGAGCCCTAAATTCCGAAACGAAATTTCCCCTGTGCCGACAATCCTTCGTGTTATGCTGATTTACCTGGTGGTGGCGGCCCTCTCCGGAGGGATCGCTTACCTTGGCAATCAGCTGGGCCGGCACGTAGGCCGTCGCAAGATGTCGGTTTTCGGAATGCGCCCGCGCCACACGTCGATCTTCGTCACCACGGTCACCGGTATGATGATCGCGCTCGGCACCCTCACCCTGGCGGCGATTTTTGCCGAGCCGGTGCGCTTGATGCTGGTCGGCACCGAGGAGTTGGAGCATCGCCAGCAAGAGCTGACGCAGCAGATCTCGCAGCTCACCGACGTGGTCGCTCGCGGCAATATGCTGTACGGGGTTGACCAGCAAATCTTCCTGACCACCATACCTCCCGGGATTCCGGCCGATCGTCTCGAGGAGAACCTGGTGCAGGCCATCGCGCTGGCCAATCGTTACATCATCGAGAAGTACAACAAGCTGGCCGCCAGCAAGAACGTGGCCCCGGTTTCCAGCGACAGCATCTTGCTCTCCTACAAGCCCGAGGAGCTCAGCAACATGGTAGCGCGAGCCCGGGAGCAGGAAGGCGTGATGGGGCTGAAGGTGGTCGCCGATCGCAACTACCTTTTCGGTGACAAGGAGCCTCTGCCGGTCCGTTTCACGGTGTTTCCGGTCAAGCTGACGTTCAAGGCCGGTCAGGTGGTGGCCAGCAAGACGGTGGATCCGCACAGCCCCACGTTCCTGATGGAGTGGTACCAGTTCATCGAGGAGATCAAGATGGCGGCCCTGGCCAGGGGAATGCGCGAGGTGGGCACCTACGGGTTCGAGCTCAGCTCGGACGCGATGAACGCGTTGATCCAGAAGATCGAGGCCGAGCGCGGCCCGGCGACGCTGGTGGCGGTCGCTAAGAAGGACCTTTACGAGTCGAGCAGCCTGGACCTCGACATCGAGGTGCGCTCGGGCACATCCAGCGACGAAAGGAGCGGCCATCGGACGGTCGGTCAAGAGCCGGTGGCCAGGACGCGATGATCGTGATGGCCGTCGATCCCGGGCGGCGAAAGTGCGGCGTGGCGGTCGTCTCTGCATCCGGCATCATGGAAAGGAGCATCGTTCCGACCGATGAGCTCGAGGGTGCGGTGGAGCGAATGTTCGGACGCCATTCTCCCGGGGCGCTGGTAGTAGGAGGCAGCACCGGTTCGAAAGAAGTAGTCCAACGGTTGAAACGCATCCTGACCTTGAGCCCGCGCGTGGTGGACGAGCGCTTCACCACGGAGAGGGCTCGCAAACGCTACTTTGCCGACCATCCGCCGCGCGGGTTCTGGAAACTGGTCCCGCTCGGCCTCCAGGTTCCGCCCGTGCCCTACGACGACTACGCCGCGGTGGTGATGGCCGAAGAGTTTCTGGCCTCCCAGGCGGGGAAGAATTCCGAACCGTCTTGCGTCCAAGGAGAATGATGCGAAAGTTACTCGTGCTGCTGCTGGTTTGTTGCCTCTGTCAGGGGCTGCTGGCCAAGGACCAGAAGAAGTCCAAGTCGCCCTCGCTGGCGGGCATCATCATGAAAGGCACCGCCAGCAACAATCCGCTGGGCTACGATCCGGTCGCGGGTGCTCAGGTCTCGATTCAGGGCACCGACCGTCAGACCGTCTCCAACGAAGGCGGCTACTTCGAGTTCTTCGAGCTGGAGGGGGGCGACTACACCCTGAACATCCTGGCCCCCCATTACGCCCCCACTCAGAAGATGGTGCGCGTGACCAACGGACCCACCCCCACGCTGGCCAATGTGACCATGCTACCCGAGGGCACGATGCTGGTGGGCAACACTCCTGTTGGCCCGGGGACCGCCTACGTGGCCTTCGCCGGCAAGGGAATCGCCGGAGCCACCACGACGGCCGGCGTGATGAGCCAGGGCTTCCCCCTCCAGACCCAGGATGCCTACCGCGGCGCCATTGCCGCCGGCGCCGACCCGCTCTCGCTCAGCGGCAACCCGGTCGTCTCTCCCAGCATCGGCCCGGGCCTGATGCCCGGCAACCAGTTGGACGTCAACCCGAACTCCATCATGATGATTCCGGCCGGCAACCTCAGCCAGACCGGCTATCACACGCTCACGGTCCAGCCCTACTGGCTGTGCTTCAACATCAGTGGCACGCGGCTCTACATGAGCGACTCCTCACAGCAGATTCAGGTGCTCGATACGGTCAACAAGAACACCGTGCTCGCCATGCTGCCCGCGCAGGGCATCGTGACCGACCTGCGCCTCTCGGGCGACGGTAACTACCTGTTGGCTTCGATTATGGCCGCCCAGCCCGGCGTGCTGCTGATCGACACCCGCACCAACGCGCCTGCCCGGTTCTTGCCCATCCCCGCCATGCGCAGTGGGGGCATCGGTTATCCCAGCGGTGCCTGTATGCAGCGTGAAGGCGGCCGGGTCTTCGTGGCTCAGGGCAACGCCCAGTCGGGTGAAGTCACGGCTCTGGACGGCTATACCGGCGCTCCGGTCGGCTCGTGCCCCACGGGCGCCAGCCCCACCGGATTGGCGATGTCGGTGGACGGCCGCTTTGTCTACACCGCCAACTCCGCTTCCGGCGACCTCTCGGTGGTCGATACCGGGTCGCTCAGCGAGCTGGGCCGCGTGCGGGTGGGCGTAAGCCCCTCGAAAGTTGCGGTCAGCCCCAACGGGATGCGCATCTGGGTGACGAACAAAGGCTCCAACAGCGTTACCATGCTCGATGGCCGCAGCCACGCCGTGATGGCCACTATTCCCACGGGAGCCGGACCGGTCGGGGTGGCCTGCAGTCCCGACAGCTCGAGAACCTACGTCACCTGCAAGGATGCCGGAACCGTCGTCATTCTCGACGGCGCCAGCGGCGGCACGCTTCAGACCACCAACCCGCTTCCCAACTCGGCTCCCTTCGGTGTCGCCGTCAAGCCCTGATCTTCTAACGCGGCGTTAACAGGAGATGGGCCCGAGGGGACTAAGATATGGCGCTCTAAATTGACTTTAAAGCGCTTTTTTGCGCCTGCGGTGAAGATATGTTCGGTTTGCTGAAAGGGATCTTCGATTCCAACGCTCGCGAGATCAAGAAGATCGAGACGATCGTCAAGAAGATCAACGCCTTCGAGAAAGAGTTCGAGAACATCTCCGACGCGGAGATGAAGAACAAGACCGCCAAGTTCAAGGAACGGCTGGCCGCCGGCGAGACGGTGGACCAGATCTTGCCCGAGGCTTTCGCGCTGGTGCGTGAGGTCAGCCGCCAGAAGATGAAGATGCGGCACTTCGACGTGCAGATGATCGGCGGAATCGTGCTGCATCAGGGACGCATCGCCGAGATGCGCACCGGCGAGGGAAAGACGCTGGTGGCCACCTCGCCGCTCTACCTGAACGCGCTGGAGGGCAAAGGCGCCCACCTCATCACGGTTAACGACTATCTGGCCAAGCGCGACGGTCGCTGGATGGCCCCCATCTACCACGCGCTGGGGATGTCGCTCGGTATCATCAACCACGATGTGGCTTACCTCTACGACCCGACGGTCGAGATCGAGGACGACGGTCTGCGCCACCTGCGCCCGGTGCCGCGTAAAGAGGCCTACATGGCGGACATCACTTACGGCACCAACAACGAGTATGGCTTCGACTACCTGCGCGACAACATGGTCTGGTCGCTTGATCAGAAGGTTCAGCGCCAGTTGCATTTCGCTATCGTGGACGAGGTCGACTCGATCCTGATCGACGAGGCGCGCACGCCGCTCATCATTTCGGGTCGCGGCCGCAAGTCCACCGACCAGTATCAGAAGTTCGCCAAGATCGCCGGTCAGCTCAAACGCGAAGAGCACTACAACGTGGAAGAGAAGGCCAAGACGGCTCCCCTCACCGAGGAGGGCGTGGACCGCGTGGAGGGCATCCTCGGCATCGAGAACCTCTACGACTTTGAGAACTCCGAGCTGGCCCACTACATGAACAACGCGCTCCGCGCCAAGGAGTGCTATCGTAACGAGATCGAGTACGTCATCAAGGACGGCGAGATCGTCATCGTGGACGAGTTCACCGGCCGGCTGATGTTCGGACGCCGTTACTCGGACGGTCTGCACCAGGCCATCGAGGCCAAGGAGGGCGTGAAGGTGCGCCAGGAGGACCAGACGCTGGCCTCCATCACATTCCAGAACTACTTCAAGATGTACAAGAAGCTGGCCGGCATGACCGGCACGGCGGCCACCGAGGAGCGCGAGTTCCGCGAGATCTACAACGTGGACGTGGTGGTCATCCCCACCAACCGGAACATCGCTCGTAAAGACTATTCGGACCTGGTCTACAAGAATGAGACCATCAAGTTCAAGGCGGCCGTGGAAGAGATCATTCAGATGCACGAGAAGGGCCGTCCGGTGCTGGTGGGCACACGCTCCATCGAGAAGTCCGAGCAGCTCTCCCAGCTTCTCAAGCGCCGCGGGATCAAGCACGAGGTGCTCAACGCCAAGTATCACGAGAAGGAAGCCCAGATCATCGCCCAGGCCGGGCGCCCCGGAGCGGTCACGATCGCCACCAACATGGCCGGCCGAGGCGTGGACATCATCCTGGGTGGAAACCCGCCCAGCCCGGAAGACGCGCAGAAGGTGCGCGAGGCGGGCGGACTGCACATTCTCGGCACCGAGCGACACGAGTCGCGCCGGATCGACAATCAGCTGCGCGGCCGTGCCGGCCGTCAGGGTGACCCGGGCTCGTCACGGTTCCTGGTGGGCCTTGATGACGAGCTGATGCGGCTTTTCGGCTCGGACCGCATCAAGACGGCGATGGAGTGGCTCAAGGTGGAGGAGGACGTCCCCATCGAGAGCGGCCTGGTCACCAAGGGCATCGAGAACGCCCAGCAAAAGGTCGAAGGCCATCACTTCGACATCCGCAAGAACGTGCTCAAGTACGACGACACGATGAATGAGCAGCGGCGCATCATCTATGACGAGCGCGACCGCATTCTCAAGGGCGAGACGCTGCGGCCCCAGGTGCTGCACTTCGTGGAGCAGATCGTGGACGCCGAATTGCGCCAGACAGTGCCGGTCGAGTCCTCGCCCGAAGATTGGGACCTGGACACGCTGTTCGAGAACCTCAAGGGCGACCTGCTCGAGTTCCCCGAGGGCATCACGGTCGAGTCGCTGGAGGGTCTGACTCGCGACGACCTGCGCGACAAGCTGGTCAAGTGGGCCCAGGACTTTTACAACGCCAAGGCCGAGCGGCTCGGACCCGAGCTGATGGGGGCGTTCGAGAAGCACATCCTGCTGACCACATTGGATGAGAAGTGGATCGACCATCTCGAATCGATCGACATGCTGCGCGAGGGCATCGGCCTGCGCGGCTACGGCCAGAAGGACCCCCAGATCGAGTTCATTCGCGAGGCCTTCCAGGAGTTCGAGGCGCTCAAGCAGCGCATCATGGAAGACACCGTGCGGCTGCTGTTCAAGCTGGAAGTGAAGCAAGGCGCCGAGGTCCAGGAAGAGAAAACCATGCAAGAGACGCGCACGAATCGCGACGATGCAGGTCGTGGCCACACGGTACGCCGGACGCAGAGCAAATTGGGTCGCAATGACCCGTGCTGGTGCGGCAGCGGGCAGAAGTGGAAGAAGTGCCACTATCCTGCCGAGAATTAGGGGGGTCGACAGTCGACAGTTGACAGTCGACAGTGAGGAAAAGAAGATGTCAGTACACACGGAGAATTTAGAGCAGTACCGGACGCGCATGGATCGCATGCGCCACTATCTTTGACCTGGATAGCCGTCGGGTCAAAGCCGAGGAGCTCGAGCGCCGCATGAACGAGCCCGGCGTCTGGGACAACCAGAACCAGGCGCGGGCCCTCGTCGCGGAGCTGCAGATGCACAAGAACGCCATCGAGACTTTCGAGGGCCTGAGCAAACAGGTCACTGACCTCGAGGAATGGATCGAGCTTTCCGGGGAGGGCGACCCCGAGGCGACCGCCCAGGTCGAGCAGGTCACCCAAGACCTGGAGAAATCACTGGAGAAAGCCGAGACGCAGTCGCTGCTGAGCGGGCCTCACGACCAGGCCTCGGCCATCCTTACCGTGCACGCCGGGTCGGGCGGGACCGATGCTCAGGACTGGGCCGAGATGCTGCTGCGGATGTATATCGCCTGGGGCGAGGACAACGGCTTCAAGGTGGAGCTGGCTGACCGCTCCGAGGGGGACGAGGCCGGCATCCACTCGGGAACCGTGTTCGTGACCGGACCCCAGGCTTATGGTCTGCTCCAGAGCGAGCATGGCGTGCACCGCCTGGTGCGCATCTCGCCGTTCGATCAGGCTCGCAGGCGGCATACCGCCTTCTCGCGCGTCGAGGTCACGCCGGAGCTGGCCGATGAGGCCGAGATCGACATCCGGAGCGAGGATCTGAAGGTGGACACCTATCGTTCCTCGGGCGCGGGTGGACAGCATGTCAACAAGACCGAGTCGGCCATCCGGATCACGCATTTACCGACCGGGCTGGTGGTCTCGTGCCAGAACGAGCGCTCCCAGCATTCGAACCGCGCCACGGCGATGCGCATCCTGAAGTCGAAGCTGGCCGAGTTGCAAGTCTCGGAACGAGCTGATAAACTGGCCGCCATCAAAGGGGAGCATCGCGAGGCCGCCTGGGCCAACCAGATCCGGAATTACGTGATGCAGCCCTACACCCAGGTGAAGGATCGTCGTACGGGGGCGGAGACCACCAATGTGCAAGGGGTGTTGAACGGAGATTTGAATATTTTCCCCCGTGCCTGGTTGGAGGCAAGGCGTCGTCTGGGACGCGAGCCCAACACCAGTGACGGAGGAGCAGGCCTCGATGAAGACTAGGTTTGAGCGAATCTCATGTTGCCAAAAGGTTTCCCCGAAAAAACCTTTTGCCCCAAGAAGGAGTTGAGCTCACTCAGACAGAACCTGCCGTCGGAATTGAATCTTACTCTGAAGTTTCAAGCCGTATGAGCGACCGGTCACACCGTGAGCGAAAAGGCTTTCGAGGCGAAAGAAGGATCCGTTTCGTGCGCCGTCGAAGGGGCGGGGGCTTGAGAAAAACTAAAGCAAATTGACGGGCGAAGAAGGCGAAAGTCCGGTGAAACGGCTTCGTGACTTCGCTTGTGGTGCATAAAGGTTTCAATTTTGTGATTCGGATGCTCTTAGGTGTGAGGGCGTCCTGAGGCATAAAAAAGGTTGGTCGCGAGGAAAGACGCTCGAGACTAGGGTTGTAGGGACGAATTTGAGGAAACTTCTAGGAAGCTCAGACGGTACTCCCTCGGTCCTTGTTGAGGCTGGCCTCCTCGCCAGACTCAATACACAAGGAGGAAGACAAGCGATGAATAAGCGCATTCAGTCGGCTATCGCTGCGCTGGTCGTTACGGCCACGCTTACGCTGCCGGCGATGTCTGCGCCCTTGTTCCCGGACGTACCCGACAACCACTGGGCTAAGGACGCTGTTGCGGCCCTGGCAGCCAAGGGTCTTGTCGAGGGTTATCCGGACGGGACGTTCAAGGGAGACCGTGCGGCGACTCGTTGGGAAGTCGCCATGATTGTTGCGCGCCTGCTTGCCAAGATGGAGCAGGAGCACGCTACCTTCGCTACCAAAGCGGAACTCGAAGAGCTGCGTAAGCTCGTCAACGCACTGCGCGAGGAGCTCGATGCCCTCGGCGTTCGCGTTACCAACCTGGAAGAGAACGTCAGCCGTCTCGACAAGCGCGTCAGCGAGCTCGAGCGGATCACGTTCTACGGCTACCTCGAGGCTCGCGGCACTGCCCAGAGCTTCGCGCGCCGCAGTGGCTTCCAGCAGAACGGCCTCACCGCTGGTGCGGCTGTGGTCAATCCGGCCACCGGCGTCGCCGGTGCCGTGTTCGGCCCAGTTGGAATCAACTACGGTGGAGCCGCCATTGCTGGCGTGCCCGCCAACGCTGTCGGCTCGGCCGCCGGCTCGCTGATCCGGTCGGAGACCGGTGGCGTGATGCCCGTCGTCGATCTGCGCAACGGTCGCCCGCTGACCAACGGAACCGGCTTCACCATGCGTGGTGTGCTGGGCCTGCGGATCCGCGTGTCCGATGACATCGACGCTGGTGCCGAATTCTCGGCCTACACCAGCCAGGGTGACGCGCTCGTCGACGCCTACTACGGCGTGACGGCTCCGTTCCTGAACAACCAGTTCCAGGGTAACTTCGGAACGGGCGCCGCGGCGGCCACTGGCCTCGCCAACACCCCGTTCACTCGTATGAACCTCGACAACTTCTGGGTCCTGCACAATCCGTCGCAGACCAAGTTGATCCTCGGTGCGTTCGGCGAGACCAACATGGATCGCACCATCTATGTTGGCACCTGGAACCCCAACGCGTATGGCAATGCCTACCTCGACAGCTACGGCTTCGATGTGCAGGGTCGCCTGAACGTGTCGGATACCGGCGTGCTGCGCTGGGAGGCCCTCGGAACCCGCCTCGGCGATGGCAACATCTCCGGCGTGGCCCCGGGCAACTACCAGAACTACCTCATCGGTGCGAACCTCGGCTTCGAGTTCGAGGGTGGTCACGTGAAGGTCAACTTCGCCCGCGCTGCTCAGGAGCAGAGCGCTGGTGGCCCGCTTAACGTCGGCGCCACGGGCTCCGCTGGTCTGGCCGCGGCTGGTCTTACTCCCACGGGTGCTGGCGTTACCGTCGGCGGGCAGATGCTGAACACCCCCGCGGGTGCTCTCACCTTCCCGGCTGTCGGCGCTCCGGTCGGCGCGGCCTTCTCGGGCGGCGCGACCTGGTCGCCCCTGCAGTGGGTCAACCCGGCTGGCTTCTTCGTGAACCAGATCGGGCCGGGTGGCGTCAACACCGCTGGTGCGGGCTCCACCACCGACATCCGTCCGATTCCGGGCTGGAACTCCGGCGCTGATAACGCCGTGCTGCTTCCGACCACGGTGGCCGGTGCGTTCGGTCCCCAGGAGCAGAACATGTATGGCGCCTCGGCTGCCTACACGTGGGACGTGGGCGATGGCGATGCTGGCATCTACGTTGCTGGCGAGTATAGCCACACGGACTACAGCCCGAGCAAGAACAGCACTTTTGAGCGTGGCGGAAACCTCGGCCACATCGAGATCGGTGCCAACCTGTTCGACGGCGATCTGGATATGTCGGTGGGTTACCTGACGGTCGACCCGACCTACGATCCGATGGTGCTGCAGTACCCGGCCGGTATCGGCGGCGCGTATCGCATTCCCGACCTGAACTACTTCAGCGGGCTGTATTCGCTCCACGACACCAAGCTCTACCCGCACAACCGCGAAGGCTTCCGCCTGAACGGCCAGTGGCGGTTCAACGAGCGCCGTGGTCTGGCCTGGGCCCACGCCCAGTTCCTGAACCAGAAGCGCACCAGCCTGTATGACGTTCTGGTCCCCGGTGGCAGCCTTGGCGCCGCCATCCCGACCAACGACGTCGTTGGCTTCGCTCCGGGCTGGATGGACCCCGTGTTCTTCGGCTTCGCGCATCCGAACGTCTATGGTGCTCAGTCGGCGAACTCGTTCGCTCCGGGCAGCCTGGCCCCGCTGGAGAACCAGCGTGGTCGCCAGACGGGTTGGGGCATCGGCGTCAGCTACAAGTTTGACGACCCGCGCATCAAACTCGACCTGGGCTATGAGCAGAACGACTTCTTCCGCAATTCGGGTCTGGCCGCCGGTCTCGGTGGTTCCCAGAACCGCGTTGACATCGAAGTGCAGCAGATTCACGGTCAGATTGGCTGGGAAGCCAGTGACCAGTGGAGCCTGCGCGCCGGTGCGGATTGGTCCCACTTCGGTGGCCACTATGACCCCGCCGGTGTCTACAACCACTTCGCTTTCAACACCGGAAGCACCACGTTCAACAACCTGGATACGGATCAGCTGTCGCCCTTCATCGGCACCACGTTCGATGTGTCGGCGAACACCAGCTGGGATCTGGACCTGCGCTTCTTTGACACGACCGATGGCACGGGTGTGAACCCGCTCGTCGTCGGTGGCGCTGTCGCCCCGGGCGCGGCTCCGGCCGGAACCACCAATGTGGGTAGCACCAGCCACCCGTTCCGTTGGACCGGCTACCAGGTCACCACCGCCTTCAAGGTCCGCTTCTAATCGAAGTCGCCTGACAGGCTGAAAGAGGCCCTCCGAAAGGAGGGCCTCTTTTTTTGTGTCCAGTGTGTGTACGTCATATTTGGCGCCGAAATTTGGTTCGAATATCGGGAAGGAAGTACTCTCGGGAACGAGGAAGGATAGGGGGCCTCGGTTTGAGGGAAAATCAAGCTCGCAATGTTGGAACCCAGGACTGCACTGAGACCGGATGTGTGGATTCGCCTGGTTTTTGGCGTGTAAGAGGGTGGGAGTTTCTTCAAATCCCGGGGGAGGACCAGCTGGCTCGAAAGTGAGTCGTGGTAAAGGGCAACCGTCTGGCGAGGAAACTTCAGACACTCGAGAGATCGCCGCTCCGCTCCACCGCCCACGCACGCTCCCGTTGGTTCAACCTTATAAGTGGAGGGCCAACGTCCCATGAGACGTCAGCTATGTGGGCTGTTAGCGGTATTGTCGCTGACGGCGCCGGCACTGTCTGCGCCTTTGTTCCCGGACGTGCCCGATAATCACTGGGCCAAGGACGCCGTGGCAGCACTGGCAGCCAAAGGCCTGGTGGAAGGGTATCCCGACGGAACATTCAAAGGCGATCGTGCGGCTTCTCGTTGGGAAGTCGCGATGATCGTGGCGCGCCTCTTGGCCAAGATGGAGCAAGAGCACGCCACATTTGCCACCAAAGCGGAACTCGATGAGCTTCGTAAACTGGTGGACGCGTTGAGAGAAGAACTCCAGGCTCTCGGCGTGCGGGTCCAGAATCTCGAAGAGAACGTGGCGCGCCTCGACAAGCGCGTTACGGAGCTCGAGCGCATCACTTTCTATGGTGAAGTCAACACCCGCGTGGTAGCGCAGTCGTTTCAGAATCGTGGTTCGTCCGGACAGTTCAGCGCTGTCCCCGGCACTACGGTTCCGACCCTGAACTATCAGACGGCGGCAGGCTCGGCAACCGGTGCGGGTGGCGTCATCCCGCCGGGTAACGTGGCTGCCGGGTTGCCGTTCAACCCGTTCATCTTCGGCGTTCTGACCGCGACCGATTGGCGCGGTGGTCGTCCGTTCGTCAGTGGAACCGGTTTTTCCACGGTGGCGACGCTCGGCGTGCGCGTGAAGGTCAGCGATGACATCGATGCCAACGTGGAGTTTGCGGCCTACTCGCAGGGCGGTGACCCGGCGGTGGACTCGTACTACGGCGTAACCGCCCCGTACTTGAACAACGCCTTCAACGCCAACACCCTCTCGTCCAACGGGACGGTGGGCCTGCAGGCGGCCAATCAGACTCCGTTCACCCGGATGAACCTGGACAATATCTGGTTGCGCCACAATCCCAGCAAAACCGAGCTCCGGCTCGGCGCACTGAAGGATACGCGCTTCGATTCGATCTCCTATGTCCAGCAGCTCAACCCGAACTACTATGGACCGAAGTATCTCAACGGGTACGGCGCCGACGTTCGGGGCGATCTGCCGCTGAACGAGGACGAGTCGCTCATCTTCAAGTGGGAAGTCATGGGCACGCGCATCGCTGATGGCAACACGGGTATCAATCCGCTGTTTGCCCCCATCGTGCAGCCGGGCACCGTCGGCCAGGGGTACTTTACCCACGGCGAGGGCGGCAACGTGGCTATCGCTTTCGATGAAGAGCGTGGTATCGGTAAGATCAACTTCCTGCACGTCGCCAACGAAGCTTCGGGTGGCGCGGCTCTGCAGGTCGGCCTGATCCAGGTGCCCAACTTCACCCTCAACTGGGTGAATCCGAGCGCCTTCTTCGTGGGCACCCAGGGTGGCGTGAGCGCCGTCAACGCCGGTATCGGCAGCGTGACGGACACTCGTCCCATCCCGGGTATCAACCTGCCGGGTCTGCGCCCGGATGGCTCCATCGCCGCTTTCGGGCTGCTGGGTCTTCCGATCGCCGGTATTCCGAACGTAGGCGGTCTCGGTCCGCAGGATCAGACCACTTATGGTGCGACCTTCAACTACACCTTCGACAACGAGTACGTGCCGTGGATTCGCGCCGAGTATTCGCACAGCGACTACCGTCCGCAGAAGAACTCGGGTTATTCGACGTCTGGAAACGCGTTCCGTTTTGGCGTGGGCGCCTCGTTCTTCGACGAGTCGCTGGACGTAGAGGCGAACTACCTCTCGACCGACGCCACCTACGACCCGTTCATCATCCAGATTCCGCAGGTGGATGGGATCTCCACCCCCCTGTGGCGTTCGCCCGACTTCAACTACCTCAACAGCCTGTATTCGTTGCATGACACCCAGGTCTACCCGCACAACCGCGAAGGCATCCGTGCGGCGGTCACCTGGCGCTTTGGCCCGACGGGCCGCATCGGGGTCGACTACGGCAACCTGCACCAGAAGGCGACTTCGCTGCAGGACATCCGTTTCTCGGCCAACTCGCTGGCTCCCGGCACGCCCAATACCGCGGTGTTGGGATACTCTCCGGGTTTCATCGAGCCCGTGTTCGGTGGATACAGCCCTCTGACGTTCGCAGCCGCCGGTGCCAACCTGCTGGCCGTGCCGCTCGAGGACAATCGTGGCCGCATGGAGCACTTTGGTGTGGTCGGCGGTTACAAGTATCTCTTCGACGAAGAGAACTCCAACCGCGGTGTCCTGTTCTCGGGTGGATTCCGGAACTACAACTGGTTCCGCGTTTCCAACATGTCGACCATCCTGGGTGGCGCCGCCGGTCTTGCGGCTGAGAACCAGAACTTCGTAGACTTGACCAATCGCGGCTTCCGCCTCGCGGTCGACTACGACGTGACGGACAACTTCACCGCCGGCCTCGGATTCACCAACGTCGACATCTTCGGCCACCTGGATCCGCTGGGCGTGTACAACGGCTTCGCCGCTGCGTCCGGCAACCCGCGTTATACCATCATCGACATCACCCAGCGTTATCCGGACCTCCGGCTGAACTGGAACGTCGCTGAGAATATGACCTGGGGCCTCGATGCCCGCTACGTCTGGATGGAGGACAACGTCGACCCGCGCGTGTTCGCGAGCCCGACCAACCCCAACTTTAACGTAGCCTTCGGTCCGCAGGTGGGTACCCACCCGTACAACTGGAACGGCTTCCAGATCAGCTCGTCCTTCAGCTTCAAATTCTGAGGGAGAGATGGAGAAAGGGCCCTCGCCGCGAGGCGAGGGCCTTTTTTCTTGCTGGGGGAAAGCAAAAAGGGCCGTCGCGCGAGCGACGGCCCTTCTTTCCGCTACGACGAGCCTAGCGGATGATGAACTGCTCTTCGGGCCCGGAGAACCCGCCGCCACTGCCCCCGCTAGCCTCGAGGAGGACTACGTTGACGCGGATGCGGGTCGACACGGTGGTGCCCGGAGCCGTAATCTCGGTGCTGGTCTCGACCTTGGAAGCCACCAGGCGACCCTGACGGTAGCCAAAGTTGGTTGTGCCGGTGGCGTTGATCTTCTGCTCGACGCCTTCCTGGAGCTGGATGGTGGTGGACGGGCAGGACACCTTGATGACAGCGGTGTCGTAGCCGCTCACGTGCTCGAAGCCGCCCAGCGTATAAGTGTAATGCAGGGTAACGTCTTTCTTGCCGGCGGGATTCCCGTCGTTGTCGTAGAGGGGGATCTCCATCTTACTCTCGCCGGTCCAGTTGTCGTTGACCTTCAGCTGGTTCTCGGGAAAAGCCGGTTGCGAGAATGGGAACTCGACGCTGGTGCGCACGATGTCACCGTTCTTCTTCATGACGATCTGGATGGTCTGACCCACCGACGGCAGCGGAGCCGTCTGGTTGTCCTTAGAGATGGTGCCCTCTTGAATGGTGACGTCCACCGTCATCAGGCCGTCGGGGGAAACCCCTTTCACGGTCTGGATCATGGTCATCTCGAGAACCGACTTGCCAGACTCGGGAGGTTTGCCATCTTCCTTGATGGTCTGCTCGGAGATGACTTCCGTCTTATAACGGAGAGTCTCTCCTTCCAACATTTTGTACTCTAGTGTAATGGTCTCACCGACCATGTCGTACCTCCCTTTTGGCAGCCGGAATGGCGTAGTAACGCAAAGTCGTCTCTCTGTTCTCGTCCTCGCACCTTTCTCCTTTGCCGCGAGAAGCCCCATGGCAAGAGGATTCGGCCAGCTACGGGAGTAAAATGGGCTGCCTTGAGCGACTCAGAAGTTCAGTTAGTCGAACGGTGCCTCGCCGGCGAGCAGTCGGCCTGGGAAGAGCTCTATCGCACCTATCAGGGGCGGGTCCGTCAGATCATTGGCTGGAAACGCTGGGGATTCTCCACCATCGAGGTGGAGGATGGAGTGCAAGAGGTCTTCCTGGAGCTGGTGCGCGCCCTTCCGCGTTTCCGTGGAGAGGCCACGCTTTCGACCTACGTGACACGCCTGGCTCGCAACCGCTGCATCTCCCACCTGCGCAAGAAGACGGCCCTGAAGCGCGGTAAGGAGGAGCTGGGCTACGCTCTCGAGGAGCGGCACGCCGACGAGGAGACTCCGGTCGCGCTCGCGATCGAGGAGGGGCTCGGCCCGGAGGACACCCTGGTGGCCAAGGAGTCGGCCGGTCACGTGGGCCGGGCGCTGGCCGCGCTCGGGATGGAGTGCCGCGAGATCCTTCGCTTGCGCTACTACCGGCAGCTCTCCTATACCGAGATTTGCTCGTCGCTCGACCTGCCGCTGGGGACGGTCTGCTCGCGCTTGAAGCGCTGTTTGGGGAAATTGAAGAATCTTCTGGAAGAGAAGGAGCGGGTATAGCAAATGAGCCATCTCCCATTCCGGGGGGGCGCGCCCGTCAGACAAATTTTCGCCGTCAGGGAATTATTGCCGAGTGTTGACGACAGGGTAAGCAAGAAAAGTTTATCAGGTGAGCGCCGTGAATTGTGATCGTCCCGACATATCCGAGAAACTCGTTCCCTATGTCGAGGGAGCGCTGGGTGAACCGGACAAAACCGAAGTAGCGGGCCATTTGCGCCGTTGCGAGGCCTGTCAGGAGGAAGCCAAGCTCGTGAAGGAGTCCATCCTCACGCTCAAGGCTGCCGTCCGCACCGGTATCTGGAAGGAGCCCCGCGAGCACGTCAGCCCCGAGCAGCTGTCGCTCTATTACGAGGACGAGCGCGCCCGCGAGGCCGGGTTCCTGGCCAGCTCGGGCTTGACCGAGTTTCAGGCGAAGGATATCCGCATCCACCTGGCCGAGTGCGGCGAGTGCCGCGAAGAGCTGGCCTTCTTGCGCGAGCTCGAGGCCGAGCCCCTGGCCGAGCTCGGAAGCGGCAGCCAGCCTCTGCCGCGCGCCCTGCGGTTGGAGATTGAACGTCTTTATCCGACGAAGGCGGCGACCCAGCGCACGCCTGGCGAGCGCACGGTGAGCCTCGCCGATCGCCTCATGGCGCTGATCAATCCCAAGAGTCTCGTGATGGCATCGCTTTGCGTGGTGGCGCTGACGTTCGGCTACACCCTGACGCAGAACGGTGAGCAGGGTCCGACCGCCATGGCTCCCACGCCCAGCTCGACCGAGGTCGCCATGCTCGACAAGACCGAGACCGAGCGTCATCCGGCTCCGACAGCCGCCAAGCCTGGCAAGAAGGAAGATGCCCTGAACAAAGTGGGCGACCAGCTCGGCAAGACCCAGAAGCTCCAGGATGAGAAAAATGAGAAGCGCACCGACGCTCCCGTGGCCGCCCGGCCCGATAAGGCGGCCGAGGTGAAGCCTCAGGCCCAGAGCGAGACGCCCGCGCGGCGCGAAGCGACCGAGCCGGTCCGGACCGCCTCGACCCAGAGCGCGCCCCGACCCGAGACGGCCGGCGGCGAGCGCCCGAGCAGTCCGCCCAGGCCAGCGGCCCAGCCCCGGCCCGTCGCGGCCCGACCGGTTCCCAAGCCGGCCCAGCCGCAGCGTACGGTCGTTAGCTCGGTCAAGCCCAAGAGCGAGAAGACGCCCACCACCGTGGCCCAGGCTACCGATACGTCCGAGGCCGGAAAGGATCAGGGGCTCCTGGCCTCTTCGGTGGACGAGGAAGCCACCCGCGAGCGCGATGACGACAAGCAGCAGGCAGCCCAGACCCAGGTTGCCAATGCCAACGACCCGGCCCCTCCGATCGAGCCGGTAGCTACCGTGGCTGCGGGCCCGAACAGTCAGGTGACGAACGCCGGCTATTCCGGGGGGATCCCTGCCACGGAGGTTGCGACGCAGCCGAATCCGGCGCCGGCTCCCGTGTCAGCCGCCGGTGCGGCGCCCCAGAACCGCATCGCGGTTCCCGCCGCGGCACCGACGACCGCCATGCGCTCCAACGATCTCAAGGGTCGCACCAATGTCAAGCCGCCGGCTCCGGCCCAGGTGCCCGTGCGCTCGTTACCGGGTGCGTCCGATACCACGGCGCAGGCTCAGACGCCGGCCAGCAAGATTGCCACGCAGAACGTCAGCCGGGCAGCCGACGGCATCCGGCCGAGCGACGCCGTGGCCATGAACCGCCAGGCCGATCTCGGTCCGCGCGCCAAAGCGGTCGCCAAGCAGTTCTCGGTCAATGCCTCGGTGCTGATCGAGGAACATCAGGATGGCTCGGTGACCGTGACCGTGCGCCCCGACAAGCCCCTCACTTCGGAGGACAAGGACAAGCTTCGCCGGGCGTTGCGCAGCCAGCTCAACCTGGGCGACAGCGATACCATCAGCATTCGTCAGTGAGCTCGACCCCCTCGGCGCTTACCCAGCCGGTGCTGGAAGTTTCCAACCTCACCCGGTCGACCTTCCAAAAGGGCACCAGCATCTCGTTCCAGCTTAATCCGGGCGAGGTTCTGGGGGTCATCGGACCCAACGATTCCGGCAAGTCGGAGCTGATGCTGGCCCTGGCCGGGCTGACCCGTCCCGAGTCGGGCACCATTTTGCTGCGAGGCAAGCCCGTTGGCAAAGCGACGCGCAGCCGAATCGGCTTTGTCGGTTCCTCGCCGGGCGTCTACGAGGAGTTTACCTGTGTCGAGTATCTGGAGTTCTTTGCCGAGAGCTTTCGTCTCGACACACACTATCGTCCCTACCTGATCCAGGAGGCCCTACGTCTGTGCCGGCTTCAGCCGCACGCCCTGAAGACGGTGCGCGACCTGAATTTCGCTTTGCGGCGTCGTTTGAGCCTGGCCCGGGCGGTGCTGCACAGCCCGGCCCTGGTGGTCATGGACGATTGTCTCGTGCGGCTCGAGCGCACGGACGTGCGCGAGATGGTCGCGGTGCTCTCGGAGATTCGGGCCCAGGGTAAAGTACTGGTGCTCAGCTCTCCCCAGCTCTCGGAGCTCAAGGATCTTTGCTCGCATCTATGCATCCTGGTCAGCAATCGGCCCCTGGCCTGCGGGGACAAGATGCAACTCATGCCACAGATCAGCAACTATCGGATGATGCAGGTCCAGTTCCTGAACGGGGTGGCCGAGGCCGTGCGGCATCTGGAGACGTCTCCGGGTGTGTTTCACCTGGCCGTCTCTACGCAAACCCAGAATCTGGTTCGATTTTTATTCAACGGAAAAGACGACGATTTCCACAAGCTGCTGACCAGCCTGAATATGGCCAACATCTACGTGGTCTCCTACGCCGAGGATCACTCCTTCCTGGGCAAAGCGCCGTAGCGCGCCTTTTTTCCAAGTTCTTCAAAGGCACACGGGTGTTCGCTTTTCGGTCCCCAGGTGGGAGGAGATTTCACGAAACTGTTGAAAAGCTTACTGCTTTTGGAAGAACTGGGCGGTGGCGCGGACGATGTCCAGCGCGACCGCCTTCGGCACCTGGGAAAAGTTGCAGGACTCGGAAGGAGGTGTCGGGCGAGCGGCGTAGTGCGTTCCGCTCGGAAGTTTTTGGCAAAATTGGGAAAGCGAGGGTAAAGTTCCGATGACTTTGCGTCCGTTAGCGTCTCTGATGCTCATGTCGGCGTTGATGTTCGGCTTCATGGCCGTTCAGCCGGCACGCGCTGAGGATGACCTCGGCACGGTCAACAAAATCACTGAGTGGGGTCCGTACCGGTATAAGTTGTACCAGTATCCTTCGCGCACGACCAGCTTCTTTCTGTATCCCAGAAGCTACGTGACGTTCGATATTCACAACGCCAAGTACTGGATGGTCGAGTCGGCTCGGTTCGACTATTCCCCCAGCAATATCGACGGATGGGAGACCCTTTTCGGCCTCGGCTATCGCACGCTGCGTCCCGAGAAGCTCCACATCTATTTCTACACCCCCGACATGAAGCTCTTGGGAGAGCTCCACGAGTTCCGCTGTGGCACGGCTTACAGTATTCCCCGCGATGGAAACGATTATGAGCGCATCGTGGTGAAGATCGAGTGTGCCAGCGACCAGAACTGGGACCTCAAGATGCTCGTGTGGGATCCGGTAGATCCGGTAATCGGCGAGCCCATTCCGCAGGACACCTTCCGCCAGTAATCGCGTAAGGATCTTGCTCGAAGAAGCCCTCCCCGCTCGGGGTGGGCTTTTTCATTGTCCGAGCAGAGTCTCGAAGACGAACGGAACGGCGCGGCGACTCACGACCATGCGCGCCTGGCCCGGGGGGCCGAAGACCAGGGCCTCGACGCCCTGGAAATCTTGCGGGCCGGTGAAGCGGGCCCCCAGTTGCCAGCGTGTCTGCCGGTCATAGCGGAGGCTCGAGGAGCCCAGCGTCAGGGTCCCGTCCACCGGGCTGGTCGCATTGACCGCGCTCACGATCCCCTGGGCCTGGAGAGCGCCGTGCGTGGGCTCGAGCTCGTGGACCACGAAGCTGAGCGCGTCGAACAGCACGCCGGCCGTCAGCCCGTCCGTCGCGGTCTGGCCCAGAGCGGCCACGGGCTCGCCCTGGTGCAGCTCGAGCCAGTTTCCCGGCAAGTTTTCCTTGAAGAGCACGGTTCCGGTCATCACATGCACTTTCACCGGGCCGGCGGCGGTGTCGAGGGTCAGCTCCTTGCGTCCCGGGTTGAGAGAGCGCACCCGCCCCGCCACCTGGCGCCCGGGCTCGAGCAGTTTGAGCGAAGATTCCTCGGCCACCACGGTATCACCCCGGCGCAAGCGGGGGCGGACGGTCGGGCTCAGGGTGACACGCCTGCCTTCGGCCGTCCGGATGACCACGTTCTTGGCGCCGATCGCCACGACGACCCCCTCCACCCGCTCGGCGCGGGCGGCCCCGGCCAGCGCCCAGCCCAGCAGCCCGGCGAGAACGACGGAGGAGGGTTTCAGGAGCGTATCTGGCCGTCGCCGTCGATGAGATATTTGGTCGTCGTCAGCTCGGCCAGGCCCAGCGGACCGCGCGCGTGCATGCGCTGGGTCGAGATCCCGATCTCGGCCCCGAATCCGAATTCAGAGCCGTCCGTAAAGCGCGTGGAAGCGTTACAGTAAACGGCGCAGGCATCCACTTCTCGCTGGAAACGCCGCGCCGCTTCTCGGCTGCGGGTGATGATGCACTCGGAATGACCGCTCCCATGCCGCGTGATGTGGGCGATCGCCTCCTCCAGCCCGTCCACCACTTTGACCGCCAGGATCAGGTCGAGATATTCGGTGTCCCAGTCCGCGGGACTGGCGGGCCGCGCCTGCGGCACCAGCTGGCAGACCTGGGAATCGCCCCGCAACTCGACCTTCTTCTCGGTCATCCGGGCGGCCATTCGCGGCAGAAACTCGGCTGCCAGGTCGCGGTGCACCAGCAGGGTCTCGAGCGCGTTGCACACCGCCGGGCGCTGGGTCTTGCCGTTGTCGAGGATCGCGAGAGCCATCTCCTGGTCGGCATCTTCGTGGACATAAAGGTGGCAGTTGCCAACGCCGGTCTCGATCACCGGCACCGTGGCCGTCTGGATGACGCGCTGGATCAGCTCGGCGCCGCCGCGCGGAATGATGCAGTCGACCAGGCCGTTCATCGTTGCCAGTTCGTCCACCGACTCGCGTCCCACGTCGGCCACGCCCTGGATGGCCTCGCGGGGCAGCCCGCACTCCTCGAGCGCGTCTTGCAACAGCCTGACCAGGGCTTCGTTGGAGTGGCGCGCCGACGAGGAGCCGCGCAGCAGGCAGGCGTTGCCCGACTTGAAGGCCAGGGTGCTGGCCTCGACGGTCACGTTGGGGCGGGCCTCGTAGATCATCGCCAGCACGCCCAGCGGCACTCGCATCCGGCGGATTTCGATACCGTTGGGGCGGGTCCAACCGTCCACCTGACCGATGGGGTCCTGCAGGCGCATCACCTGCTCGGTGCCCTCGGCCATCGACTCGATGCGGGCGGGCGTCAGGCGCAGACGGTCCTTGAGCGCCGTGCTCAAAGCCTGGCCAGCCTCGAGGTCGCGGGCGTTGGCGGCCAGCAGCGCTTCTTGTCCCGCGCGGAGCCGCGTGGCCATGGCCTGCAGGGCGCGGTTTTTCTCGGCCGTGCTCAGCATCGCCAACCGGCGCGCTACTTCGCGCGCGCGCACGGCCTGCTCGCGCACCGGGCTGAGAAGTCCGGCGGTCGGTTGGTCTAGCATCGTTGGGCCTCCTTGGCGCGCGGTTGCCGGTGGATTACCAGATTGTCGCGGTGCACCACTTCGGGCGAGCCGCGCTTGCCCGAGGATTCTGCGACCGCGCGCTGGATCTCCTCGCTGGAAAGGTTGCTCAGGCCGCGTCCCAGCTCACCCCCATCGGGGTCGGCCAGGGCCACCAGCTCGCCCATCTGGAACGAGCCCTGCACCTCCGTGATGCCGACGGCCAGCAGGCTCTTTCCGCGGGCTGTCAGGGCCCGGGCGGCTCCCGCGTCCAGCAGCAGCTTTCCGCGCACGGCGGCGGCCGCCAGCCAGCGCTTCTTCCCCGCCAGCCGGCCTCCGGGTTGCTCGAACAGGGTGCCCAGTGACTCCCCGGAGGCGAGTCGCGGCAGGACGTCGGGCTCGGCCGCGGCCGCAATGACCATGCGCGAGCCCACCTCCAGCGCCGCCCGCGCGGCCTCGAGCTTGGACATCATGCCGCCGGTGCCCCCGGCCGAGAGCGACGAATTGACCAGGCCGACGACGTCGTCGATGCGCTCCACGCGCGGCACGACCTGGCCGTCCGGCCCCAGCAGCCCTTTCGTCTGGGTCAGGTTGACCACCAGGTCGGCGTCCACCAGGCCGCCCACCAGGGCCGCCAGGATGTCGTTGTCGCCGAACTTGATCTCCTCGGTGGCCACCGAGTCGTTCTCGTTGATCACCGGCAAGATGCCCGCGCGGAGCAGGGCCTGGAGCGTGTTGCGGGCGTTGAGGTAGCGCTCGCGCCGGTTCAGGTCGTCGCGTGTCAGCAGCACCTGAGCCACGCTGATGTTGAGCAGCTCGAAGAGGCGTTTGTAGGTGTTCATCAGCTCGACCTGGCCCAGAGCCGCCAGGGCCTGCTTCTGGGCCATCGTCTCCTCGCCGCGTGGCTTGAACGTGGCCCGGCCCAGGCCAACGGCACCCGAGCTGACCAGCACGACCTCGGTGCCCTCGCGGCGCAGCGCGGCGATCTGGCGCGCCAGCGGCATGAGGACCTCGCCGTTGGCGTGTCCGTCCGGGTGCACCACCACGCGGGTGCCGACCTTGACCACGATGCGCTCCATAGCCTGTCTGTTCTTCGGGGCTTTGTGGTAACCTGTTGAAGGTTAGCGACGACAGGAGCGGTCCCAAGGTTAGCGACAGGAGCGGTCACACGGTTTGCACGCGAGGGAAATTTGGACCCTGCTGGGAGTGGGGGTGGAGAACAGCGTCTACAACGCGCGCCTGAACCTGCGCGAGGCCTCGCTGCTGGCCTCCCAGGCCTGGTGGTGGCGCTTGAAAACTCTGCTCAACTTCAGCTACCTGCTGGATCCGCCGGTGCTGGTGTGCAAGCGGGAGCTGAAGAAGGCCGGTCTTCCCGCCACCGACGCGACTTTCGGTGAGACGCCTCTGCTCACGACCTATCGCATTTTGCAAGAGCTCAAAGTGGGTCCCGACGACACCCTGGTGGACCTGGGCTGCGGGCGCGGCCAGACGCTGTTGCTGGGCGCCCTGGCCTTCGGCTGTCAGGGCATCGGCGTGGAGGCGCTGCCGACGTTCGTGGCCCGCGCTCGCGGAATGGCTCACTCGCTGCAGGTCGAGGACCTGGTGAGCTTCGAGCGGCGTGACTTCCGCCAGAGCCCGCTGCCGAAGGGCACGCTCTACTTCGTTTCGGCCACATGCCTCGAGCAAGACTCGTGGCAGCAGGTGAAGCACCTGATGATCGAGGCCCCCTACGGCTCGCGCGCCCTGGTCGTCAGCGCGGCGCTGCCCCGCCTGTGCTGGGAGACCGAATGGGAGCGGCCGCTCGAGTACAGCTGGGGAACGGGCGTGACCTACCTCCAGCGCCGCCTGGGCCCTCGCTCGATCAAGAGCCGCAAGCGCAAATTCAGGAATTCTTGAGGGCTCGGGCCTAAGTTTCTCGACAATAGAGAGAGATTCGTAGGAGGCTTTTCCGATGATTACCCCTGCCGCCGCATTGCCCTTTGCGACCCGCTCGATTGCGAGCGCGGGCCCCGCCCCGAAGGCCGAGACCGAGGCCGTTCCCACCGAAACCGTCAGCATCTCCCCCGGCGAAGCCCCCGGGAGGTCACTCGGAGCCCGCATCCTGAGCGGACTGGGCAAGACAGCCGCGGTCTTCGCCCTGGCCGGCGCCCTGGTGGGCCTGGGTACCCTGGTGCCGCACGAAACGGTCGCCCGCGCGCCCGTGGCCGAGCGCCCCGCGTTGCAGAAGCACGTCGATTTCTTCGACCGTAACGGAGATGGGCAGACCCAGGTCTGGGAGACCTATGGCGGCCTGCGCGCCCTCGGCGTCGGCCGGGCTACCAGCGCCTTCGCCGCCCCGGTCATCAACGGGGCCCTGGCCTACAAGACCGGCGCGCCCTGGTACCAGCCGCTGACCGTGCAGAACGGTAATATCCACCAGGGCAAGCACGACGGCGACACCGACATTTACGACGCCACGGGGAACTTCGTGCAGGCCAACTTTGACCAGATGTTCGATTTGCACGACAAGGACAAGGACGGCGCCCTCAACGAGAAGGAAGTCGAGGCCATGCTGCTCGTCAACGGCGGTGGCAAGGCCAACGCCGGCTCCAACGCCGAGTTCACGCTGCTGATGAAGGTCGCCGGAGAGGATCGTCCGGACGGGCGCGTGCTGACCCGCGAGCGGATGAACCAGTTCTACGACGGCAGCCTGTTCTACGTGCTGGCCGGGGAGAAGGTGCCCTTCTAGCGCCTCAGTTGCAGCGCCACCACGTGGGTGTCGCCGTCCTGGAAGATCATCACCATCTCGTTGGCGTTGGCCCGCCCGCGGTAGATGGCCGTGACGGGATTGCCCTGCACGTTGCCCACCAGGTCGCCCTGGAACCGCCCGTCCGGGGTAGCCTGGTAGCTCCCGCCCGTGATGTCGACCGCGGTCCCGTTGAAGTCGAACGTGCCATCCAGCGTGCCATCCTGGCCCAAAATCAGGGTCAGCCGAACCACGCCGGGGAAGGCGCTGGTCGCCAGGCTTCCGCCCGTCCAGGTCCCGGCCACCTGACCGGTGTCGGTCAGGATCGCCTTTTGTTGACCCGTGCCGCCGGCTCCGGCGGCATCGCCCGCGTAGGACGAGCGGTCGGAGGCGACCTGCGCCACCACGCTGCTGGACCTCTCGGTGCCGGCCACGGTCAGCCCCAGAGACTCATCCAGGCCGTAAGTGCCCTGGGGACGCAGGAACGACGTGCTCTGCAGCCCCGCCTCCCCGTCCAGGTAGGCGACCTCGTCGATGGCCGTGACGAAGCCGGTCACGTCGTAGCGCACCTCGGTGAGCACCGCTTCGAGCCGCCCCTCCGGGCTGGTCAGAAAGGTTGCGCCCGTGTAGCCGCCGCTCAGACCGGGTGGCACCGTCGGCGGTACAGACGAAGGCCCCCCGCCGCCGCACCCCCAGAGGAGCGCGGCCAGCAGAAGGGCCGTCAGGAAACGGGGCGGCCTCAAGCCTCCGCGGCGGGTACCTCGGCAGGGGCGGCACCGCCGCCTTCGGGGACCGCGACCTCCTTCAGGTTGTCGCGCAGGTTCTCGAGCAGGGCCTTCCGGTCTTCGATCTCGCGGGGATAGACCACCACGCTGGCCCGGATGCGACCGGCGAACGTCTCGCCCGTGTTGGGCTCGGTGAAGCTTTGCTTGCCGAAAGCTTCCGCGATCTTGCCGGAGGCCACGCGCGCGCCCTCGTCGGAGGTCTCGGGCAGGACGTAGAGGAGCTGCTGGCCCCAGCGGACGCCCACGTCGACCTGACGGGTGGTCTTGGCCGAGAGGCGCGCCAGCGCTTTGAGCACGACGTAGAGCATGTCGGGCTTGAGCTTTTCGGGGATGACCGGCTCGAGTAAGAGGAGCGACAAATCGCGGCCGAAGCGCCGGGCCCGGGACATTTCGTCCTCCAGGCCCTCCTCGAGATACTCCTCGTGGAGCAAATTCGTCAGGTTGTCACGCCGACTGGGCACGCTATCTCCCCTCCACCCGAAATCTCGGAGCTCAGCAAACCCAGAGGGCTTCTTCTCCGAGCAGGGAGCTCACCTCGCTCTGCAGCCCCGTTCCCTCTTTGGCGGTGAACGGAGCCGACAGCATCATGACCGTTTCTCCCTGCGGGCTCGTCAAATGCAAATAAACTTCTCGATCCCCGCGGTTCCTCTGAATGATATCCCGCAGTTGCGGCAACGAATCGCTCTGGAACATCTGCACCCGAATGTGGATACCGGTTCGGCTGTCGGCCTCCGCGGCTCCGTTTTTCTTGGCTTCAGCTCCCGCCAATCGCTCCAGACAAAGGATCGATTCGGCCTGGACCTTCACCTCTTCGCCGGGGGATTCCTCCTCTTCTGAATCCTGGCGCCGCGCGCGCACTTCGGTGGTGCCTTCGACCAGGAGCATGGCTCCGTCTTGCAAGAGGACGCCAAATTTCTCGTAGCATTGGGGCCGCAGAGAGACCTCGATGGCCCCCGTGAAATCTTCCAGCTGGACGAACGCCATCGTGGTCTTGAAGCGCGTCACGATCTTGCGCACGGACGTAACCAGGCCGCCGATCTTGATCTTGGCCCCGGATTCGACCGTGCCCAGCTCGGCGACCACGTGGGAAGCTCGCGCCTTGAGGAGGTCCCTGACCTCGCTGAGGGGGTTGTCGGACAGGTAGACGCCCAGCATCTCCTTCTCCAGGTTGAGCAGCGTCTTCTTGTCATACTCTTTCAGCTTGCGCGCGCACATCTGGGCGAAGCTGACCTTGCTCTCGGCGGCGTCGAACAGTCCGAACTGGCCGCTGGACGAATCCTTGGCCTGCCGTTGCCCGTGCTCGATGCAGGCGTCGAGGTTGTGCATCAGAGTGGCCCGGGTCTCGCCGAAGCAATCCATGGCGCCGGCCTTGATCAGGCCCTCAAGCACGCGTTTGTTGACCTGGCGCAGGTCGAGCCGCTCGCACAGGTCGACCAGGTCGGTGAACTTGCCTCCCGAGGCGCGCGCCTCGAGCAGGTTCTCCACGGCGCTCTCGCCCACGTTGCGGATTGCCGCCATGCCCCAGCGGATGCCGGCCGGCACGACCGCGAACTCCACCATCGACTCGTTCACGTCCGGCGGCAGCACGGTCAGGCCGCTCTGGGTGCACTCGTTGATGAAGAACGAGACCTTCTCGATGCTGGAAACCACGCTGGTGAGCAGCGCGGCCATGTACTCGGCGCGGTAGTTCGCTTTGAGCCAGGCGGTCTGGTAGGTGACCACGGCGTAAGCGGCTGAGTGCGACTTGTTGAAACCGTAGGCCGCGAACTTCTCCATCGTCTCGAAGATGTCGGCCGCGCACTTCTTGTCCACGCCCAGCCCGACCGCGCCCTCGGTGAAGATCTTGCGATGCTTCTCCATGACGTCGGCCTTCTTCTTGCCCATCGCCTTGCGCAGGCCGTCGGCCATCGCCATCGAGTAGCCGGCCAGGACGTTGGCGGTCTGCATGACCTGCTCCTGGTAGAGGAAGAAGCCGTAGGTCTCCTTGAGGATGTTCGTCAGCCGGTCGTGCGGATAGACGATCGGTCCGCCCTTGCCGTGCCGCCGGCGGATGAAGTCGTCGACCACGCCGCCCTGCAGGGGACCGGGGCGATAGAGCGCTAGAAAGGCCACGATGTCGGAGAATTTGTCGGGTTTGAGCTGCTTGAGGTAGCGCTTCATCCCGTCGGACTCGAGCTGGAACACGCCGTTGGTATCGGCGTCCGTCAGCAACGCGTAGGTCTTTCGGCACTTCTCGTCTTCGAGGTCGTCGTGGTTGAGCTCGCTCAGGTCGAGCTTTTCTCCCCGGGACCGCTCGATGATGCGCAGGCAGTCGTTGATGACGGTGAGGTTGCGCAGGCCCAGGAAGTCCATCTTGACGAGGCCGACCTCGGCCACGTCGTTCATGTCGAACTGGGCCACGACCTCGTCGC
>JBDHVW010000028.1:0-90544 GCA_039809865.1 Vulcanimicrobiota bacterium
TCTGCGCGACCGCGGGGTGGAGTTCTTGCGGGTGCCGGCCACCTATTACGCGGAGATCCCTGACCGCGTGGGCCCCATCGCCGAGAACCTGAAGGCGCTCGAAGAGCTGGGCATTCTGGTGGACAAGGATGACGAGGGTTACCTGTTGCAGATCTTCACGCGACCCGTCCAGGACCGCCCCACGGTCTTTTTCGAGGTGATCCAGCGCAAAGGCAGCCAGGGATTCGGGAAGGGGAACTTCAAGGCTCTCTTCGAGGCCATCGAGCGCGAGCAGGAGCTCCGCGGCAACCTTTGAGACTGCTGCTCCTTCTTCTCCTGGCCCTGCCATGCCTGGCCCAGCAGCCGGCCAGCCTGGAAATCACCAGCGATCCGCCCGGGGCAACGGTGGTGCTCGACCGCGTCATCCTCGGTCACACCCCTCTGAAGATCTATCCCCTTAGGCCCGGCATCCATCACCTGCGGGTGAGCTCGGGCGAGGACTATCGGCCCTATATCGTGGAGGACTACGAGGCCCGGGCGGGCGACTCGGCTCGCCTCGACCTGGTGCTCGAGCCCTCGACGTCGCTGTTGCTCGAGAAGGGCAAAGCCGCGGTGCAGGGCCGCAATCTGCAGGAGGCCGTCACCCTCTTCCAGCGGGCCGCCGATGGTGTGCCCCGCCAGCCCGAGGCGTTGTGGTGGCTGGGCCAGATCTACCTTTCGTGGGGCCGTCTGGACGAGAGCCTGCGCGTTTTGCGCGACTACGCCAACTTCGCCCCCTATCGCCCGGACCTGTATCTCTGCCTGGGCCTGGTGCACGAGCTCCAGGACCGTCCCGCCGACGCCGTCACGGCCTACAAGCTCGCGCTGACCAAGACGGAGGGTCTGAAGTCCGCTCTGGACGGCCTGCCGGCCAATCCGACCTGGGAGGAGATCAAGGCCCTGGGAGACCCCTCGGATGCCCGCGGCCACCTGCGCAAAGGCCAGCTGCTCAGCCTCAAGGGCCAGATGTCGCAGGCCTTGCAAGAGTTGAAGGAGGCCGTGCGCCTGACCTTTGGCGATTGGCGCGCCCAGGTGCCCCAACAGGAATTTGGTCCCTTGCAGGATTGAAGTACCCCGCGGCCCGTGATGCCGCGCCCTGTCGATCCAACCCTTCCGGCTGCTAGAGTGGGACCAAGGAAACAAATTCCACCCAACACTACACCGGAGGATTAAGGATATGTTGAACTGGGCGCTTACCTTCCTCGTGCTGGCTCTGCTGGCCGCTATCTTCGGCTTCGGCGGCGTCGCCTCGGCCTCGATGGGAATCGCGAAAGTCTTGTTCTTCCTCTTCCTGGTGCTGTTCGTTATCTCCCTGGTCGTTCCGCGGTTTGCACCACGGGCTTAACGGCACGGGCTGCGAACCAGCGTGACCTACTGTCTGATTTCATCAGACCGACCGAGGGACCACGTCAACTAGCAACCAGGTAAGGCGGAGCCGTAAGGCTCCGTCTTTTCACGTTTTTACAGGAGGATGTCCTCGTCACGCGTCACCGTTTCCTCGCCCAACGTGATGGAGAACCGGTGCATGTGGTCAAAGAGCCGGGAGAGGAATCCTTCGTCGTCCCCTTTGAGACGACGCAGCTCGCGCAGGGGCAGATCGATCAAGTTCTGGCGCAGGGAAAGGCGGATGGCTTCCCGTCGCCCCAACACGATCAGCTCGTCGCGGGAGGGAAACAGACCCCGGATTCCCATCCCGTGGTGGCCCAGGCTCTTGGAGCCGCACCAGACCTGACCCTGCGGGTCGCTGGCGAACATCCGCAGACCCGAGGTTGCCACCTGCTCGACGGGCCAGATCTTGAGGGTCTCCACCCGGGAGGGCTCGTCCAGGCTCCAGCCCAACACCCCGTCCGCGCCCGCCACGACCAGCCGGTTTTGCGCGCTCTGGAAGCTTGCGAACTCTCCGCGGGCGACCACCTGCAGCCGCGACAACTGACCGGGGCAAGGACCGACCTGCCACAGAAAAATTTCTCGCCGCGTCCCCGTCAGCAACTTGTCGCGCCCGAGAAAGACCGTCAGGATGACCGGTTGCTCGTGATACCCGGGGAAAAGGTAGGGAAAGTTGGGATTCTCGCTCCACCAGACCCCGATCTCACCGGATTCGAGCCCCAGGGCCACCTGCACGCCGCGGCTGGCCATGCTCATCACCCGGTGCGGGCTGACCCAGGGAACGGCGCTCTCTTCGACGGCGGGCGTCCAGAGCGACCCCAGCACCCCGTTCCGTTCCACCACGGCCAGGTTTCCGTCAGGATCGAAGCAGAAAAGCTCGACTCGGTTCCAGGCGTTCAGCCAGGTCGACCCCTGGTAGAGCACGACCACTCCTCCCCGATCCACGGCCACGCGCGTGCCGTCGGGGGAGAACACCACGTCGACGACCTTTTTCTCGGGCAGCACGGTGGAATTGCCGTCCCAGTCGGAGACCTCGAGCCGGTCCGGGCGCTGCCGGGCGACCCGATTGGCGCAAGCGTAGTCGGCGCGCTGCCGGCCCAGCTCGGCCGGCACGCTCAGCCAGTTGCGCACGGTGGCGGGGTCGGGCAGTCCCTGCACTCCCCGCAGCTCCATGGCGCGAGCCGCCTGGTCCGCCCGTAGCTCGGGCAGAATTCTGTCGAGGTCGTCCCCCAACAGCTGCAGGCGCGCCTCGAACTCGGGCCACTCCAACTGGCACCAGGGCACGCTCTGATGGCTGACCAGGTCGGCCCGGCCCAGCGAAGCCGTGTGGCGCAGCAGCAGCGTGCGTACCGCCGGCGGGGCTGTCTCCAACGCCTCGGAGAGGTAGCGGCGGTCGAAGTCCAGCTCCTCGTAGGCGTCCAGGCGACCCGCGAACAACAGCAGCAACGAGCGCGCCGCGCGATCGGCCGGAGGGAACCGTGTCACCAGCTCTTCCAGCCGCGTGGGTCGCTGCTGCAGCACCGACCAGGCCGCGGCCACGCGCCAGTCTTCCTCGGCCAGCAAGACCTCGGCCGCCTCCCAACCGCCTTCCAGCAAATGCGCGCAAAGACGGGTGCGTTGCGCAGGGGGCCAGGCCCGGGCCATCTCCACCAGGCCTTCGACCCAGCCGGCGCGCAGCAATTCCTTCAGCGACGGGAGATCGGCGGCAGCGCCCAACTCGCGACACGTCGCCAGTTTAAGCCAGCGGGGGGACAGCCGTCCGAACAAACGTGCCCGTTTCAGCATCAAAAGCTTATTGCACGAAGGTAGGACTCAGGCCTCTACCGCCGAACCCGCCGTCAGCCTTACCCGAGGAGACACTCATGACTCCAGCTGCGATAGTCCTGGCCGCCGGCAAAGGGACCCGTATGAAATCCAACCGGGCCAAGGTGCTCCACCCGCTGCTCGGCCGTCCGCTGCTCGACTACGCGCTGGACGCGCTGGACGGTCTGAACACCTCGCCCAAGCTGGTCGTGGTGGGCCACGAGGCGGAAGAGGTCAGAAAGGCAGTCTCCCAAAGGGCGCAGTTCGCCGAGCAGCTGGAGCAGAAGGGCACCGGGCACGCCGTGATGATGGCGGCGCCCCAGCTCGAGAACTTCGCCGGCCCGGTGCTCATCACGTGTGGGGATATGCCGCTGCTGCGGCCGGAATCGCTGCAGAGCCTGCTCTCGGGCTATCCGGAGAGCCCGCTGGCCTTCCTGACCGCAGATGTCCCTGACCCGGGCTCGCTCGGACGCGTCCTCCGCGACGAGCAGGGCTGGGCCAGCGCGATCGTGGAGGCGCGCGACTGCACGCCCGAACAGCTGAAGGTCACCGAGATCAACACCGGCTGTTACTGCGTGGACGCCGCGCTCCTGCGCGAGCTCCTGCCCCGCCTCGACACCGCCAACGACCAGGGCGAATATTACCTCACCGACATCGTGAAGCTGGCCGTGGCGGGTGGTCATAAGGTGAAGGCGGTCAAGCTGCAGGACGCCGAAGAAGCGCTGGGGGTCAACACCCGCGCTGACCTGGCCCTGGCGGCCGACGAGCTGCGGCGCCGCATCAACCACAAGTGGATGCTGGCCGGGGTCAGCATCCTCGACCCCGCCAGCACCTGGATCGAGCCGACCGTCACGGTCGGCGTGGACACGGTCATCCTGCCCCAGACGATGCTCCAGGGCGACACCCACGTCGGCGAGGGCTGCACGTTGGGGCCGCAGACCCGGTTGATGTCGAGTCGCGTGGGGAACGGCTGCCAGATCCAGAATTCGGTGCTGCTGGAGGCCAAACTGGCCGACCACGTGACCGTGGGCCCGTTCGCGTATCTTCGTCCGGGCGCCGACCTGGCCAATAACACGAAGGTGGGCGACTTCGTGGAAATCAAGAACGCCCGCATCGAAGAGGGCGCCAAGGTGCCCCATCTCAGCTACGTGGGAGATGCGTTCATCGGCGCCAAAGTCAACATCGGTTGTGGCACGATTACCTGCAACTACGACGGCAAGAACAAGCACAAGACGACGATCGAGGAAGGCGCCTTCATCGGCTCCAACACCAGTCTGGTGGCGCCCGTCACGGTGGGTAAGGGGGCCAAGACCGGCGCGGGCTCGGTGATCAATCGCGACGTGGAGCCGGGAGCGGTGGTGGTCGGGGTCCCCGCCAAACCCTTACGGAAAACTGTCGTCGCTGAAAAGAGCACGGCGCCATGAAAAGTGGAGGATCCGTGATCGACGCGGCCGAACAGGCACGCTTCTTACCGGACGAGAGCGTTGGAGGCCCCGCCATGCTGGTGCTCGAGGAAGCAGCGCAACCGACCCTGGAAAACGAGAACATCGTTCTCTTCACAGGCAATGCCAACCCGCGGCTGGCGCAGGCCATCGCTCGCTACCTGGGGCTGCCGCTCGGCAGCGCGCTGGTCGGCCGTTTTACCAATGGCGAGACGCGCGTGCGCATCGAGGAGAACGTCCGGGGCGCCGAGACCTACGTCATCCAGCCCACCTGCGGCAACGTCAACGACACGCTGATGGAGCTGCTGATCATGATCGATGCGCTTTCGCGCGCCTCGGCCAAGACGATCACCGCTGTCATCCCCTACTTCGGCTACGCCCGCCAGGAGCGCAAGACCACCGGGCGCGAGCCGATCACGGCCAAGCTGGTCTCCAACCTCATCACGACGGCCGGCGCCAACCGGGTCATCACGATCGACCTCCACGCCGGTGCCATCCAGGGTTTCTTCGATATCCCCGTGGATAACCTGTACGCGATGCCCATCCTGGTGGAGTATTTTCATCGCAAGAACCTCAAGCGCGAGGAGCTGGTGGTCGTTTCGCCCGACGCCGGGGGCGTGAATCGTGCTCGCGACTATGCCCAGCGCCTCGACTGTGGTTTGGCGATCATCTTCAAACGCCGACCCGAGCCGGATAAGGCCGAGGTCACCGAGATCGTCGGTGAGATCGCGGGCCGAACCTGCCTGATCATCGATGACATCATCTCCACCGGCGGCACCCTGAGCGCCGCCGTGGACACGCTGCTCAACCTGGGTGCCCGCGAGGTCTACGCGGCCGCCACTCATCCCGTCCTGGCCGGAGACGCCATCAATATCATCGAGAGCTCGCGCGTCAAGGAGCTGGTCGTGACCGACACGATTCCGGTGCCGAGCAGCGCTCGCCAGGGCAAGATCACCGTGCTCAGCGTCGACGCTCTGCTGGGCGAGGCGATCCGGCGGAACTACTTCAATCTGAGCGTTTCGAAGCTCTTCGGATGATGGAGGGTCGACAGTTGACAGTCTACAGTCGACAGGTTTGGGGAGCGTTCTTGGGGCTGATGTTGCTGGCCCTCCCGGCCTCGGCCCAAACCGTATCCAGTTTGGATTTCCTGACGGGTAATTGGGAAGGACAGGGTTTCGAGGAGAGCTGGGGACCCGGTAAGGCGGGGACGATGCTGGGCACCTCGCGGGCCACCGAAAGTGGCAAGACCGTGCACACCGAGTTCATGCTGCTCAAGGACGAGGGCGACAGCTGCACGCTCACGCTTTACCTGCCCGAGAAGGGCAAGACCATCGTCATGAAACCCGCCCTCCAGCACAACTCCGAGGTCCAGTTCGTCCGCGAAGGCGAGCGCCTGACCTACAAACGCGAAGGAGATGTCCTCCGCATCAAGCTCGAGAAACCCACCGGGGGCTTCGAGCTTACCCTCCAGCGCCGCTAGATTCTCCCTCGACTGTCAACTGTCGACTGTCGACCCCCCGATCCAGCAATCTTTCAGGGTACTCGCCTACATTAACCCATGTGGACCGACATTGGGACGTCGCGGGGAAGCTGCTGGAGCGGCACTCGATCCCCCGGGAACAGCATGTGTTGCTGCGTGAGAACGTGGCGACCTACCTCGTGCACTTCCCGGACGAGTTCGTAGGCAAGCTCGACCGGGCCGAGGCGGAGCCCAAGAACGGCTTTGCGGTCGGACGCAAGGAATGGCGCTGGGCGCAGAAGCTCGTGCGCGACCTCGAAAAACCATACACCGACACCGAGGTTCAGGACCGGGTCGGAAAGATGGACGAGGAACTGAAGCAAGTGGCCGCCGAGCTGATGCAGCACGCCGGCCGTACCATCCACCTCACGGGCAGTGCCGTCAAAGGCCGCCTGGGAGGGCACTCGGACCTGGATGCCGTCGTCGAGGGCAAGTCCTTCGAAGGCAAGCTGGTCTCGGTGCACTCGTGCGGACTCAAGTCGTTCGGCACGAGCGTGGAGGTCGAGCCTCAGGTGGTTCTGGATAGGGAAATCGTATCGGAGATCTGGCATTCCAAGCTCGAGGAGAAGGGCCTCAAGCTCGAGGACGGCGTCGTGACGCGCGTCCGCGAGGTGGTCCGAGAGCGCGAGCCCGAGGTCGACTCCGGCTTCTTCATCCCTATCGGAGAACTACCTTAGCGATGCAGATCAATCCCTACAGCAACGCCAATTTCCTGCACCCGTCCCGGTCGGCCAATTGGAATTCCAAGGCCATGGACCCGGTGCAGCTGTCGGCCGACAAGCTCGAGAAATCGCACAAGTTCGAGATCTACAAGAAGAGCTGGGTTTTCGGCTCTCCGGGCTGGCAACGGGCCGATGCCTACGACGTGGTCAAAGAACTGGGCAAAACCGATGCGGCGCCCGTGCGCGCCACGCCCTGGAACGGGAAGCAGCTGAAAGTCGCCAGCCACGACGACCTGATCGAAATGGCGGCCTTCGCGAGCCTCGACGTGAAGAAGCTCCCCTCCCCCTTGCTGGCGGCCGCGCTGCAAACCCTCGAGGGCCGCATGTTCGATGGCCAGAAGCTGGAGGCGACGTCCTACGAGGCCTATAATATCTTGACCCAGGACCCGAACCACACCGAGCGGGACCTCACGATTCGCCTGGGCGCCTACGAGCTGCCCCTGACCAACCCGCAAACGGTCCTCGACCTGGCCTACCTGCAGGGGCTGGGCGATGGCAAGGATGCCAGCGGGTTCGCCGTCAACCTCCGCATCTTGCACGGGGCCCAGGTGGTGCCGCAGCGCACGCTGACGGATGAGTTCATGAGGCTGTCGGGCGACCCCGAGAAGGCCCTCGTGCTCCGCAGCGGAGAGACCACGATCGCCGCCCTGAACGCCAAGGAACTGGCAGCTCTGAGCCCCACCGCAGTTCGCAACCTCAAAGACGACGTTGCGAACTGTGGCACTCTGCGCGTCCTGTATCCCCGCCACAATTCGAGTTACTGGCAGTTCTACCAACAGAATCGCGAGAAGCTGGACTGGGCCGACTTCAAAAACACTCTGCCTCGTCTCGATCCGATGGAGAACAACGTGACGCCACTCCTCGAGGCCATGCTGGCCAAGGGCGATTTGGAAGCGGGGCTGCGGAAGATGCGCCCGTACCTCGGGCTCAAGACCGTCAATGAGCGCCTGCGAGCCTTCGAGAACGAGCCCGCGAAGAGCACGGACCTGAACTTCTACCAGACCATGATTCGCCAGAAGGCCGATGCCAGGACGGCGCGCGAGATCTGCGACGGCGTCCCCAATGAAGACCGCGCTCTGTTCAAGCAGACCCAGATCAGCCTGACCGAGCGAGGAATCGAGGATGCCAGCGCCCTTCGCTTCCTGGCCGGAGTCGTCCGTCAGGGCAAGCTCAAGGAGCACGCGCCTCTGCTGACCGGGCTTTTCACGGGCCCGAACATGCAGAAGCTCGACGCCAACTATCGCGAGATGATCGAGAAGGTTACACCGGGCTGCGAGGCCGTTTTCGTGCAGTTCCTGGGCCAGGGCCTGAGCGCCCGAGAGGCTGCGGAGATGTCCAAGATCCCGCAGGAACAACTGGCCATCTTCCAGTCGCTGTCCCCCTCGGCTCAAAAGCTCGCGCCGGAGTCGATCCAACTGGGCCGTCTCCAGCAGGACGCCGCCGCCCTGGAGCGCCTCACCGATGCGGCTGATTACAAAGCTTATCGGGGCGTGCCCGAGGGGCGCGGCGAGCTGTACCTGCAAGAGCGCGCCGCCAGGCTGTCTTCCGAGCGGGCTTCGCTGGTCGCCGCCAGGCTCGATCCCAAGCAGGAGAAGCTCTTCGCCTCCACACTCAAAGCTCTCGAGGGCAATGACGAGGCGCACGAGATGACCGCGGCGGCCGTGATCTTCGGACGGTTGGCCGAGGACAGCCCTCGTCTGGCGCAGGCCGGCACGCTGGAGCGCTACCGGGCCATGGTCGACTCGGGCCACGAGGAGTTCTTCCTCGAGCTGAAAGAGCTGGACACGAAGACCGCCCTGAAGCTGGCCCGCAACGCCGGCACCGACGAGCTTCAGACGCAAGCCCGCAAGCTCCTGAAGGAGGCCCGTCCCGAGGTCGTGGCCGAAGCCGCTGTCTTGAACCGGATGGAGAGCGACGCCGCCTATTTGCCGCGGCTGGGAGGGGTGGAGCAGTATCAAGCTTACGACCGCCTGCGCCCCACCCTGCAGGGCCACGAGGACGCTTTCCTGGACGTGGCGGCCCAGACGCCCGCGTCTCGCATCGAGACGGCCTGGACGGCCGTAGGACCCGACTCCGAGCGACTGGGATTGTGGCACGAGCTGCGCGAGAAGGACGGCGAGGCCCGGGCCACCCGCCTGCTGGCGGCCACTCCCGCAGGCACCGACCTCGACCTGGTGCGCGGACTGATTGGAAAGCTGGGCGAGAAGGCTCCCGAGGGCCTGGAGACCGCCGCCGCCTGCGGCAATCCCAACCTGGCCCTGGGCCTGCTGGCGGCCGGCTCGACCCCGGCCGAGGCCATCGAGCTGGCGCAGGTGCGCCTGCCGGGAGAGGAGCTGGGAAGTCTCGAGCAGGGGCGCATTTTGGCCTCGCTGGGACGAGTTCTGCCGGATGCCCGCGCCGCGGTGGACGCCTACCATTTCCTGGCTTCCCAGATCGACCAGCCGAGCGAGCTGCCGCAGGCAGCCGACTTCCTGGTGGGTCTGCAGACGGCCACCGGGGACGAGCGCGAGGCGCGCCTCGCCTTCAACGACCTGACCGAGCGCACGCTGGACGAGACGCACGGCGAGGTGATGTTGGACGCCTTGAGCCAGCTCAAGACCTATGCCGCCACGCGGCCGGTCTGGGACAGCATGGAGGCGGTGCCGGCCGACGAGCTCGTGCCCCGGGTCGAGGTTGCCAAACCGTTCCTGGAGATGATCCCGGCGCAGCATCGCGGTCGCCTGCTCGAGCAGCAGGTGCAGCAGCCGCTCACCGAGAGCACCTGGCGCTCGCTGGCGCGCCTCCTGGGTAGCCGCCCCGAGCCCGTGGGCGAGCCGGTTTTCACGCAGCTCGTCAGCAGCACGTTCAATGCGTTGCTCCCCGAGGAGATGCGGCGCAAGTCGCTCGAGGACCTGTCCATGTTGAGCCAGGGCGGCGCCCGTCTGGAGCTGGCCTGGACGATCCGGCCTTACCTGCCGGCCACGCTGACCGGAAGCCAGATGAGCGACTGGGGCGAAGCTCTGCGCCTCACGGGCAGTCCCGAGATGGCGATGACCCTGGCCCGCTGCGGAGGGGACGTCAATCCCGTTCATCTGGCGAAGCTGGCCGACGGGCGCAAGCCGGCCGAGTTCGAGAGCTTTTACGCCCGTCTCAGCGCCGAGAAAGGGCAGGCCGCCGTCCCGTTCTTGAGCGGGCTGCGCAGCATCGAGGCCGAGCGGACCTGGGACACCCTGTCGCGTCCGGTGCGCGGGGAGACGAGCGCCGCCCGCCAGGAGAAGTTCGAGCAGCTCCTGGCCGCCGGTCGGGGCTCGGTGCCCACCGCGCTGGCCAACTGGGAGATCGTCACCCGCGAGCTGGGTCATCCGGACCCGCTGGGTGAGCCTTTCGCGACCGCCGTCCAGCTGGCCGGCGAGCGGCCCCTGACGCGCGACCTGCTGGCCACGGTGCTGCGTCCGCTGGGCGAGACGGAGCTGACGGAGCGGGCCCAAGTCGGTCGCACGCTGCTGAACGCCTACCAGGGCGACTCGATGCGCGCTCTGCAATCGTGGGAGCTGGTGGAGGGCGCCGTCCCGGCCGAAAAGTTCCTCTCCACCCTGGAGGCCGTAGCGCCGTTAGGCAACTCGCTGGGTGATGGATTGCCGGTGGTCGTGCCCGACCTCCCCGGGACGACGCTGGAGGAGCGCGTGGCCGCCTACAGCGCGTTGGATTGCGAACCCAGGCAAAAGCCGGTGCTCTGGCAGGAGACGAGGAGCCTGCTGACGCCGCGCGAGAAGTTCGCAGAGTTGCTCGAGGCCGTGGCCCACCTGACCCGGCAGTCGGGCAGCCTGCAGACCGTCCGGTCCTTACGTCCGATCAAGGACGAGACCGTCGGCGAACGCATCATGGCCTACTCGGCCATCGCCAACGTCTATCCCGGGAATGACCCGAAGGCAACCCGGCTGTGGGGTCGGATCGTCGAGAACATGCGCAAGGCCGACACGGTGCCCACCACCGCCCGCGCCCTGGCCGAGCTGGCCGCCTGCCTCAAGAGCAGCCCGGCCCGTTTCGACTCCACCCTGGATCGCCTCAACGAGATGCGCAACTCTTACGGCCCGGCCAAGGACCGCTCGCTTTATCTGCTCGTGCACACGCTGGTCACGGTGACCCTGAATCGGACCACCGATCTGGACCAGGCCCTGAAGATGCTCCCTGACGACCTCCCGGCCGTCATCGGCATCGAAGAGAACGAGAAGAGCGTCCAGGTGGGCTCGGTCACCGTCAAGCGCCGCGAGGGATCCAACACCGGATGAGCTGGTTCAAGTGGTTGCGCCCGCCGGCTAAGAAAGCTGACCCTCCCGTGACGCCGCCGCCACGTCCAAAGCCCCGCAACGAGCTGTATGTCGCTCGCGAGAAGCCTCCCTTCTCGGGAAATCCTTTGGAAATTCCAGACTTGCGGGGTGTCACGACCCGCCCGGCGAAATTCGTGCTCGAGTTAGACAGCGACCTGTCCGGCAATGCCGCTCTGCTGCTCTGGCAGGGTACTCTCTGGCTCATTTCTCACAAGCTGGCGCGGCAGTATGACCTCGAGGGTCGTTTGCTGCAAGAGATTCCGTTTCCCTGGTGGGAGAAGAAGCTCCAGTGGTTCGCGGTCGACGACGCCCGCATGTTCGTCTGGGGAGAGCAATTTCGAGGCCTGTGGATACCCCCGGATGGCCTTTTCCCGATTCGTGGCGTCGAAAAGTGGTTGGAAGACAAACACGTTCTGACGGTCGGTTGGGTCGGCGAAGATTGCGTGCTCCTGTGCTACAAAACTTGGGACGACGAGAGCAGTCGCTGCGAAGAGCAGATAATCCTGACTCTGGACCTGGACTCGCGGACGGTCCGCTATCCTGATGACCTGACCTACGGCGGAAGAATCAAGTGGGTGACCACGGGCACGCATTCGATGGAGGTCAATGTCCTGATAGGGCACGGGTCTCAGGAAAGCGACTTTGCGTGGCGCTCCCCAGACTTTCTGTCTTGCCCACTCTTCCTCGACACTGGCTCGCTCCGTTATACTGACCCCCGGAGTCACTGCCTCAGCTTTGGTCAGCCTTACCGAGGCAGCAAGCTGCCGGTGAGGCCAGATTGGCTCCCCATCGTAGCCTGCCGGCTTTGGGCTTATCCCGTTCTTGTCCCGGACCAGGTTGTCCCGACCTCTTGGAGGATGTCGGGACAACTGACGGATGGTCGAGCCATGGCGCTCCTGTGCGGTGAAGACAAGCTGAGGGTGGTCTACTGGGAAGATTCCGAGCTTCGACCCGTAACCTGTTGTGGTCATCCAGTCCGGATGCGAGAGACGACCTGCCGCTGGTGCGACCAGGCGCTTCCCGACACGGGTATCCAAGAGGCTTGACCCTTAACCGCGCGGGCCGTGGGTAGACAGGCCGCCCACGTGGAGCTGCTCGAAATAGGTGGGGTTCTCGGCCAGCCATTCGGCGGCTTCGCGCTGGGCCGGGTCGGCGTGCTCGTCGTTCAGCACGGCCTGGAGGTCCGCGAGGCTGATGCCGTTCGAGCCGTCGCGCTGGGCGACGTTGCCGAAGTGGGGGTTGATCGTCTGGGCCGCGTCCCAGGCCAGCGACATCCCCACGTCGTCCTGGCTGATCTTGCCGTCTTCCTGGCCGTTCTTGGTGGAATCCAGATCGCCGAACTCGCTGTCGAGAATGTTCTGGGCCGCCTCGCGCAGAGCCGGGTCGGCGTTGGGGTCATTGGCCACCGCTTCCAGATCGCCCCGGCTCACGATACCGTCGGGCTTGCCGCCCCTGGAGGCGGTGTCGAAGTAGTCGAAGTTCTCAAAGAGCGCCTTGCTGCTGGGGTCCACGCCGGGAGTCGGCAGCCCCGAGCTCTCTTTATGGCCGTCCTGGTCCCTCGCCTGACGAGCCTGGGCGCTGAAGCTGACCGTCTCCTGCGGCTCGCTCGAGGCGGTTTCGCGGGTGGGAGCGGCCACGCTGGCCTTCGGCATCGCGAAGGCTGCATCTGACGGGTGGTGTGAGCGGGGATGGCAGTCATCTTTGTTCGTCCTCCATTTACCGTCTCTCTGTGTGGAGGTTGAAACCCCGTCCCCGCGGCCACCCGTTCCCGCCGATGTTACCCTGCGGGTTACAATCCTGTGTCCGATTTTCGTCCCGGGCTCCGAACAAAGCTCGGCCCGCCAGTTCCGGCACGGAATCGAAAACACGGAAGAAAAACGCGTCACCACGCCGATCAGCTCTCGAACAAATGGTTACCCAGCCAGGCTCTGAGATCCCAGCTCTGGTCGGACCGGAAGTGAAGATAAACCCACCCGCCAAAGTAGTTCTCGAACAGAATGCCCCTTCGGTCCGCTTCTTCCAAGACTCGGGCCACGTTCTCGCGGCGCAGGCAGTAGCTTTCCATGCGATAGGGGGACGGCTCCACCAGGCGCACGACACGAAAAACGCCGTCCGCGTCCTCGGCGAGCTCGACCACGTCGCCCAGGCGTAGGGGGCTGTCCGGGTCGAAGAAGAACGGCACCTCGGTCATTTCGAGCCGATACAGACCTTCCCCGAGGGCCGTGACCAGGTAGGTGCCCGCGCCCTCTCCTCGGTCTAGCTGGATCTCCATTTGTGCCAGAACTCCTCGAGCTGCTCGCAGCTTTGCGACTCGTCCGCCAGAGCCACGTGGCCGTCGGGGCGCACCAGGTAGAGGGCGTCCTCGGCAAAGCCCGCTTTGGCGCACTCGGGCGACCAGGGCCAGGAGTGCACCGCCAACTCCAGGCGCGAGCACAGCGAGCGCACCTCCGCGCGCACCATGCCGTAGACGTGGACCTGCCAGTCGAGCGACTTCAGCACGTCGAAATTGAAGCCCGCCCAGGGCAGGCGATCGCCGCCGCGCACGTCCCCCGCCTTACCCACCGACAGCGCGCTGTCCTGGTAGTGGACGCGCGTCTGCGACAGCGTGCGGAACGCCAGCTGACGCAGGGCCCCGACGCCCATCGCCAGGGGGGCGACCCTGGGCAGCACCCAGGTGCGCAGGAATTGCGCCGGGCCGCTGCGGTTGACCATCACCTGGAAGGCCCGATCGGTCGAGGCGATGAGCGTGCGCGCAAAAGCGATCCGCTCCGGCTCGTAGGTATCCAGCAGAAAGGCCGGGGCTTTCCCCTGCACGACCTGGGCCAGCTTCCAGCTCAGGTTGACCGCGTCACCGATGCCCGTGTTCATTCCCTGGCCGCCGGCCGGTGAGTGGACGTGCCCGGCGTCCCCCGCCAGGAAGCATCGCCCCTTGCGGAAGTGCTCGGCCACCCGGTGGTGGACGTGGTAGAGCGAGAACCAGTTCAGCTCCTCGACCTGCAGTCCGATCAGCCGCTCGGCATAAGGCCTGATCTCTTCGAAAGTCAAATCGTCGCCGCGCGAGGTCAGCTCTTCGGGCACGATGCCGATCAGGCGCAGGCTGCCCCGATGGCGCACCGGGATGACGAAGCAGAAGTCCGCGGCGCCCAGGCAGCCGTTCAGATCGCCGTTCACACACGGCCCGGTGCCTTTCAGGTCGGCCACGAAGAAGACCGCCTCGTAGCTGCCGCCTGGAAACCCGATGCGCAGGCCGTGGCGCACCGCGCTGCGGGAGCCGTCGCACCCCACCAGGTAGTCGCACTCGAAGCTCTCGTCCACGCCGTTCTTCGTCAGAGTTCCCCGCACGCCGGACTCGCCTTCGTAGAAGGCCGCCAGCTCGGTCTTCCACTCCACCGAGATGCCCGCTTCGCTCAACTTTCTGTTGAGGTACTCCTCGTGGATGTCCTGGGGCAGGCTGAGCAGAAACGTGTAGGGGGAAAGCCCCTCGCCCAACTCCTTGATCTCGATGTGGGCGGCTTCCTTGCCGCCTTCCCAGAGGTGCACGGCCTGAATTTGCAGGCCCAGCTCGATCGCCTCCTGGTCCATCCCCAGTTGCCGGTAGTACTCGAGGGTGCGCGCGTGAACGACCATCGCGCGCGAATGCTCGCCCGGCCCGGCGGCTTTATCGATGAGTCGGAAAGGCACCCCGTGGCGCGCGAGGCGTAGCGCCAGCACCAGTCCCGTGGGCCCTGCTCCAGCGATGACAATCATTGGGGCGGCTTTGACCCACGAAATGGGAAATCCCCCTGCCTCAGCTGGCCGTGGCGTAGACCTCGTCTTCGTCGTTGGGATTGCTGTTGGTGAAGATATCGGCCAGCTGCACCGCCTGCGACACGCCGCCCAGCACCAGGCCGAGGATGCTGCCGTCGCTGTAGACCCAGGACTTGCCGAACTCGCTCAGCATGCCGGCGGGGAGCGCGCCCAGGCAGCCGGCCATCGCCGGCGCGAGAGGCTGCTGGATGAGCCCGCTCTTCATCAGGCCCGATTCGATCGCGTGGCCGGTATCCTGACTGACGTTGCGGATGAGCTGGCCGAAGCGGGGTCCGACCATCGGTCCGAAGGCCCCGCCGAAGCCGCTGGCGGCCATCAGGACGGCGGGGCTGACGGTAGCCCCACCCAGCGCGCCGAAAGCAGCTCCCAGCCCGATGCCGAGCGTGGCGCCCAGAGCGGCGCGGGTCGCCGGGTGAAGGTCGGCGCCGTAACGGGTGGCCAGCGCGCTGGCCACTCCTCCGGCTGCTTTGGAGGCGCCCGGCAGAAAGAGCCCGGCGGCCACGGCTCCCATGTCGCTGGCGTCGCGCACGTGGGCGGTGGCGGCGCCACCCAGGGTTTCGAAAGCTCCCAGCAGACCGCCCGCTACCGAGCGCGCCAGCACGTCGGGCTGGCCGGTGGCCCAGGCCACGCCCGCGCCCAGGGCTGCGCCCGCCACCACTCCGGCGGCCATCCCGGCCCACCCGTTGCCCGTCTGGCGCTCTACCCAGATGCCGGCCACGCTCGAGAGGCAGGCGCTCACGCCGCCCGTGAATCCGCCCAGGGCGAAGCCTTCCACCGCGCCGCCGATGCCGGCCTGCACATAGGAGGCCTCGGGCAGATCGCCGTGCGTGTGCGGCGCGGGGCTGGACTTCTTGTCCAGCCACTCGATCGCCGCTTTCGGGCCAACCGGGGCTCTCACGACAGCCTGGGTCAGAATCATCTCGGGCGCATTCTAACCTGAAAGATGTCTGAAAATGGCTACGAGAGTGTTAACGCGTAACCACGTTCGGTCTCTTCTTGACACAGCTGCGGCCTGAGAGCTACTATAGCGGCTGATTTTCATATCGGAGGAACCCATCATGTCCACACAGGTGAAACTCGAAGCGCGGCATCGCACGGCGACCGGCAAAGGCGTGGCCCGCAAGCTGCGTCGCGAGGGACGGGTTCCCGGCGTGATCTACGGCCACGGCGAAGCGCCCATCGCCCTGGACCTCGACAGCAAGACCGTCAACCACTTGCTGCACGAGTTCGGCCACAACGCCATCATCACTCTGACCGTAACCGGCGGCCCCGGCTCGGATACCTGCATGGTCAAGGAGTTCGAGCGCGATCTCTACCAGAAAGAGCTGGTCCACGTCGACCTGAAGCGCATCTCCCTCAAGGAGAAGATCGAGACGGCCGTTCCGGTGCACGTCGTGCACGCTGAGAAGATCGAGAAGGAGGGCGGTGTGCTCGAGCTCATGATGCCCGAAGTCGAGGTCCGCGCCCTGCCGCTCGAGATCCCCGAGAGCATCGAGGTCGACGTCAGCGGCCTGGCGCTGGGCGACAATATGCACGTCAGCGCGCTGAAGCTGCCGAAGGGCGTCGAGCTGGTGAGCGATCCTGAGGCCGTGCTGCTGCTGGTGCACATCCCGCGCGCGATCATCGAGGAAGAAGCGGCTGCCGCTGAGGGTGCCGAGGCTGCCGCCGCGCCGGCCAAAGCCGAAGAATAGCTTTGGGCGACGATTCCCTCTTCCTGATCGTCGGGTTGGGGAATCCTGGCGAGAAGTACGCGCAGACGCGCCACAACGCGGGCTTCGAAGTGGTCAAGGAGCTGATCAAACGCCATCCCTTCTCGGACAAGAAGGTGGGCAAGCTGGCCAAGACCAATCGAGGCACCATCCGGGGCAACCCCGCGTTGTTGGTGCGTCCGACTACGTACATGAACCTTTCCGGCTCGGCCGTGCTCGAGTTCGTCAACTTCTTCAAGGTGCCGCACGAGCGTTTGCTGGTAATCAGCGACGACTTCGCCCTGCCTCTGGGCCGTCTCCGCATTCGTGCCAACGGCTCGGCTGGAGGTCAGAACGGCCTCAAGGACATCATCGCCCGTTTGGGCACCGAGAAGTTCCCCCGCCTGCGTTTCGGCATCGGGCCGGTTCCGGACGGCTGGGACCCGGCCAACTTCGTCCTGAGCAAGGTCGGCAAGGCGGACCAGAAGGCCTGGGACGAGACCGTCCAGCGGGCCACCGACGCCGTCGAGAACTGGATCGAGCGCGGTCTGGACGATACCGCCAGCCGCTTTAATACTTCCCCGAAAGGTCCCGAGGAATGCGCCGACTGATCTTAGGCCTGATGCTGTGCGCGGCTGCGTCCGCGCAGCAACCCGCGCTGGAGCGCTATCTGAACATTCGCGCCTGCGGCGGCGGGACGCCCCTGAAGGGCTCATCCACCGCGTTTCTGACCAACGTGACGGGCGTCAACCAGATCTGGCGCGTGGACGCTCCCTCGCGCTGGGCCACCCAGTTGACCTTCGAAACCGACCGCGTGGCCGGCGTGCACGCCAGCCCGGACGGGCAATGGCTGGTTTTCGAGCGCGACCAGGGCGGCGACGAGCACAACCAGCTCTACCTGATGCCCGCAACGGGCGGCGTTCCCAGGGCGTTGACGAACAATCCCAAGGCGATCCACACGTTCGGCGATTTCGCCCCGGACGGCAAGACCATCGCTTACGTCAGCACCGAGCGCAACGGCACCGATTTCGACGCCTTCGTGATGGACCTGGCCACCGGACTCAAGCGCGTCGTCTACGACCAGGGAGGCTCGGCCGAGGTGGCCTGCTACTCCCCCGACGGCGAGCACCTCATCGTCTCCCGAGCCAACTCCAACGTTGACGCCGATCTTTACCGGGTCGACGTCAAGTCCGGTCAGGTCACCCTGCTTACCAGGCACGAAGGCCCGGTTTACTTCGGCGGCGTCGAGTGGGGCGCGGACAACACTCTCTACCTCTCCAGCGACTATCAGCGCCAGTTCTCCTCGCTGGCCACGATGGACGCCATGAAGGGTCTGGAGAGCCTCAAATTCGTGGATCCCGACCGCGAGGACGTCGACTCGCTGGCGGTGGCGCCCGATGGCAAGACGCTGGCGGTGGCCCACAACCGCGACGGCTATTCCGCCCTGACCGTGGGCGGGCAGCCCGTGGCCCTGAGCGGAGGGGTGATCGACGGCTGCGAGTTCTCGGCCGACGGAACCCGGTTGCTCTTCAACTACTCCTCCCCCATCGAGCCGTCCAACGTCTACTCGCTGGATGTGAAGTCCCGCCAGCTCACGCGGGTCACCGAGTCGACGCTGGCCGGGGTGGACCCGAAGACGTTCGTGCAGCCGACCTTGATTCGCTATCCGACCTTTGATGGCAAGACGATCCCGGCGTTTTACTGGCAGCCGGCCGGCGTGACGAAGCCGCCCGCCATCGTCAGCGTGCATGGCGGCCCCGAGGCGCAGACCCGGGCCAGCTTCTCGGGGCTCACCCAGTACTTCGTGAGCCGCGGCTACGCCGTGCTGGCGCCCAACGTCCGGGGCAGCACCGGCTACGGCAAGGACTACACCCACATGGACGACGTCCTGCTGCGCATGGACTCGGTGAAAGACCTCGAGTATGCCAACCGCTGGCTGAGCGAGCGCGCGGGCAAGATCGCGGTGCTGGGCGGCTCCTACGGCGGTTACATGACCCTGGCCGCGGTCACCTTTCAGCCCGACCGCTGGGCGGCGGGCGTCGACATCGTGGGCATCTCGAACTTCGTCAGCTTCCTGAACAACACCGGCAGCTACCGGCGGGCCTTACGCGTCGCCGAGTACGGCGACCCGGTGCGGGACAAGGAATTTCTCGAGAAGGTGTCTCCGTTCTACCACGTGGATCAGGTCAAGGCCCCGATGCTCATCATTCAGGGCGCCAATGACCCGCGCGTGCCCAAGAGCGAGAGCGACCAGATGGTCGCCAGCCTCAAGGCAAAAGGCCTGGAGGTGGAATACCTCCTGTATGGCGACGAGGGCCACGGTCTGGCCAAGCTGGCCAATCGCGTGGACGCCTACACGAAGGTCGTGGCGTTCCTGGACCGGACCCTGAAATGAGCACAGGCCGCCCCGACAGTGGGCGGCCTGCGTCCCGGGACCGCTTTAGGGGCCCTTCGGCTCCTGTAGGTTTTGCTGGCCTTCCCGGACGGACGGCTGCGGCGCCTGAAAGCTCTTCTGGCCCTCTCGAACGGAGGACTCCGGCTCCTGCAGGTTTTGCTGGCCTTCCCGAACGGAGGACTGCGGCTCCTGAGAGTTCTGCTGGCCCTCCTGACCGTTCGCTTGCTGAGCTTGAGCCGCAGCTTCGCCGGCGGCCACGCCGTCGAGCATCGCCACGGCCTGGATGAGGGACACCCTGGCATTGGCCACTGTATCGCCCCCCTGAGCCGCTGCCACCAGCGCCTGGAACTCGGTTTGGTCGCCGGAGCTGACTTTGGTCAGGGCCGCGCGGGCCTCCCCGAGCGCCTCGGGCGAAGCCTCGGCCACCAGTTTCCTGGACGTGTTCAACAGCTCTTGCTGCACCTGCTGAATCGTCTGGTGAGCCAGCTGGACGAAAGCCTGAGCGTGCGGGTCGCCGGCCTGAGCCTTGGCCTCAGCGTCAGCCAGGAAGGCCGGAGCCTGCTGGTCGCCCCCGAGGAGTGCCCCCGCCAGTTGCTGAGCGGAAACGCCATTGTAAACCGAAGGATCGGCCGCCGCTTGCTGAGCCTGCTGCTGAGGAGGCGGTGGCGCAGCCTGCTGCGGCGGAGGCGGCGGAGCCTGCGGCTGGGCGGGCGCGGGCCCGCCGTTCAGCTGGGCCATGATGCCCTGGGCGGCTGCCATGTCGCCACGATTGATGGCTTCTTGCAGCTGTGTCATCAGCTGGGCCTGGTTCTGCGGTGCGGGACCCGGCTGCGGTCCGTCGGCGGGACCGGGCCCCGGCGGGTGATTCGGCGGGCCCCCACCGGCTGCGGCGGCGTTATTGCCGGGGGGCGGGCCGGGTGGGATCGGAGCGGCCTGCGCCGGGGCCGGCGGCATGCTCTGCAGCCAGTTCATCACGCCCGGAAAGAGCGCGCCGGGAGCGGCCGCCGAGAAGGGCGTGAGGTGAATCGCTTCCTGCTGACGCCCCCGCAGCCATTTCTGCACGGGTGCGTTGCGCCAATCGAAAAAGCCATTGAAACCGTTGCGCGAGGCGGCGCCGGTGTGACCCCAGAGGGAGCCACCCTTCACGTCGTAGCCCTGGGCCGCGTTGCCCTTGACGGTGAGAGGCTCTTCCTGGCGCGAGTTGGGTCCGCCGATCCCGAAGGTGCGGCCCACGTCGCGCATGAACCCGCCCTGGTTCGCCTGTCCGTGGCCGGGAGCCTCGGTCACGTTGGCGCCCCAGACACCCTTCTTGTTGTCGAAGATCTGAGTGAACTTCTTGGTGCCATCGGGAGCCGTGAACTCGTTGAAGGTCGAGATGCGGGTGCCGTCGGCCCCGATCATCTGAGCGTGCTCGCGGACAATGCCGCCATTTTGCTGCATGAACGGCGAGGTGACCCCGAACTCGGCTTTATTGGGGTCGAGCACCAGCAGCGTCGGGTTGTTCGAGTCGACCTGGATGTAGATATTGCCGTCGCTGCCTTCCTTGGCGTTCAACGCCACGGGGCTGTCGGGCTGCGAGGGGTTGAAGATCTTGGCCTGCACCTGACCGTCGCGGCCCTTCATGACGGCGACCTGGACCGGGAGGAACGGTCCGGCCGGCATCACCGCCTGAAAGGCGACTCCGGCCTGGTCTTTCATCAGCTGCAGTCCGCTGGGGTAGGTCTGAGGGGCGGCCGCCTGCTGCACCTGACCGGGCTGGATCGGGGGAGCGTAATTGGGCACCGAGCCCGCCATCCCGTCCACGGGGCCGGCAGGGCCCTGCTGACCCTGCACCGGACCGCGTCCCTGTGTGGCCGCCGTCTGCGTGGCAAAATTGATCTGATTCGCTCCACCCATCGCCATGACCGAGATCCTCCTTATCCTTAGGGCCGCACGCCCTGCAACAAACTGGGGAAAAGCTGTCCCGCTCCGGCCGCCGAGAAGGGCATCAAGTGGAGCTCCTCCTGCTTGCGTCCGCGCAGCCAGCGCTGAACCGGGGCTTGCTTCCAGTCGAAGATGCCGTCGAAGCCGCCCTTGAGCGAGCCTTTGCCGTAATCGAGCATCGAGCCGCCCTTGACGTCGTAGCCCTTCTGGCCATTGCCGGTCACCGTGAGCGGCGCTTCCTGAACCGCGTTCCGCCCACCCACGCCCAGCATCTTGCCCGCCTGCTGCAGGAGACCGCCCTGCTGCTGCGGCGCGGCCGGGGTCTCGGTGACCTGGGCGCCCCACACCTGGCCTTTGGGGTTCTCGTAGATACGGGTGTAATTCTTGACGCCGTCCGGCCCGGTCTTCTCATTGAACACGCTGATCTTGGTGCCGTCGGGGGCGATCGTCTGGGCGTGCTGACGGGTGGTCTGCTGGCCGTCCCAGCCGAACGGGCCCGACACGCCGTACTCGGCCGAGCTCGGGTCGAAGGTGACCAGGTTGGGATTGTTGGGGTCGACCTGGACGTAAACCTTTCCATCGGTACCGCGCTGGGCGGCCAGGGGCGTGGCCTGGCCGTTCATCTCGGCCTGGGCCGACACGGCGCCGTCGAGGCCGCTGGAGACGGCGATACGAACCGGTAACAGGGGTCCGGCCGGCAGCACCGCCTGGAACGCGACGCCCGCCTGGTCTTTCATCAACTGGAGCCCGCTGGGATACGTCTGGGGACCCACCGGCTGCTGCGGCTGCTGCACCCCGAAGTTCACGGGCGGCTGCATCAAGCCCGGGATCTGGGGCACGGAGCCCCCCATCCCGTCGACGGGGCCCTGCTGCGGCGGGGCCCAGGCATTGTTGGCGGCGGTGGGCCGGGCGGCGAGATGCGAGATGGCCGGGTGGATGTTGTTGTTCATACTCCCCTTATCACGACGAAGTTGGAAAATAAGCTGAAAAAATCAGACGTGCGTGCGGGCGCCGTTCCAGAACGAGACGGCGTTGCCTCCGACGCCGCGGGACTGGCCGATGGCGGCCTCGACGCGCTGGGCGAGTTGCTCCTCATTGGTGGCGTCGTGCGGAACCCCGGCCACGCCGACCGAGGCCGTGAGGGAGACCTTGGCCGGGCCGTTGCCAAAAGGACGGGAATGGATGGCCGCTCGGATTCTCTCTCCGATGTCATAAGCGTTGTTGCGGTCGGAGTGGACGAGAAGAACAGCGAATTCGGCCCCTTCCAGGCGCGCGGGTATGTCGGTCTCGCGGGTCGCCTGTCGAATGATCTCGGCCACGTCTTTCAAGATTTGATCGCCGATTTCCTGGCCCAGAGCCGCTTGAATCTCCTCAAAGCGGTCGAGCGAAAGCAGAATCTCGGACACCGGGTAGGTGTAGCGCCGGCCCCGCATCACTTCCTCACGGCGGCGCTCGGTGAGGTAGAGACCGTTGTAGAGCCGGGTGAGCGGATCGTTGAGCCCGCCCGTAATCGTGCGCTGATAGAGCAGCGAGTTGGCCAGGGCGGCGGAAGCCACCTGGCAATACTCTTGCAAGAGGTCGAGCTCCTCGCCCCGGTACTGGCCGGGGTTGGGCCGCCCCAGGTAGATGGCGCCCAGCACGTCGTCATTCGTGGTCAGGGGGGCGACCAGAGCGCTCTTCTCATACACCAGCAGCGTGGGAATCTCGACGCCCTCCGCCACCGTGACGGCGCCCGAGTCGATCTTCAGAGGCCGGCGCTGGCTGGCGCAATAGCCGGGCGCGCCCTCGTTGAGCTGCAGCGTGAGATTGCGGAACATGTCGGTGTACGGGCTGGCGGCCACCTCGGCGAACAGCTCCTTGTTGCCGTCCACCTCGTCGAGCAGGAAGATCACGCAGGTCTGGCTGGGCAGAAGCTCCTGGAGCTGCTGGGTCATCGCCAGCAGCGTGTCCGACAGATGCAGGCTGTGATGGAGAATGCGGTAGTAGCCTTCCAGCTCGCGCAAGAACTCGGTGTTCTGGTTCTGGGCCTCGATGGTGCCCTGCTGCTGCTTGAGCTGCTCGCGCAGCTGCTGCAGCTCGCGCTCGGCCCCCTGGCGCTCCTTGCGCGAGCTCGAGGCCAGCCGGTGCTCCAGCTCGGTCACCACGGTTTCGAGCGATTCCTTCTGCATGTGGGCCTGCTGCAGCTCGTCCGTCAGGTGCTCGAGCTTGTTGAGCAAAGACTGACTGGTGTGCTCCAGGTCGGCCAGGCGCGCCTCGCGATCGCCCACGGCGCCGAAGACCTGGCCCACCTCGCGGGCCTTCACATCCAGCTCCTCGAGCAGGATGTCCTTCTCGTGGGCCGACTCGACCTCCATTTTGAAGCGCTCGTAACGCTCCTGGCGCAGGATGCTGGCCAGCCAGAGCAGCATGACCGAGAGCAGCGCCTCCACGCCGGCCAGATTCAGCTGAAAGATGACCGCGCCGATGTTCTGCGTCTTCTTCTGCATCTCGAGCAGGGGCAGACCTGTGATCAGAGCGTAAAAGCAGCCTCCACCCAGCAAAGCCGCCAATCCTGCCACGTTCCCGACGTACACCGACGCTTCCAGCACCGGCAACGTGAAGCCCACGATCAAATAGGGCGGACCAAAAGCAAACGTCAGCGCGGCGCCCATGAGGCCGTCCATCACCATCAAGCCCACGCCCACGCCGGAGTTGGCCACGCGCAGGGCCACGAGCGCCGCGACGAGGTGATAGAAGACGACCGCCGCGGTGATGAGGTAGGGCTGCTTGACCAGCGCGTCAGGCAGATTGACGAAAGCGACCGTGTGGTTCACGGAAAGGGAAATGGCCACAAGGAGGCCCATCGTTCGGACTCCCACCAGGAACCCGCGAAGCGCCAGAGAGGGCTCGTTCGGTTGGGTGGGTTGCGCTGGCATAACGGTTTGTGTTGGGCCCCCGGAGCTAGAAGTTTGTTCCATGCGAAAATCGAAAAGTCCTGCGCTTGCAACGGATCCAGGACCTCGGCGCGGGTTGTCGAAAGTGCGGCGCCCATGGTAGAGAATGCCGTCCTCAGGCCGCTTCTGGGCCTTGTTCGCGAGCTGGAGCCCTATCGTCAGCTCGTCGAGGCCATCAAGAAGGGCGAAAACCTTTTGTGCCGGGGTGTTCTGGGCCCGGCGCGCCCGCCGGTGCTGGCCGCGCTCGCGCACGACCTGTCCGCTCCCCTCCTCTGGGTTACGCCCGGACAAGACGCCGCCGAACGGCTCTATGACGACCTGGCGCTCTACGGGGCGCCGGCCTCGCTCTTTCCGGAGCGCGACGCTTCGCTGGGCGTAGACCCGCTGCGCCTGGAGCTGCTCGACCGCCTGCGCAACAACGAGGCCCGCGTGGTCGTGGCTCCCCTGCGGGCGCTGCTGCAAAAGACCCTCACCGCGGATGACCTGCATCGCGGCAAGCTGGACCTGCGCAAGGGCGAGACGACCGACCTGAACATCTTGCTCGAGGTTTTGACCGCGGAGGGCTACACCCGCGTGCCGATGGTCGAGCGTCGCGGCGAGATCTCCCTGCGGGGCGGCATTCTGGACGTCTACCCGGCCACCGAGGAGCCGGTGCGCATCGAGCTCTTCGGCGACGAGATCGAGTCCATCCGCCGCTTCGACAAAGATACCCAGCGCTCGATCGTGCAGCTCGATCGCATCGTGCTGCTGCCGGCGCGCGAGGAGGGCGGCTCGTATCTGACCGAGCACTTCCCGCGCGGCTCCGTCATCTTCCTCGAGGAGATCGCCCAGCTGCGCCTGCATTCGCTCGAGGTTTCCCAGGAGACCGAGTCGGCCTGGATGCAAGACAGCGAGGGGCAGCGCGAGCAGGGCTGGGTGGGCGAATGGGGCGACGTGCTCGGCATGCTGACGCACTTTCGCACCATCACGATCACCGGCTGGGAGGACGCCGGGGACGGCCCGAGGGTCGAATTCCCGTTCCGGCCCCAGGACGTGGTGCCAGGCCGCGTGGACGGCCTTTTCGAGAAACTGCCCGCCTGGCAGGCGGATGGCCATCGGGTCGTGCTTTTGAGCCGTCAGCAGCGCCGCCTGACCGAAGTGTTCGAGGAGCGGCGCCTGGAGAAGCCCCTGGGAAGCGTCCCGGCCGCGTTCATGCCGGGCCAGGTCGCGCTGCTGCACGGGGCCGCCTCGGAAGGCTTCCACCTCGAGCTTCCCATCGGCAGCGTGGAGCTGCTGACCGACCACGAGATGATGGGCACGCCTCGCGCCCGCCGCGCCACGCGCAAAGCCGATCGCTCTTCGCTGCTGCGCCTGGAGGAGCTACAGGAGGACTCGCTGGTGGTGCACCTCCAGCACGGCATCGGGCGCTACCGAGGGGTCAAGACGCTCGACCTGGTGGGGATCCGCCGGGACATGCTGCAGATCGAGTATGCCAAGGGCGACACGCTCTACGTTCCGGTGGAGCAGCTCGACCTGGTGCAGCGCTATCAGGGCCTGGAGGAGAAGGTCCCCTCGCTCTCGCGCATGGGCGGCCAGGATTGGCGCACGACCCGCTCCAAGGTCAAGGAGGAGGCCGAGCGCATCGCCCGGCAACTGCTCGAGCTCTACGCGCGCCGGGAGATGTCTCAGGGCCACTCCTACCCCACCGACACCCCGTGGCAGCTCGAGATGGAGGAGGCGTTCCCCTACCAGGAGACGCCCGACCAGGAGCGCGTCATCGCCGAAGTGAAGGCCGACATGGAGGGCCCCCGCCCGATGGACCGCCTGGTGTGCGGCGACGTGGGCTACGGCAAGACCGAAGTGGCCCTGCGCGCCGCCTTCAAAGCCGTGATGGACGCCCGCCAGGTGGCCGTGCTGGTACCCACGACCGTGCTGGCCCACCAGCACTTCCAGACGTTCTCGCAGCGGCTGGCGCCCTTCCCGGTAAAGGTCGAGCAGCTGAGCCGCTTCCGCTCCCCCGCCGAGACGCGGGCCGTGCTGGCGGGACTCGAGAAGGGCGAGGTGGACGTCGTCATCGGCACCCACCGCCTGCTGTCGGGCGACATCAAGTTCCAGAAGCTCGGACTGCTTATCGTAGATGAGGAGCACCGCTTTGGCGTGCAGCAGAAAGAGCGCATCAAAGAGCTGCGCGCCGCGGTGGACATCCTCACGCTCACCGCCACGCCCATTCCGCGCACGCTGCACATGTCGACCATCGGGGTGCGCGACATGTCCATCATCGAGACGCCCCCCGAGGACCGGCTCCCGATCAAGACCTACCTGTTCGAGCACCATCCCGAGATCGTGAAAGGCGCCATCACGCGCGAGCTCTCGCGCGGGGGACAGGTCTTCTTCGTGCACAACCGCGTGCACGGGCTCGAGCGCCTGGCGCAAGATCTGCGGCGCATCGTGCCGCAAGCGCGCATCGCCGTGGGCCATGGCCAGATGGAGGAAGGCAAGCTCGAGAAGATCATGATGGAGTTCCTCGAGGGGGAATACGACGTGCTCTGCTGCACGACCATCATCGAGAGCGGCATCGACATCCCCAACGTCAACACCATCATCATCAACAACGCCCACGCCTTCGGACTCTCGCAGCTCTACCAGCTGCGCGGTCGCGTCGGCCGCTCGGCGCGCCAGGCTTACTGCTACCTGATCAACCCGCCACAGCGCGAGCTCACGCCCGAGGCCGAGAAGCGCCTGTCCACCATCCGTGACTTCACCCACCTGGGAGCGGGCTACCAGATCGCGCTGCGTGACCTGGAGATCCGCGGCGCGGGCGACCTGCTGGGCGCCGAGCAGTCGGGCCAGATCGCCTCGGTAGGCTTCGACCTCTACTGCCGGCTGCTGGGCGACGCGGTCAAGACGCTGCGGGGCGAGAAGGTCGACGAGGAAGAGTTTTCGGCCGTGGTGGAGCTGCCCATCCCGGCCTCGCTGCCCGACGACTACGTGCCCGACTCGCGCCAGAAGGTGGCTCTCTACAAGCGGATCGCCAACATTCGCAACGACGAGGGCCGCCAGGCTCTGGAGGAGGAGCTGGTGGATCGCTTTGGGCCCATTCCGCCCGAGACACGCAATCTGCTCGAGGTCGTGGATCTCCGCATGCGGGCGCGAGAGCTGGAGATCCCTGCGATCCGGGTGAAAGAGGGCCGCATCACCTTCTTGATGCCCTTCTACACGCCCGAGCTGGATTTCAAGAAGCTCAAAGCCCTGGGCGAAGCCACGGGCTGGAAGGTCAAGATGGAGTCCAAAGCCTTGATCGGCTATGCGCTCTGCGGCATCGGGGCGGGAGCGCCGGTCTATCCGCCGGCGACGGACTTCCTGGCGCAGGTGCGCGGGGTCCTGGACCGCCTGCGGCGCTGGAAGGCTTAGCCGAGAGCGGCGAGATACCAGCCGAAGTTATCGAAGCGGAACGTGGCCGTTCCGACGCGATGGCCGGCGCGCATCAGGTGGCTGAAGACCTGCGTTCCGACCACTTGCTCCTCCCCCAGGCTCAACATGCCGTGCTGGTTGAGAATCAGCGCCTCCAGATTGCGGAGGAGGCTTTCCTCGCCCGTGGAGCGGGCCTGCTGCTTGAGGCGGCTGCGGAGAGGGGTATCCAGGATGGTCCAGAGCACCTCGGGCTGGCCCTTGAGCACGGCGCGGGTGAAGGTGTCGAAGGTGGAGCGGGGGGTGCGCCGGTCGACTTTCACGGAGATCGCCTGCTCGCTGCTTGAGCATCCGCTGAGCGTCTGGGTCAGGACCATCCGTGCCTCCGATCTCGAGCCCGGCGTTCCCGGGTCGAGGTCAGCATATGCTTCAGGATGGTTTCAAATGTAAACGACTTGTTAACAAAAGTATACGAGGAATGAACTTGTTGCCGGGTTATGAACGCCCGGTCAAGGCGCGCCAGTCGTCCCGATCGAGAGGGGCGCCCTTGAGCGCGTTCATGAACTTGTTGATGCGGCGGCGCACGTTCTCGGCGAACCAGCCCATCATGAGTCCCCAGGCCGAGCCCACGAACAGCAGGTAGGGCGGCTGGGCCGGGCAGAGCACCATGGTCAGGCCGGCGCTGGCGGCGAAGCCGGAGGCCAGACCGAGCTGCATCAACGCGGGCACGCTGAACTTTGTCCGCGTTTTGGCGCTCTTGCGAGCCGTAATGCGGGGTTGGTTCTTCTGCGCCTCTTCGATGGCCAGCTTGTTCGCGTAGTAGGTGAAGACATTGACGGTCATACCCAGGTTATACTTTTCAGGGCTTAAAAAGCACTGAAACAGAACGGTAACCTTTTCAGAATCCTTTCAGGGCGGCATTCTACGCTGCGCCAGAACATGGAGATCAAGTCCCCTTCCAACGAACTGATCGGGCAGGCCCTGCGCTCCAAGAGCGCCGACCTGGTGCGTGAGGGCCGTTTGCGCGAGGCCACCGCGGTTCAGGAGGACATGGTCACGCTGGGCAAGGCCCGCGGCGACAACCTCTACGACAAGCATTACAACGCTACCAACGACAAGAAGGCCAGCTGGCCTAAGTACAGCAGCATTGGGGAATCTTACAACGCCTCGCCTGCCTTTCTTGGCCTCGAGATCCTCGGGGCGGGCGGAGTGGCCCTGGCCGTCTTTGGAGGTCATCCGATTGCCACCGCCGTCGGTGCTACGGTCGCAGCCACCGTCGTGGGCGTGCACGTTCTCTATCATGTGAAAGGCAAGCGTAAGAAGCAGGCTGGCGAGACGCTGGAGGCCATCGCCCGCCAGCAAACCGCCATCACGTCCTACGTTCCGTCGGCTGCGCCCACCCCCCTCAACATCGAGCGCAACGCTTTCTTGCAGACCCTTCAGGGTCAGGAGGCGCGCCTGGTCGAGTCCAATCAGTACGACAAAGCGGGACAACTCCGCCGCCTGCGCGAGGGGCTGGCCCCGGTGCCCGGCAAGACCGTGGACGAGCTCTTCGAGAACTTGATCAAGGACAGCTCCAAGAAGGAACTCCTGGACTTGCTCCAGGGCGACTGCAGCCAGCAGGTCTTCGAGGGCCTGAACGCCCTGGCCGAGGTCGTGAAGTTGACGAACCCGGGAGCCCGGCAGAACCTCTCCGAGGGGGCTGAGGCCGTGATCGTGGGTGGCGTCGTGATCAAGAAACGTTCTTAACTAACAGGCAACCTGGTTGCGCCCGTTTTTCTTGGCCTTGTACAAAGCTTTGTCGGCCGCTTTCACGACACGCTCCGGCGTGGGCTGTTTCTCGCTGCGCTCGGCCACGCCGATGCTGATCGTCACGCTGACCTTCTGGCCGCCGCCCCCTTTGCCACGCTGCACATGCGAGGGCTTCTTTTTGGGACGGTCGGCGGCGCGCAGGGTCATGGGAGTGTGCTCGATGGTCTCGCGCAGCTCGTCGAGCGGGTCCCAGGCGTCGTCGACGGTGCGACCGGGGAAGACCACGGTGAACTCCTCGCCGCCGTAACGGAAGGCCTTTCCTCCCCCGCCGGCCCGCCGGAGACGCGACGCCACGAGGCGCAAGACCTGGTCGCCCACGTCGTGGCCGTAGGTGTCATTGAACTTCTTGAAGTGATCCACGTCCAGCATCGCGATGGTGTAATTGCCCCGCAGTCGGGACATCTCTTCCTTGAGGGCGCGACGGCCCGGAAGCTCGGTGAGCTCGTCCAGGTAGGCCATCCGGTAGCTGTGCTGGACCAACGCCAGCACGACGGCCAGTCCGGCGGCCGTGGCCCAGAGAGGAGCGGCCGGCCCCGCGGCCATGCCCGCCAGAGCCGCCAGCCCCACGGCCAGTTGGGCGGCCTCGAGGGGAGCCGGCGTCTTGTAAGCTTTCCAGGTCAGCACGGAAAGGGCGGCGACCGCGACCAGCCAGGGAATCGGGCTGATGGTCAGAGCTTCCCAGCGGTGCAAGAGCCCGTCCTGATAAGGCCCGGACAGCCAGGAGAGCGTGGCCCCCTGAACCAGCAGCACGAACAGCCACAGGGCCTCGGCGCGCGGCGTGAGCGCGAGCAAGAGCAGGTTTAGCGGCACCAGGACGCAGAGAAGACTGGGAGGGAACCCGCACCCCGGCAGAATCGCCAGCGCGACCAGCAGCGACATAGCCAGGCTGCTGCGGTGGAAACGAAGCGCCAGGAGCCCCCCGCAGACGGCGATAACCCAGGGCACCCGCTCGAGCCAGACCCGGTAGGTCGGCTCCAGGTCATCCAGCAGGGGCCAGGCCATCAGCGCCGCGACGAGCGGCACTGCGGAGAGGCTGAAGGCGCGAAGAAAGTTCTGCAAACGGGCTTCCATGCTTGACCAGATTTCAACGGAAACACCTGTTCGTTCCTGCGGCCGTCGTAAAAAGAAGAAACGGCCGGCTGGTGAGCCGACCGTCTCGTTTCGGGAACCCGAGAAGCCCTTAGCGGGGGGCGGCCGGGTTCTTGGAGCGCTGGTGGTAGGGGTCGATCTTCAGGGTGACCGAGCTGCCATCCGAGAACACCTGGTAGTTCGGCCACGCGATGACGTCGACGAACACGCGGACCGTGCCGCCCATCGGGCGCACGCGCACGTTGGCCACCAGGCCCTCATCCACGCTCAGCTTGGACATCGGCTCTTTACCGGGCACGATGTAAGCCGGGGAGACGTCGACCACGATGTTGCGGTAGTCGTCCGCACCGGGGGGCATGTGGTGGATGGTGTAGCTGATGCCACCGTTGGCCTGGACCTTGACGTAAACGTGCTTGGCGCCTTTGGACACCGTCACGTTCGTGATGGCCGCGGCCTCTACGGCCTGATGGCCGACAAAGCTCGCCAGCCCGATCGCCATGAGCAAGGTGAGAATCGCCTTGCCCCGGCCTTGAAAGATTCGCTTCATGAACTTCTCCTTTCAAACTACGCCCGCTTTGTCGGGTGGGTTTGAGCCCTAAAACAGGTTTGGACGCGCGCGTCCAAACTGCGTGTCAGCCCCATTCGCAAGGCTTGAATGGATTCCTCCAGAGGATGAAACCCTCCCAAAGTGGAACTCCGGCGCCGAAAATCTTTCCATCCGGAGACGCCATGCAGCGAGAAGCCGAGGTCCTGCGCGCCCTGCTCGACGTGAGCCGCATCATCGCGTCCAACTATCCCATGCCGGACGTGATCAAGCGGATCACCACCAAGCTCCGCGGCATCCTGAAGGCGGACGAGTGCTCCATCATGATCCTGGACGAGACCCAGCAGCACCTGGCGTTCACCGAATCGTCCGGGCTGACGCGCTGGGAGCTCGACAACATTCGCTTCAAAGTCGGCGAGGGCGTGGCCGGCTGGGTGGCCAAGCACAAGAAGCCTGTCGTCATCCCCCGCCTGGCCGAGGATACCCGTTTCATTCAGGTCAAAGAGCAGAAGCGGCCGATGATCAGCATGATCAGCGTGCCGCTCATCATCAAGCAGCGCCTGATCGGAGTGGTCACGCTCACCACCCGCCACGAGGATCACATCTTCAGCCAGGAGGACCTCGAGCTGACCGTGCTCTGCAGCGCCCACGTCTCGCTGATGCTCGAGAACAACCGCCTCTACGAGATTTCAGTGCTGGACGGGCTCACCAACCTCTACAACCGGCGCTACATGGAGCAGCGGCTCGACAAGGAGCTCTCCTACGCGCGCCGGTTCCACCATCCGCTCAGCATCTTCATGGTGGATATCGACTGGTTCAAGAAGCTGAACGACACCTACGGCCATCCCGCGGGCGATTTCGTGCTGCGCACCGTGAGCGACATGTTCACCAAAGCGCTGCGGGAGTATGACATCGTGGCGCGCTACGGGGGGGAGGAGTTCGCCGTCATCCTCCCCTCCACGCCCCGCTCCAAAGCCGCCAGCATCGCCGAGCGCCTGCGCGCCTCGGTCTCCGAGCACGACGTCTCGCACCAGGGCCAGCTCATCCCGGTGAGCGTCAGCGTCGGCGTGGCTACCTATCCCGAGGACGGCCAGTCCGCCGACGACCTCATCTCGCGCGCCGACAAGGCGCTCTACCGCGCCAAACGCAGCGGCCGAAACCGCGTGGTGCTGGCCGAGGCGGACGAGTGAGACGGTTGGCGAGTAAAGAGTAAAGAGTAGCCCTACGAAGTTATTCCGGCAGTGAGTGTCCCGTCTCCCGTCTCCCATCTCCAAATCGCCCATCTTCGTTAACATAGCTTTTACAGTTCGTTTACATCGGGGGGAACCGTCGGGGGCGCTTTCCCGTTTGGACTTTCGAATCCAACGGGAGGCGAGCCAAGATGACGAGCGATTACCGGGTGGTCCTGAGCCGTGAGGGGGGGTTGCGTCCGCGCCACGTGATGCGCTGCACCAACGCCTCGGGACGCGAGCTCTGGACGCGGCGGCTGGGGCAGCCCAGGGCCGTGGCCAGCGACGCCGTCAGGGTTTACGTGGCCGAGAGCAACCGGGTGCTGGCCTTCGACCTCGAGACGGGCGCTCAGCTCTGGAAGGCGCTGGTCGGGACGTTTGGCAGCGATACCCTGCTGAGTGACGGCGAGGTCGTCTACAGCTTCGGGCTGGGGGACCACTCGACCATGGCGGTGGGTCCCCGCGGGATCTCGGGGCACCTGACGGCTCTGGTCGCCGCCTCTGGCGCGCGTCTCTGGCAGCACCGCTACGTGCCGGGCCTGCGCGAGATTCGTCTGGAAGGCCAACGCCTGGTCGCAACCCAGTTCATGGGCGCGGGACACGGCTTTCGCCAGTTGGAGATCGACCGGGGCAACGGTCGCGGCGTCAGCGAGAGGTTCGAGCTGGCCGGAGGCACGGTGGTCGAAGTGGCCGCTCCCCCGCGACGAGGCCGACGCCGCGTGGCTTGAGGAGCTAGATCAGGTCTCGCACGACGCGCACGCCGTTCAGCTGCAGATGGTACAGGAACACGGCGTGCAAAAGGTCCCCGTCGTGAGGCATCGCCCCGATCTCCTTCGCCTTCTCGACCGAAAGGTCGTAGGTCTGCACCGCTGAGGCGGGCACGATGACCTCCCAGGGAAGGTGCTTCACGTTGGCCCACAGCCGCAGGTCCAGCGCCAGCTGATAGAGACAGATGTCGCTGCAGTCCCCGAGCGCGATCAAGCGCGTGCGGTGGGAAGACACCAGGTGCTCGTGCAGGCCGGTGCCGTGGTGCGAGCTGGTGGAGCGCTTGGGGTGCAACTTGAACTGCGAGGCGAAAGGCAGCCCGGCCAATTCGGGGATCATTTCCGCCTGCGAGGTCCCCACCACGCAGTGAGGTGGAAAAGAGCGGAACTCGGGACTATCCTCCGGATGCGCATCCTGGGGAAAGATGAAGTCGCGCACGCCCAACTCGTAGGCGCGGCTCAGGATGCGCGCGATGGACGGCGCCACGCCCTGAATGCGGTCGCTGGCCAGGGGTCCTTCGGTACAGAATCCTTTCACCATGTCGACGGTGAGACAGGCCACGTGAGAAGGCCCGCCGGCCTCCTCGACCACGGAGGCGAGGGAGACGATGGGCCAGGAGTTCTGGAGCTCGTCCAGATAGTCCAAGAAGGGCTGAGCGTTCATGGAGCGCACCGTTCGTAAGAAAAAAGGGCCCGACCTGCCGGTCGGGCCCGTGGCTTTGCAACCATTGTTTCCTGCCAATAGAGGGCGATTACTGACCGGAAGCGACCGCTTCCGGGAGGGAGTAGTCCTTGACCGCTTCTTCAGCGATCACCTGAGAAGGGCACCGCGGGACGGCGCGACCTCCCGACGAGACACAGCGGGTAACGGTCTGCCTGAAGGCACCCGCGCCCTTGCGCCACACCGTGAGATTCTCCGTTATCGTCCAACCTTTGCAGATAGGACACAGGTCCTTGCTGCGCAGGTGGTCCATTTCACCGGGAAGAACCTCCCCAAGCCGCCAGGTGGGGTTCGGGCGAACCCGCAGGCTGGAGGGAATGGAGATGTAGTTGGGATTGATCCGACTCAACTTGTCACCCCCCGCTGACATTTCGGACCCGATTGAGCGGTCCGAACGAGCCGGGCGTGATGACTGCGTGCTAATAACAGCACCTCCGTCGTCTTTAGATGCCCGCTTCCCGATAGGGCTCAACCCATCGGTAGAGAGCCTCCCCAATTTGATTAGACGCACCTGAAGGGCAAAAAGTTTCCGATGACTGAGATCTTTTTAGCGGACAACCTGAAGCTGACCGTGGCGCGCTCCGGGCCCGCCGAGGGCGACCCGGTCCTACTGCTGCACTCCACGGGCTCCTCGTGGAATGGATGGGCGCTCAACATGAATCACCTGCCACCCGATCGGCCGGTCATCGTCCCGGACCTGCCCGGCTTCGGCGACTCGGATGCCCCGAACGGCTTCTACTCCATCGCCGACTTCGCGCGTACCCTCTGGAAGCTGGTCGACGGCCAGAATCCTGTGATCGTCGGCAACTCCCTGGGCGGCCTGATCGCCCTCGAGATGGCCGCCCAGAGGCCCGCCAAAGGCCTGGTCCTGGTGGCCGCCCCGGCCTGCGTGCGGGACGAGCCGGACCTCAACCTGGCCCGCCTGGTGACCTGGTTCCGCCAGGACGGCACTCCCTGGATCCCTGACGTCGAGGAGCTGAAGCGGGTCACCGTGCAGGCCGACGAACGCATCCTGGCCCTGGCTAACGGGAACATGACGCGAGCCCGAGGGTTTCTCAACACCCTGCCCGCCGTGATGACTTACGACTGGGCTTCCAGGGCCAGGGAAGTCCAATGCCCGGTGGCCATCTTCTGGGGCGAACAGGACGGCCTGGTCACCCGCCCCCACATCCAGAGATGGCAACGCGCTTTCCCCAACGCCAGGACGGTGCTCTTCCCCAACGCCGCCCACGGCCCCCAATTCGACTCCCCCGACGAATTCAACCAGGCCCTCACCGACTTTCTGAAATGAAGAAGGCCGCTTTCGCGGCCCCTTACTGCTAACTGCCAACCCGTTTAACGAGGCCCTTGCAGCTGACGCAGATAGCCGATGATGTCATGAATCTCCTGCGGGGACAGCTTGTCCACGAAGGGCGGCATGTTGTTCTTGCCGACCATGATGTAGAGGTAGAAGTAGCCGTCGGTGTACTGCGGCTGGTGGTAGATGTTGCCGTCGCCGATGTGGGGCGGCGGAACCGCCGTCACCTCGCCGACCGGACCGCCGCCCTTGCCGTTGGAGCCGTGACAGAACGCGCAGTTGTTCTCGAACAGCACCTTTCCGCGGTCGACCGCGCCGGGCGCCTGGGTCTCCGGGAAGGTCTGCGTCTTCAGCAGGGAGTCAAGGCCCTTGCGATAGGCCTGATCCACGGTGTCGTTGGGATCCTTGCCCTGGGTCAGGAAGGCGGGCTTGCCGATGTCGTTGCTCGACATCACCAGCGCCTTGATCTGGAGCCAGGCCGGCATCTGGGTGCGGAAATCGTTGAGCTTCTGCTGGTAGTCCGGGGCGGCCGGGTCGAGCTCTCGCAGACCCTTGAGGGCGTCGGCGATGGTGTTGTTGGGGTTGCCCGGAGTCAGGTGCTCGAAGGGAGCAGGGGCGGCCTCCGCGTGAGCATGCATGACCAGGCTCGTGTCCGGCGCCGCCACTTCGCCCACCGGGGCATTCAGGTCGGTCCACGGCGGAATGCCCTCACCCGGCTTGTTCACGACCTGCTCGCGCATGTTGTAGGGCCACGTGCCGGGGGGGATGATCATTCCGTTGCCGGCGCATCCGGTCGCCATCAAGCCGAGCAAGATGACCAGTCCGTAGGTGACGACCGAGCGGGCGCCACGGTTCTGCAACAGGGTGTGAGCGCGGTCGGCCGAGCGGCCGTCGATCACGAGCACGCAGTAGCCGTTGGCGACCGGGAGGTCTTCCTCGAGCGGGGGCACGAGCTTGCGGAACATGCGCGTCTCCCACAGGAAGAGGAACGTGGTCGTCAAGATGCCGGTGATCATTCCGATCTCATACATGATGAGACAGTTGGTGGGCACCGAGACGATGGGGTGACCATCGGTGCGCAGGTTCCAGTCGAGCTGGGTGTAGGCCAGGAACGACCATCCGCAGATGACGGCGCAAGCCCACATCACACGCACGATGAAGCGCATGTTGTAGGGTGCCTCGCGATGCGGCGGGATGGGCGCCTCGGGCAGCGGATAAGGAGAGCGGATCTCGATATCCTGGGCGTCGAGGTTCTCGTCGATCAGCAGCCGGTGGGCTGCCAACGCGTCTTCAAAATGTTCGAATTCTGCAGCGACTCTCATGCTCACTCACCCGACTGGAAGTAGTTGACTTTGACGCCCGCAATTTCGCGCTCGATCTGGCGGGACCGCGTCTCGGCGACTTCCCAGAACGGGAGAATCGGGAAGATGCGGCAGAAGACGCACAGGCCACCGATCACCCAGCCGAACGAGCCGACCACGATGCTGATCTCGGTGAAACTGGGCGAATAGTGGGTGACCGCGCCGTTCAGGTGATCGTAGATCTCCTGACCGGGCAAGAAGATGACCACACGCTCGAGATACATACAGATGTTCACGATGATGGACAGCACGAACATCGGCAGGCGGGAGCGGCGGAAGCCTTTGGAGGCGAGACAGAAGAGCGGGCACACGAAGTTGCCGACCACCAGGAACCACCACCCCGGCGCATAGGTGCCGAAGGCGTTGTACCACAGGTAGTCCATCTTCTCGGGCTCGTGGCTGTAGTAGGCGGGCATGAAGTCGTTCACGAACAGGTAGGCCCAGGCCAGTCCGAGGACCAGCCAGATACGGCCCAGCATGTCGTAGTGAACGCTCGTGATCAACCGCTGGTAAGGTTTGTAGGTCCAGTAGAGGATGGTCAGCATCGTTACCACCGCGGCCACCCCCGAGTAGAGAGCGCCGACGAAGAACAGAGGACCAAAGACCTCCGAGTGCCACGCGGGCACAACCTCCATCGCGAAGTCCCAGCTCACGATGGTATGCACCGAGATGACGACCGGGAGAATGATGACGCTGTAGAGCGCCGCAGCTTCCTTGACGCGTTTCCACTCTTCGGCGGTGCCGCGCCAACCCCAGCTGGCCAGGGTGTAGAGCGTGCGCATCCAGCCCTTCATGCGAGGGCGGGCGATGCCGAGGTCGGGAATCATCGTTACGTAGAGGAAGAGGACCGACCCCGTCAGGTAGGTCGAGATGGCGAACACGTCCCACATCAACATACTCTTGAAGTTGGGCCACAAGAGTCGCGAGTTGGGATAGGGCAACATGTAGTAGAAAACTTCGAAGCGGCCGAGGTGGACGAGCGGGAACGAGCCGGCCGCGGGCAGGGTGAAGAGCGTGATCACCTCGGCGACGCGGGTGACAACACCCTTCCATTCGGCGCCTCCAAGGCGCAGCAGCGCCGAGATGAGCGCTCCGGCGTGGGCCACGCCGATCCAGAAAACGAACGTGATGATGTAGTAGCCCCAGAAAACCGGCAAGTGCAATCCGGTCTTCCCGAACCCGACGAAGTTCTGCTCGAGCCACTTGAAGAAAGCCCAACCGATCAAGAGCAACGAGACTCCGATCACGATATTGGACTTCCAGCCGGACTTACCGACGGGCTCGAAACACGCATCGTAGATCTCCGGAATGGACATATCCGGAGCCACGAAGTTGTAGTTGATATGTTCGTGGGCGTGAGGGCGCCCCTCTACAGCCTCGGTCATTGAGCCTCCACAGCGTTACAGGGCATCGGGAACCCTCTGGGGTCGAAGATAGATCACATTGGGACGGGTATCGAAGAGCTCGTCGAGCACCCGGTGGGAGCGCGACTCGTTCTCCTTCAAGACGACGTTGACGGTCGACTCGGGGTCGTTCCGGTTTCCAAAGGTGATGGCGCCACTCGGGCAGGCCTGCGCGCAGGCCGAGCGCAGCTCGCCGTCGAGCAGGGGCTTGTTGGCCACCTTGGCGTCGAGGTTGGAGCGCCGGATCCGCTGCACGCAGAACGTGCACTTCTCCATCACGCCCTCACTGCGGACGCTGACGTCCGGGTTGAGCATCTGCTCCATCGGGGCGTCCCACGTGGGCGTGTAGAAGTTCAGGATTCGCACGCGATAGGGGCAGTTGTTGGCGCACACGCGGGTTCCCACGCAGCGGTTGTAAACCTGGGCGTTGAGTCCGTCGTTGGTGTGCACCGACGCAAAGACCGGGCAGACCGACTCGCACGGGGCGGTGCCGCACTGCTGGCAGAGCATCGGGACGAAAGTGGCCACGATGTTGGGGAAGCCGTCCCCCTCATAGGCCTCCTTGCGGATGTGCTCCTCGGTGGCTTCCTGATCGGCCGCCAGGCGACCGGTGCTGACCTTGTGGTGGAACTCGTCTTCCCAGAAGCGATCCACGCGCATCCAGTCCATCAGGCGGCCCATGTTGACCTGCTCGGCGCCCACGGTCTGAATGTTGTTCTCGGCGCGGCACGCGATGACGCAGGCCTTGCAGCCCGTGCAACGGTCCGCGTCGATCACCATCGCCCACTGGTAAGTGCCGACGGTCTGGATCGAAGTCAGAACCTGGGTTTGTCCTTTGTTTTCCTCTTCAGCCATCGTCTCTCCTTAGTGGGGCAGCGTGTGCTTCTCGAGACCCATGATGCGGTGATCGAAGGTCGCGATGAACTGCACTTTCTTGGTATTGACCACGGTGACTCGGGTGGGGGCCCACGGGTTGGCGGCCGTGCCGGTCAGCACCGCCAGCGGGTTGATCGGCTGAGCGACCTGGTTGCTGTACCGCCCGTAGGCGTCGTGGGCGTGGCCGTTGCCGGCCGGAATCGCGATGGCATCCACCTGCACGGCCTGCGTCGGGAAGGCGGGACCCATGATCTTCTGGCCGCTCTCGGTGGTGATCTCGAGCACATCGCCCCGCTTCACTCCGCCCTGCGCCAGCGACGAGAACGGGTTGATCTCGATCCAGCTGGCCCAGGCCACGGTGGTCATCGGGTCGGGCATCTCTTGCATCCACGGGCTATTGGCCCGGGAGCCGTCACCCATGTTGGTGTTGGCGAAAGCGATCAGGGTGGCTTTGCCCTGTCCGCCGGGCGCCGGAGCCATCGCCGCGCCCGTGGCGGCTTCGAGGCCGGCGAACGGGCTCACCCCACTGGGGGGAGCACCACCCGGGCTCTTGCCCGAGGACGGCGGGGCCGCCACCGCGTGCGGGTAGCGCTCGAAATCGCGGTCGGCCGGCTCCCACAGGCCGCCGCGCACGACGGCAGCCTCGAAGCGGTCGCCCAGCGACTGCCGAAGCAGGTCGCGGAACGTCACCGCTTTGCCCAGGAACGGCAGGGCCACGTTGGCGGAACGGGCGGCCTGGATGAGCGAGTCGGTGATGGCGCGCGTGTCCGAGCGTGCCTTCACCACCGGCTGCGCGATGTTATAGACGGTACCGAACGGCGCCTCCACCAGGCAGTCGTTCCACTCCTCGAGCCAGGTGCGGCTCGGCAGCACCACGTCGCACAGCGCCGTAGTCTCGTTGGCGAACAGTGAGAACGCAATCTTGGTCTTGATCGCTTTCAGTTTGTCGGCGAACTTGAGGCTGGCCGGCAGCACGTAAACCGGATTGACATCGAAGAGCCAGACGCTCTGCCACTGGTTGCTGTCAAAGCCCTCGAGGGCCTCCCGCGTGGAGATTACCACGCTGGGATCGGCCGCCTGGCCGCCCAGAGCGGGCAGCAGGTTGGGCTCGCAGGTGGGGTTGCTGCCGGTCAGCAGCTTGTTGAGATTGTGCATGGCGGCCAGGCCGCCGGCATCGAAGGAGTTGTCCGGTCCGGCGATGACCAGCGGCTTTTTGGCCTTCTGGAGGCGACCGGCGAGGCGCTGCAGCAAATCCTTCGGGATACCGCTGGCCTCGCTGGCCTGGTCCAGGGTCACGTTGCCGCCGCTCCACCCCGAGCGGGACGCGCCGAGGGTCGAGCCGAGCGCGGCGGCCACGATTCCCTCGGAGCCGGGGCGGCACGGCAGCCAGCGGTCGGCATTCGCGCAGCTCAGGTTCATGCGCGAGGAAACCGAAACCATCACGCCGCGGTCGCGGTTGCGACCCTGGCGGAACTCACCGTAAGCCCAGTTGTAGCGGATCGCGAACGGCCCGTTCACCAGGAAGTCGTTGCCGAAATTGAGGATGTAGTCGGCTTGCTCGATCGGGTAGTAGGGCAGCTCGGCCTTACCGGCAATGCCCTTCATCACGGCCCGCTCGGTCTCGGTGGACGGGAACTGCAGCACCCAGACTCTGGCGCCGACGGCTTTGGCCACGGCCAGCAGGAGACTGCCCTTGGAGCCGGAGAGCTCGTTCACGATGAACAGCCCGCCTCGCGTGGCGAACGCGGTCTTGAGCGGATCCTGGGCCACGTCCCAGGTGATCGACTTGCCACCCTGCTGGGGCTGGGTCAGGCGGTCGGGATGGTAGTGGGTCGGGATCTCCACCTGCACCTCGGCCGAGAGGCGGCCCTGGTTGACGGGGTGGCCGGGCAGACCTTCCATCTTGATGGCGCGACCCTCGACGCACTTCACCGCGATGCCGTCGGGCCCTCGCGAGGTGGCGAAGTAGACCGGATTCCCGGGTAGCATGTACTCGGGCATCGGATACTGGGACAGCAGATAGTGCTCCACCGGACGTCCGCAGCCGGCCAGGGCCGTGACCGCGGTCGCCATGAAGCTGTAGCGCAGAAAATCTCTTCGAGTGAACTTCACAATGCCTCCAGTTTACCGATGGCAGGTCGTGCAGTCGGTGGGAGCACCGTTCTCACGGTGACAGGTCACACACCAACCCATGGTGGTTTTTTCGTTGAGGGAAATCGTTTCCATGGTGGCCACGTTGCCGTGGCACTGAGCGCACTCGATCTTCTGACCGTTGGCCAGGGTGGCGTTCAGGTGCGCTTTGTGGGCGAACTTGACGTGCTCGGGCAGGTCGTAGTTCTTGAACCACTTGATCTCTTTTTTGCCGTCGATGTAAGTCTTCAGCTTACCGACCTCGTCACGCCAGCGCTTGTCGGGGTCGGGCTGCCCTTCGGCCGGGGCCTTGTAGGGCGAATAATTGGCGAAGTTCTGGTGGCAGTTCGCGCAGTCTTGCACGCTCGGCACGCCCGCGAAATACCCGTTCTGGGTGCCGCGGTGGCAGTACACGCAGGCGATCTGGCGCTTGCCGGCGTGCAACGCGTGGTTGAACGCGATCGGCTGCGGCTGCGGCCTCCAGTTATATTCGTTCACGGCAAGCATGAGCAGCGGGATCACGATCATCGCAATCAGTCCGCCGTACTGCAGGCGTTTTACGAGTAATTCCTCAGGCGCCATCAACTCTCACCATTTCTGGCGCTGACAGAATGGCTCTGCAGCGCCAGTTTTTCCACTTCGTGAAATTTTTCTCTAAGTCGAGCGATTCCCAAGCTTGAAAGGAAAATCCTCCTGCTTGGATGTTAAAAACGCGTGAATCAGGGATTTCCCCGACCCTTATGGGGAAGCTATTCAAGGGCCTCTTGGGGGTCTAGGACGGACAGGCCCTACAGATTCAGGGTTCTCCCATCCACGGCCAGGGCAGCTTCCTTCACGACCTCCGCCAATGTCGGATGTGCGTGGCACACCCGCGCCAGGTCCTCGCTGGTGGCCCCGAACTCGATGGCCGCCGTGGCCTCCGCGATCAGCTCGCCGGCCCGCGCGCCCAGGATGTGGACGCCCAGAATGCGATCCGTGTCGCGGTGGGCCAGAATTTTGGCCTCCCCCTCGGTCATGTGCAGCGCCCGCGCCCGGGCGTTGGCCATGTACGGAAAGCGGCCCACTTTGAAAGGAGTCCCCTCGGCCTCGAGCTCCTCCTGGGTCTTACCGACCGCGGCCAGCTCGGGCTCGATGTAGACCACGCCGGGGATGGCGTTGTAGTTCACGTGCCCGTAACCGGTGACGAGTCGCTCCACACAGGCGACCGCCTCTTCCTCGGCTTTGTGGGCCAGCATCAGCCCGCCGATCACGTCTCCAATGGCGTAAATACCGGGGACCGCGGTCTGGTACCCCTCCCCCACCGTAATAAAGCCGCGCTTGTCGACCTGCACCCCGACGCTCTCCAGCCCGAGGCTCTCGGTATTGGGACGTCGCCCCACGGCCAGCAGCACGCGGTCGCAATGGATGGGCATGATCCCCTCGGCCTCCACCACGGCGCCCTTTCCGTCGGGCCGGGCCCCCGTGACGCGCACGCCCAGGTGGAACGCCAGGCCCTGCTTCTCCAACAGACGCTGGGTTTTGACGGCCAGATCGCCGTCGATGCCCGGAAGAATGCGGTCCAGATACTCCAGCACCGTCACGCGCGAGCCCAGGCGGGCCCACACCGAGCCGAGCTCCAGGCCGATGACTCCGGCGCCGATGACCACCAGGTGTCCGGGCGGTTGCTCGTATTCGAGCGCCTCGGTGCTCGTTCCGATGACGCCCCCCAGCTCCACGCCCTTCAGAGGCGAAGATACGCTGCCGGTGGCGATCAGGATGGATTCCCCCGTCAGCTCTTCATCCCCCACCTTCACCCGGCCCGGGCCGAGGATCGTGGCGTGGCCCTGCTTGCGCTCGATGCCGTGCTTCTTGAACAGCGACTGCACGCCGCCGGAGAGCATGGTGACGATCTTCTTCTTGCGCGCCATCATGGCGCCCAGGTCGAGCTCGACCGAGCCCACTTTCACGCCGTGCGTGGCCATCTCGCCCTGGGCGCGGGCATAGACCTCGCTCGATTCCAGTAACGCCTTGCTGGGAATGCAGCCTACGCGCAGGCAGGTGCCGCCCAGCGCCTTCTCTTTCTCGATGACGGCCACCTTGAGCCCCAGCTGGGCGGCCCGAATGGCGCCGATGTAGCCCCCGGGGCCGGCGCCGATGACGATCAAATCGTAACTCATATCTCGATCAGCAGGCGGGCCGGCTCTTCCAGGCAATCCTTGATGCGGATCAGGAAGCTCACGGCCTCGCGGCCGTCCACCAGCCGGTGGTCATAGGTCAGCGCCAGGTACATCATCGGGCGGATGACCACCTGGCCGCCAAGAGCGATGGGACGCTCCTGGATCTTGTGCATCCCAAGCACGCCGCTCTGGGGCGGATTGACGATCGGGGTACTCAGCAGCGAGCCGTAGACTCCGCCGTTGCTGATCGTGAACGTGCCACCCTGCAGCTCCTCGAGCTTGAGCTTGCCGTCCCTGGCACGAGCGCCGAAATCGGCGATGCTCTGCTCGACCTGGGCGAAGCTCAGGCGCTCGGCGTTGCGCAGCACCGGCACCACCAGGCCCTTTCCCCCACCTACGGCCACGCCGATGTCGTAGTAGTTGCGATACACGATGTTGCTCTCGCGGATCTCGGCGTTGATGGCCGGAAAAGTCTTCAGCGCCTCCACCGACGCCTTGACGAAGAAGCTCATGAAGCCGAGCTTGATGCCATACTTCTTGGTGAACGCCTCCTGATGGCGCGAGCGCAGCTCCATCACGGCAGTCATGTCGACCTCGTTGAAGGTCGTGAGCAGCGCCGCCGCCTGTTGCGCCTCGACCAGCCGGTTGGCCACGGTCTTGCGCAGCGGGGTCATGGGGATGACCTCCTCTTGTCTTGAGTCCGTGGAGATGGGAGATGGGAGATTGGAGATGGGAGAAGCTGTGGGTACAGGCTTGGACGGAACGTCCTCCTTCAGGATGCGGCCGCCGGGGCCGGTTCCCTTCACGTCCTCGGCCTTCAGCCCGGCCTCCGCCAGCGCGCGCTGGGCGGCGGGCATCACGCGAGGCTCGTCCTTCTTGGGAGGGTCTTCCTTCTTGGGCGAGGGAGCTTTCTTTTCCTTACTCCCATCTCCCATCTCCCTACTCCCATCTCCCTCCTCGACCAGCCCCAGCACGTCGCCCACGCTCGCGGTGTCGCCGGCTTTCTTCAGGACTTTGGCCACGCGTCCGGCCACGGGGGCGAAGACTTCCATGTTGACCTTGTCGGTTTCCAGCACGACCACGAGCTCGTCGCGGTCGACCCAGGCGCCTTCAGGCTTGAGCCACTGGCCGACGACGACCTGGCTCACCGATTCCCCCACGGGCGGAACGATCAATTCGGTGCTCATCCCGAGCACTGCGCGCCCCCGTCCTCAAGGTCCTTCAGAGCACCGACAGCAGATCGGCCAGCGACCAGGACTGCTCCCAGGGTTGGGCCGCCCGGGCCCGCTTCAGCTCGATCTGCACGACCGTGCCCGAGGGCCCGGTGGCCAGCCAGACGGCGTCCGCCAGCTGCAGGATGAGCGAGTAGCCCATTCCCAGCGACACCTGGGCCGAGCTCCACTCCAGGATGCGCGGCAGGTCCTCGGGGCTCATCCCTGAGCCCTCATCGCTGATGCGCACCACCACGCGGTCCAGGGCCACGCAGGCCTGACAGAGGCCTCCCTGGGCGTGCTTGATGGCGTTGGTGGTGGCCTCCCCTACCGCCATCACGAGGTCGGACACCGCATCCTCGCTGAAACCCTCGTAGCGGGCCAGGTCGGCCAGGTTGGCGCGCAGGCGAGCGTAGCTGTTCCAGGCGTCCAGGCGGATCTCCAGGGCCGGGGTGCCCAGCGGCGGGATCTCCTCGCGCTCCACCAGGCGCAGGCGGCCGTTCGTGACGGCCCGCAGGATCTGACGGCAGAACGACTTCTTCTCGACCTCCGCCTCGAGCAGACGCTGCTCCAGCCAGCGACGCTCGCTGATATCGGTCACCATGCCCAGCACGCCGCCACGCACCGGCGTGCTTCCGACCAGCGCCTGGACAAAGAGGCCGTGCCGGCCCTGCAGGCAGACATCCATCACGCCGGGCTCGGTCTCCTCGGGACCCCAGCGACTGGCAGCCTCCTCCCGGATGGAGGGCTCGAGAAACTCCAGCACGCTGCGGCCGATCAGCTGGGCCGGCTCCATCCCCAGCAACTCGCCCGTGCGCCGGTTGGCGTAGGTGAAGCGCAGCCCGGCATCCAGCATCCAGATGCCTTCGGCCGTGGCTTCCACGATGGTGCGGTAGCGCTCCTCGCTCTCGTGCTGGCGGCGGCGGTCGGCGGCCTCGCGCACCTCGCGCTGCAAAGCGGGAACGAGACGGCTCAGGTTCGACTTGAGCAGGAAGTCGTGCGCCCCGGCCTTCATATACTCCACCGCAGCCTCTTCCCCGATCGCGCCGGTCACCAGCAGGAAAGGCAGATCGAGCTGGCTCTGGCGCAGGATGGTCAACGCCTCCAGACCCGAGAACACGGGCATTCGGTGGTCCGAGATGACGGCGTCGAAACGCTCGTCGCGCAATGCTTCGCGCAGCTGGTCGGCCGTCTCGACGGTGCGGCTCGTGATCGCGAGCCCCGCCTCCTCCAGTTTGGCCACCAGCAGCTCGACCGCAAACAGGTCGTCCTCGACGAACAGGAGATGATACGAATCCATGAGGGCTCCGCTCTGAAGATTCGGTGAAGCCACTCCCCGCACCAGTTTACTCCGGTTCGAAAGGATTGTCTGTGAGCTGGATCACGTCAGGGGCATGGTGAAGGCCTGCTCGATGAGCCACTCTTGCTCGATGCGATGGCTTTCGTGCGAGCCGGTGGCCGGGCTGGCCGACTCCGGGCGCGACACGGTGTGGAAGCTGTGGCCGGTGTTGTCGGCCTTCTGCCTCAGGAAGTTGGCGGCGCCCATGTTGGCCGGCTCCTCCTGCACCCAGAGCAGCGGCGCGGTGCGCGGATAGCCTCCCAGCGCCTGCCGGAGCGGGCCCTCCGGGAAGGGGTAGTACTGCTCCAACCGGAGGATGGCCACATCTTTGGCTCCGCGCGCCTCGCGCGCTTTGGCCAGCTCGTAGTAAAGCTTGCCCGAGCAGAGCAAGATGCGCGTGACCGTCTCCGGATCCACCTTGCTCTGGTCCGGGATCACGCGCTGGAAAGCGCCCACGCTGAACTCCTCCAGCTTGCTGCTGCACTCGGGATGGCGCAACAGGCTCTTGGGCGACATCACGACCAGCGGCTTGCGCCAGGGGCGAAGAACCTGGCGACGCAGGCAATGGAAGTAGTTGGCCGGGGTGGTGATATTGACCACCTGGATGTTGTCCTCGGCGGCCAGCGTCAGGAACCGCTCCAGGCGGGCGCTGGAATGCTCCGGGCCCTGACCTTCGAAACCGTGCGGCAGCAACATCACCAGGGCGGAGAGGCGGTGCCACTTGTCCTCCGAGCTCACGATGAACTGGTCGATGATGACCTGAGCCACGTTGCAAAAATCGCCGAACTGCGCCTCCCACAGCACGAGCGCCTCGGGGTAATCCAGACAGACGCCGTATTCGAAGGCCACCACCGCGGTCTCCGTCAGGGGGCTGTCCCAGACCTGGAAGCGCGCCTGGTCCTGGGCGACGTGTTGAAGCGGGATGTAGGGCTGGCCGTTCCTGGCGTCGTACAGAATGGCGTGGCGATGACTGAAGGTGCCTCGCCCGACGTCCTGGCCGCTGAGGCGCACGGGGGCGCCCCCCGCCAGGAGGCTGGCAAAAGCCAGAGCCTCGGCGGTACCCCAATCGACGGGCTTCTTGCCGTCGGCCATGGCCAAGCGGCTTTCCACCACCAGCTTGGGGATCTTCTCGTGCGGGATGAAGTCCGGGGGGTACTCCACCATCGTGCGCAGCAGCTTCTGAACCTGCTCCTTCGGTACCGAGGTGGGCACCTCGGGCACCGCCGCGTCGGGGCCGCCGCGATAATGCGACCAGACGCCGCGCGCGAGGTGGAACTGGTAGTCGAAGTTCGGGTCGCGGCTCTTGTTGAGCTCCGATTCGAGGTGCTCCAGACGCTTGACCACGATCTCGTCGGCTTCCTCGCGGGTCACCTCGCCGAGCTTGAGGAGACTCTCCAGGTAGCCTTCCCGCACCGACTTGCGCTGGCGCACGTGCTCGTAGAGCACCGGCTGGGTGAAGGTGGGATCGTCGCCCTCGTTGTGTCCGTGGCGGCGATAGCAGTACATGTCGATGACCACGTCTTTGTGGAACTTCTCGCGAAACTCCATGGCCAGGTGGATCGCCTGCGCCACCGCCTCGGGATGCTCACCGTTGACGTGCAGAATGGGGATCTGCAGCATCTTGGCCACATCGCTGGGATAGGTCGAGCTGCGCGCCTGTCCCGGCGAGGTGGTAAAGCCGATCTGGTTGTTCACGATCACGTGCAGGGTGCCGCCCACGCGATAGCCGGGGATCTCGCTCATGTTGAGCTGCTCTTGCACGACCCCCTGACCGGGAAAGGCCGCGTCGCCGTGGATGACGAGACCCATCACCTTGTAGCGGTCCGAACGGCGGTCCTGGCGCGCCCGCACGCGCCCGAGCACCACCGGTCCCACGAACTCGAGGTGGCTGGGGTTGAAGCACAGCTCCAGGTGAAGCTTCTTGCCCGAGCTGGTGTGCCAGGTCGAGGCGTAGCCCTGGTGGTATTTGACGTCGCCGCGGCCGAAGTGGATCCCCGGGTCTTTGTCGGAGAACTCGCGGAAGATCTGGCCGGCGTCCTTTTGCATGATATTGGCCAGCACGTTGATGCGCCCGCGATGGGCCATGCCGATGATCACCTCGTCCACGCCGTGGTTGCCCGCGTCCTCGAGCATCAGGTCGAGCAGCGGGATGAGCGACTCCCCCCCTTCCAGGCTGAAACGCTTGGCGCCCACGAACTTCTTCTGCAGGAAGCTCTCGAACAGCTCGGCGTCGGTGAGCCGCGTCAAGATGCGCAGCTGCTCCTCGCGCGGCAGCTTGATCTTGTTCTCGGTGGACTCCATCCGCTCTTGGAGCCAGAACTTGATGGTCGGGTCGTCGATATGCATGAACTGCACGCCGATGGTGCCACAGTAAGTGTTCTGCAATCTCTGGAGGATATCGCGCAGGGGGTGGAGTCCCTCGAAACCCAGCGCCTTACAGGAGAACTTGACGTTCAGGTCCTTCTCGGACAGGCCGTAGTGCTCGAGCTGCAGCTCCGGGAAAGGGGGCGGCTCGCTGCCCAGCGGGTCGAGCTGAGCGATGCGATGGCCGCGCACGCGGTAGGCGCGGATGAGCTGATCGACCTGCTCTTGCTGCACGCAATCGGCCACCCCCGCGCCCGCGCTCTTGTGGGCGCCGTTGGGGGGGTTGAAGAGGCTGCTCGGCTGAAAGCTCGGTCCGAGCCGCGCCCCGTTCACCTGGGTCCGGAAATACTCCCGCCACTCCGTGTCGACGGAATCAGGATTTTCGAGATACTTCTCGAGTTGCTCCTCGACGAATGCGAGGTTGGACGGGTTCAGATCGCTCATACGAAAGGCTTTGCATACGAGCGGGCGTTCTCCTTCGGACGGATCTACCGCTCGGAAGAGGCGATCGTCTACCCGGCGTTTCGGGCCCGGACGCGGATGCCGCCGACGGAAACGAAACCTTGTCCGAGCTGGACTCCGCTGACCCTGGCGGGGGCGATCTCCCCTTCCAGGGCGCGACGCTGCGTGCGCGTGGTGCTGAATCCGTCGCGCAGGTCTTCCAGGAATTCGCGCACCGCGGGGCCGCGCTGCCCGTAAGGCAGAGCTTCCACCTCGCTCTTCACCGCCCGGCCGTGGCCCGCGTCGGTATTGCGGGAGCCCCAGTGGTACAGGGCGTCATGGACTCCCGCATCGGAAGGATAGGCATCCAGCACGGCCAGCGCCAGCTCGGGGGTCTTCAGCCCCGGGTTCTGCCCGAGCAGTTGCAGGCCGGTGCCCGCGATGCGGCCCAGGGCCTCTTCCTCGGCGGCGCAGCCCAGCAGCCCGTGCATTTCGGGGCCGAGCTCGCCCTCGAGCAGGTTCAGGGCCGCGTCGGCCGCGCCCGCCTGCGCCTCCGAGCCCACCAGCGCCTGGATGCCCTCTCCGGTGCACTTCCAGCGCTGCGGCGGAACCTGCGGTGGCTGGCTCAGGAACGCGGTGGCGACCTGCAGAGTGTCCTTCAAAGCGACCGACTCGGCCATCATCGAGCGCGCGATGGCTGCCGACTGCGGGTCGAGGAACGTCCCCACCAGGTTTTGCGAGAGCCGCCGAAGGTCCACGCGCTCGTTCTGATCGTCGTGGTTGACGCGCTGCAGGTTGTTCAGCACGTTCAGCGCCTCCTGGCGCGTGGAGGGGTTGCCCGCCTCGCTCTTGACCCTCCCGGTCGTCAGCCCCTCGAGCGCCGGCGAGGCGGGCGTTGGGCCGGGAGCCGTCTGCGCGATCTGGAAGCCCTGCGTATTCTTCTCGGAGACCGGGTCTTCCAACCCGGCGTAGCGGCGCTGCAGCTCCGCCACGAGTTTGGGGGCGTAGGATTCCCGGCACAGGACGTTTGCGGTCTCGCCGGCCGCGGTGTTGTTCGGGCCCCGCGTGGAAGGGCGCGCCATCACTTTGGCGATCTCGCCCGGGTCCTGCAACCCTTCGATCAGCTTCTGCAGGTCGCTGTCGTAGGGCCGGTCCAGGGGAACGGTCCTGGTGCCGTACAGCTCCTTGAAAGGGTCGCCCGCCAGGCTGACGCGCAGCATCACCATTCCGGGCTTGAGCGCCAGGCGCTTGTCCTCGCGCAGGAAGTCGTTTTCCTCGGTCCAGCTGATGCCTTTGGCCCGCGAGACCTTGACCTGCTCGACGATGCAGTAGCCAAGGTGGTCGGCTGGTCGGGCCGACGCCGGGTTCTTCTTGTAGGCCCGCATCAGGCTGGTCTCCTGGCGGATTTTGGCGCGCTCTTCCTCGGCCGCCTGCGCCGCCCGGGCCTGGGCGGCCTCGTGACCGCTGCGGGCCTCCTTCAGGGCGTCCATCGGCGTAGGGTTGGCGGCGGCCTCGCGGAGCGCACGGCTGATGTCGGCCAGCGGATCGGAGCTGCCCCCGTCTGGCACGTCGATCGTAAAGAACTCTTTGTCCTGCTGGTCGATGACCGGCCGGGCGCCGCCCATCTTGGCGAAGATCTGCTCCGGGATCGCGTCGCACTGGTCCTCGGACCAGCCCTGGTCGCACAGATCGCTGAGGTAGCCGTCGCTGAACGTGACCTCGACGCGGGAATGCCCCGGATATTCGGACCTGGCGGGTTTCAGCCGGACGGAGATGTCACCCAGATCGAGCCGCGTGGCCTTCATGGCTCAAGGAATTCTTCGGCCGCGAGGATCGGGCCTGCCAACCGCCAATTCTACAGGGAATGCGCCGCAACGACGTGATCCAGGGCCTGCTTTATGGCAGCGTGATCGGAGCGCTGGTCTTCGGATGGTACGGGCATCTCGTCCTGGGCCTCTTTCTGGGCGCTCTGGCCGGCATCGTGCCGGCCTGGAGGCAGGTGCTGGAGCTGACCTCCAACCCGCGCGCCTGGGATCTGGCCGCCGTGCTCGGGCGGGTCGGGTTCTACGTCGGGCTGGCTCTCGGGTGGCTCCTCTGCCTCTGCTCGCTCCAGGGCTCCAACGCCCTCGTGGCCGGGTTCTTCGGGGGAATTCTGGTCGGCATCACGCTGGGCGGAGTTCTCTTCTCGCTGGGCGCCCTCTTGACGTTCGTCGCCTGGCTCGTTTCCCACTTCACCGGAAAGGCGAGCAAACGATGATCCCGATGACCGGCGGTTCCTTCTCTTGAGAGATCGCGACGTTCCTCAGGGATTCTTCTACGGCCTGGTCCTCGGCGTGCTCTTCTTTGCGTTCGGGCGCACCTGGGAGGCGGTCGGCACCGGGGCCGTGCTCGGTTGCGTCGCGGGCCTGCTCCCCACGCTGCGCCACTCGGAGAGCCGCCTGGTGGAGTCGCCCCTGCAGGTCGGCGCGCTTCTGGGCACCATCCTCGCCCTGCTGACCGGCGCCCTGTCCGGCTCGCTCCAGATCGGCCTGACGTTCTTCATCGTCGGACTCCTCAGCGGAGCGCTGGGCCAGCTCACCACGGCACGCCGTGTATAACCCCGGCACCTCGCTGACGGACAGCGCCGCCAACGCGCTATCCCGTCTTTGGGGACTCGCTATGGAGGTCTGGGCCGAAGTCGCCTTCCAGCTTCTGCTCGCGACCCTCGCGGTCATCCTCAGCGGGCTCCGTCCGTAACTCCTGTCGACTGTCGACTGTCAACTGTCGACCCCCCCAGACCCCAACCCCCCTAAACCGGCTCCCGCATCAGCACCAGCTCTTCGGCCAGCGTCGGGTGCACCGCGATGGTCCGGTCGTAGTCCTGCTTGGTCGCCCCGGCGCGCATGGCCACGCCCAGCGTCTGGATGAGCTCCGGGGCCTCGGGGGCCACCAGGTGCACTCCGACCACGCGGCCGGTGGCCTTGTCCACCACCAGCTTCAAGAGAGCCCGGTCCTCCAGCCCCGCAAAGGCTGTGCGCATCGGGCGGAAGGTCGTGCGGTAGATGTCCACGGCCCCAAACGCGGCCCGCGCCTCCTCCTCGGTCAGTCCCACCGTGCCCACGGCGGGCTGGCTGTAGACCGCCTGCGGCAACACGTCGTAGGGCACTGTCGACGGATTGTCGTGAAAGAGCGTCTCGGCCAGCGCGCGGCCTTCGGCGATGGCGACCGGCGTGAACTGGAGCTTGCCGATGCAGTCGCCCACCGCGTGGACGGAAGGCACGTTCGTGGTGTAGTGCTCGTCCACGATGATCGAGCCGTCCTCGCGGGTCGCCACGCCCGCCTCGTCGAGGCCCAGGCCGCCCGTGTGCGGTTTGCGGCCCAGGGCGCTCAGCACTGCGTCACAGGCGATGGGCCCGGAGCACTCTTCGCAGTGATACAGGAAACCTTCTTCGGCCTTCTCGAGACGAACCGGGCGCGTGCCCGGCAGCAGCTTGATGCCGCGCAACTGCATCTGGCTGCTGAGGTGCATCCGAATGTCCTCGTCGAACCCGGGCAGCACGTAGGGCGAGCGGTAGGCGAACGTGACCTCGCAGCCCAGTCCGCGGAAGATGCCGGACATCTCCGCGCCGATGAACCCGCTGCCCAGTACCAGTAGATGCCGAGGGAGCTTCTCCAGGTTGAAGATGTCGTCCGACACCATGGACAGCTCGTTGCCCGGGAACGGAACCCGCGAGGGACGGCCCCCCACCGCCACCAGGATGTGCCGCGCGGTGACCTTGCGGCCGGCGACGTCGACCTCGTTCGGGCCCGTGAGACGGGCGCGCGAGGGGAAGACCTTGATGTTGTTGTCATCCAGAATCTTGCGGTAGTGCGACTTCAAGCGCACCAGCTCGCGGTGCATCAGCGAGGTGAAGTGGCTCCAGTCGAACGATGACTCGACCTTGAAACCGTAGCCGCGCGCCGTGGTCATGTCGTAGGCCAGCTGCGAAGCGAAGACCATCAGCTTCTTGGGGACGCAGCCGCGGTTCACACAGGTACCGCCGAAGTCCCACTCCTCGGCGATGGCCACCCTGGCCCCGTAGGAAGCCGCGCGCCGGGCCGAGGCGACGCCGCCCGAGCCGGCTCCGATCACGAAGTAGTCGAATTCCATCACCAGTTGGCCTCCCAGAGTCGCAGCGTCTTGTCGCCCGAGGCCGTGGCCAGGAAATTGGCGTCCGGAGTGAACACCACCCCTCGCACCCAGGAGCCATGGCCCGTGCCACGGCCGACCTCCCGCGCGCTGCCGACGTCCCAGACTCGCACGGTCTTGTCGCCCGAGGCGGTGGCCAGAAAGCGCCCGTCGGGCGAGAAGGCCACCGACCAGACGATGGCCCCGTGCCCCCGAAACCGCCGAATCTCGCGCTTCTCAAAGAAGACCCACAGGCAGGTCGTCTTGTCATTCGAGCCGGAGGCCAGCAGCAGGCCGTTGGGCGAGAACGAGAGCGCCGTGACGGGCCGCTTATGGCCGTCCAACACCGCCAACTGGCGGCCGGTGGCGGTCTCCCAGATGCGCACGGTGGAGTCGTCGGAGCCCGACGCCAGGTAACGCCCATCCGGCGAAAAGGCCACCGAGGCGACCGGGGCCTGGTGCCCGGTCAGGCGCTGCGTGATCTGCCAGGCCGAGTCCCACAGGTTGATGGTGGCGTCGTTCGAGGCGCTGGCCAGCAGGCCGTTGGAGCTGAAGGCCAGCGCGCGGATGGGGCTTTTGTGCCCGCTCAAGCAGCCCTGCTCGGTGCCCGTGGCAAAGTCCCAGATGCGGATCCAGTTCTCCTGACCGGCCGAGGCCAGCACGTCGCCTTCGGGGGACATCGCCAGGGCCGCGATGCCGGTGCCGGCTTTCAAGCTGCCATAGGGTTTGCGGCGGGGCAGATCCCAGAGGCGGATCATCCCGTCCTCGCTGCCCGAGATCAGGAAATTGCCATCGCCGGCCATCGCCATGCAAGTGACCGAGCGGGTGTGCCCCTCGAACTTGTGCACCTCGCGCAGATCGACGGCGATGCTCGTCTGCAAGATCGAGAATTGCACGCCCTGCAACGTACCCGCCTGCTTGGCCAGAAAGGTGAGCTCCTCCACGAAGGAGCGCACCGAGGTGGGGCGCCCAGCCGGGTCGAGGGTCATGGCGCTTTCGATGCAGACCGAGATCTCGGGCGTCACCTGAGGTTGGAAGCGGTCGATGGGGGCCAGCACCGCCCCCTCACGCCGCCGCGGGGCGTCGAAGGGAACCGAGCCGGTCAGCAGGTGGTAGAGCGTGGCAGCCAGGCCATAGACATCCGTGCTGGGGTTCTCGGCCGCGCGCGGGTCGTACTGCTCGGGGGCGGCGTAGCCGGGGGTCAGGGTGGTCTGTCCCACCACCACCTCTTGCGTGAGATAGCGCCGGGCCGTGCCGAAATCGAGCAGCACCACGCGACCCTCTTCGGTCACCAGGATGTTCTCCGGCTTGACGTCGCGGTGCAGCAAACCCCCGTTGTGGACTGTCTCGAGCGCCTCACCGACGCGCACCGCGTAATAGAGGGCCTCCGGCTCGGAGAGCACACCTCCGCGGGCGGCCATGAGGGCCAGCAGGGTGTGGCCCTGCAGGTACTCCATCACGATGTAGGCCGAGTTGTTCTCTTCGAACACGGCGTAGACGGCCACGATGCCCGGATGGTTGAAGCGGCTGAGAACGTGACCCTCGTCGAGGAATTTCTCACGCAGCTTCAGGAAGTCGGTCTCGCTCCAGGAGCCGCCCGGCGTCACCTTGCCCTCGACGCGGCGGCAACCCTGGGGGTAGAACTCCTTGATGGCTACCGGCGCTTCCAGCAGCAGGTCATAGCCAAGATAGGTCAGGCTGAAGCCGCCCTGGCCCAGCACCTGGCTGATGCTGTACTTGCCTTTTCCCACCAGATCGCCGCTCTGCAGCACGTCAGCCTGGGCTGGAGCGCCTCCGATTTCGATCCCGCAAGAAGCACAACGGTTTGTGGCCACGTGCGTCTCAAAGCCGCAGTTCGAGCAGCGGAACTTCATTGGGGGCCTGCCGGGCAGAACATGGAGGGAAAATGCTTTGTCGCAGGCGGGCGCGACGCCTGCCGACGGGATGTTAACAAGTTGGATAATCTTCAGCCCGGTCCCAGGCATACTCTAGCGGATATTCATCCATTTGTGAGGCAACCAACGTGAGCGTTGTGGTCGATAAACAGATCAGTCTTATGCAGCGGTTCGTGGCCCGTCCGCTGGGACGCGACGAGCGGATCGACGGCCAGCAGACCCCGAAAGATACCTACCACACGACCGGCGTCAACGACGGCTACGAGCCCTGGCCCAAAGATCCCAAAGACGACTTCGAGAAACAGAAGCGGATCGAGTGGCTCAAGACCGAGATCGACCGGCTGCGCGGCTTGCTGGCCAACTACAACGCCAAAGCTACCGAGATCAGCAACACGCTCTACCAGATCGGCAACGACCTCTACTCGTTGCGCAACGACCTGGACAAGTGCAACTACAACATCAGCGGCGTTCAGGGCTACATGAACGACTGCGAGCAGAAGAAGCTCTACTACAAGCAGCAGCTCTACAACGGGCCGCCCTCCGAGCGCGATTACTGGCGCCAGCAGCTCGACTACATCAACGAGGAGATCAGCCGAGGCCACAACAAGCTGCAGGAGCTCACCTGGCAGCGCAATGACATCAATTCCAGGATGCGCGACAAAGTCAGCCAGCGCGACTCGCTCACCCGCGAGAAGTACTACTACGACAACGAGATCCAGAAAGAGCGCTACAACCTGAAAGACCGCGAGGACGAGCTACGCCGCCTGCAAGGCTGGTAGCTCAAAGGCCGAGAGCCGTCAGGTCGGTCTTCATATCGGCCCCCGAGACCACGCGATTGGTGATGCTGTCGGCGTGGAGGTCGTCGCCCAGGTAGAACAGGTAGACCTCGTCCTTTTTGAAGACGCGCGCGGGATAGGTGGGCCCGCCCTGGCCCGAGACCTCGACCGAGCCTTTCTTCTTGCCTTTGAGCGTGCGCACGAGCATGACCGTGGCCAGCGAGGATTGCCCGTAGGTATCTTTGCGAACTGCCGCCACGCGGCCTACGAACACGTTGGTGGAAGCAGCGAAGGCGGCTTTGGCGTCCTTCGGCGGCTGTCCCGAGGGTGGCGAGGCGAACGCGAACCCGAGAGCCAGCAGCCAGAAGAGGAACTGCCTCAACGCGGGACGGCCGGGAAGATCCGGTCGGCCAGCTTCCCGCCGAGCTGCCAGCCGGCGATGGCCCCCGTGGCGCCGAAGACCGTGGCGCCGGTGACGGCTCCTCCCACCATCCCGGCAGGGACGCCGGCCAGCTTGCCGGCCACGTTCCCGTAGCGATAGCTGACCGCCTTGTTGACGCTGGTGCCCACGCCCTCGAGCGAGGCCAGGAAGGCCTCATCGGCCACCAGGCGGTTCTGAGAACGGACCTGCAGCACCGTGCCGTCGGTCAGGCTCGCGGCGAAGGGCTTCGTCCCCACCGCCGGACCGGCGGGCAGAGCGCTCTGCGGCTCGGGCCCGGCGGACGTCTGCGTCGGCACCTGGGCGCCCTGCGGCTGCGGCAGCGGGCGGCCCGGCCCATCCTCGCTCGAGTGCCCGGTCAGGCCTCCGATCGCCCCCCGGATGACTCCGCTGGGAGCACCCACCGCGACGCCCAGCGTCAGGCCGACCGCGCCGCCGAGCGTGCCCAGCACGACCCTCAAAGCCGTATTCAATCCCTGGCGCACGCGGCTCACCTCGACCGGCTTCTCGAGCTTCGAGACGAACTGCTGCTCCAGCATCGCCTGTCCGGCCGGGCTGAAACCCTGGAGCTTCATGACCATGTCGACCATCGCGTTGCCCTGGGCGACGTAGAGGTTGTGCAGGGCGTTCTCGTGCGCTTGCGTGCGCGGCGCGGCCGCCTGTATCAGCGCGATGAAGTCGTTGAAGCCCGTGTCCTTGAGTAGCTGCGTGGGTGGCTGCTCCCTGGTGGGGTCGTAGCGACTCCGGTCCATCGGCAGGAAGAAGCTCGGCCCCTCGCGGCCCTCGTAGGCCTTCTCGGTGCGCTGGGCCAGCACCTGATCCTGAGCGGCCGCGATCAACCTGGCGCAGGCCTGCTTGATGCCCTGGTCCTTGATGCGCGCATCCGCCTGGATGCGCTTGGCGACCTGGATGAGGTCCCGATTCTCGAAGCCGGGGCCCGGTCCACCCGTCGGATGGATGTTGTATCCCTTGCAATCGGAGATGTCCTCGCGGACGTAGGTGGCCAGGTCGGGCCGCTGGACGCAGGCGGCGAAGAAATCCTTCAGGGAGCTCTTGAACGTGGCGGCCTTCTGGGGATCGCAGTCGTAGGCTCCGTAGACCAGCGCGTTGCGACGGTTGGCCTTGCCCCCCTCGAAGGCGATGGCGTCCTTGTAGACGTCGACCAGGTGTTTGGCGTATTCCTTACCGTCGACCGCGCCCTTGAGGTCGGTGATGGCGGCTGAGGGGAACGAGTCGAGCATCAGCTCGGGCGAAGCCGACATCGCCCTGACATCGCCCGTCTCGGCCAGCGCCTGCACCATCGAGGAGTTGCCCATCAGGCAGCTGTTCAAAATGAGATTGTCGATAACCGGACGCTTGCCCGTCTCTTGCTCGATGCGGTCGAGCGCCTTCTTGATGGCGCCCGCGAAATCGTCGACCTTGATGCGATCGACGGACCGGGGTCCGAAATCGTCCATCACGCCGAACTCGGCGCTGCCGTGGCCCAGCACGATCAGCCGCAGCTTCTCGTCGCCCGGGTGGCGCTTGACCGACTCGTAGACGAAGTTCTCCAGCACCGAGGCCTCGGAGAGCATCGTCTCGGGACGCAGGGTCTGGACGTTCTCGAAGCGGCCCGGCTGGGCGTAGTCGAGGCGCAGATGCTCTTTGAACGACTGGTCGCTGCGCAGCGTGATGACGTCGCGATCTTCCGACGAGCCGATCTGGGTGAGCTTGTAGGCAAAATCGTCGTAGACGCCGAGCGGGCCCTCCGAGTTGTGCAGGGCCGAGTAGTAGACCATGACCAGGTTCTTCTTGGGGGTGGCCGGGTCGATCCGCTCGGCCGGGGCGGCCGGCTGGGCCGCCTCGCCCGCCTGGACGCCCACCTTCGCGAGAAACTGGCTGAGCTGCTGATTGTTCTGGAGGAGCTGGCTGTCGGAGCCGTCCGGCTTCTGGATCAGCATCGGGCGGCCGGACGTCAGCTCGGCCAGGGTCATCGCCGGACCCGGGGTGACCCACTGACCGACATTGCCCTGGCTGTCGATGTTGGTCGGCTTGAACAGAACGTAGCCGGCCTTTTTGAGCGCGTCGTAGTCGGCCAGGAACCGCTCCTTGGCGGGATTGGCCTCCTGTCCCAGCGCGCTCATCGAGAAGCTGTGAAGATCGGTATAGCCTTTGAGGTCGCCGCTCGGATCGAGCACCACGCACTCGCCGCCCACCGCCAGGTTGAGGTAGGCCGCCAGCGGCGTCTTGCACTCCACCAGCTGGCCCCGGGCGTCGCCGTGGATCTGGCGCGCGAACACCTTGCCGCCGGCGCCCGTCAGGGCGTGGTAGCCGGCGTTGAAGTCGAATTCGGGCGGGTGCGCGTCGGTCAAGAACTTCTGCAGATACTGGACCTGCTGGAGGTTGACCGGGATGGGGCGCGTCTGGCCCCCGACGGTCAGGTTGACCTCTCCCCCGCTGGCCAGATCTTGCAGCATCTTGCCGCGGGCCAGGAAGTCGGAGTTCTGGGGACGCTCGACGTGGCTGGTCAGCAGGCTCTTCTGCTGGGCCCAGTACTGGGTCTCGTAGTCGCTGGCCAGCATCGAGTCGGCCAGGGGGAAGTCGGCCTCGACCTTACAGCCGGCCGTGCCCATGCCGCCTTCCATGAAGTCGAGCAGATTGCGGACCTCGGCCTTCTCGGCCGAGCCCCGAGTCTGCACCCGGCCGATGTCGGCCGGAGAGGAAAGCTTTTGCTCGCTGCCGTCGGCGCCCAGCAGGCGGATGCTCTCGCCCCGGCCCATCAGCAGGGCGGCCCCGGCGGCGTCGGTGCGCAGCCAGGCCTTGGGGCCCTCCATGGGGAGCTTGCCCAGCAGCTTGCCGGTATCGCGCGAGAAGTAGAACGAGAGCCCCTGCTCGTCAAGCTTTTTCAGGCCTTCGAACGTGTCGCTGGTGCGAGCTCCACTGCGCAGACCGGCATACTCTTGCAACTCACCGACGCTGGCGAAGGAGGCGACCATCGTGTAGGGTGCGCCCACGCGAAGGAGGGCCTCGCGCTTGCCAGCGAAGGCCTGCTCGAGGCGCTGGTCGGCGTCGTTGGTAAAGCGAAGGCCCGCGTCGACCAGCGTGTTGAGGGCCTCGGCCACCACCGGGTCGGTTCTCGGAGGAGCGGGCTGCTCGGTTGCCGCCGGTGCCCCGGCTTTGCGGATCTTCAGCCCGCCGATTGCGGTGCGATCTTGGGGCGGACCCGCAAGGGCATTCTCCTCCGCTTTCTCATGAGCGGCGGTCGGCAAACCGGAGAGCCTGGCGGTGGGGCGCAGGCCGGAAGCGCTGACGATGGGATCCACGTTCAGGAGAATACTCCGCGGGCCTGAAAAAACCCTAGCTTTTTGTTACCAGCTCCAACAAAAGGGGGCGGATTCCGTCCACGATGAACTGCACGCCCAGGACGCAGAGGATGAGTCCCATCACCTGAGTGGCAACCTGCACGCCACTCTTGCCGATCGCGCGCAGCGCGACGGGGGCCAGCAACAGGCACAGGTAGGTGAAGGAGATCGCCAGCAGCAGCGCCACGAAAAACGTGACCACGTGCCAGGCTCCGGTCGCCTGGCCCATCAGGATCATGACGGTGCTGAGGGCGCCCGGCCCGCAGATGACGGGCATCGCCAGGGGGACGATGGCGAGATCGTTGTCCGTCTCCTCGCCCGTGGCATGGCGGTGACCGGCCATCATCGCGGCACCGGTCGAGAAGAACAGCAGCCCCCCCGCGATGCGAAACGCGTGCAGAGTGATCCCGAAGAGCTTGAGGATGCCCGACCCGGCCACCGCGAACGTCAGCAGCAGACCCAGTGCCACCAGGCAAGCCTTACGAGCGGTCAAGCGGCGCTGGGCGGGCGTCAGCTTGCTGGTGACGCTCAGGAAGATCGGCGCGGCCGCGACCGGATCGATGATGGTGATGAGGGAGCTCAGGCAGAGCAGCCCGTAGGTAGCGGCGGAAGTCATCATAACGGCGTTATACCCTCATCTTTCGAAGAGCTCAGGACGAAAATGCTGTTCGTCCTGGCGATGCCGGGGATCCGGTTGAGCTGGTCGAGCAAGAACCTCTCGTAAGCCGCGATGTCCTTGACCGCCACCTTCAGGATGAAATCCACCTCCCCGGCCATGTGGTGGACCTCCAGCACCTCGTCCATCTCCCCCACGGCCCGGACGAAGCGCTCGTGATTGGCGCTGTTGTGCTCTTTGAGCTCGACCAGGGCGAAAGCCTGGGTGGCCCGCTCGCACGCGGTCGGGTCGAGCACCGCGCGGTAACCGGCGATGACGCCCTTCTGCTCGAGCTTGCGCATACGCTGCAGCATCGGCGTGGGGGTCAGTCCGACCGCCTCGGCCAGGGCCGCGTTGGTCATTCGCCCGTCCGCCTGCAGCAGACGCAAGATTTTGCGATCGATATCGTCCAGGTCGTAGCTCATAGAACTACAAACAGGATATCATGCAAAATATAGTTTCGTCAACAGGTTCTATGGTAGCATTTTATGCTGGGGCGGACCGGGCCTGCCAGTCCAGGAGGGCGACGTGGAGAGTGCGGGCATCCGGATACCGGTCCTCCGCGCGCGGGGCGGAGGCTTTGTCGATGATGGCTGCCAGCTCAGCGTCGATGCCAGGGTCGATGTCGCGCACCGGGATGAACTCCAGCGTAACCGGTGGGCGGTTGGTCAACAGGAATCGCATGCTGACCCCCAGCGAGTAGAGATCCGAGCGGGGCTCGGCTCGGCCCTGCACCTGCTCGAGCGGCGAGAATCCCCACGTGCCCACGGCCGTCTGGGTGTTGGCGGTATCGGCCGCGCGCGCGAGGCCAAAGTCGACCAGAATGATCTTGCCGCTCTTGAACTCGCGGATCATATTGCCCGGCTTAATGTCCCTGTGTAGCACCGGGGGCGTGAGCTCGTGCAGGTAGGCCAGAATCTCCAGCACGGCGATCATGTCGCGCACCAGCACCTCGGGCAGGAACGGGCGCCCCGTCAGGGCCACGCAATCGGAGAGCTCCTGATCGAGGTTGGCGCCGTGGATATAATCCATCACGATGTAGCACTGGCCGCCCACCCGGAAGAAGTCCCGCACGCGCGGGATGCCCGGATGCTGCAGGCGCGCCAGCAGAGCCTTCTCTTCTTCGAACTTGCGCTGCACGAAGGCGGCATCGGGCCCCAGGTGCTCCTCGAGCATCTGCTTCACGGCGCAGGGGGCGTCGTTGAGATTGGCGTCCTCGGCCTGATAGACGGCGCCCATGCCGCCGCTGGTCACGACGCGCACGATGCGATAGCGGTTGACCAGCATGGCGCCGGGCTGCAGCACCTTGATGCGGTCCTCGTCTTTCAGCTCCAGGGCCTGCTGCTGCACCTCGAAGCGTGAGGCCGACTCCAGGCCGGCCACGCCCTGGCGCACGGCCAGTGCCAGCAACTGGCGATCGGTATCGGTGAACGGGTCCTCGGGCCGTCCCACGTAGAGCACGCCGTAGGTGCCCAGGGGCACCGCCAGCGAGTACAGCTCACCGCGGAACACGGTGGAGCCGGCGAACGACCGCCCGAAGGCCTGCTCGACCACCGGCTCTCGGCCGCCCTTCAGCCGCGCCTGCTCGATCTGTTGGGCGAAGGGGCTGCGGTAGCACTGGGGGCTGAGATAGCCGTCCCCCTGGCGGAGATAGAGCACCACGCTCTGGCAGCGCACCAACCGGCTTACCATCTGGAGGATCAGCTCCAGGCAGCCCTGCACCGTGGTGCACGTGAGGAGCGACGTGGAGAGCTCCTCCATCGTGACCACCTCGTTCATCTTCTCGTGCAGACCTTCACGGGCGTGGTCCAGGCGGGCTTCCAGCTTGCCTTTGTCCTTCAGCGAGGTCTGCAGCTTGTTGACCAGGGCCTTGTACTCGGACATCTGCACGCTCTGGGCCGCCTCTCCCGCCAGGAATCGTAAGGCGAGCACGACCGGGACCAGCCACAGTCCGTCGAGGGGGTGGCCACTCAGGAGATAGGCGAACATGCCTCCCATCAGACCCAGAGTGGGCAAAACGAGCGTGAAGCGGGAGGCCACCTGGGTCCACGCCTCGGGGTCGGCCACGCGGTACTTGAGGCCACCGCGCACCCACAGGTAGAGGGCCACGTGGGCCTGCGTGGCCAGGATGATCTGCAGCCATGGCGTCTTCACCAGTCCGGCTACGGCCAGGGCGCCCAGGTTGGGCACGAGGTCGCAGAGGCCCTCGCGCAGGCGCACCTCGGGATGGCTCTGGCCTTTCATTAGCGTGCGCGCGGTGATGGCGATGAAGGCGATCCCCATGGCGGGCCCGGGTCCCAGGGTCAGGGCTGCGCCCAGGTAGATCGGAAACGCCAGGCTGAAAAAACCCCCACCCGGTAGCGGGATCGACCATGCCTCCAGCACGACGGCGAAGAACAGGAGCGTCATTGCGACGCTGTTAGGAGGCGTATGCGGCAGACTCTGTCCCCAAAACAGGACGAAAAGACAGACGACCCCCTGCAGCGCCACCTCACCCACGTTCTACAGAGTATCCAGGAAAGGGTAAAGAGTAAAGCGGCCAGTTGAGAGTTGAGAGTTGAGAGTAAAAGATTTTTTGCCCCGCTATCTCCCGTCTCTCGTCTCAGGGCGACAAATTGGGCAGGGTGATCTCCTGAATGTCGGCCAGCATGGCGTTCTGAGGGTGGACGTTCTGGATCTCGGCCTGCAGCACGCCGTCGGCCATGTCGCGCAGGGGGGCGCCTTCGACCGAAATGAGCTTGGCGGCGTCGTCGGTGACCTGTTGCAGGCCGGGCGTGGCGTCGGCCAGCACCTCGTAGATCTCCTTGCGGTCGAACTTCCCATCCCCGTCGAAATCGTAGTTCAGCACCAGGTGGCACTGGGCCGGATGCTGGCCATCCCCGTCGATCATCATCTTGAAGTGGGTGACGGCCTCGGCCACAAGCTTGCCCTTCAGCCCCGAGAACACTTTGACCAGCCGGTGTTCCCCGGGATCCAGGCGGGCCTCGAAAGCGGGGGCCAGCGCGATGAGCTTCTTGATGGGACGGTTCTTATAGACCCAGAACGCAAACCCGCCCACGATCAGCACGATGGCAGCCGCCTTCAGCCAGCTCGGAGCGGCCGGCCGGGGGGGCTGGATACGCGCGCGCAGCGCCGGGTCAGCCTTCATCCGGGGAAGGTTCTTGAGGCGCTGCAGGTCGGAGCGATAGTCCTCCAGCAGACGGGCGGCCTCGGGTTGAGCGGCCACCAGCTCCTGCGCCTCGCGCAGCTCGTCGCCTTGCAGCGCGCTATCCACCAGCCCCGAGATCAGCTCTTGCTGGCGCTCGTTCAGCGGCATAGCTGCACCGGCCGGAGGAAGAAGAGCAGGAAGCTCATCAAGCTCGGTCCCTTGGCGCTCGGTTTGGGGGGGGGCGCCGGATTCTCCTCCAGCAACTTGCGCAACGCCGCGCGGGCGCGCGACAGTCGGGAGCGCACCGTGCCCACGGGCACGTCCAGGGCGACGGCCATGTCCTCGTAGGGCAGGTCCTCGATGGCGCGCAGCACGAGAATGCTGCGATGCTCGTCCGGGAGCCGGTTCAGAGCCCACTCCAGACGGCCGTCCAGGCCCTTCTGCTCGAGGTGCTCGCCCGGATCGTCGCTGATGTCGGCCAGATCGGCCTGGGCGGGCTCCTCGACCGGGATCAGGCGGCGCACTTTGTGGCGCGCGTCGTGAAAGGCATTCATCACGATACGCCGCAACCAGCCGCGGAGAGAGTCTCCCCGAAAGCCGGGCAGAAAGCGATAAACCCGAATAAAGGCGTCCTGAAAGACGTCGTCCGCGTCACTCTTCGAGCCGCACAGTCGGTAGGCGAGGTTGTACACATAGTCAGCCTGCTCCTGGTACACCTGATCGAAATCGTGCTGTGGAACTGTCCCGGGCCTCCCTTGGTGCTGAAAAGACCGACTTGTGGCTGAAGAAGGTTCCGGCTTCGCGTTCAGTCGCTGAAATTTCCTGTCACTCGCTCCACTGCCTGACGAGCCGTGCGAATGCAGTCCGGGATGCCGATGCCGTAAAGGCCGTTGCCGGCCAGGGCCAGAGTCGGAGAACGTTTCAAGCGCTGGGCGACCTGCTCGATCACCTGGGCGTGGCCCACGCAATAGGCCGGCATCGCATCGGGCAGGCGGCCCACCAGGCTCAGCTCGGGCTCGCCATCGATGCCCAGGAAGAAGGCCAGCTCTCGGTGCACGGTCTGGATCGCTTCCTCGTCGGACCACTCCATGACCGCCTCGCCCAGCATGCCGCCCAGGTAACCGCGCAGCAGCACTTTGCCGGCGGGAGCGCGTCCGGCCCATTTCTGGCTGCTGTAGGTGCAGGCCAGCAGGTAGCTGTTCTCGATGCGCGGCACGACGAAGCCGAAGCCCCGCAGCTTTCGGCGCAGTTGCCGGCGGTCATAGACCAGGTTGACCGTGACGCTGTGCGAGTATGGGATGGAGCGCAACAGCTCGGCCAGCCGGCGATCGGGTTTCCCGAGCAGCCCGGCCTGGATGTGAGCCGGAGTGGCCAGGATGACCCCATCGAAGGCCCGCGGCTCCTCCTCGCCGGCCAGGGTCAGCTCCCAACCCCGGTCGAGGCGCTTGAGGGACTGCACCTCGGTGCCAAGACGCACGACCGGCCCGACCTGCTGGGCCAGACGGTCGATGAGCGCCTGGGTTCCTCCAGCAAAGCTGAAGAACAGGCTGTAGCGCGCCCCCGCGTCGCCCCGTACGGCGGGGCGCGAGCGCCACAGGCCGCGCAGAAGACTGCCGTGGCGACGCTGCAGCTCCAGGAACTCTGGTTGGGTCGATTCCAGGCTGAGCCGCTCCGGATCGGCTCCGTAGATACCCCCCAGCAGGGGCTGGGCCAGACGCTCGTAAGCCTCGCGCCCCAGACGAGCGGTCACGAACTCGGCCAGGGAGGGGTCCTCCATCAGGGAGGGCGGCAGAATCAAATCGAGCGCCATCCGCAGCTTGCCCGCCAGGCTCATGACGGGGCTCATCAGGAACGGGAGAACGCGCGTGGGCGCCAGCAGCCGAAATCCGTCGGGGATCGGATAGAGATGGTCGTCCTTGACCACCTGCGCGCCGCCCCGGCCGCTGGTCGGGATGACCTGCGAGTCCAGCCCCAGCTCGCGGCAGAGCTCGAGCCCCTCGGGCTTGGAGCGCAGGATGGCCTCGGGGCCCATCTCGAGCAGATAGCCGTCTTGACGGCGCGTCTGGATGATCCCGCCGACGCGGTCGCTGGACTCGAAGAGCGTCACCTCGGCTTTGCCCCGGGCGTAATAGGCGGCCGCGAGGCCGCTCAGGCCCCCGCCGACGATGGCGAGCTTCATGTGGTGAGACGGTGGACTTCGTCCACCAGGAAGCGCACGTTGTCCACCGGTGTGTTCGGCAGCAAACCGTGTCCCAGATTGAAGATGTGTCCCGGGCGGCCTCCGACCTGAGCCAGCAACAGCTCGAGCCGCCGCTGGATGACCGGGCGGTCGGCCAGCAGCACGATGGGATCGAGATTGCCCTGCAGGGCCGCGTTGTCGCCCAGGCGCTCGAAGGCGGCCTCCAGGCTGGTCATGTAGTCGACTCCGATCACGCTCCCGCCGGCCGCGTGCAGCAACTCCAACAACTGGCCGGTGCCGCGCCCGAAATGGATCTGGGGAACGTCGGTGGGCAGGCCCTGGAAGATGCGCTGGCTGTGGGGCAGCACGAACTCGCGATACATCTCGGGCGACAGGCAGCCGACCCAGGAGTCGAAGAGCTGAATGGCGTCCGCCCCGGCCTCGATCTGGCGCTTGAGATAGCTCAGGGTGAAGTCCGCCAGCACGCCCATCAGTTTGTGCCAGGCCTCGGGCCGGGCCAGCATCAGCACCTTGGTGGACTCGAAGTTCTTGGAAGGCCCGCCCTCGATCAGGTAGCTCGCGATCGTGAAGGGCGCGCCGGCAAAACCGATCAGGGGAATGTTCTCGGGAAGCTCGCGGCGGATCTGGCGGACGGCCTGGAAGACGTACTCCAGCTCCCCCACCTCGGGCTGCGCCGGCAGCCCCTCGACATCGGCGGTCGAGCGGATCACCGGCGTGATCGAGGGTCCTTCGCCCTTGGTGAACTCCAGGTTGAACCCGAGCGGCTCCACCACGGTGAGAATGTCTGAGAACAAAATGGCCGCGTCCACTCCCAGTCGCTCGCGCGCCTCGACCGTAACCTGGGTGGCCAGGTCGGGGGTCTTGCAGAGCTCCAGAAAGGGAACGCGGCTGCGCAGCTCGCGATACTCGGGCATGTAGCGCCCGGCCTGGCGCATGAGCCACACCGGGGTAAAGGCCGCCGGCTCCCGCCGGCAGGCTTGCAGGAACGGACTGGTCAGCGCGATTCGCGGGTGATGATCTCGTCGATCAACCCGTACTCCTTGGCTTCAGCCGCCGACATGTAGTAGTCGCGCTCGGTGTCGCGCTGCACTTTCTCGAGCGGCTGACCGGTGTGATCGGCCAGAATCTGGTTGAGGGTCTCGCGGGTCTTGATGATCTGCTTGGCGTGGATGTCGATGTCGGTGGCCTGGCCGCCGATGCCGCGGATCCACGGCTGGTGAATCATGATGCGCGAGTACGGCAGGGCGAAACGCTTGCCCTTGGCGCCGCCCGCCAGCAGCACCGCGGCGGCGCTGGCCGCCATGCCCATGCAGATGCAGCTCACGTCCGGCTTGACCAGTTGCATGCAGTCATACATCGCCAGACCCGCGGTGACCGAGCCGCCCGGGCTGTTGATGTAGAGGTCGATGTCCTTGTCGGGATCCTCTTGCTCGAGATACAGGAGCTGCGCGATCACCAGGTTGGCCACCGGATCGTCGATGGCGTCTCCCACGAAGATGATGCGGTTCTTCAGCAGGCGGGAGTAGATGTCGTAAGCGCGCTCGCCGCGGGCCGTCTGCTCCACCACCATCGGGATCAAAGTGTTCCTGATACTCATTCGCGTTGCTCCGTATACTTGGGTTGGCGCCAGCTTCGTCCCCCCCGGCCGGTCCCCTGCAGGAAGAAAATTTGCCCGGGGCCAACAGGAGCGGGTGTCCAGCCGCTCCCCGGGCGACTTCCTCCACAACCGCTACGAAGTCCTCACGTGCCTCGGTCAGGGTGCGATGGGAGCGGTTTACCTCGTGCGCGACGAGTACCTGACCGGCGCCGAGTGGGCCCTCAAGGAGCTGGACACTCCCGCCCTCCCCGAGCCGGACCGCGACATGAACGTGCAGCTGTTCCGGCGCGAGGCCGAGATCCTGGCCTCGCTCGACCATCCCGGCCTCCCCCGCGTGGTGGACTTTTTCGAGGAGCCCGGACCCAATGGCGTGCGCTACTACCTGGCCATGGAGTTCATCCCGGGCCAGCCGCTCGACGAGATTCTCAGCGCCACCACCCGCCCGCTCTGGGCCGTGGAGGCGATCCCGATCGCTCTCCAGGTCACCCACGTCCTCGAGCACCTGCACAAGCGCCATCCGCCCATCGTGTTCCGCGACCTCAAGCCCTCCAACCTCATTCTGACGCCCGAGGGGAAGATCTACTTCATCGACTTCGGCATCGCGCGCCACCACCGCGCCGATTCCAAGAAGGACACCCAGGACCTCGGCACACCGGGCTTTTGCGCTCCCGAGCAGTACGGCCACGGTCAGACCACGCCCCGCAGCGATATCTACGCAGTGGGCTCGACGCTCTTCCACATGCTCACGAAGGCCGATCCGCAGAGCTACAACTTCAAGTTCCCTCCCCTTTCCACGTTCCAGAAGGTGCCGGCGGCGCTCGAGAAGGCGGTCGCCAGGTGCCTCCAGCTCAAGCCCGAGGATCGTTATCCAGATGCGGCCGCGCTGCGCCACGACCTCGAGCTGGCTTTCCGCGAGACGGAGGTCCCCCTCAAGGAGCACACCCGGAGTTTGAATCAAGGTCTGCTGGCGCTGCTGCACCACCCGCGCACCACCGCCGCGCGCGACCGCGCCGCCCTGTGGGCCTTTTGGAAGGACTGGCTGGTGCGCACGTTTGTCCAGCGCTCAACCCAGCCGAGGCCGCCCCTGCACCGGGGACCTTGATCTCAAGGCTGAGGCACACGCTGGGGGTGCGTGGCCACAGCCTGGAGCGAACTAACGCCCCCTGGCCCAGTCCCCTTCGAACACGTCGCGCAGCGCCTTCACCGTTTTCTTGCTCGTCAGCACAACCGCCAGCTCGCGGTTCTTGTCCAGCGACCCGGGCGAGTAGTTGAGCGAGCCCAGCGTGCCGGAGGCACTGTCGATCAGGAGGACCTTGGCGTGGATGAACGGGCTGGCCAGCAGACGCACTTCCACCCCGCCCTCGCGCAGACGCCTGCGCGCGGGCTCGTTGCGATCGTCGGCGTCCCCGGTCATCAGCAAGCGGACGCGAACGTTGCGGCGAGCGGCGGCCAGCAGGGCCTCCTCCACTTCGGGGTCGCTCATGTGCTCGTTGTAGATCTCGATCTGGCGACGGGCCCGGCCCAGCAGCGCCAGCGTCCCGGAGCGCGCATTGCCGGGTGACCACAAGAGCCCGGCGTGCCCGGTCTTGATCGGTCTGCCCTCCCAGTCGGCCAGCATCACCTTCTCCATCTCGGCCACCGCCGTCAGGTCATGGATGCGCAACGCAAACCCACGATTCTCCTGGAAAGCCACGCGTTGCAGGTTGTGGGTGAGCACCCAGGCTTCCCGGTCCAGGATGAGCGATTTCTGGTGGGTCACCGGATAGCTCGCGCTGCCCCAGCGCACCTCGACTCCGGCGCTCTCCAACTGCGAGAAGGCCGCCTGGTTGTCGTCATTTCGGTCGAGCAAGACCCGCACCAGCAGACCCCGTTTGCGGGCCGCCACCAGCTCCTCGATCCAGGACCGGTCCGTCAGGCGGTACATGGTGACCAGGACCCGTCCGCGGCAAGCTCGCACGCGCTGCAGCAGCGCGTCGCTGCCGGGTTGCACGATCAGGTCGGAGCTGGCCTTCAACCCCAGCTGGATCCAGGCGTTCAGTGCCATGAACGCGAGCAGGGTCAGAGTCGCCTTACGCATCAGAGCCTCCGAAACAGCTTTACGAAGCCTTCCCGCCGCTCGCCCTCCGCGTAGCCCAGCCCCTGAAACAGGCGCTGCAACGGGAGATTGGTCTCGGCGGTGTAGGTCACCGCCTCGTCCATTCCCCGCGCGCGGAGCCACTCCTCGCCGCGCGCCACGAGAAGCTGCGCCACTTTGCGCCGACGGTGCGGGGGCGCCACGTAGGTCGTGGAGAACAGGCCCGCGCCTTCTTCCACCCGCACGATGGTGTGACCCAGAATTTCGTCCTGCTCTTCAGCCACGAAGACGGCGCCGTGCTCGAGATGGAAGTCCACGCGCGCGCGGAGCCATTCCATCGTATACAGCTCCTCCCCCACCACCTCGAGCAGGGTGAGCCGCATGCGCTCGGCCACGAGGTCGCGCTCGGCGGAACTGCGCAGGGGTCGGACGTTAACTGTCGGCCGCGTCCCCGGTCTGGCCGCCATAGCCTCCGTATTTCTCGGAGTACTTGAGCATCGTGGCGGCGATGCGTGAGCCCGTTCCCAGCGATTCCATCAATTTGGTCACCTGGGGAATCTTGAGCTCGGGGGCAAAGATCATGCTCACGTCCGTGGCCAGTTGCGCCGCTCCCGCCAGGGGGCCATACTTGTCAGCCGTCTCTCGATACCCCTGGAAAAGAGCCTTGAATGTTTGGACGTCCCCGTCCAAGACTTCCTGGGGAGATTTTCCGCGCAGGATCGAGTCGCCCAAGAGCGAGGCCGGATTGTTGAAGTGATTGGCCATGGAGCCAATTTTGTACAGCCCCTGAGCGGCCCGAACAGGATCGGACAGGATCTCCCCGAGCCCATCGGGGATTCCGGCCAGGCTGGCGCCCACACCCGAGTTGATCTGCTTCTGGGCCTCGGCGTGCAGAGCGGTGGCAGCCTGGGCGAGATCGCCCAGGGACTGGAAGCCCATGCCTCGCAAGGTATCCCCCGCCACGCCACCGGAGTAGTTCGCGATGGCCGCGTTGGCTTCTCCCAGGCGGTCGAAGACGGCCTGAACCCCATCGCCCAGCCCGCCGGTGGCCGAGCGGATGCCACCCGTCAAAGCATGCACGGCCGAGCTCAAGAAACCGTCGTCTGCCCGGCGCGCATCCGTGATGTTGCCCTGTCTGTTCGCCAGGGAGGCATTCAGTCTCTCGAGGATCTCGTCCCGGCGCTCTGGATTGGCCCGAAGCAGGGCAGCGGCCTCCTGGTCGATTCGGGCCATCGACAGGTCCAGCGAATTGTCGCCTTTACGCCCGTGGATCAGGCCATCGACCAGAGCCTGGGTCGTCTTGCCCAGGTCGTCGCCCGGTCCCAGTACGCGCCCCTCGTTGGCGGGCGGATAGTCGCGCAGCAAGACGGCATCGACGTCCTGGCGGCTGATCTGGCCGTCCCGGGCCGAATTGGGGAGCAGTCCCACGTCAAGTTTGTCCAAAAACTCCGGGCTCGCCAGCAACACGCGGGCCGAGTTGCGCACGCCGTCCGAGTCGTTCTCGCCCGCCGCCAGCTTCTTCAAATCGTCCCGAGTCAGGTTCCCTTCGCCGTAGCGGTCGAAGAACTGGTCCAGCGTGTGTAGACTTCGGGTGGGGTCCAGCGTCTCGTTGAGCGTGCCGACCAGGTCGGCCCCCATCTTGGGATCGACCACCGACCAGGCGTCCGCCATCTGGCGTGCCTTCACGGGATCGTCGATGGCCAATTGCGCCATCTGAGATTTCGGGTCTCCGTAGGTCAGGGCTGCTCCCGCGGCCATCTGATCCTGGAAGGCTTTGTCCAGCACCGCGGCGTCGCCAGGATTGAGGGCTTTGGCCTGATCCAGGTACTCTTGAGCTTTGACCGGATTGGTCTGGTAGAGGTTGCGCAGAATGTCCACGCGGGTCTGCCCGGTGGCGTTGATCGCGGCCCCTTCACGCTCGAGAAAGCTGAACTGGCCGTTGAGCTCGCCGGCCAGCTCCGGGTGCTCGGCCGCGGCGGTCTTGACCCACTCGGAAGCCGCGCTGGCATTGTTGGCGTAGAATCCGCCGAGGAGGCGGCTGCGCCCCTCGGGGGTCTCGAACTCCTGAGCGAAATGCTCCAGGGTTCTGTCCTGCTCTTGCTGGGCTGCGCGCTCGACCTCGCGCTGAAGGTTCGGGTCCAGCTCCTGACCTTCGGCGTTGGCCTTCATCTCGGTGCCGGTCACGCCGCCATACTCGGCGGCGGCCCCGACCTGCATCTTGGCAGTCAGCCGGGCGTTCAGCTCGGCGTAGATTTCGGGGTGCTCGTCCTTGAGCGAGTCGACCCATTGCTGAGCTTCGGAGGGGTTGCGGTCGTAGGCCTTGTCCAGCAGTCCGGTACGGCCCTCGGGCGTCGAGAACGCCTCCGCGAGGCCGGAAAGATCCGGCTTGGGCGCCTCCAGTGAGCGCGTCATGTCACTGGCTGGCTGGACCCCCTGGGAGGCCACCGACCAGGCTCCCCCGGCCGGAACCGGCTTGCTGGCCGCGGATTGCAGCGGGAGCGGATTGGTCCCCAGGATCGACGAGTCGGGCGCCGTGCGCGGCGCCGTATTGGGCTCGGGATTCTTGAGAAAACTCCAGTCGATCTTATTCAGGAAACTGAGATCGACCGGCGTCGGCTCTTCTTTTTTGGGGGGCTCGGGCGGGGGGGCCGGCGCTACGGGAGGGACAGGATCGACCTTACCGACACTATCCATCCCGATGAATTCGCTTTAGACCGCCGCGGTCTCCTCTTTGGCCGCGATGTACTCGTATCCGAGCGCATCGTCGACAATCTCCCAGGTAAGCGGTTGGAATGCATAGGTCGGCCCGTGGTGCAGCACGCCCTGGTCTTTGAGGTGGCGGTAGGTCTGCATCAGGGTGCGGAACTCGGGACGTCCTTCAAGCCGCTTCTTGGCAGCCGGGATGGCCGCTTGCCAGAACGGCGTGTCGAACTTCGAGCCGCCCTGGTAGTAGTAGCTGATCACGTCTTCCATCTCTTGAACGGCTTTGGTGAAGGCGCGGTTGATATTCTCGCTGCCGGTGACGCCGGTGATGTAGTCATAGAACAGGCGCGCCGTGTAGATGTAGACGAAGATCGAGTTGGCGATGAGAGGCTCGAAGAAGAGCGCCTTATTGCCGTTCTTTCCGATGCGGCCCTCGATCATGCGATTGGTGTAGTAACACTGGAACTTGTATTCTCCGACGGCGATCCCGCGGTTGGACGCAAAGTCTTGCTCCTTGGCCCCGAGGATGCGCAGCATGTCGGCCCGGGCCTCTTCGACCGGAGTGATCTTGTCGTTGAACATGTAGCCGAACGTCTTGCGATTCTGGAGCGGCACCCCGAACATCCAGCCATTGCCGTGCGCGATGTGATCGGTGTAGGGCTCGTAGGTGAACTCGCCCGGGAGCTGGCTGTGGATCAGCCCGTGGTTGATCAGGGTGCAGTCGCTGATGTGATAGTCGGAAAGATCGGGCGGGAAGCCCATGCAATCGAGCACATAGTCGAAGTCGTGATCTTGCCCGTCGACCGTGAGCGTGACCTTGTCGGGGTAATTCTGGATCTTGGAGACATTGCCCTCGAGCACCTTGAATTTCTTCGGCCACAGTTTGGGAAGGCGCTGGAAGGCGAACTCCTTGAACATATTGTTGTCGAAGTGGATGGCGGTGTTGCCGTCCAGCAGCGGGTTCAGCCAGCTGTGGTCACGCCACTCCGTGAAACGGCTGCCATATTTGATGGTGGCATTGAGGGCGTCGAGATCGGCCTGGCTGCCAAGCGCAAAGTGGAGACCCTTCTCGAGCAGGCCCACGAACCCGCCGTTGGTGCTCTCTCCAATGCCGAGGATCTTCTTGTTGGGGTCGTAGATGGAGACGATGTCCCACTCATTGGTCAGCCAGGTGCAGAAATGCGTCAAGCTCAAGACTCCCGCCGAGCCTACACCGATGACACCGAGCCTCTTGCGCATGGATATCTCCCTTCGACCGCTTGGAATATTCAGGTCATTCCTTAGCTGCGGGAAGGCATCCTTCAAGCCTGGAGGGAATCTCGGGGCTGCATGCGCGAACGGACGTATACCGAGTATCGCGAGCTGGCCCCCGAGGAGATGCGGCGCCGCTCGGTCGAGCTCTATCAAGAGTTGAGCCGGCGCCGCACCGTGCGCCACTTCGCCGTGCGCCCCATCCCTCCCGAGGTGGTCGAGAACTGCCTGCGGGCCGCCGGGACGGCTCCTAGCGGCGCCAACCGCCAGCCGTGGCATTTCGTGGTGGTGACCGATCCGGAGCTCCGCGCCCGCTTGCGCGAAGCCGCCGAGAAGGAAGAGCGCGAGTTCTACGGCGGGCGGGCACCCCAGGACTGGCTGGCTGCCCTGGAGCCCCTCGGAACCGACTCCAACAAGCCGTTTCTCGAGGAAGCCGGCTGTCTGATCGCCATCTTTGCCGAGAACTATCGGGAAGGGCCCGAGAAACAGAAGAACTACTATGTGCAGGAATCGGTGGGGATCGCAACCGGAATGCTGATCACCGCGTTGCATCACGCCGGACTTTGTTGCCTGACCCACACCCCCAGCCCGATGAATTTTCTGCGCGAAATGCTTGGCCGTCCGGCCAACGAGCGCGCTTTCCTTCTGCTGGTGGTCGGCTATCCGGTCGAGGATTGCCGCGTGCCCGACATCGGGCGTAAGAGCCTGGAGGAGACGACGACCTTTCTATGATTTTGCTCGCTTTGGCCGCTTTCATTCCGCTGGTTCTGGGCACGGCTCACCTGGTCTTCACCTATTTCGGACCCAACCTGCGGCCGCGTCCTGCCGAGGTCGAGACCGCCATGCGCGGCGCACGGCTGGTCATCACGGGAGAAACGACCCTCTGGCGAGCGTACATCGGTTTCAATGTCACCCACAGTATGAGCCTGATGCTGTTCGGCCTGGTTTATGGTTACCTGGCGCTGTGGCGCCCCGAGGTCATGGCCGGGTCGGACTTTCTGCAGGGGCTGGGACTCTTGACGCTGCTGGTTTTTTGCCTGTTGGCGAAGCTCTATTTCTTCAGCGTGCCGTCGCGAGGGGTCAACCTGGCGTTGGCGCTTTTTGCGCTGGGCCTGCTGCTCGTTCGTCGCTAGCTCTACCTGTTGTCGTCGTGCATCCCGTCGAGCTTCCAACCACCCTGCATTCCCAGGCTGGCCCCCTTGAGCGTGGTGTCGTAATGCAGTTTGCTGTCGAGCACGTCCACCAGGTTTCCGACCGCGGCTCCGAATAACTCGGAGTTGTCGTCGAGCTTGACTTCCAGGGCCTTCCCCGCGGTGACCATCGTCACGCGGCTGCGAGAGATATTGAGCTCTGAATTCGTGAGCGGAGTGCCGTCCGGGTTGGTCAGGGGCAGTTGGGTCAATGGATCGACCGGCGGCAGACCGGTGAGGGGGTCGATGACTTCCTTCAAGTCCGTGAAATACATCTGCAGGTCGCGGGCGTGGCCATCGTCATTGATCTTGGAGTCGTTCTTGAGGTTGGCCTCGTAACCCACGAAGACCACCACGGGTCCCCTGCTGCTGTCGATGACGATCTCGCCGCTGTCCATATCGATCGAGTCGAAGTAGTAACGCCCGGACTTGAGGACGACCTTCTGGCCGGGCTCGACCGTAAGCTTGTTGTAGGCGCCCGGGTCGATCAGCTTGCCCCAGAAGCCGCCGCCGCCACCTCCGCCATTGTTGCCGCCGCCGCCGTTGTTGCCGCCGCCACCGTTGTTGCCGCCGCCGCCGTTGTTGCCGCCGCCACCGTTGTTGCCGCCGCCACCGTTGTTGCCACCGCCGCCCGTGGTGCTGGTGGTGCCACCCGTCGTGCTGGTCGTGCCACCCGTCGTGCTGGTTGTGCCGCCCGTGGTGCTGGTCGTGCCGCCCGTCGTGCTGGTCGTGCCGCCCGTCGTGCTGGTCGTGCCGCCCGTCGTGCTGGTCGTGCCGCCCGTGGTGCTGGTCGTGCCACCCGTCGTGCTGGTGGTGCCGCCCGTCGTGCTGGTCGTGTTGCCACCGTTATTGTTACCGCCACCGCCGCCGTTGTTGTTACCGCCACCGCCGCCGTTGTTGCCGCCACCCCAGCCGCCCCCGCCGCTGTGCCACTGGTCGGGAAGGGAGGCCACGGAGATGTCGCGACCCACGGGAGCATTCAACGGGGAGTTGTACTTGGTGATCGCCTTCTTGGCCGTGATGATCTTGGCTCCGGGGGGCGGGCCCAGAAAGGAAGTGTCCGTGATGGTCGAAGTCGTGTCGCCCGTAAAGTGGACCGCCGCGAGCTGGGTCAGCGGGTCGACGGTGGCCGGCAGAATCTCGATGTGGCCGTCGATTTTCGAATTGGTCGCCATGCCCAGCTTGTCGTTCGAGACGACGGTGGCCTCGTTGGCCTTATGGAAGTTCGGGTCGTAGCGGCCGGCGTTGGAATCATACGCATCCACCTGCGAGTTCTTGAGGCTGGTGGACAGCTCGGTCAGCGCCGCGTAATCAAAGGTAACCGTTTCCTGCACGGCCGTCCCGGCCACTGCAGCCAGCGAGCGCGCTACAGCGGAAGAGTTGAGGTCCATTCCCTTGGTCTTGATGTAGACCAGGCCCGGAGGGATGCTGACGTTGGTGCCCGGAACAGCGCGATCGGCGCCTGAATAGTTGTTGTTGAAGACCTGACACTCATACTGCAGACTGGGATCTTGCGGCATCGTCCCCACCACGGTCTCGGGCCAGCCGGGGCCCGGCCAGTTGGGGTTGACGCGAAGCTCGGCCAGGATTCGCTGGGTCGCGGCCCAGGCGGCGTAGCGGGCCCGGGCGCTCTCGGACTCGCGCCGGCCATCGTTGAGATTCTTCATCACTCCGCGGCCGACGGTCGCCATCATCAGCATGATGAGCGTCGTGATCCACAGGATCGTGATCAGCAGCGTGCCGCGTTTTCCGAGTGGCTTCATCGTCCTCCCCAAGTCGCCTGGCTCTCTGGGGTCAGTGGCCTAAATGCCTACATTTGTTCATAATTCCGTAACAAATCAAGCGTTCCTGCCTGACGGAAAAATTCCTCTGAGCGATCCTTATGTCCCTTGCCCGGTTCTATCTGTTCCAACAGCACCGACGTGCGACCGGACTGGGTCGGATTGTCCAGGCGCTGAAAACTTTCCAGGACCTGTCGGGCTATTTGGAGCGCGAGCTCCGACTTTCCCTCGCCCATGAGAAGCCGCGCTTGAGCCCGACCGAGCATCGCCTCGTAGAGCGGAAAACCTCGCATCTTGCGGCGCCAGCCGGTCACCAGGCGGAGCGACCCCGGCTCGGGGCGGTGGCTGAGCGCCAGACCTTCCAGCGAAACAGCCTCTCCCTTGAAGAAGGGGAGCGACTTGTTGGTTTTGACCATCTGACGGGCCTGCCGGGCATCGGAGCCGGCGCGAGCATAGTCCCCCCGGGCCAGAGCCAGCCAGCCGCTGGCCGCCCAGTGGCGCATCTCGACGTAGGGGGCGCGGTGCTTTCCGCGCATCTCCTCCGCCTTCTCCAGATACTCCTGAGCCTCGGTCAGGCGACCCCGCGCGGTCAGCACGAAGACCATTTTCAGATAGGCCAGAGCCAGCTCCATCGGGTTGGAGACCGCTTCGGAGCATTCCAACGAGCGGCGCGCGTGCTCCTCGGCCGGCTCGAGCCAACCACCCTCGCGGTGGATCTGCTCCATGATCGAATGCGCCAGCGAGAGTCCGTACAGGTCGCCGGAGCGAGCGAAGATGTCCAGCGCCGCCTGCTCGGTACGGAGCGCCTCCTGGCGCAGACCGGAAAGGTGCAGGAAGAAGCCGATGTTGCGCAGCTGCGTGGCCTTGAACAGTCCGTCCTCGTGGTGCTCGAGCTCGGTCAGCGCCGTGCGGAGAAGACCGGGGGCCATGCGGGCCGAGCCAGCCGGGCCTCCCAGCAGCGCGTAAGCCAGCGACAGGCGCGACGTGACGCGGGCCTCCCCTCCCCCGGCCGCTCTGGCGACCTGTTGCTCGCGCAGCGTGATGTCGAGCATGTCGAGCTTCCACCCGGGCGGATTGAGGAAGAAGAGCGCCTGCCCCAGGCGCTCCTGGATGGCGTGCAATTCGGCTGTCTCCTGGTCGGCCTGACGGCGCGAGGTGGGCAGCAACGAGCCCAGGAGCCGCAGGGGCAGTGTGAGCTTGCGGCCCAGACTGGTGGAGACGGTCCCCACGCCCAATTTCTGACGGGCCTCGAGCAGGGCGTCGTAGGCCGCAGCCACGTCGCCCCGGGCCAGGTGGCAGGTGCCCTGCTTGCGCAGCAGTCGGGCCTGCCGAAGCCGATCGCTCTCGTGCAGGCCCAGGCGCTCGTAGGACTGCTGCGCCTCGGCGGTCTGCCCCGACCCGAAGCGAGCATCCGCCAGGCGCTCCTCGAGCTCGGGCTTGTGCTCCACCGCCAGAGCGGCCTCCAACAACTGAGCGGCTTCTTCGTAGGCGAACGAGCTGAGCGCGATCTCCGCGCCCCGGGTCAGATGCACGGCCGCTTCGGCGCTTTTTCCGGCTCGCAGATAGTGGCGCGCCAGCTCGAGCGTGATCTCGCGAGTGGCGAACCGTCCCTCCAGAGCTCGCGCCGCGGCCAGATGGAGAGTCTGCTGGCGTTCGCCCGCCAGGCTCTCCTGCACCACCTCCACCAGAGGCTGGTTGTAGAACCCCATCAGTCCGGGCTCGCGCTGCGCGAAGATGCGACGGGCCAGCAGCAGATCTACCTGAGCGTTGACGTTGCGGCCCACGACGCGGGCCAGAAGCCCGGCATCGAAGCTGCGCCCCAGCACGGCCGCGGCTTCGGCCACCTCGAGCGTCTCGGGCTCGAGTCCGCTGAGACGGCGCTTGACCGCCTCGCGCACCGTCATGGGGATGCGCGTGCCCCCGGTGGTGGTGCGCGGCAGCGTCTCGGTGTCGAGGTGCCAGAGCCCCCGTTGCAGCTTGAGACGGCCCTCGCTGGCGAGAGCCTTGAGGACTTCGGCCACGAACAGCGGGTTGCCCGAGGTCTCCTCGTGCAACTGCCGGGTCGTCTCCGGATCCTGGCCGGTGGCGCCCAGCATCGAGCGCACCATGGCCTCGGTCTCCTCGAGGTCGAACGGCTCCAGGGTCACGGTGGAGCCCCGTCCCCACTGCACCAGCTTGGCCAGCCCCGGGCTCTGGTCCACGGCCTCCACCCGGTAGCTGGCCACGAGCAAGCAGTTGGGAAGCTCGTGGCGGCGCACCAGGTAGAGCAAGAATTCCAGGCTGGCGGGGTCGGCCCACTGCAGGTCGTCCATCAGCAACAGGCGCCGACCGCCGGTCGCCAGCAAGCGCGCCATCCCCTCGAAGAGATGGAACTTCTGCATCGGATCCTCGCTGCTCGGCGGCGGCTCGTTGGCTTGCGCGAGATCGGGCAGCAAGACGCTCAGAGCCCGGCGGAACGGCGCCAGCTCGGGAGGAAGCTCGGCGCGGGTCGCCTGCCGCAGCACGGGGATCCAGTGCTGGTAAGGCAAAGCTTCGAACTCGTAGCCATAGCCCCAGGTCACGATCTGGTCGGAGGCGTAGTCGGCCAGCTCTTGCAACAGCCGGGTCTTGCCCACCCCGCTCTCGCCCGCCACCAGAGCCAGCAGGGGGCGTTTCTCGGAAGGCTCCATCAGGTTCAGCAGGCAGTCCAGCTCGACTTTGCGGCCCACGAACTCGCTGGTCTGCAGCTCGGGCGCTTCGGGACGCATGAAGTCCTCGGGCAGCTCCCCTTCGAAGACGCGGCGCCAGGCGTGGAGAGTCTCCTGGGCGCTGTGGTAGCGGTCGGCCGGATCCTTGGAGAGGAGCTTCATGATGAGCTGGTCGAGCTCGGGGGGAAGCCCGGGAAGATGGGTGCTGGGCGGCGCCGGATCTTCCATCAAGATGTGATGGATGGCGGTCACCGGATTGGAGGCCGTGAACGGGAGCTTGCCGGTCAGCGCCTCGTAGAGGATGACCCCGAGGCTGTAGAGGTCCCCGCGCGGGTCCACCTTGCCGGTGGAGAGGAGCTCGGGCGCCATGTAGTAGGTCGTCCCCATCACGGTGCCGGTCTCGGTGAGCTGGTGACTGCCCTGCAGCCCGCGGGCGAGTCCAAAGTCGAGCAGGCGTGGCGTGCCGTCCTCGGGATCCACCAGAATGTTCTCGGGCTTGAGGTCGCGATGCACGATGCGTCGGCTATGCAGGTAGGCCAGCGTCTCGAGCAGCCGGGTCATGACCTTCTCGAGCCGCTCGCGATCTCCGTTGACGAACTGGCAGATGTTCTGGCCCGGGACGAAGTCCATCGTGTAGTAGGGCTGCCCCTGCGAAACGCCGCTGCCGTGGACTCGCACCAACCCGGGATGGCTCAGCCCGGAAGCGACCTGGAACTCGCGCTTGAAGCGCAGGACATCGAGGCGGGTGAGGCCGGCCACGTTGCGGAGCAGTTTGAGCGCATGCTCCTGGCCGTCGTGCGTGCGCACGCGGAAGACCCACCCGAAGCCCCCCTGACCCAGAAAGTCCAGAACTTCATGGCCGTCGATGCTCTTGGGATAATCCGCAGATTCCAGCATCCTTCCTGGCGATTCTAGATCCAGGCCAGGTTAGCCTACTCCTTGCGGGGCAGGCGCACGCCGCCGACGACCACGCTGTCGCCGTGTTGGCCGACGCCGCTCGAGGAGTGGTCGACCTTCTGACCGACGCGGCCCAGGCTCCCCTGCAGATCGTTGGTCACGAGGTAATCGCGCAGAAAGCCCTGGGCCAACGTCCCGACGTTCTCCTCGGGGTGCGCCCGCAGGCGCTCTTGCAGGAACTGATACACTTGCAGGCCCTCCGGGCCGGGCAGCGCTCCGCGCAGAGCCCCCAGGGCCCGGGCCTCCTCGGCCAGCTGCGCCTCGGCGCGGTGCTGGCGCAACAGCAGCGGGTAGTCCTCTCCCACCAGCTGGCGCGCTCCGGCGCGCTCGTCGTAGGACGAGCCAAAATCGCCGTGCACCGAGCGCTCCATGAGCTCGAGGTCGGAGATCAGCTCGAGCTCGCGGCGGACGTCCTCGACGCGCTCGCCGCGGTACTTGCGGAAGAGCCCGCGGGCCGTGTCCGGCGCCTCGGGGAGCAGCTCATGCAGGCTGGCCAGCGCGCGTGCGTCGCCGACCAGATTCTCGTGCGGGCCCTCCCAGACGACGCGGAAGTCCTCGGGAGTGGCCAGGATCGAGGAGGCTTCCTGGCGGTCGGCCAGAGGCTCCGTCGACCGGCACAGCTCGCGGGCCAGCCCGGGCTCGCGGGCGACCGAGCGCTCCTGCAGGTAGCGGTCGACCGCGCTGTCCAGGTCGGGAAAGGCTTCGCGGCGCACACCGCGGGCCAGGTAGACAAAGGCCTCGCGGTCGCCCTCCAGTCGCAGCAGCGCCTTCGCCGACGCGGCCAGCGGCAGCTGTCCCGCGGCCAGCGCCGCGTAGTTTTCGTTCGTCTTGACCTGCGCCAGGGCCGCCAGACGTTCGGCGTAGGGCTCGGCACCGGGTGCGGTCAGCTGCGTGCGGGCTCTTACCGCCTCCGGCAACGACCCCGTCATCTCGGCCAGCTCGACCAGGGCGGCGCGCTCGGTGCGGAAATCGTCCGGCCCGAAAGTCAGCGACGGCAGCGTGCGGTGGAAGTAGTGCAGCGCCTCCCCCGCTTTGTCGAGGCCGAGGCCCCGGGCGCGCAGGTCGACGTACTCGGGCACCAGGTCGGCGGTCTTCTCGCCCGGGGCGGTGGCCGCCAGCAGTTGCTCGAACGCGAACAGCATCGAGCCCGACGAGCGCTCGCTGGCGCGCAGCTGCGTCAGGATCTCCCAGCGGTCGGTCAGCGCGAGCTCGCCCGGCAGCACCAGCGCCTGCAAGTAGTCGCGCCCTTCCCGGGGCGCCACGTCGCCGAACTTCTGGCGCGCGAAGTCCATCAGCTCGCGCATACGAGCGCTTACCGGGTGGAGTTTGTCGCCGCCGGCGAGCAGCTTCTCGGGCGCCAGACCCTCCAGGCACACCTGGACGTCGCCGGCCGAGTCGACCACTCCGTAGCGGTAGGCGGCCAGCGCGTCCACGGGCTCGCGCTCGGAGCCGCGCAAGAAATCGAATCCCTCGCGCTGCAGCTCGCGCAGGGTGCGGGCGCGCACGTCGGCTTCCAGGGCGCGGTCGGGACGGTCGCGCAGGAAGAACTCGGCCGTCTCGAGGTCGCGCTCGTTCTGCAGCGGGACGCCGTTGAGCAGCATGCGCTTCTCGGGGAAGGCCTGATAGGCGCCGTAAGCGCCGAGCTCGCGGTAAGTCCCGCGCCGCACCGTCGTCTCGTCGCGGTGCAGCATCTGCAGGTGCGCGCCCGACGACTCGAAGTCGAGCAGCCGGCGGGCCAGCGAGGCGTTCTCGAGAGGCGTCAGGTCGCCGGTCACGACCATCGCCTCCAGGGCCTGGAGCTGACGGAAGTTGTTCACGGGCGCGAAATCGGCTTTCTCGGCCACGTAGTTGAGCCGGTCGAAACGGCCCTGAGGGTCGTCCCACGTCAGGAGCGAGTCGGCCGCCTCGGCGCTGTCCCAGGGCGTGCGCGCCATGCGCGGCGAGCTGGGATCGAGGCTGAATCCAAACTTCAGCCTGGGATGGCTCATCAGGGTCTTCAGCTCGTCCTGGGCGGCCACCGACAGCACGCTGCCCAGGGGCGGTGTCACGCCGGCCAGCGAGGTCCAGATGCCCAGTCGATCGACCTCTTTCCAGAGCGTCTGGCACTGCGAGGGGCGCACTTCGACCGTGTCCGTGGGCTCGGGCTGAGGCCGCGTGAAGAGGGCGGCCGACCTGGGCCGTGAGAAGACGGTCACCCCAGAGCTGACAGGAGTTAGCATAGCCTGTCCGAGCCTAACCGCCAGGCCTGAAAAAAACCTTATCGGCGCTTGAGCAGGCCGCTCAGGAGGCCGCCCTGGGGCGGTTTGAACAGGGGGCGCAGGTTCTCGTGGGGCTCGGCCAGGGCGCGGGGAGTTTCGCCGTTGGCGTTGGCCAGGGCGGGGTTGGCTCCGCGCTTGAGCAGGTGCTCGCAAATGTCGTAGCGGTTCAGGTGGGCGGCGAAGTGCAGAGCGGTGTTACCGCCCGGGCCGCGCCGGTCGATCCGGGCGTGTTTCGGCAGCAAGAACTCGACCACGTGGGTCTTGTTCTCCATGACCGCCGCCATCAACGGGGTCATGAGCTGGTAATTGGGCAGATCCAGCGCGGCGCCGTGGGCGAGCAACCACTCCAGCATCCCCAGCGCGCCCGTCATGGCCGCTCCGAAAGCCGCCGAGCGGCCGGCCACGTCGACCGAGTCCAGCGAGATGCCGTGCATCATCAAGCCTTCGAGCAGCACCTGCTCGCCGGCGGCGCCCGCCTGGTAGGCCTTGCGACCGTGCTCCCAGGCCTGGCGCTCGGCCGGGCCGAGGAGCCCGTTGAGGCGCTCCCAGCGGGCCACCAGCTCGTGCATGTAATCGGCCGTGAAACAGAGCTTGCGCAGGTCGGCCTGCACCAGCCAGGCCTCGGCGGCCAGGTTGCGGTTCTGGTGCTCCTCGACCAGGTCGAGCAGGCCCAGGTGGCCGGCAAAAGCCTCCTCGGGCTCGTTCAGCGCGATGCCCATCAAGACGCGCTGCATGGCGAGCTCGGGGCCGGGGAACAGGGACCAGGCCTGTTTGAGGTACTCGAAATCCTCGGTTGCCTCGGCTGTGCGCGCGGCGAAGCGGTCGAAGAACATGCGCTCGCCGAGCTCCCGCGCCAGCTCGGCGGCGCGTGAGTAGAGGCGTCCGGCGTATTTGCCCGGGTCGGCCGTAGCGGCCAGCTCGAACAGCTCGGACAGCATGCCGAGCCTCTCCAGGCACTGGAACTCCTTGAACACCGCCCAGTGCTGCTGCTCGCCCTGCACCACCACGCGCATGGCGCGCGCGGCCGTCAGCGCGGAGCGATAATCCTCGGCCTGCATGGCCGCCTGGACCCAGCTATCCATCGGACCGGGCCTGCAGCAGCTCCCAGACGCGGTCGATGTGCTCCTGCCGCGTTCCCATGTGCCCGATGGCCAGCCGCAAAGCCAGTTTGCCCCTCAGCCGGGTGTGGCTCAGAAAGGCCTGCCCGCTCGCGTTGACGCGCTCCATCAGGCGCTCGTTGTAGGCGTCCAGATCGGTTACGCCCGGCGGGGTGGCGCGGAAGCAGACCAGGCTGAGGGGCACCGGCGCCATCAGCTCGAAATCGGGTGCCGCATTGACCTTGTCGGCAAAGTCGCGGGCCAGTTCGACCGCCTGGCGGATCAGGGCGCGCAGACCTTCCGCGCCGTAGCTGCGCATGATGAACCACAGCTTGAGGCTGCGGAACCGTCGTCCCAGCTGGATGCCCGTGTCCATCAGGTTGAGGGTATCCTCGGCGTTGCGCAGATACTCCGGCACCAGCGAGAACGCCGCTTTGAGCCAGTGCATGTCGCGCACGTAGAGCACGCTGAGGTCGAAGGGCACGAAGAGCCATTTGTGGGGATTGAGCACGAGCGAGTCGGCCCGCTCGGCCCCGTTGAGGATCCAGCGGAGCTCGGGGCAGATGGCGGCCGGACCGGCATAGGCCGCATCGACGTGCAGCCAGATGCCCTCCGCCGCGCAGATATCTGCGATCTCGGCGATCGGGTCGACGCTGCTGGTCGAGGTGGTGCCGGCCGTCGCCACGACCGCCAGGGGAATCTTGCCCGCCGCGCGATCCTCGGCGAGGGCCGCGGCCAGGAGGTCGGGGCGCATCCGGAATTCGTCGTCGGTGGGGATCTTCCGCAGGTTGTCGTGTCCCAGCCCAAGCAGGATGACCGATTTGTCGACACTGGAATGGGTGTCCTCGCTGCAGTAGACGGTCAGGACCGGCTGGCCCTGGAGCCCTTTGGACCGGATGTCGCGCCCCAGTCTCTCGCGCGCCGCGGCCAGCGCGTGCAGGCTGGAGATCGAGGCGGTGTCATAGATGACGCCCTGGAAGTCGGACGGCAGAGCCAGCAGCTGGCGGAGCCATCCGAGCGTGACCTGCTCGAGCTCGGTCGCGGCCGGCGAGGTGCGCCAGAGCATGGCCTGCTGATTGAGGGCGGCGCTCAGGAACTCGGCCAGCACCCCCGGAGCGCTGGCGCTGATCGAGAAGTAGGCGAAGAAGGCAGGGTGGTTCCAGTGGGTCAGCCCGGGCACCAGAATGCGCTCGAAGTCGCCCCAGATCTGGTCCATGGACTCGGAGCCCTCGGGCGCCTGCGCGGGCAGCTGGGCGGCGATCTCGCCCGGTTTGACCTGGGACAGCACCGGGTAACGCTCCGAGTGCGCGAGATAGTCGGCGATCCAGTCAGCGAGCTGATGGGCGTGGCGACGGAACTCTTCGGGTTTCATGCGGCCGGTCTTCTTGGGCTGAGCGGCATCTCCCGTCTCCCGCTCGAGAAGGAAGATCCCCCGCCTCTTCGAAAATGCTTTGACCTTAAACCATTAAGCAGAAAAGAGGATGCTCAGACGTGATGAAACGCGCTCTGTTAACCGCGATGGCGGTTGGAATGCTGCTCCCCGGGGTCGCCGAGGCGAAGGTCTACCAGGTCGACTCGGCTCACTCCAGCATCGCCTTCACGGTGCGGCACTTCGTGAGCTACGTGGAGGGCCGCTTCAAGGAGTTCACCGGCTCGATCGATTACGATGCCGCCAATCCCGGCGCTTCCTCGGTCAACTTCACGGTGCAGGCCGCCAGCATCAACACCGACAACGACAAGCGCGACGATCACCTGCGCGGCAGCGACTTCTTCGATGTCGGCAAGTTCCCCACGCTGAGCTTCGCGTCCAAGAAAGTCATCGCGCGGGACAAGGAGCACCTGGACGTGGTGGGCGAGCTCACCATGCACGGCGTGACGAAGGCCATCACCGTTCCGGTTACGATTCTGGGCACCACGGCGGGACCCAAGGGGGCCGAGTTGATCGGCTTCCGCTCCGAGTTCACCATCGATCGCAAAGACTACGGAATCGTCTACAACAACACGCTGGACAAAGGCGCCACGGTGCTGGGTGACGACGTCCAGATCCGTCTGCTGGTCGAAGCGCATAACCCTTGAGAGCGCTCCTGCTGTTCCTGCTGCTGGTCCTGCCCCTCGCCGCCAACGAGGTCACCCCGCAGTGGGCCGTGCTGCTCGCCCAGCGTGAAGCCTGGAATCGTGGCGACCTGGACGCCTTCCTGGAAGGCTACGTGCAGTCCGACGATCTGGTCTTCACCTCGGGCGGGCAGATTACGCGCGGCTACGACGAGATCAAGCAGCGCTATCAGAAGAAGTACGGCACCGACAAGTCGACCATGGGCAAGCTCGATTTCGAGGCCTACAAGACCGAGTATCTCGGCGACAGCCACGCTCTGGTCATCGGGAAGTGGCACCTCGAGTGGCCCGGCACTAAGAAGAAACCGCTCCAGGGCGTGTTCAGCCTGGTGATGGTGAAGACCGACAAGGGGTGGAAGATCCTCCACGACCACACGTCGGCGACGCCTTAGAAGGAAAGACTGGCACTCTCGTCTCAGAGACTGCTAAGTAGCAGCCGGGCAGGGAATGGCGGCCAACAAAGTGGGCGCGAGGCCCTTTGACGTCCACAGTTGCACTTCTTCCCGGATCTCCCGCACGACTCTGTTGCTGTGTGAGCTTTCGGCAAGCCAGCTTGGAATGGCCTGAGCGCGGGTGCTACCGTCGGGGTAGCCCAATTGGAGGACGACCCCGATGCAAGATCGCCTGGCCTGCAGAATGAAGCGGACGAGATACGCTGAGTTGGAGAATCAACAACTGGCGGCAGGTCAATCGTCCGCCTGCAGCTATGCCCTCGGCTCTGTGGGAGCAGGCGGTTGATCTGGCCGGTCGCTTGGGCGTGGCCCGGACCGCCAAGGTTCTGCGCCTGGACCGCTCAGAATTGAGAGCTGCGGTCGACCGGGTCGGTCAGCCGGACTTGAGGTTGCCAGCGCAGCCAGCTTCGTGGACCTCTTCGGCAATCTTGGGATCGAGCTGGCCGAATGCCAGGCCGAGCACCAGCAAACCGACGCTCCCGGTAGCGGGCTTGACGCCTGGATGTGCGGCAGAACCGCCGATGGTACCGGCGCTTCTGCACGCGAGCGACTTTTTGGTCGCTGGGGAAGGCCTGTCAGGCCGGTAATACCGGCGATTCTGGATCAAAAAGCCGCACATTGAGGGACAACGCTGGCCGCTCTTCTGAAGCCTGCAGCGATGCCGATCACCTCCGGACCCTGAGCGCGTTTGCCCACCGCCTCTGCACCGCAGGCAACGTGCGCCATCCAATTTGGAACCCGAGTTTGGGCTCGCCCCACCGCCGGTAGGAAGGGATTCAGCGACTCGCGCTACATGCCCATATTTTCGGGGCTCATCAACTGAAAGCGGGAGCATTCCCGTTTTCATGCAGCCACTCCTCGGGCCGGCAAAGCCCAGAATGGTCTCGGCTGAAGGATGGTCTGGATGAAGCGCTTCCACTGCCCACTCAACAGCTGCGCACGCATGTGCAGCAGGCCTTCGGCGCGCCGTTCAGCCCAGAAGATGCCGTTACCCTTGAGCCGGAGGTTCACCACCCTGCGGATGCAGCTTTCCACAGCCCCCGACCCGAGCGGAATCCCACGTTGCTTGTAGTCGGCGTAGTTCATTCTGGCGGCATGGCGGTCGAAGTACCGGACCAGGCTCCGGATTTTCTTTGCGTTGCGTCCGCGACAGAGTTGGTGCAGTTCTTCCCGCACCTCGTCAAGCTGGCCGCGCAGCAGCTTGCGTCTCATCTGCTTTGTCCATATGGCTTTCTTGTCGGCGCGCCACCCCTTCAACTCTTCCGCCACGGCGTGGATTCGCTGGACGGCGTGGTAGAAGTCCACCACCTCGGTCACGCGGGCGCGCTCGAAGCCGAGTTGGGCGATGAGTTCGTTGGTCCGATCCCAGATCCAACCAGCGCCATCCCCGACAATCACCCACTCTCTTGCCTGTGCTGCGCCAAGCTCGCGGAGAGTCGAAATGAGCAGTCGCAGTATGCCGTCAGCATCCTGAAGGGTGGCGTCATAACGCACCAGGCCTCCGCGCTTCCTTCGCCCATCATCGCCGACCTCATAGACGACCAGGACTTTGGGTTTTCGCCACGGTGCTTCGAAGCGGCTGTGCCCGGACTTTCGTCTGCGACCTTTGAGGTTGACCCTAGTCCGAATCCGTCCTCCGTCCAGTCCGATGACAATCCGCTTGTCAGCAGCCAGGCTCGGAGTAACTCCAGACTGGATGGTCTCTTGTTTCCAAGCTCGGTGAGCAAGACCCCGCTCTGCAACACGATTTGCAAGTCGCCACACCACTTTCGCGCCCAGTTTAATGCCCCGCTCGGCCAGGTTGCCCGTGGCCTCGTCCACCGTGCTGGTGGCCATCTGCCTGGCAATTTCACTGGCCAGGGCGGGCGACACTCGGTCATGAACCCCGAGAACCTCAAGCGTCGGGTACTGTCCGTTCCCGCCCTTTCCGCGTCGCCCGCGAGCTCGCTTGCGGCCAGGACCTCTCGGCGGCCGGCGCAAATAGTAGTCCGTCTCGATGGCCAGTGTGGAGCCGCCCAGCAGAGTCAGCCTGACTGGCACGCTCGTTCTCTGGCGGCGGACATCAGGACAAGAGTCCGCCAACTCTCTGGTGCGCCGCACAACCACAGGATTCTCATGCGCGGCCTGGATGACTGCCGCGGTAATCGGATCCAGGCAGTCTCTGGCTACGTCCCGATGAAGAGAGCACTCGAGACCGAGAAGCTCTTCCGGGCTACCGACTTGCCATTTGCTCGCAAGGATCGCCCCGACGAGCACTTGAAACTTCCTCACACACTGATCCACAGCGTGTGCCAGTGGATCCGGGGAGTTGACCGATCCGATAGGAAAAAGTTGATGGCATGGTGAACTCACTTGTTGGCCTCCTGAAAGGGCTCTGCCCTTGGGTAAAAGCACAGGAGGCTTCTAACTTTTTTCAAGAAACCTTGCTCAGGTCCAGATCAATCGTGCATCTTTTCGGGCATGCGCCCCTCATAAACTACCGAGATATTTCGGCATGACAGAGGCGGTCGGAATTGAAAAACAGATTCAGACCCACATTCTTGTATGTTAGCACTTGGTAGGAGCCTTTCTGGTCTAGCCGAATTGGTTTTCCAAGAATCGCAAAGGCGTCCTTCTTGTGGCTGCCGTATATCAATGAGTCTCCCCCAATTTTAACGAAGGACACAACCCCGCTGGCGCGAGCAACTCTGTTAGACGAGTCAAAGTCTATGTGGATAAAGTAAGGATCCTCGTCGCGCCCTGTAGGACTATTTCTAGACTCGTACATAGCAGTCCCAGGTTTTGTAGACCATCGAGTATAGCCCAACTCCTCGAGTTGCTTCGCGAAGTCTTTCTCAGGCCTTCCAAGATTCACGCAGCCCTCTAGGCTTACGTCAAGAGTCTGCACGGTCTGGCCCGTGCTTGCACAGAACAATATCATCAGAACAGTGAGCAGGCATCGTGCCAACGGCCTTTGCAATATGCTCATCTGACGTGAAGAACTCCCCAGATAACCGTATTGTTTTCGATGAGTAGCGGGCTCTTTTTTCGGATGAAATCTTTGAGTCGGGTAAACTCTTTGGAACGTGGAAAGTCGGGCTTGCCATTCTGGGCATCAGAGTTGAAAGTGATACATCCTGAACTAATACGGCCCGGGTGAATATAGAACTCGAACCTATTAATGACGTTTCCATCGGCATCTCTGACCGGATGCTCATTTGTTAGTGTCGTTTTGTCTAAAACGGGAAACCACATTGAATCACCAGTGTAGCCACGGCCGGGATGGCGAATGCTCCCAATGTTAACATCAACAACATCACCGATATAGTAATCCCCTCTAGGGATAGGGCCCTTATCTGGAATCGCTTCGTCGGCAGGGTTGTTCTTGGAAGGACCATTGCCGGAATGCGCCTGGAATGTTTGACTCTCTCCGGTTTCAGTGTCCACAACCGTCAATTGCCCTGTCCTTACCTCATAGGTTGCATCCACGGACAAACCGAAGGGATCCGAATGATTAAGTGGTTCATTGTGGCAGTAGGCGTATAAGTTGGGTCCGGCCGCCAATTCAATGGGGTCCTTAACAGTCCAGCGACCAATGCTCGGGTCATAATCCCGCGCCCCGAATCGGACTAGCCCGGTATCCACGTCTTGCATCCCGCCAGCATAACCGAAGGGCTGGAAACCCGGGTTCGTGTCTTCCAGAATTTCTCCAAAAGGCCCGTAGATCAAGCGCTGCGCCACAACTCCGGTGCCGGCGTCCACTACCAGACGTACAGACCCGAGATGGTCCCGGAGCAGTCGGTAGGTCGTTCCATTCTTCACCATATAGCTGCCGTTGAAGGTGGCAACCAGGTTGTCGTTGGCGTCAAATTCAGCCACTGGCAGCAGGCCTCCGGCATAGAGCCACTTGCGCTGCACGGTCCCGCTGACCCGCTTGACGGCTCGACAGCTGCCCGCATCAAGGTCGTAGCTGACGACTTGCCCACTGGACTTGGTCACGCTCAATAGCTGACCCGTGGTGTCGTAGTCGAAAACTGTTGTTCCGGAAGCGTTGACCCGAGTCAAAACATCGCCGTTGCTGTCGTAGGTCCAGCTTTGAGCGCCTCCGAGCCCAGAAGAGGAGAGCAGCCGATCCTGGTTATCGTAGACCGAGGTGGTCGTGCCGGCAGTTGTCGTTTTGGTGAGCCGGTTGTCGTTGGCATCGTAGGTATAGCTCTCGAAGGCCGCCCCGTTCCGTGTCACGCTCTGAAGTCGTCCGGCGGTATCGTAGACGTAGCCCCAGGTGGTCGTTACGCCCTGCAGCACCTCGGTCCGCTGGATGATGCGTCCCAGGTTGTCGCGCACGTAGCTCTCGCTGTAGAGCTGGCTGGCGCCGGCCGAAGCTGAGTAACTGGAGACCTCCCCAACACTACTGTATGACAAGCTGTCAGTCACGCTGCTTAAGGTCGTGCCCGTCAAGAGGCCGTTCTGGGCATTACGACTCAACGTAAGCGAACCGATAACCGTGGACAATTCGTCCGCGTCATATCCCAACGTGATGGCATTTGCTCCATTCACGGTCCGAGCGGTCGTGCGGTAGCTGTTATCGTAGGTCCACGCAACGGAGCCAGATACGGGCCCGGTTGAACCCAGGCTCGCGAGCAATGCGCCCTGGTAGCCGTAAGTCCGCGTCGACCCCCCCGGACCACTTACACCCGCTGGCTTGCCCGTAGAACCATAGGCATACCCGAACGTCCCGCGCGGAATGGACAGCGTTGACAGCCTTCCAGCTAGGTCATAACCGCTCGCCACCACGTCCCCATCCGGCCGCGTCGTCGTGGTCAGTTGTCCGTCAATGTTGTGCTGGTAGCTCGTCGGCCCACCCGGAGTCACTGTTGGCGGCGTATACTGCTGCGTCAGATCCCGCGACGTGTAGCTGAAACTGTGAGCCGGCCGCCCTGGCGGAGTCAGCGTCAGCAAATTGTCATTGTTGTCAAACGAGGCGGAAACCACGCGCCCATCCGGCAGGGTCGTGCTGGTCACCCGCCCGTCTGCATCCCGCACGAAGCTCACCTGCCGACTGAGCGCATCCACTACCCGCTGCAAACGCCCATCTGCCCCGTAGAAATACCCCGTCGTGCGCGTCCCTTCGGCCACCTGCGACAACCGCCCACGGCCGTCATACTGCCGAGAAACTGTCGCCAACTGCGGCACCGAGGTCGTCAGCAACCGCCCTAATAGGTCGTAAGTCGTGGTCACAGTCCTCCCAGCCGGGGATGTCTCCACTAAAGTTCGCGTCGTGTTGTCCCAGTTACTGCTGGAAGTCCGCCCATTGAACACAGACGTCTCGACCATCCCCGTCAACGACAGGGCATTGCCCGGCGTCGCCAGCGTCACCGTCCGGGTCGCACTCCCCGTGGCCGTCAGCCCCCCGGTGGAGGTCGTCCACGACCCCACGAACGGCGCCATCATCCCAAAGCGCGGGTCGGGCACCATCTGCATCGAAGAGGTGGTCCCATCCGCCGCCACCGACCGGTGGGTCCCGTCGAACAGAATCGAGGTGCTCGACACGGTCCCGTCGGTGGCCGTCGTGATCTCCGTGGTGTCCTCGTTGACGCTATGCACGATGCGCACCTTCGAGGTCCGGCCCATGGCCGTGGTCATGGTCGTCTCGAAGCCGTCGCTGAGCAGAGCCCGATTGTACGTCAGGCTCCCGCCTCCGGCGTCCGTCGTCTGCGTCAACAATCCATCGGACGAGT